>NZ_JBEXXC010000012.1:0-232343 GCF_040630175.1 Nocardia sp. NPDC005825
TGGTACTGCACTCGACAGGGTGTGGGAGAGTAGGACACCGCCGGAACATCATTCGCGAAGGCCCCCAGCATCTGCTGGGGGCCTTTGGCGTATCTCGATCAAATCGATACGTGCCCAAGAACTTCCAGCGCCGAATATCCACTATGCGCTACTTTTGGCCGAATCCAGTGACGTCCCGAGCCCTCACCGCAGCGGGCTGGACCCCTTCCCGTCGTATCGACATCACCGACTGGACCGACCAGCTGGAAGCCGAGGGCTTCCATGTCCCCCGCCACGCTGCGAACATCCTTCAAAGTTTCGGCAGACTGACGCTTCAACCCCCGGAGCTCCCCGGAGCCCTCTGGTCCGCGACCCCGCTGTTCTTCGACCCGGTCGACGTAGCCAACGGCATGTACGACCGCTACGCCGATTTCGAACGCGCCCTGGGCCACCGCATGACCCCCCTGGCCGCCAACACCGCCGGCACCACCTTCCTCCTGATGCTCGACGACGGCCGCATCGTCTCCGACGGCGTCCTCTCCCTCGACCTCGTAGCCCCGACTTTCCCGCAGGCCCTCGAGGTCATCATCCGCCGCCACATCACTCCCACCTCGATCCTCTCCTACCACCGCCCGCGCCCCCGCTTCACTTCCGAGTGGATGCACGCGGGCTAGCCACACCCCGAGTGCGCGAAGTTCGAATCTCACCCTCCGCCAAGCCCTTCCGTCACTACCTTCGTGCGGATGGTGGGGATACTGAAGATCGACGCGGCCGCGATGCGAGCGGCCGCGGATTGGCTGGACCGCGCGGCCCAGGACCTCGTGGACGACCTGACCGCACACATGCGGCTGGTCCGCTCATTCCTGGGCGGCGACTGGCAAGGTGACGCCGCGGCCTCACACGAGACCCCGTGGACCGATTGGGAATCCGGCGCCCACCGGATTCTCACCTCCTTCGCCACCGACGCTTCCCTCCTCCGCCGGGTAGCCGCGGAACACACCCACACCGACCACTACCGAGCGGAGGCGGTCACCCAAGCTGGCTCGGGTCTTGACCTGCCCGAGGTGGTCTAGTGGCGGACTATCGGGTCGACCTGGGTGGTCTGCAACAACTGATCGACGGCACAGCCAAACTGGAATCCTCGATCGAGGCCCGAATAGCCGCGATCGAAAAGTGCGTCGCCGACCTCCACATGGACTGGTCCGGCGAAGCCGCCACGGCCCACCGCGCCGCCCATGACGACCGGGTAGCCGCAGCCGCCCTCCTGCGCGAGGCCCTGCGCGCCCTCCGTGAGAAACTCTCCGCCGCCCACACGGCCTACGGAACGGTGGGATCCACCAACGCGTCCATGTGGCCATGAGCCCACCTCCCACGGTCCCGCTGATCGTCTGCCGCTCAGGCGAATACAGCTCCGCCGGAGAGGTTTTCGGGACCCTCAACTCCGACGCGATCGAAACCCACTCCGGCCTGCTCACCGTCCTCCGCGCGAACGTCGGCATGGCCGGCAGCGACACCATCGGCCAAGAATGGTCCGCCGCCTACGACCAAGCCGCGAACTCGGCCCTGCAAGCCTCCGCCCAACTGGCCGCCGCCGCGGCACAAGTCCGAGACCTGATCGTGGTCGGTGCCTACAACCACCAGGCAGGGGAGTCCGCGGCCGACCACAACGAGGTGGAACCCCCTCCACCACCCGCCCTGACCCCGCAGTCCTGTCTCCCCGACGAGGCTCCTTCCGCGGCCGGCGACGGCATCCCCGAACCCTTCGGCTGGTCGATCATCAAGGACGCCGTCGGCGCGATGTGGCCCAACGGCCACCAGTCCGAACTCCTTGCCGCCCAGTCCGCCTGGTCCACCACGGCCACGAACTTCCACACCCTGGCCGACACGATCCCGAAGGCCATCGACCTCCTCGCCAACCAGCAGTCCGAGGAAATCCCGGCAGCCATCGAGGCCGCCCGCTCCCGCCAATCAGACCTGACCGACCTCGCCGCTATCAGCACCGAGATCGGCACCGCCTGTGGCGACTACGCCCACCACCTCGACGAGGCCCACCACCAAATCCTCGAAGAACTGAAAGACCTGGGCCTCGAAACCGCCGCGGTAGAAGTCGGCTTGGCGTTGTTGGCTCCAGTCACCGCGGGCCTGTCCGAATACATCGGCAATACCGCCTGGGCCGCCCGCGTAGCCGTCAAAGCAGCCCGCATTGCGTCGATCATCGCCGGCTTGGCCACCAAGGCAAGGGAATCCGCGCGTGTCGTCGGCATCCTGGCCGACCGAGTCCGAGCCCTCGCGGCCAAGGTCGCGAAGTGGGTCCAGGAGGCCGCAGCGAGACTGGCAGTCTTCGGCCGCCGAACAGGTTCCGTCCCTAAACTCAAAACCACCCCGATGAACCCCCTCTACAAAGGCGAAAGCCTCCCCGGAAACCCAATCTGGCCAGGCCAATCCGTCCGTTACCTCACCCCCGAGGAACGCCACGACTTCCAACTCTTCATCCGAGACGGCAAGCTCTACGACGCCCGAGGCACCCTCTTCGACACCACCACCTCGACCACAGCATTCCACGACGGAAGAGCCATCTTCGTCATGGACGAGAACGGCGCCCTCTACGCCTCGAAGTACCACGCCCCCGGCGAATTCCACCACTCCAGCTTCTTGTCCGGCGCCCCCGTAGCCGGTGCAGGCGAAATCGAGGTGGTGAACGGCGAACTCCGCCTCCTCACCGACGCCAGCGGCCACTACCGCCCCGCCCAAAAGTTCTCGACTCAGGTGATCGACCAACTCCGCACCGAAGGCCTCCGCATCGACCCCGCCGCCATTTCCCTGCGAGCCTCCAAGTAGCCCGAGAGGACCCACCATGACCGAACCCTGGCGAGCCACCGTCACCGCAGTCCTCTACCGCACCCAATTCGCCCAGTCCCTGGACGTCCCTGAAGCCCACCACACCGCCGAATGGCTGGTGCGAAACACCCTGTGGGACCTCACCATCGAAGACCACTACCGCGACCTGACCCAAGCCCTCGACTCCGGCGCCGCCCTCGACACCGTCGTCCAATCCCCGTTCTCGGAAGCCGACAAACGAACCTTCCTCACCAACGTGATCACGGCCCTGGACACCATGCGCCCCTGGCCCGCCCGCCCATACCGAGAAATCCCCATCGACCGCTGGCAAGAGTTCGTCCACCTCCCCCCGATAGCAAGAATCGACCTCCCCTGGCCCGACCTCCAGCCCCTTCTTCAAAGGCCCTTCAAAAAGCCACCCGGCTACACCCGCGAACTTCTCCTCCTCCGCCTGAACTCAGGCACCGAAATCGCCTTCATCCACCCCGGCTGGCCAAGCCACCCTGGCACCGCTCTCGTAGCCCGTAACCCGACCCCCAAACCCGAATCCGTCGTCCAAGAGCTCCTGTCGGTCACCCCTCTCGACCCCGCCAAGGTGACCCTCCTGCCCTCGACCCCGCCCTCACCTTCTACGAACCAACCCCCCTCCACCCAGAGTTCATAGGCGAACACCTCCCGGCAACACCCGTTGGCCCGACACCCCACGTCAACTACTGACCCCCACCGACCGCGCCCCTAGCAACTGACCGTCACCAACGCCCTTCTCTGCACCAGCGACTGCACCCCCCTTCGTACATACCGCTTGCTGGCATTTCTGGGCATCGAGGAGCGTGCGTGTAGGGACGCGGCGAGCTGCCGTCGCCATGACCACGCCATTGACCGTGGATGCCGGGATATGTCGGGGCCCTCCGATACTGTGATCGTCGCGGCCCGCCGGGCACCGAAGTCACCTTCGTCGCTGCCCCCACCCGCACGCCGATTTCGCGTGCCCGAGTGGGGAATACAAGGTGACACTGGTCCGGGGGAGCGCCCGTAAACTGCTCAGCGATGCGCAGACCGATCAACTCGTGGAGCAGCTGGTCGAGCAGGCCGGCCACCAGTGGGGCCAGAAGGTCGCGGCGGGCGAGGTGAGGTCATGGCTGCGCAGCCTGCCGCAATTGCTCTCCGACCTGGTCGACGGCGGGCTCGGTGATGTCGAGGTGCTGCTCGAGCACCGACTGCCCCACAGTCCCAAGCGGGTCGACGTGGTGTTGTGCGGCGTGCATCCGCGGACCGGTGCGGCCAGCTATGTGCTCGTCGAGCTGAAGCAGTGGTCCAAAGCCGAACTCATTGCCGCGGACCTGGTTTCGGTGGCGGCGTACGCGAACCCGGTTCTGCATCCGGCCGAGCAGGTACGTGCCTACTGCCAGTACCTGGTCGACGCCACGCCCGCGCTCGCCGATCGGCCGGGCAGCGTCCACGGCATCGCCTATCTGCACAACGCGCGTGCCTCGGACATTCCCTCACTGCTGAAGTATCCGGTCAATGACTACGGGCAGATGTTCACCATGGACGATCGGGGAGCCCTGGTCGATCGCCTACGCGGGTTGCTGTCCGTCGATGCGGGCCGTGACCACGCGCGTGCAGCCGCTGACGACTTCCTCGGGTTCCACCACGCGCCCAGCAAGGCGCTGCTCACCCTCGCGGCCAAGGAGATCCAGGAACGCGAGCAATTCGTGCTGCTCGACGAGCAGCGGGTCGCCTACGAGATCGTGGTGCAGGCCGTCGGCAAAGCGCGCGCCGCGCGCACCCAGACCGTCGTCGTAGTGTTGGGTGGGCCCGGATCGGGCAAGAGCGTTATCGCGCTGAGCCTGCTCGGTGAACTCGCCCGCAAGGGACGCACCGTGCATCACGCGACCGGGTCCAAGGCGTTCACGCAGACCATGCGAAAGGTGGCCGGCCTCCGCGACAAGCGGGTGCAGGACCTGTTCAAGTACTTCAACAACTACGTCGGGGCGGGGCCGCGCGATCTGGATGTGATCATCTGCGATGAGGCGCACAGGATTCGCGAGACCAGCGTGAATCGGTGGACGTCGGCGGAGCGACGAGCGCAGGCCCGGCGTCAGATCGACGAGCTCATCGACGTCGCGTGGGTGCCGGTCTTCCTGCTCGACGAGAACCAGATCGTGCGGCCCGGCGAGATGGGCTCGCTCGCCGAGATCTCCGCCGCCGCGACGGCCGCCGGCTGCGATCTCGAGGTGGTGCGGCTCGACGGCCAATTCCGGTGTGGCGGATCGGAAGTCTTCGATACCTGGGTGGCGCGGCTGCTGGGGCTTGATCAACAGCCTCCGGTCGCCTGGAGTGCGCTGACCGCCGGGAGCGACGACGAATTCCGGGTCACGAGCGCGGACTCACCCTCGGCGTTGGAAGCCTGGTTGATGACCCAACGAGACCGCGAGCAGGGGACGGCGCGCATCGCGGCCGGATATTGCTGGCGCTGGAGCGATCCGGTGGATACGCCTACCGGGCGGCGACTTGTCGACGATGTGGAGATCGGCGATTGGAAGCGGCCATGGAACGCGAAGGACGGCAAACGAGTACCCGACGCGCCGATCTCGGACTTCTGGGCCTCCGATGACCGGGGCTTCGGTCAGGTCGGCTGTGTGTACACCGCGCAGGGGTTCGAATATGACTGGGCGGGAGTCGTCTTCGGACCCGACTTCGTGCGTCGTGGCGATCGATGGGAAGCACGTCAGCAGTTCTCCCACGACCCCGCGGTGAAGCGGGCCACGGCGCTGCATTTCATGGGGCTGATCCGCAATACCTACAAGGTCCTGCTGACGCGTGGCATGCAGGGCGTCTGCGTCCACTCCACCGATCCCGAGACCCAAGAGTTCTTGGAGCGAATGGCCAAGTGAAGCGGGCTGGTTCAGGGCTGGTGAAGTTCGGTGTACTTCACCGCCCGGCCCTTCACCACAGCCGCCGGGTAACGCTCCTCGTTTCTGCGCACATTCGCTTCGACCGCGGCGTCGAGGTCGACTCCGAGCACATCCGCCAGGCGCAACAGATAAATGAAAACATCCGCGATCTCCTCCTCCACCCGCGCGCGCTGGCCGGGGTCCTGACAGATGTCCGAGCTCTCCTGTTCGGTCAGCCATTGGAACAACTCCGAGAGCTCACCGACTTCCCCGGTCAACGCCATCACCAGGTTCTTGGGCGTATGGAATCGCTCCCATTCGCGGCGGGCGGCGAAATCGGCGACCAGCAGCTGGAGGCGTTGGATGGTCATGTCTTGTGTGTAGCAGGATCCCGTCCGCTGGGGCGAACGGGGCTACGTGAACCTTTCCCGCCGAGTTCGCTGACCTCGATCGGCCGCTCGGCCCGGCGGGAGAGCTGGCCTGGCGCTTCAGCTTGCTCGGTATGTCGATATCTGTTGCGACACGCCGCAATTCGGAAGACTCCGTGACAAAGGGGCGGGCGCGAGCTACATCTCGCAGCCACCGCTTGGTGTTGTCGAAGGTGTGGCCACCGACGATCAGGACGGCGGTCTCCTAGTCGTTTGCCATGCGAACAAGCGCTGGGCGCGCTCCGGGTCAGAGTCGCCGATGGGTGAGCGTGTTTCGGCTCATCCAGACCGGTTCACTACCGGATTCTGCACTCCCACACGTAATCCCGTGCACGGCTGCGGGCCACCATGATCTGGCGTGCCGCTAGTTCCGTGTCGTCGGGCAGGGCCGATTCGCGGACGATGTGCATGACGGCCGCGAAGTCCATGCCCTTGGAGCGGTGGACCGTCCCGACCTTGATGTGGGTGTCGTCAGTGGCATCGTAGTGTTCCAGCGAGATTGTTCGAAGGTCATTGCGGTCCAGTAGTTTACGGATGCGGCTTGCGTCGTTGCGGGTGGTGGCGATAACCGCGATGTCGCCCGGTGCGAAACCGCAGTCGCGGATTCGGGCCAGCAGGCGCTGTTCCGCGGCGTCGAGGGAGGAGACGGTCTCCGCGCTGGCCGATCCGCCCGGCAGCACCGTTTTGCTGTCGCGCAGGACGAATCCCGGCTCGCCGTCCAGGTCGTCAACGGTATTGAGTGCGTTCACCTCCCGAGCGAAGTTCAGCACCGCCTCGCGGTTGCGGTAGTTGATCTTGAGTTTGGCGCCACGGCCGACGATCGGAATGCCCGCGTCGCGTAGTCGCCATCCGCCCGGATACACCTGCTGCTGGCCGTCACCGACCAGCAGCAGCGGGGAGTCGGCGCTGCCGCCGGCGATCTGATGCGCGAGGCGCACCTCGACGTAGGTGAAGTCCTGTACTTCGTCGACCACGACCAGACCGTAGGGGTCATCGAGTGGGGCGACCCGCAACTCGTCCGTGGCGCGGGTGATGAGATCGTGGAAGTCGCTGTGGCCGCGTTCGGCAAGCGTTTCCTGGTAGGGCTTGAACAACTCGTTCCACACGATTTCTCGGCGCGGACCGTCCAGCTTGACGCCGTAGCGCTGCGCGCGGTCGACACGCTTGTAGGTCTGAAGGTCGGTGATGCCGCGGCCCTTGATGATCCGGTGGATCTCGTCCTTCCAATAGACGGGGCTCGGATGCAGGGGGGCCAGATGGTCTCGCGCCGGGCCGCGCCAGGCTCGACTGAACGCGTCCTCGATCAACCCTTCCTCCGGCTCGATGACGATGCCGCGTCCACGAAGAAATCCCTTCGCCCAGGCGTGCAGGCCGACGAACTGCGCGCGATCCCCCGCGTGGGGCGCGAGCTGCCGAAACCCCGACTCGTGATAGGTGGGCAAGGTCTTCACGAAGCTGGTGAACAGCATTCGGCCGGGATGATTCTTCGCGAACCGGGCCATGCGGTGGACGGCGACGATCGACTTCCCGGTTCCGGCGGGCCCACTGAACCGAGCCGGACCGCGAAAATTCTTGTGCACGAGCTCCAGCTGGTCCGGGTCCAGGAAGGTCATCCAGTCCTTGAACGGTCGTTGCAGCATCCGGGTGCGCTCGTCGCCGCGCAACTCCGCAGGCTCGAAAAGCCCGTCCTCGCCGGCCTTGCCGGGGGCCGGCGCGTCATCACTCGAGATCAGCTGGAATCGGCCGTCCCTGCCCGCCACGCTGAAAGCGATATCGCGAGCACGCTGACGCGTCAGTTGTGCTGCGCCACCGAAGAGATGACGTGGCAGCGTAGCGGGATCGAGTAGGCAGGGTTCGCCAGCTGACGACTGCCGGGCCGCCCGCTCGGTGAGGAACAGCAGCTCGATCATATGCGGCACATACCGATTCCGGTCCGCGGTGAGGTTCGCGAACACCTCCTCCGCGCGCGACTGGAGCTGCCGCAGGCTCGACCCCTCGGGAACGGCATCCGTGAAGACGAAGGCGAACGCGCCGGTCGGCCCAACGGCGAACGCCCCGACCCTGCCCGAGGGCGGAAACGGATCGGCCTCATCGATCAGCACATGCCAGCCGCTCCGCATGAGAGGCACCGAAAGCAGCAGGCGATGCGGTCCAGACAACGCCGGAAACGCGGCCAGTTGATCATTGATCCAGTACTGACGCTTCTCGAATCGCATGTCGGACATAGGTACCCCAGCTTCCGCATCGCTCGCCCGAACCGCCCCCGAGCGAATCCTCAGTATGGCTGCGGCCCCGCAGAGAAACCACTGTTCCCGTGGGGAGTGGCACGATCGGTCGGTGCGGAACTGGTGGTCCATAGACCGAAATAGTCTGTGTTACAGAATTATTGGGCGATGCGCTACCAGGACGACGGGCAAAGGGTGGAGTGGACCGCGTCCTCAACGGAAGGATCAAGGTCTGGAAACTGTTGCGTCACTGGTGGATACAGTCATATGCCTTTGTTTTCATCTGGCATGATGCTCGATCATGACTCGAACTACCGCCCTGACGATCAATGGCGCGTCGGTCCCGCTGGCCGATGATCAGATCTTCCTGGCGACCCGTGACCGTCAGCCGGAACGGATCCAGACCTACGCGGTCATGGTCAACGACACGCTCTGGCCGCCGATTCAGCTCATTACTCTCGCGACCGGGATTGCAAGTACTACGGGATCGGTGAACAACTACAACTCACATGCGGCTCTGAAGGCACTCAACGAGCTGGGCTTCGCCACTTTCGAGCGGGTCGAGTACACGGGCAGCGGGAACGTTGTCGTTCGGGAGAGCCGGAAGCGGGCTGGGCAGGCGGGGCTCGGGGTCTCAGCGGCGGGCTGACGGCCGACGAGACCCGGTTCTCGGAGTCAGCTCCGCGTGCGCCTGCGGACGTGGTCGATGCCCATCCGGGTCCTCAGTGCGGTCCCTCGGCGGGCCGTCGGCCATTGTTGTCGATGGCGGACCGTGGAGTTTAGGCCATGACCGAACGCCAGCTCGATGCGATCAAGGTGGAGGGGTTCACCTCGATTCGCTCGGCGACGATTCCGCTCGGTCGGCTCAATGTGCTGGTCGGGGCCAATGGCGCCGGGAAGAGCAACCTGGTCCACGCGTTCGAGATGCTGGGGCGGATCGTCGATGGTGAACTCGGGCTGTTCGTCGGTATGAACGGCGGGGCATCGGCGTTATCGCGCAGGCAGAGGGACACCGAGGGGATCAGGCCAGAGGTGCGCTCTGACCCCAATCGCTATGTGGCGGAATTGATTCCGGCGGCCAATGATGAACTCATCTTCGGGCAGGAATGGGTCTCGTATCAGGCCGATGGCTACGACCGGCCCTACGACAAGTCGCTCGGTCGAGGGCAGCGCGAATCACGGTTGCCGGAGTCGCAGGAATCCAATCGCATCGCTGCGCACGTCTCGCGGGTCCTCGAAGGCTGCCGGGTCTTCCACTTCCACGACACCAGTGCCACCGCACCGGTCAAACAGTTCGTCGACGTCGGCGACAACCTCGCGCTGCGCCGCGATGCCGGCAATCTGGCGGCGGTGTTGCTCGATCTCCAGGACAGCCATCCCGCCTCATATCGCCGGATCGTCGGCGGCATCTGTCAGGTCGCACCGTTCTTCCGGGATTTCGTGTTGCAGCCGGAGTCCGGTGGTCGGATTCGCCTGCGGTGGCGAGAGACCGATTCCGACGCCGTGTTCTCCGCCAACCAGATGTCGGACGGCACTCTCCGCTTCGTCTGCCTGACAACCTTGCTGCTGCACCCGCGCCTGCCGATGCTTGTGGTGCTCGACGAGCCGGAGCTGGGTCTGCACCCGTATGCCATTGTCGCGCTGGCCGGATTGCTGCGGCAGGCCTCGGTCCACAGTCAGGTCCTGATCGCCACCCAATCGGTCACCCTGATGAACCAGATGTCGCTCGAGGATCTCATCATCGTGGAGCGGCGTGGCGGCGAATCCGTGTTCACCCGTCCGGATCCGGAGGAGCTTGGGGACTGGCTACAGGACTATTCCCTCGGCGAGCTGTGGGAGAAGAACCTGATCGGCGGCCGGCCGACCGGCACGGGACGTGATGGCTGAACCACGTGGGCGACTGCACATCCTGGTCGAAGGCCAAACCGAGGAAACCGTCGTGCGGGACGTGCTGGCTCCCGATCTGGACGCCGCGGGCTGTGGGTCAGCATGTCCATCGTCAAGACCAAACGGCCCGCAGTGGGACCAGCCTTTTCGGGCGGGGTGAGTAGTTGGGCGAAACTCGCGGGTGAGATTCGGAAGCTGTTGAACAGCAGTGATCTTCGAGTCCTGACGACCATGTTGGACTACTACGGGTTGCTGGCCGACACACCCGGCATGGCGACCCGACCGGACGGCTCGCCCCACGAGCGTGTCGCCCACGTCGAGCGCTGCCTAGTCGATCATTTCGGTGATGAGCGGTTCCTACCCCACCTGATCCTGCATGAACTCGAGACAGGGGTGCTCGCCGCCGCAGACCAGCTCGCCGAACTGTACGGCGATCAGCGTCTGGCCGAGAAGCTGCGCCGCGGCATCGAGCTGGCAGGTGGCCCGGAATTGGTGAACGACGGTCCGGCGACGGCACCGTCGAAAAGACTGCTGAGTCACCTTCCTGGATACGTCAAGACCCTGGACGGCCCGCTGGCCATCGGGGAGCTGGGGGTCGCCCAGTTGCGTGGCGCATGTCCCCACGCTGATGCGTGGTTCGCGAGGCTGCTCGATCGGTGAAAAGGCGGTTTTCGGCCCGGAGACTTCCCGAACTCCAGCACCCATTCGACGGCAGACAGGCGGCCACGCCTGTATCTGCTCGGATTTCGTGTCCAGTGGCGCTGTGCCAGTATCGCGGGAAGTCTCGGAGGGGTTGCATGGATTGGCAAGGTCGGGTCGAGATCCAGCAGCTGCGGACTGTCCACGGCGGCGTCGAGCTCCGACGCGAACCTGCGTCGAGTTGGTCGAATTACCGCACCTCGCAATCACAACCTGTTAAGTACAGAGTGCTGTTAGGCAGTGCCATTCTGGTCCGCTCCTGCCCTTGCTGGATTTTCAACCATGTACCCGGATCGGCACTATTCGACTGATGCCCGTTTTCAACGGCCCTCCGTTGCCGCGGTAGCCGGCCGTCCGATCGTTTGCGGTAGCGTGCGTGCGGCCAGTAGCGTTGGCGAGAGGGACGATTCGGATAGCTGGTAGTTCAACCTGGAGGGGGAGGATGAACGAGGACGAGCGGCTCGCGGACCGTGCGGCATTGATCGATGCCGCGGTCGGTAAGGTGCGGGGACTCGCCCAGTCCAACGGTGGCTTGGTGGTCCTGGAAGTCGACGCTTACAAGATGATCACCGATCTTCGAATCGCGCCGCACGCCATGAGCAGCGACCCCGCACGGCTGGCGACGGTTATCGCAACCCTGCACCGGCAGGCGTGTGAGCATGCCGCGAACGCGGCTGAGCAGGCGTACCGCGAAGCAGTCGCGGGACCTGCGGTCTCGGCACCGGCGGCATCACCCGAGTGGGAGGATCCGGGTGAACTCGGTCCCACCCCCATTACCTTCTCGATGTGAAGGCTGAGCTGTCATGGTGGAAGCCGATCTGGCGCGCATGCGGCAGCTCGCGACAGATGTCCGACAACGCGCTGACACGATCGCGGGGAAGGCTCCGGTCGCGCAGGACAGTCGTGAGTCCGCTCGTGGTCTGAAGCAAGGTGTGACCGGTATGGAGGGCTCGCAGATCGCCATCTCCGTCGAGGAAACACTCAAGACCCTGGATACGGTGTTGAAGTATCACGTCGGTCGGTTGCGGGCTATCGCCGATCTGACGGACGCGGCAGCCAACACGTTCGAGGGTGTGGACAACACCAATGCGCGTGATATCGACAAGGCCCGACCGCGATGACGGACAAGACGGCTTTGACCGTGCCGATGGTGCTCGGCTGGAATTTGAAGCATTTGCGCGATGTTGTCGACACCTTGACGAAGGTTGGACCGGGAATCGAGGCCGAAGCGGTGTCGGCGGCGGGCCTCATCGCCAAGTCCGACGGATACTTCGTTGGTGCGGGCGGCGAAGCGGCGCGCGCTCGTGGGGCCACGGATAAGACCGACACCCTCGCGACCGTGGATGTCTATGCGGCACTTGCGAACAGGATTACCCCGATCTGCAATACCTTCCAGGTGGAGATCGCGAAGATCCAAGTGGCGGTCGCCAAGACCGCGGCCTCGAAATGGGACCTCTTCTACAAGGACGACGGTGAGGTGCTCTCCCGGAAGTCCAATTGGGAAACGGCGAAGAGCAACTGGTGGCACCCGGAGGGCGCCATCGCGGCGAAAGAGCTGGAACGGCGCATTCTGACCCAGATGTTCCGGGAGGCGCTGGACAACATCATGGTGGAGGACGCCAAGATCGCGGCCATCTCGGGAGTGTTGGAAAATCTCACGGAGTCGGTGAAACTCGGGATGGCGAATATCCCGACCGATCCGGAGCTGGCGCGCATCCTGCTCGAGAATCAGGTGAACCCGGATGAGATGGTGGTCTGGCCGAGTGGCACCGTTCTGGACATCATCCGGTCTGTCAACCCCGACTTCGTGCCCCAGGCGATGACGAAATCCGAGAGGGAAGCTCTGTCGAATTTGCTTGCGACGCACGGTGCTAAGGCGCTGATCGACTTCTACGACATCAAGTCGGAAGCGAACGATGCCGCGAAACAGAGCAAGTTCGGTGAAAGTCTCGGCCAGGGACAGACGCTCAACGACGGTCAGGGCGACGCGTTTCGTCATACCTACTGGAACGCTCTGCTCACCAGCCGGTTCGGCGAAGACTTCGCTAAGGAGTACACGACGGCGCACGAGCGAGTCGGAGGCCAGCAGGGTCCACGCGAAGCGATGGACTTGTACAACAACAGCATTGGCAGGCAGATCGGGGCGGACAACCCCCACGCATCGCCTGAGGAGTTGAGAGCCAAGGTGTCGCAGGCCATCGACGATGGGAAGCTGATCATCATCGGGCGATCGAACCCAGACGCCAGCCCGCAGATCACGTGGAGCAATCAGATCCCCGACCCGAAGATGCAGGGCCTGCCGACAGACGCGTACGTACCGCTGCCGGGGAAGAAGTGAGGACGATGCGCAAGATCCGATTCATATCGTGTGTCGCCGTGGTGGCAGCGATCCTCAGCGGCTGTTCTCTCACCGGAACTCATGCGGAGAGCAAGCCGACCTGCGATGGATTCGATCTGGCCCACAACGGCGAGGCCCTGGGGTCGGGTACGCGTCTGCGAAATGAGTTGGAGAATATCGCGACTCGCCCTGGGCCCGTTCGGTTCATCGACATCACTCGCGCCGCCGGATGGTCCGACGACTGGACCCGGATGGTCAATGTCCAGGCCGGCACCAAGGACGCCGAATTGAATTCGATCGCGCATACCACCGAGAGCTGCTGGAAAGGCCTGCCACCGGTGCCCGACGATGATCGGGCAGCGGTGAGCTACTTTCTCTTCATCAGGGATGAATCCGGAGCGAAGTCGCGGCCGGTGCAGGCTGTGCAGCAGTCTGCCGGATCCATCGGAAAGGTCTACTTCCATAACGACGAACCACTGACTGCCGAATCCGTGTTGATCGCGGGTGGCAAAGCGCTGGTCGCGCAACCGTAATCCTGGGGCCGACAAGGGGTGTGCCGGGCTCGCACACATGGTGACGCGCGAACCCGGCGACCATGTTCCGGTGGTGCTTGGGTCTTGGTGGCGAAGGGATCATCGGGGCGCGCATCCGTCCGGCGCAGCGGGCTCGTGGCATCGAGGCCGGATTGGCGTGCCGGTGTCGAACACGCGCACTTGATTTGGCCACGGCGCGACGCAATTTCGCGCGACTTGATCTCTTCGGGACCATGTGTGGTGGAGCCTTAGTTCAGTCGTTCTCGCTTACCGGCCTGTCACCCGTTCTTCGATCGCCGCCACCACGTCCGCGGGGTCGAGTTGTGTGAGCCGTTGTGCGACGAAGGTCAGGATGTCGCTGACTTTGGCGGCGCGTGCATCCGCGTTTCCGGAGAGTTCCGCTCGCTGCATCTCAGCGGGTAATACCTCGTCAATTGCGGTGTCCACTACGTCGCGGCCGCGCGGCTCGCGGATGTGAATGGAAAGGTGCAAAGAGCTCGATGTCGGCTGCGCGCGTGCGTGATGGGGTGCGTACGGGGGAAGGTACAGGCCGTCGCCGGGGCGGAGGGTCACTACCTGCTCCTGGCCGCACTCTGCCGGATCTACGGGGCCGTTCCTGCGCGATCGGGGGTCGGACGGAAGGTCGAAGACGGACCACCGCTTCTCGCCGTCGAGCTGTGCCACGAATACGTGCGCGTCGTCGCGATGGGTGAGTAGGCCTTGGCAGCCTGCCGGGCTGTAAAAGGCTGTTGCCTTCACCTCGGCGACCAGTAATTCGGTCAATGTTTTGCAGAGGTCACGGCAGGGTGGGTGCCACTCGTGCATATTGCACAGCATCAGTGTTCCACCCTGCGTGAAGACGTCACGAGTCTTGTCGGAATCGATGAATCCGTTGACCGATTGCCCTGCAACTGATCTCGGTGACGCCACGAGGCGAATGGGCACCTGCATGCCGTCCAGGAAGACCTTGAAGAACGGATGTTGAAGAAGGCTGCAGTCCACCCATGTCTCGACCTCGTCGACCGTGAGAGCACGTCGAAACTCTTCGGACACTGTGAATTGCGACGGCGCATTCCCCCACGACAGCGCTGCCGCCTGATCAGACCTAGCGAACAGTTGGCCAACGGGTGAACCTGTCGCCTCGAGGAGACGTAAATCCGTCACGGCACTCTCCCTTCATTGAAAACAGAGGGTAATCGGAGGTGCCGATGTCACCGCGTTCCTACCACGCGCGTCGATATATTTCGCGGCGCGCCTCGCGTTGAATACGGCGCGGGCGCGCATAGAATCGGGCAGTTTCGATGCCGTTTCCGTGCCGATTCTCGGGAGGATTCGTGGCCAAATCTCATGGTAAGCAACCGGAAATCCGTGAAAATCCTCTGGTCGCCGAACTGCTCGCCCGTGGCGTCGAGAACGCGAGGGTGCTGGAAGGATTCATCGGGCCTTCGAATGACGAGCGGTACGTTACGCTGTATCAGGATCTGCGCCGTCTCGGCGACTCGGTCGACATCTTGCGTGACGATATTCTCCACGCCATGGAGGTGCCGCGGTCCACCTTGGGCGCGAGTGTTCTGTGGATCAAGGACGATGCACAGATTTCCGTTCGCCGGACCGAGGCCGATACCGCACCCACCTCGGGACCCGGCAGCATGCACGAGGTGATGAAGGGCCGGCTTCGCATGCAGATGCGGACGAAACACGCGGCGGACTGCATGTCCGTGTGCATGGATTGCCTCTCGTGGTGTAGCTGCAGCATCTGCACGTCGCAGTGCAAGCCGCAATGAAGCTCGACGACGTCCGCACAGAGTTCGCGGCGATCGAGTTTCCCTTTGTCGGCGAGCAATCTCAGCCGGATCGGAATGCCGTGCTCGCGGCCCGTTCGACGATCCAGTCGGCAGTCGTAGACAACGAATTCCTCGCGGACTGCATTGCGCTGGAACTGAATTTGATCAGGGCGACCGAGTTCCCTCGCGGACTCACGCCATTCCTCACGATCCCCGATCTGGGCATCAGGTTCGAGTTCGGTTATTGGCCGCCGGGCGGTACACCTGGACCGCACGAACACACCACCTGGACCATCACGGCGGTATGCCATAACGAGCTCGAGGTTCACACTTTCGACCGCGCCGAATCGTACCGACGGCGCGAACTCGTACCGAAGAACCACTTCTCCGCAGAGGCCGGCAGGGTCGGCTACATCTACGAGCCGAGCATCCATGCTCCCATCAATACCTCCGCCGACTGGTCGGTTTCACTTCATGTCAGCAGCTCGAGGGTCAGTGAACCGACGGAGAATTGCGCCGAACTCGTGGCCGGACTCACGTCCCCCCGGCGGCGTCGCATGCCTCCATCGACGCATCCGTATGCCAGGGTGGTCGCAACGCGAGCACGAACCCAGCGGGTGCACGTGCTCGCCCGCGCGCTCGCCGGGATGAATGTCGCCGGCGTGCAGAGGCTTCTCGATGAATGCGCCGCACTCGGGTCTCACTCGACGCGGAAGCTCGCGGCGCGGACTCGTGGTCGCACAACGGCATTGGACGAACCCGGCGCGTATGTCCTGCGTCGTACTCACCCCGATTTGATGCTGAGCCGTCGGATCGTCGGCGACATGGTGGCATTGATGACCGAGACGACCGCGGGACCGGTCGAAGATCTCGCCATGGACATCGTGGCGGCTGACGCGATCGCCTACGCGGCCAAAGAACCGGTGTTCGACGCACGGGATCTTCCAGGCCGCATCACCGACGGGGAACGCATCCTGATCGCGGAGGCTCTCGAAGATTCCGGACTGTTCACAAGGGAGGCTTGATGACAATCGCGGATGCACTGCGGCAAGAAGCGAGCCCGCGCATGGCCGATGCGCTCGGCTACGAGGCGCCTTACCTCATCGAGAAGCTGATCAAGAACTGTGTTGTCGAGACCGCGGCGGAGGGCGAAGAGCTGTTCCGCGAGGTGAAGAGATATCTGCTGCTCTGCAATCTGGATCAGGACCGCGTCTGGAGCATGTACTCGCTGCGGGTCGACGAAACCTGGCACCAGTTCATCCTGTTCACCCGCCAGTACACCGAGTTCTGCCAGCGCTTTTTCGGGCGCTACGTCCCACACAGCCCGAGTAACGCCCCGGAGGTCGAATTCCCCCGGCCGACCGAGAAGACTTCGTTCGCGCAGTTCGCCACTCGGTATCAGGAGCTCTTCGCCGAACCGCTTCCCGACGTTTGGTTCGACGAGAACTCCGTGACCCTGGACCGGCGTCTGTTCAGCCGCTGGTCCGGACCGCTGACCGTGCGCGCCGCCGATGACATGGTTGAGCTGCTGGACTCGGGCGGCGAGTCGTTGTTCGCCGTCAGCGATTTGGCGCGGGATGCGCTCGAATTCATCGCGCGCACAGGCGCTTTCTACGTCCGCGAATTGCCGGGTGGCCTGCACGACGAAGAAAAGGTCGCACTCGCCTCGGCCCTCGTGGAGTGCAAGGTTCTGCGCGCAGCGTCGTAATCATCGCCCCCGACCACAGCGGTCGGGGGCGTGGAAACAGGAAAGGCAGTTCACAGGTTTCCGATCGTCCGGTGCCCGATGGCCGCGGTCAGTGCGTCCAGTTCGGCCAGGACATCGGTTGCGGCCCAGATGCGATTTCGCTTGCTCTCCGAGAGCAGCTCCAGGATGCCGGCGTCGGTCAGTCTGGCCAGCGCTCGGTAAGTGCTGGCTTCGGTGGTGCCGGTGATTCGTTGTGCGGTGTCAGCGTTGAAGATCGGGGTATCGAGCAGACCGGTCAGCAGGGTCTCGTCCGCAGAGTTCGCGCGGGGGCGGGCGAGGTCTCGCCAGCGCTGTGGCAGGTCGGAAAGGGCCATGGCGGAATCCTGCGCGGCCTCGCTGGCGTAGATGGCGCCGAACGCCAAGTACTCGACGAAGCCATCGACATTGCCGTCGCGAAAACGGTTGAGGTGCATGAAGTATCGGCCGGTATCGGCGAGCATCACCGATGCCAGAGGGACTGTCACGCGGCGGGTGAGTCCGCGGCGGCGCAGGATGGCGCTGATCAGAGCCCGCCCGATGCGGCCGTTGCCGTCGGTGAACGGGTGGATGGATTCGAACTGGGCATGTGCGATCGCGGCTGCGCGAGGATCGGCAGGTCATCCCTGTTGGCGAAGGCCAGCAGATCGGTGATCAGATCGGCGACCAGGTCGGGCGGGGGTGGGACGTGCATCGCGTTGATCGGCGTGTAATCGCCCCGCGACAGCCTGGCCGAAGGCTCGCCAGCCCGCATCGATGTGCTCGATCTTGGAGGACGCCACGGACTCGCTGCGCAGCAGGAAGTCGGCGAGCGCCGGACGGGGATGATAGTTGCGCGAAGGTGGCGGCGGTCCTTGATCGTGGAAGGGATGCTGTACCGGTTGCGGACCAGCCTGCCGTGGCGGGCCCTGCCCGAGCACTTCGGGCCCTGGCAGACGGTGTGGAAACGCCACCGCCGCTATGTCGCCGACCGTCATCCTCGGCAGTGCCGGGAGGGGCGACGGACGGGACTTGTGAGACGAACTCTCGTCGCGAAGAGCGGGCGCTCGAGCACAGGCTGCGACAGCTGGGTGCTGGTCGATGTACAGGCTCGCTTTCCCTGGTCAGTTCCTCATAGCGGCGCGTATGAAAATGACGAAGGGGCTTTCGAACAGACGTGGTTCGGAGCAAGCGGCGTCACAGGAGAAAGCGGGCCGATCGTCCCTTCTCTCGGCATTTGGGTCTTGCTGCTGAGACCTTCGAAGGTGATCGTGGATTGATGGCAAAAGTTTCGAATCTGACCGCACCGGAACGACGCCGGCTGGCCCAGAACACGCTGGACTCGCTGACGGACCGGGCGGGGCATACGTTGACGCAGGTACGGTGCGGTTGTGGTCACCGTGTGGCGGCGGTGTTCGATACACCGGCCGGCGCGGTGTATCAGTCGGCGACCGGGCCGCACGCGCATGGGTCGCGTGATTTCGTCGATGCTGCGCACAACCCCCACGGGCATGGCACCCGGTTCACGGACCTGCTTGCCGGTGATGGGTATGTCGATGACACGTTGCCCGCTTCCTGCGAGTGCGGGCCGCACACACTGTCGCGGTTCCGGCTCCAGGAAGCTGTCGCGAACCATGAGCACAAGATTCGGCTGCCCTGATCGGCCATCACAACGCCTGGTCGTCCAGCAAAACGGCGGCCGTCCACAGCGCTCCTCCCCGCGGCCCTCCATTCCGAGCTTGGAACCGGCGGTCGCTTCGGTATGACATCCGCTTGTCCCGCTCAGTTCGGGCTCAGGGCGGAGTTGAGCGTGTAGGTGCCGACGAGGTCGGCTTGCCCCAGGACGTGGCCGGTCATCGCTTGGCGTAGCTGTTTCCCGGTCACCGCCTGTCGCAGCGGCAGCCGTTCGACATCCAGGGCGCTGACGGTGAACACGTAGTGATGGATGCGCTGGTCGTTCCAGGGCGGGCAGGGGCCGTCGTAGCCGTAATGATCGTTTCCCGCACTGCTGAAGTCGTTGAGGCCGTACCGCGCGTCATGGGGCGCAGCCGGGCCGTGTGTGGACTGGAGGCTGCCTGCGGCGATCTGCCGCACGTCGGGTGGGATATCGAACAGTACCAAATGGTAGAAGTCGTTGCGCGGCAATTCCTCCGGCACCGTTCGCCCCTCGATGTTCACGTTCGAGCGGGTGCGGGGTACGTCGGGGTCGCAGCACACTACCGCGAAGGATCGTGTTCCCGGCGGCACCTCATCCCACGCCAGATGCGGGTTGCGATTGGCGCCTGCCCGGACATGGTGCCCGGTATCCGGTACGCCGTAGGCGAACGTGCCCGGAATGCGCGTATCAGCGTCGAATGAATCACTTCGGACCTTCATAACGATGCCTTCCGCTCATGCGGCCCGATAAGCCGCTGCTATTCAGGCGAATCGATTCGTGCGATACATAGATTCTGCGCTTTCGCCCCGACCCTGCCCAGAAGCGAAGGTCATCGGAGCGGTATCCCCGCCGCTAGAATGGCCATTACACCCCGTCGTCACAGACAGGCAGACCGCTCTCGGGCAGGTCTTGTTCTGGGGGCGAATCGATGACGCAGACGAGTAATCCATCGCAACAGAGTCCGGTCACCGTGGTGCTCGGCGGTGATGTGATGCTCGGTCGTGGCGTCGACCAGATCCTGCCGCATCCAGGTGATCCGCAGTTGCATGAATTCTGGGTCGAGGACGCCCGCCGGTACGTCGAGTTGGCCGAGAAGGCGAACGGGCCGATACCGCACCCGGTCGGTTTCGACTGGCCGTGGGGTGACGTCGGGCCGCTGCTCGACGAACTGGCGCCCGAGGTCCGGCTGATAAACCTCGAAACCACGATCACCCGCGACGGCGTATTCGCGCCCGCCAAGGGCATCCACTATCGGATGAACCCCGCCAATATCGCGACGCTGAAAGCGTTTCGGCCCGATGCGTGCGCGTTGGCCAACAATCACATCCTCGATTTCGGAAACCGCGGTCTGCTCGACACGCTTGACGCGCTCGACGCGGTGGGCATCCGCGCAGCCGGGGCGGGAACGAGCATCGACGCGGCTTGCAGCCCGGTGGTGGTGGAGCCGGCCTCCGGGCGGCGGGTGGTCATCGTGTCGGTCGCCAGCACCAGCAGCGGCGTCCCGCCGACGTGGGAAGCTCAGCACGATCGGCCGGGAGTGTGGCTGTTCGGTGATCCGGCGGGCCGTGTCGCCGACGATGTCGCGGCGCAGGTGGTCGCGCACAAGCATCCCGGCGATATTCTGATCGTGTCCGTGCATTGGGGCCCGAACTGGGGCTACGGGATCGGGCGAAGCGAAATCCAGTTCGCGCACCGGCTCATCGACGCCGGCGTCGATATCGTGCACGGGCATTCATCGCATCATCCTCGCCCTGTCGAGATCTACCATGGCCGACCGATTTTCTACGGTTGCGGTGATGTCATAGACGACTACGAGGGCATCTCCGGATATGGGTCCTACCGTCCCGAACTGCGGCTGCTCTGCCTGGTTTCGGTCGAGCCCGGCGGGCAGCCGACCGGAATCCGGATGTTGCCCATGCGGATTCGCCGCATACGGCTCGAACATGCATCCCGGGCCGATGCCGATTGGCTGGGTAAAACGCTCACTCGCATCAGCCGCCGGTTCCACACCCATATCGACCGTGGACCCGATGACCTGCTCGAGATCCGGTGGGGCTGATCCGCTGAGTTCGCCCGTAGACGTGCGATTTCTCGCCGGCGACTCGGCAGTCGTTCAGCTGTTCAACTCCCGCGGAATAGCCACCCGCTATTGCCGTGGCGATCGGGATAGAGCACTGTGAAAGACGTCGGTGGCGCTACCGGGCGCTGCCTTTGTGCAGAAAGGAGGTGGATCGTGTACGCACGGTCTACCACGCTTCAGGCGCAACTCTCCGCTCTGGAATCCGGGATCGCGCATGTGCGGGACGAGGTCATGCCGGGGATTGGGGAGATTCCCGGGTGTGTCGGGCTTTCGTTGCTGGTTGATCGGCATACGGGCCGGTGCATTGTGACGAGTTCGTGGGAAACCGAGGAGGCGATGAGGGCGAGCGCTGCGCCGGTGATGGCGATTCGCGATCGGGCGGCGGAGATATTCGGGGGGAGTCCGATGGTCGAGGAATGGGAGATCGCGGCCATGCATCGGGCGCATATGACGCCGGAGGGTGCGTGTGCGCGGGTCACCTGGGTGAAGACCGATCCCAGCAGGATCGACACTGCGATCGACGTGTATCGGGAGCACACGTTGCCCGGGATGGAGCAGCAGCTCGATGGATTTTGCAGTGCGAGCCTGATGGTGAACAGGTCATCGGGTCGTGCCGTCTCGTGCAGTGTGTACGACAGTGCCGAGGCGATGGAACGCAATCGGATGGCGTCGGCCGCGTTGCGGGTGGATGCTGCTCGGCAGGCGCGCGTCGAGGCTGTCGACGTTCGCGAATTCGAGCTGGCATTGGCGCATTTGCGGGTTCCCGAACTGGTGTAACCACGGGCTGGCGGAACGGCTTATCGGGGCACGGCCGCAGGGTGCGGCTGTGCCTCGGTCGGCTGGTGGCGAATTGGGCATTGATGCTTCGGTGATCGGGGTGGCCGCGGGGCAAGTTGCGTAGTGGAACACCGGTCGGTCGGAATTGTTTGGCTCCGTTGATGATTCGCGTGGGGTTCGCGAAAATCTGTCGGCGGGATGCTCTAACGTAGCGCGGTACCTGTTCGCCACGACCGTGGAGCGTTATGGCTGCCCCCTCCGACCTTCATTCCCTCGCGGTGCTCGGCGCGGCCGGGGAACGGATGGTCATCTGGCATGTGAATGTGGGCGCGGCGGTGGGGGAGTCGCGGCTATCGGGCGCTTGGGTACTGGATCGGTCGTGTACGGCGGAGATCGAGAGCCTCACGAGCGGGTATCCCGTCGCGATGGCGAAGGGCAGCGCCGCGGACGCCGCAAACGTGCGGATTGTCGATGTCGACGCGACCGTCGAAACCGTGCGTGCGGCAGTCGAATCCGCGGATGCGCGGTTCACCGAGCATCAGGACGCGGGGGGAAAGCTGACCCGGCCGCAGTGGCCGGTGATCGCGGCGGCCGGTGGCGTGCCGTTGACGCGGTATCAGGTCGATGTGGTGGACGACCACATCCGGCCGGTGCTCACTCTCGCGCGCGAGGTCGCGGAATTGGCCGATGCCTGGGCGGCATTCGAGTCGCTGCGGTTGGCTCGGCCGTTCCTGGTCGAGCTCGGCGGGCCCGAGGCGCGGTCGCTGCCGCTCGCGGTGCGGTGAGCATGGCGGGACTTTCGTTCGCCGCTATCGATGTCGAGACCGCCAACTCCGCACGGGGCAGTATCTGCGCGGTGGGAGTCACCGTCGTGCGCGACGGTCGCCGGGCCGAGGACGCGTCGTGGCTGTGCCGGCCGCCCGCGGGGCTCGACTTCTTCAACTGGCACAACATTCGCGTGCACGGGATCTCGGCGGCGATGGTCGCCGACAAACCGGAGTTCGCGCACCGGTGGCCCGAAGTGGTGAGCCTCATCGGCGACCTGCCCGTCATCGCCCACAATGCGGGGTTCGACAGCGGCGCTATCCGGGAAGCCTGCGCCCATAGTGGTATTCACCCGCCCGCCTGGACCTACAGCTGCAGCCTCGCCCTGGCCCGCCGCCACCTCGCTCTCGACAGTTATCGGCTGCCGCACGTCGCCGATGCGCTCGGCATCGACTTCACCAACCACCACGATGCGGCTGCCGATGCCGCCGCGGCCGCCGACATCGTGATCGCCCTGGCCAACCGGGCGGGCACCGACTCCCTCGCGGCCCTCGAACGCATGATCGTCGACCGGCCGCTGCGGACCGAACGGACACCTCGGCCACTGCGGACCGAGCCCGTCGCCGCCGACCGCGCGCCTCGCCGATCCTGGTTCGCCCGTGAGGAATTGGTGCTGCCGACAGTCACCGGCACCGACCCGACCCACCCGCTGTACGGCGAGACCATCGTCTTCACCGGTGATCTCGCGGCCATGACCCGCCAGCAGGCGTGGGACGCCATCGCCGCGTGCGGGGCGACTCCCGCTCGCAACGTCACCAGGCGTACGACCGGGCTCGTGATCGGTGACGGCTTCCTCGGAGCCGACGTGGCCGCTTTCACGACGAGCAAAGCGCGGCGGGTCGCCGAACTGCGGATACGCGGGCAGCGGATCGAGGTGATGGACGAGGCGGCGTTCGTCGCGAGCCTCGGCGCACGGTCCGGCCCGGCAGCGGCGGCAATCTCCGAATCCCCGGCGGCGTCCGAGCCGTTGACCGGTGGTGAACCGGCGTTGCAGGCGGTCGGTTCCGATGTCACCCGGCTATCGGCAGACGGATAAACTGCCACGGTGACCGACGAGAAACTGCTGCAGGGACCCATTCACGCCGTCCATGTCGAGCTGGGCGCCACCTTCGCTCCGTTCGGGGGGTGGGAGATGCCGGTTTCGTACGCGGGGACGGTCGGTGAGCACACCGCCGTGCGGACCACGGTCGGACTGTTCGATGTCAGTCATCTGGGCAAGGCGACGGTCAAGGGCGCGGGGGCGGCGGCCTTCGTGAACTCGGCGCTGACCAATGACCTGAACCGGATTCGGCCCGGCAAGGCGCAGTACACGCTGTGCTGCACGCCCGAGGGTGGCGTGATCGACGACCTCATCGCCTACTACGTGAGCGATGACGAGATCTTCCTGGTGCCCAATGCCGCCAACACCGCTGCCGTGGTGGCCGAGATGCAGAAGGTCGCGCCCGAGGGGATCACCATCACCGACGAGCACCGCGGGTACGCCGTGTTCGCGGTGCAGGGGCCGCGGTCGGCGGAGGTGCTGGCCAAGCTGGGGCTGCCCACCGACATGGAGTACATGGCCTACGAGGACGCCGAGTGGGACGGTCGCCCGATTCGGGTGTGCCGCACCGGGTACACCGGTGAGCACGGCTACGAGCTGCTGCCCAAGTGGGACGACGCCGAGGCCGTGTTCCGGGCGCTGACCAGCGAGGTGCAGGCGGCCGGTGGCCAGCCCGCCGGACTGGGCGCGCGTGACACGCTGCGCACCGAGATGGGTTACCCGCTGCACGGACATGAACTGTCCGTGGACATTTCGCCGCTGCAGGCGCGCACCGGCTGGGCGGTCGGCTGGAAGAAGCCGGAATTCTGGGGCAAGGAAGCCCTTGATGCCGAGAAGGCCGCCGGGCCGCGCCGAACCCTGCTGGGGCTCAGGGCGATCGACAAGGGCGTGCTGCGCCAGGGCCAGGCCGTGATGCGCGGTGACGAGAAGGTCGGCGAAACCACCTCCGGCACCTTCTCGCCCACCCTCAAGGTCGGCATCGCGCTCGCGCTGCTCGACACCGCCGCGGGCCTCGAGCCCGGCGACCAGGTCGAGGTCGACGTGCGCGGCCGTCGCCTGCGCTGCGAGGTCATCCGCCCCCCGTTCGTCGAAACCCGCACCGCCTGAGCAGGTTCACGATGTGCCGGTGACACGACCGGCCGTTCCCGCCGATTACGACGCCGTTGCGCGCGTCGTGGACGACTGGTGGGGGCGGCCGGTCGTCGCGTCGCGACACGGTTACCGTCGAATGGCGTGTGGCGCGCTGACTTTCACCCGCACCAGGTGCCGACGACCTCGTTGTCCTGTTTGCAGTCCGCGGGGGCCAGGCCGGCCGGGCGGAGCGTGGTGTACATCTGGCGGAGGGTGTCGTCGGTGACCGCGCCGTCGACGTTCTGGTCGGCGTAGATGACCATCACCACGGACTGGCCCTTGTTGCCGGGGACGGCGATGGTGTGGACGACCGAGACAGCAGGGTGGGAACAGTCGTTCGGGCCGGGGTTGGCGAGGGTGACGGTGATATGGGCGGCGGGTTTGCCCTGGACGGTGAGAGTTTCGGCGGGGGAGAGGGTGTAGGTGGAGTTGGGGCGGTCGTCGTTGGAGGCCACGACCTTGGCCCAGCTGCCGGCGACGTCCTTGGCGGCCGCCGCGGGGTCGGCCAGTTTGGAGCCGGTCACGCCCGCGAGGGCCTTGGTGTGATGGCCGTCGCAGGACTTGGGTTGCCATTCGGCCGCGCCGCTCATGACCACCCGGCCGCCGCCGCCCTCGTAGCCGACGATCGTGGTCGGGGTCGGGATGGTCCAGTCCCGGGGTGCGTCGTAGGCGGCGTTGCGGTTGATGGAGTAGGCGGTCTGCCAGCCGGGGGTCAGGGCGGCGATCTGCTGTTTCGGGGCGCTGGTTGTGGTGGTGGTCGTCGGCGCGGTGGTGTGGGTGGCGGTGTCCTGAGGGCCGTAGTTGTCCGCGGGGAGGGCCGTTCCGGGGATGGTGTGGGCGGGGACGAGTGCCGCGGCGACGAGGATGGCGACCAAGCCCAGCGCGCTTACGGCGATCAAGGCGATGACCAGGGGACGGTTCGAACGGGGCGGCTGCGCTGGCGGAGGCTCCGGATACACGTCGTCCACCCTAGCCAGCGGCCGGGCCGATAGCGGGAGGCCGAACGGTCCGCAAGGGTAGCCCGAACCGGCGTGTCGCGGGCGGCGAATTAGACTCCCGGTCATGACACTTGCCGCGCAGTTCACCCGTGTCCCGCATCCCGCGCCCGTTCCGGCGCAGCGGCGGCAGGAGATTCTCGCGGAGCCCGGGTTCGGGCGGTACTTCACCGATCACATGGTGTCGCTGGATTATGTGGACGGACAGTGGACCAATGGCAAGGTCGAGCCCTACGGGCCGATGGCCATGGACCCGGCCACCATGGTGTTCCACTACGGCCAGGCCATCTTCGAGGGTCTCAAGGCGTACCGGCAGGCCGACGGCTCCATCGCGACCTTCCGCGTCGACGCCAACGCCGCGCGTTTCCGCCGGTCGGCGGCCCGCATGGCGATGGCCGAGCTGCCCGAGGAGCTGTTCGTCGAATCGATCCGCCAGCTGCTCGAGGTGGACGGCGACTGGGTGCCCGCCGCGGGCGGCGAGGACGCGCTGTACCTGCGGCCGTTCATGTTCTCCACCGAGGTCGGCCTGGGCGTGAAGCCCGCCTCCGCCTACAAGTACCTGCTGCTCGGCGGCCCGGCCGGCGCGTACTTCCCGCGCGGGCTGAAGCCGGTCAAGGTGTGGCTGTCCACCGAGTTCGTGCGCGCCGCTCCCGGCGGCACCGGCGAGGCCAAGGTGGCGGGCAACTACGCCGCCTCGCTGCTCGCCCAGCAGCAGGCCTCGGAGAAGGGCTGCGACCAGGTGGTGTGGCTGGACGCGTGCGAGCACCGCTACGTCGAGGAGATGGGCACCAACAACCTGTTCTTCGTCTTCGGCAGCGGCTCCGACGCGCGGCTGGTGACCCCGGAACTGTCCGGCTCGCTGCTGCCCGGCATCACCCGCGACTCCCTGATCACCCTGGCCGCCGACTCCGGCTACAAGGTGGAGGAGCGCAAGATCTCCGTGGAGGAATGGCGCAAGGGCGTCGAATCCGGTGAGATCACCGAGGTTTTCGGCTGCGGCACCGCGGCCGTCGTGATCCCGGTCGGCTCGGTCCGCTCCGCCGAGGGCGAATTCACCATCGGCACCGGCGAACCCGGCGAGGTCACCATGGCCCTGCGCGACACCCTGACCGGTATCCAGCGCGGCACCTTCGCCGACAGCCACGGCTGGCTCCGCACCATGGCATAAGCCTCCCGAAAGCGAAAACGCCCGCCCCGAACCAGTTTCGGGGCGGGCGTTGCCGTTTGCCGGCGGGGTCAGCTGGGCATGAACATGTGCCACTGTTCGAGGGTCTGGGGGCGCATCACGTAGTTGTGGTCGCGGATATGGGACAGGGAGGCGCTGGGCTCCTCCGAGTACCAGTGGCCCGGGAAGACCGTCGGGTTGGACTTCAGGTCCGCGAGGTAGCGGAGGCTGCGGAACATGGCGTCGGAGTCGCCGCCGGGGAAGTCGGTGCGGCCGCAGCCGTCGACGAAGAGGGTGTCGCCGGCGATGAGGCGGTCCTCGAAGAGGAAGCACTGGCTGCCGGGAGTGTGGCCCGGGGTGTGCAGGAGTTCGATCTCGAAGCCGCCGACCGCGACCTTGTCGCCGTGCGCGTGGCCGGTGAGCTCGGAGGGGGCGATGCCGGTGACATTGGCCACCCACGGCAGTTCCTCGGCATTGACGTGGACGGCCACGTCGGTCTTCTCCAGCAGTTCCTTCACGCCGCGCAGGGTGAATCCCATCATCGAGCCGCCGACGTGGTCGGGGTGGTGGTGGGTGGCCAGAACCCCGGTGAGCCGCATGTCGTCCGCCTCGGCGATCTCCACCAGCTGGGCCGCCTCGTAGGCGGGGTCGACGACCACGCATTCGCCGGTATCGCGATCACCGATCAGGTAGGCGAAGTTGCGCATCTGGGTGGCGATCGGGTCGCCCACGGCCCAGTCGCGGCCGGAGAGCAACTGGCGGAAGTACAAACGGTCGTCGGAGGACATGCCTGACAGCGTAATTGCGGGTGGTGCGTCCGCCCGAACCCGGACCGGCAACGGGTCGGCGGCGATCCGGAAGACGTGGCCGGTCGCGCGAACAGGCCACACGCTGCTACCGGATCAGCGTGCGGCCATTGCGGTCGAGTTGGTACCCGCGCCCGATCGATCGTCGGCGCGGACGGCGGTCAGCGCAGGATCGGCTCGATCTCGTTCGCGGCCTCGGCGCCGTAGGCCTCGCGCAGGCGCTTCATGGCGACGTCGTGGTCCAGGGTCCAGTCCTGCGGCCCAACGGTTTCCAGCACGTGCACCGCCACCAGCGAACCCAGCTGGGCCGAGCGCTCCAGGGACAGGCCCGCGGAACGGCCGGTCAGGAAGCCCGCGCGGAAGCCGTCGCCGACGCCGGTCGGGTCTTCCTTGGCCATGTCGGGGACCACGTCCACGAACAGCTCGGAGCCGTCGCGGTCGACGATCTTGGCGCCCTTCGAGCCCAGCGTGGTGATGCGGATGCCCACACGCTCAGCGACGTCGGCCTCGGACAGGCCGGTCTTCTGGAGCAGGATGCCCCACTCGTACTCGTTGGTGAACAGGTAGTCGGCACCGTCGATCAGGCGCAGGATGGTCTCGCCGTCGAGGAAGGCCAGCTGCTGGGAGGGGTCGGCGGCGAAGGGGATTCCGGCGGCGCGGCACTGATCGGTGTGGGCCAGCATGGCTTCCGGATCGTCGGCGCCGATCAGCACCAGCTCCAGTTCGCGGCCGGCGGCCAGTTCGGTGATGTCGATCTCGCGGGCCTCGGCCATCGCGCCGGGGTAGAAGGACGCGATCTGCGCCATGGTCTCGTCGGTGGTGCAGACGAAGCGCGCGGTGTGCGCGGTCGCGGACACCCGCACCGCGGAGCAGTCGACGCCGTTGTCCTCCAGCCACTTCCGGTAGTCGCCCCAGTCCTGGCCGACCGCGCCCACCAGCAGCGGGGTGCGGCCCAGCACGCCCATGGCGTAGCTGATATTGCCCGCGACGCCGCCCTTGCGGATCACCAGATCATCGACGAGGAAGCTGAGCGAAACATGCTGCAGCTGATCCGCCAGCAGCACATCGGAGAACTTGCCCGGAAAGCGCATGAGGTGATCGGTCGCGATGGACGCGGACACGGCGATGGTCACGGGTGGATCCTTCGAGTGGGGGAGGCGGCCGACAGTGGTCCGCACCTACGAAAATAACCGGACACGCGACAGCGCGGAACATCCTGGGAGATGTTCCGCGCTGCGCGGTGCTAACTCGGGAGCTAGCTCAGTTGAAGCTGTCGCCGCAGGCGCAGGAGCCGGTGGCGTTCGGGTTGTCGATGGTGAAACCCTGCTTCTCGATGGTGTCGACGAAGTCGATCGAGGCGCCCTGGATGTAGGGAGCGCTCATGCGGTCGACCGCGAGCTTCACGCCGTTGAACTCCACGACCAGGTCGCCGTCGAGGGTGCGGTCGTCGAAGAAGAGCTGGTAGCGCAGGCCCGCGCAGCCACCGGGCTGAACCGCGATGCGAAGGGCGAGGTCGTCGCGGCCTTCCTGGTCCAGCAGCGCCTTCGCCTTGAGGGCGGCGGCCTCGGTCAGAGTCGCACCATGGGTGGTGGTCTCGTTCTCAACAGTCATGAACTCTCCTAAGGGACCCATTTGTGGTGGCGTGTGGGCCAGCCCGTGAGGGTATGGCTCGAAGCCTGTCAACACCCGTCGGCGGGCGACTATTCCCTATCCTACGCGGCGCTTATCCAGCGGAACGGTCAGGCTGCGTCGTCGCTGACAAATAGCTCCGGGGGTGTGCCGAGGTGACAACTGATTTCGGGTGGCGAGGGTAACTCGCCGGGGACGTCCAGAATCGGGTCGGCTCTCAACCGCAGGCCCGCACGCAGGTCGGCAAACGGCTCTCAGCTGGGCGCTGAAGTTTCGGGGAGGCGGGATTGTTAGCCTGGTCGGCGTGAAGTTCCTGCGCCGTGGCGAGTCCACCCCCACCTCCGACAGCTCCAGCACCGACGCCGGTGCCGCGGTGGCGGACACGACCGTCACCGCTGGCAAGGGCCGTCCGACCCCGACGCGCCGCGAGGCGCAGGGCCGCCGCCGCGGTCCGGTCGCGCCCGCGCCCAAGACCGCCAAGGAGGCCCGGGCCCGCCGCAAGGCGCTGCGCGGCACCAAGGAGGAACGCAAGGCGTCCTCGGCCGAGCGCCGCGCCGACGTCAACAACCGCCGCGCCCGCATGCTCGCCGGTGACGAGCAGTACCTGCTCCCGCGCGACAAGGGCCCGGTCAAGAAGTACGTGCGTGACATCGTCGACGCCCGCCGCAACCTGCTCGGCCTGTTCATGCCGCTGGCGCTGGTGCTGATCCTGAGCATGATCCTCTCGCCCGCGCTGCAGGCGATCGTGACGCTGGCCATGCTGGTGATGATGCTGTTCATGATCATCGAGGGCGTGGTGCTCGGTCGGATCGTGAGCAAGCGGGTCCGGGAGCGCTTCCCGGACAGCGCCGATTCCTCGTTCTCGCTGGGCTGGTACGCCTTCGTGCGCGCCTCGCAGGTGCGGCGCATGCGCGCGCCGAAGCCGCAGGTGAGCCCGGGCGACGCGATCTAGCGGTCAGCTGATCCGCCGGTAGGCCGAGATCGCCTGGAGCTCGAGCGCCATTCGGTCGCGGTCGCGATCGACCGCGGCGCTCGATCCCGCGAACTCCCAGCCGCGCTCGCGGTGGAAGGGGACGGCTCGGCCCGCCCCCGCGAACAGGGCGGCGATACGGGTGAACCGGGCGGTGACGCGTCGGAATCCGTCTCGGGTGCGAGTGCTGTCGGTCGCCGCGTGTCCGTGGCCGGAGATGATGGCGGTCATGCGCGTGCCTCTTCCTCGTCGATGGCTTCGGTGGTGTCTGCGGCCATGAGGCCGAAAGTCAGGGTGGCCAGGGCCGTGATGGCGGTTCCGGCGGTGGCGATTGCGGACAGTGCATCCATGGCAGTAAGTTTTCAGTAGGGAACTTTCTGCCAACAGTGGCTGCTCTGACATAGTTCGCAAATATCCGGCCAGATGGGATCGCGACATGCTCTCCAAGGTCGCCGTCGTACTCAACGACAACCTCGCCATGTTCGAATTCGGTGTGGTCTGTGAGGTTTTCGGGCTCGACCGGACCGCGCAGGGTCTGCCCCTCTTCGACTTCCGGGTCTGCGGGCTCGAACCCGGGAAACCGCTGAAGTCCAGCTCACCGGGAATCCACGTCACCCCCGACTACGGGCTCGAGGAACTGCGCGACGCGGATCTGGTTGCCATCCCGGCCTTTCCGATCCGCGACGGCAAGGCGAAGATCGACGCCCGGGTCATCGACGCCGTGCGCGACGCCGCCGCGGCCGGGGCCACCGTGCTGACCGTGTGCTCGGGCGCGTTCCTGGCGGGCGCGGCCGGACTCCTCGACGGGCGCAAATGCACCACCCACTGGAGTTACGTCGACCTGCTGGCCGAACAGTTCCCACTCGCCACCGTCGACCCGGACGTGCTGTTCGTCGACGAGGGCAATCTCATCACCAGCGCGGGCACCGCCGCGGGCATCGACGCCTGCCTGCACCTGGTGCGCCGCGAACTGGGCAGCAGCGTCGCCAATGCCATCGCCCGGCGCATGGTGGTGCCGCCGCAGCGCGACGGCGGACAGCGGCAGTTCATCGAGCGGCCGGTCGTGGCTTGCGAATCCGAGGGGCTCAGCGAGATTCTGCACTGGATGGGCGAGCATCTGGACCTGCCGCATTCGGTGGAATCGCTGGCGTCGCGCGGTTCCATGTCGACGCGCACCTTCGCGCGGCGCTTCGCCGCCGAGACCGGGACCACACCGGTGAAATGGCTGACCGGGCAGCGGGTGCTGCTGGCCAAACAGCTCCTGGAATACACCGACCTGGACCTCGAATCACTGTCCCACCGTTGCGGATTCGGGTCGGGGGCGCTGTTGCGGCACCACTTCCAGCGGTTGGTGGGGATCGCGCCCGTGGAGTATCGGCGGCGGTTCGGAGCCAGGATCTCCTGAGCGGGCTCGGGCCGTTACGATGCGCACTCATGCGGTGGGCAGTGATGATCGCGGCGGTGCCGCTGGCGGTGGCGGCTGTGTCGGCGACGGCGGGATGCACGGATCCGCGCACCGCGGTGGGGGAGTGCATCGTCGGCGGGTCGACGAGTAACCACGACAAGATGGTGGCCTGCTCCAAGCAGCACGACGGCAAGATCATCGCCAGCGTGGCGCACGGCTCGGACTGCCCGCAGGGGACCGATTGGTCGTACACGGCCAAGGACCTGAAGGTGCAGTGCGTGCACAACGAGAAGAACTACTGACTCCCGCGCACGGGATGGCCGTGCCTACTCGGCCGGAGCACCGGCACAGTTGATACCGTGCTGACGTGTCGCACACTGCTCAGACAACCGATCGGCCGCTGCGGACCCTGGTGCTCGGTGGCGCCCGGTCCGGCAAGTCGGCCTTCGCGGAACAGCTCGTCGCGTCGGAGGCGGTGCGGTACGTGGCCACCGCCGCGGTCGACCCCGCCGACGCCGACTTCGCCGAACGCATTGCGGCGCACCGGGCCCGGCGGCCCGCGAGCTGGACCATCGTGGAGGGCGACCCGATCGCCGCGCTGGGCGAGCCCGCCGCCGCCACCCTCGTCGACGACCTCGGCACCTGGCTGACCGGGCGCATCGACGCCCGCGCCGCCTGGGAATCGCCGCGCGGCACCGTCGGCCCGGACATCGACGCGCTCGTCACCGCTGTCTCCGGCTACGCGCAGCGGTTGATCATCGTCAGCCCCGAGGTGGGGCTCGGCGTCATTCCCGCCACCGCCTCCGGGCGGCTGTTCCGTGACGAGATCGGGACGCTGAACCAGCGCCTCGCCGAGGTGTGCGACGAGGTCTTCCTCGTGGTCGCGGGACAGCCGGTGCGGGTCAAGCCCGACCGCGCGGTCGTCTCCGCCGCGGCGCTGTCGAATGCGGCCGGTGTGGATTCATCGCTCACGGTGGTGACTTCGATCGATGCCTCCGATGGCGGAGCGGATCAGGTTGCGGTGGCGTCGGTTTCGGCGGCCGCCGTGGCGCAGGCCGTCGCTGACAGCGGATCGGGCCGACCGGACGGCTCGGGTATCGACCTCGAAAGTGGAACCGCCGGTGCCGAACTCGGCTCGGCGACCGCCGATGCCGCGGCTGCCGCCGCCGGGGCGGGCGTCGCGTCCACCGACGGCGAGACGGGTGCGGAGCCGCTGGCCGACGGCGCGCAGAGTGCCCCGGTGCTGACCAAGCCCGCCCGCATCTCGTTCGGTCCCGTGACCGGACCGGATCCGCTGGTGTGGGCCGCCGCCGAGGACCGGCAGGCGCAATTGACCAAGCCCGCAGGGGCATTGGGCCGACTGGAGAAGCTGGCCAACTGGGTCGCCGCGTGCCAGGGCGTATGCCCGCCCAAGCAGTTCGAGCGCGCCCGCGTCGTGGTGTTCGCCGGAGATCACGGTGTGGCGCAGCACGGTGTGTCGGCCTACCCGAGCGAGGTTACCGGGCAGATGGTCGCCAACTTCCTGCACGGCGGCGCGGCGGTGAACGTGCTGGCGCGCTTGGCCGATGCCAGCGTGCGCGTGGCCGACATCGCCGTCGACGGCGACACCGCGCCGGAGATCTCGCGGCACAAGGTGCGGCGCTCCAGCGGCTCCATCGACCGCGAGGACGCGCTCACCGAGGCCGAGGTGCAGGCGGCGCTCGCGGCCGGCGCGAGCATCGCCGACGAGGAAATCGATTCCGGCGCGGACCTTCTCATCGCCGGCGACATGGGCATCGGCAACACCACGCCCGCCACCGTGCTGATCGCGGCCATCACCGACACCGAGCCCGTGGTGGCGGTCGGCCGCGGCACCGGCGTCGACGACGCGGGCTGGATCCGCAAGACCGCCGCCATCCGCGACGCCATGTGGCGCGCCCGCCCCGTCCTCAAGGACCCGGTCGCCCTGCTGCGCACCGCTTCCGGCGCGGACCTGACCGCCATGGCGGGCTTCCTGGCCCGCGCCGCGGCCCGCCGCACCCCGGTCATCCTCGACGGCGTCGTGGTGACCGCCGCCGCCCTGGTCGCCGACCAGCTCGCCCCCGGCGCCCGCGCCTGGTGGATCGCGGGCCACCGCTCCAGCGAGCCGTCCCACACCATCGCCCTCAAGCGTCTCGACCTCGAGCCGCTCGTCGACATGAACATGCGCCTGGGCGAAGGCTCCGGCGCGGTCGCCGCTCTCCCGCTCCTGCGCGCCGCCGTCGCCACCCTCGGTGAGATGGCCACCTTCGCCGAAGCCGGAGTCAGCACCGCCGACGCCGACGCGGAAGCCGCTGAGGCCTGATCGGTGAGCGGGCTTCGGCTGGCGGTGTCCTGGCTGACGGTGCTGCCGGTTCGAGGGCCGGATGAAGTCGACCGGTCGGTCGCCGCGCGGGCGATAGCGTGGGCCCCGGTGGTCGGGGTGCTGCTCGGCGGCGGCGCGGCCGGATTGCTCTGGGGGCTGGGGGAACTCGGTGCTTCCGGGCTGCTGGCGGGTTTCGTCGTGGTGGCCGGGCTCGCGTCGATCACGCGGGGGATGCATGTCGACGGGCTGGCCGACACCATGGATGGGCTCGGGAGCTATGGGCCGCCGGAGCGGGCCCGCGAGATCATGAAGAGTGGCGGGGCCGGACCGTTCGGGGTGGCGGCATTGGTGTTCGCTGTTGCGATTCAGGCGGTTTCGCTGGGGGTGCTGGCCGAGCAGGGGCGGTGGGCGGCGGTTGTCGTGGCTGTTGCCGTCGGGCGGGTCGCGGTGGTGCTGGCGTGTCGGCGGGGGATCGAGGCGGCGCCGGGGGCCGGGTTCGGCGCGTTGGTGGCGGGGACGCAGGCGCCGGTGGTGGGGGTCGGGTGGGGTGTGATCGCCTGTGGGGCAGCGGTGTTCGCGACCGGGAATGTGTGGCAGGGGCCGGCGGCGGTGGTTTTGGGGCTGGTGGGGGCCATGGTGCTGGTGCGGCATTGCGTGCGGCGATTCGGGGGGTTGAACGGCGATGTGCTCGGCGCCGCACTGGAATTGAGTGTCACTGTGGCCGCGGCGGTGCTGTCGCTCGGTCGCTGAGACTGGGCCGTAAACGCGTCCTGGCCTTGGCGGGGTTGGGATTCGGACACTTGTATAACAGTTCGTGCTCTGTTCACGATCCGACCGACCCGTGGCCGCGAATACCTTCTGATCGCATCCACCCGGCCGGAAACGGAGTCGCGAAATGCTCGGAATTCTGTTGCAGCTGGGGGTATTGGCACTCTTCGCGGGCATCGCGGTGGGAATCTTCGTGCTGGGGGACCGGGTGCGCCCGCGGTCCTGGCGGCACGGCGACGATTCCGGCGCGGGCTCCATGACCTTGGACATGGTCAATATGTTCTTCGCCGCGATCGTGGCGTTCGTGGTGGTGATCCTGTGGCAGCAGTACGACACCTCGCACGCGCACACGGTGGCCGAGGGCAAGGCGCTGGTGAATGTCTACGAGAGCGCCAACGGCATGCCCGAACAGGACCGCAAGCAGATTCAGGCCCTGGTGACCGCCTACACCAAGCAGGTGATCGGCGACGAGTGGAAGGTGATGGACGAGCAGCGCCGCCTGAGCCCGGCCGCGCAGTCCACCCTGGACGATCTGCGCGAGGCCGTGGACGCCGCGCCCGCCACCGATCCGGACGCCAAGGCCACCCAGGACAAGGCGGCCACCGCGGTCGAGGCGATCACCGACGCCCGCTACGACCGCGGGCTGGATGCAGGGTACCGACTGCCCGGATTCCTTTACGTGGCCCTGTGGTTCGCGACCGGCATGCTGTTGTTCGGCACCGTGTTCTCCGGTGTCGTGGTCACCAAGCGCAGCATCCTGATGACCGGTCTGTTCGGTCTGGTGATCGGCGCGGTCATCGTGGCCGTCTATCAGCTCGATCGGCCCTTCTCCGGCGGCAATCACGTCGCCAAGGACGCCTACGAACTCGCGCTCGCGCGCTTCCAGCACATCGCCGCGGAAACGCCGTCCAGTGGCGGCAGTCCCCGCTGATCGTCGCGACCGCGTAACCCGCTCGGCTTCTCGGAGGCACCCGTGAACGGAAACCGCAGAACAGCACGAGGATTCGCGGCGGTGACCGCGGTGCCGGTGGCCGCGGCGCTGCTCGCCCTCCATCCCGATGTCGCCGCCGCCGACCCGGGGCTGCCGTCGATCGGGGAGATCATCAGCGGCAGCGCGGGCGGAGGACCCGATCCCGGTGACACCGCCGCGCCGATCGAGGCGCCCACAGGCAGCGCACTCGGATTGGGCACCGGCAGTAGCTATTCCGGCAATCAGGGCCAGCCGGGCGGCCGGGTCGTCACCGGCAACCCCGCGGGCCAGAGTCCGATGACCGCCTTGGATCTCGGCAGCAGCAGCCCGGATATCCCACGCGAAACGAATACGGGGGCATCGGATCTCGTGCCACCCGAACCGCCCGCGACCCCGATCGCCATCCCCAACACTCTCGGTGGTCTCCTCGGCCTCGACTCCGGCAGCGTTCTCACCGCCTGCGCGGGCAGCGCCGTGGTCGGCAGTGCCGCACTGGGTCTGGGCATCCTCACCGGCAGCGGCATGGGTTCGGGCCTGATCGGCCCCGGCTTCATCCCCGGCTCCAGCGGACTGGTCGGCCCGGGTTCGGCCGGGGCGGGCAGCGTGGTGGTCGGCAGCGCCGCCACCGGCAGCGCCCTGCTGACCTGCATGCTGTTGCTGCCCGTCCCGATGGCGCCGGAACCCGGTATCCCCCTGCTGATCCCGCCGGCCGCGCCCGCGGTGGTCCCCGCCGCCGCGCCCGTCGTGGCCCCGCTACCCGCGGCGGTCCCGCCCGCCCCGGCGCCGATCCCGCCGCCGCCTCGGCAGCCGGTCGAAGTCGCCGCGCCGGAACCGCCGCCACCGGCGGCCAGCTTGACCGCACTCCAGGTCATGACGGTCATGATCATCACCATCATCGCGGGTGCGCGCGCCCGCCTCGCCCGCGGCCACCACGCGCCCGCCGACTGACGACGGGCGCGCCCGGGTCAGGACAGCTTCTCCAGCTTCGGGACCTCCCACTTCCCGTTCAGCACGCTGTCCTTCGGCGCGTACAGCCGCAGCGTGAGGGAGAACCGCCCGGACTCCGGGATCGGCAGCCAGTGCCCGGTCGGCACCTCCGACCCGGGATCGGCGTTCTGCACCGCGATCGTGATGGTGCCGTCCTCAGCGGGGGAGAGCGGGACCAGATGCCCGACCGAGTAGATGCGCGCGGGGTTCTGCACCAGGTAGGACTCGCCGTCATAGGCGGTGAGTGACCAGAACGCCCCCACCGGCGGCTGCTGGTCCTGGGCGAAGGTGACCCGGAATCGGCTGTCGCCGTCCGCATTCGCGTCGATCGTCGGATACACCGCGTCCCGGGGCAGATTCGCGCCCAGGCCGAGCGCGGCGATCTGCGCGCGCAGCGGATAGTCGGTGCCGTACGCGCCGACCTCCAGATTGAAGAGCCACCCGTTCTGGTACTGCGACTTGGGATCCCGGTACTCGGTGAGCGCGCGGCGGCCGTCGGCGAGGCCCGCGTTGAGCACGTCCGCGGGCACCGTGGCCGCCCCGCCGGGCGTGATGCCGATGCTGGCGAAGCGCTTCATGGCGTCGACGTCGTCCTCGTGAGCCGGATTGACCGCCATGACCGTGCACATGCGCGCGAAGAACGTGGGCCCGTCCATGGCCCCCACCATCTGTGCGGGCGCGCCGCCACCCGCGGCCAAGGCACCAGGGCCGCCCTGCATCTCACCGGAGTTCCAGGCGCTGAGTGGGGCCAGCTTCAACTGGTGCTGGAGCGCCCGCACACGCTCGATGTCGCCCTCGCCCTTGTATTCGATGCGGCCGAGCAGCCAGGTGGTGCCGGTCGGCATGGCCAGCTGGGTCATGCCCTCGGGCACCGTTCCCTTCCAGCCGGGACCGGTGACGAGATAGGTGTAGGGCGGCTGCTGTGGCGCGTTCTTGACGCGCGGATTGGTGCTGGCGGGATCGTGCACCGTATTGGTCCAGGCGTCGAGGAACTGCATGAGCCAGTACCGGCCCTCGATCGCGGGCACCTGCAACACCATCGGTTCGGGCCGCAGATCCAGCCAGGCCTGCGAGTACAGGGTGTCGAGGTTGAGCCGCACCACCTGCCGCACCTCGGGGGTGGGCGGATTCTGGTGCACGAATTGGTTTGCCGGGCCCCCGGTTTCGCGGGTGACGTCCATCAGGACCAGCGGGTAGCCGAACACGTAGGCGTCGGCGGCGATGTCCTTGGCGTCGTTGGAGGCCGAGGTGGTGGTACCGGATCCATTGTCCGAGGTGCCGCAGGCGGTTAGTCCGAGGGCGGCCGCAGCGCCCATACCGAGCGTCCGGGCGCCCAGTTCGAGCATCCGGCGACGCGAGAGAGGTGCGAAGGGGTGGCTCATGGCCAGCACCGTACTGCGGCGACGCGGGCCCGGAGCGCCCTCACGGGCGTGGCGCTCCGGTGTGTCGCGTGCGGGTCAGAGGTTGACCGGGTAGGTCGGCTCCTGGATCTCGGGCTTGATCCGGTTCTCCACGAAGATGCCGTGCCAGATCATGAACACGATGAGCGTCCACAGGCGGCGGCTGTGGTCGACGGGACCGGTGCGGTGCGCCTCCAGCATGGCCAGGATGGCCTGCTTGTTCAGCAGGTGGTCGGTGCCCGACTCGGTGATCTGGGCGCGCGCCCAGTCGTAGAGCTCCGGGCCGCGCAGCCAGTGCCGCAGTGGCACCGGGAAGCCCAGCTTGGCCCGGTTGAGCACGTGCGGCGGCACGATGTCGGTGAGCGCCCGGCGCAGCGCGTACTTGGTGGTCTCCTTGGTGATCTTCTGGTCCACCGGGATCTTCTCGGCGACCTTGAACACCTCGGGGTCCAGGAACGGGACACGCAGTTCCAGCGAGTTGGCCATGGTCATCTTGTCGGCCTTGACCAGGATGTCGCCGCGCAGCCAGGTGAACAGGTCCAGGTGCTGCATGCGCGCCACCGGGTCCCAGTGGTAGCCCTGCATGGCGTAGATCGGGGCGGTGACGTCCTGATGCGTCCACTCGGGCCGAAACTCGCGCAGCACCGACCGCAGCTGGGCGTCGTTGAAGCTGCGGGCGTTGCCGTAGTAGCGCTCCTCCAGGGTGAGCGAGCCGCGGTGCAGCAGGCTCTTGCCGCGGGTGCCCTCCGGGATCCGGTCCGACACCTTGCCCGCCAGCTTGCGCAGCGGCTTGGGCAGGTAGTCGAAGGGCTTGAGCGACAGCGGTTCCCGGTAGATCGTGTAGCCGCCGAACAGCTCGTCGGAGCCCTCGCCCGAGAGCACCACCTTGACGTGCTTGCGGGCCTCCTTGGCCACGAAATACAGCGGCACCAGCGCCGGGTCCGCGACGGGTTCGTCGAGGTACCAGACGATTTCGGGAATCGAGGCCGCGTACTCCTCGGGGGAGACCATGCGGATGTAGTGCTTGGCGCCGATGGCCTCGGCGGTCTCGGCGGCCACATCGGCCTCCGAGTAGCCCTGCCGCTCGAACGCCGAGGTGAAGGTCAGCAGGTTCGGGTTGTGGCGGATGGCCAGCGCGGCGATGGCGGTGGAGTCGATGCCGCCGGACAGGAACGCGCCGACGGTGACGTCCGCGCGCATGTGCTTGGCGACGGAGTCCTCGAGCGCCTCGGCGATCTCCTTGTAGCGCTTGGCCTCCGAGCCGGCCGCGAACTTCTGCACCCGGAACTGCGGGTTGAAGTAGCGCGTCACCTGCGGGGTGCGGCCGGGCTCGATCCAGGCGTAGCAGCCCGACTCCAGGCGGCGGATGTCCTTGTGCAGGGTCTCGGCCTCGGGCACGTACTGCAGCACCGTGTAGTGCTCGAGCGCGCGCGGGTCCAGGGCGTCGGTCAGCTCCAGCTCGGCGAGCAGGCCCAGCAGGCTCTTCTTCTCGCTGGAGAAGGCCGTGCCGCCCGCGCCGGTGGCGATGAACAGCGGCTTGATGCCGAACGGGTCGCGGGCCAGGAACAGCTTGTTCAGCTCGGTGTCCCAGATCGCGAAGGCGAACATGCCGCGCAGCCGGCTCGCGGCCTTGGCGCCCCAGTAGTGGAAGGCGGCCACGATGGCCTCGCCGTCGCCCTCGGTGTGGAACATCGGCTGGTCGCCGAACTCGGCCTCGTGGGCTTCCTTCAGCTCGGCGCGCAGCTCCAGATAGTTGTAGATCTCGCCGTTGAAGGTCATGGCGTAGCGCTCGGGGTTCTCCGGGGGACCCCAGCGCAGCGGCTGGTGCGAGTGCTCGATATCGATGATCGACAGGCGGTTGAAGCCGAAGATCATGCGCTCGTCGTTCCAGGTGCCCCGCTCGTCCGGGCCGCGGTGGCGCTGGCAGTGCAGCGCCTCGTACACCTGTGCAGCGGTGGTCTCGACCGTCCGCCCGTCCGGAGTAGTAGCTGTGCTAGCTGTCAGAAATCCGAGCAGACCACACACTGCGCCGAGAACCTCTTTCCGGAGTCATAAGGATTGGGGCGTACCCGCACGGGCACGCTGCACGCGAAACCTACTGCCCGAGTATGCCTGACTCGGCCCGATCACGCTCAGACCCTATCCAACACATCGAAGTTCGCAGCCCGCCTCGGTCTGGACTGACGGAGCGGGGGAGCGAAGCGGAGGAGCGGAGGAGGGAAGACCGAGGTAACAGGGCTGCGAACAGCCGTAGCGGAGCGAAGGCAAATGGGGTGCAGCGTGTCGGACAGGACCCCGTCGCAACGGGGGCCCATTGTTGGTCTACGCTGCGTAGTACTTGGGAAACTCTCAGGGTCGGTTGTGCGTTCGCGTGTACCCTTCCCCGAGCTCCCGAACTGTGCTGATTATGTGTCGTCCGGCGGAAGGGAGCCCGGGCGGCGCGGTGTCGGAATGACGACCAGGAAGGCGTTGAGCGTGGCGCACAAGGCGAGCGAGGCGATAGGGGCACGACCCGCCCAGGGTCGGCGGGGCCGCATCCTTCGGCGGGCCGGGCTGGCGGTGTCCTTGGGGATGACCGCGATGCTCGTCTCCGGCTGCTCGATCGACAACGTTTGGCTTCGATTCGGCTGGCCCTCGGGCATCACGCCGCAGGCCACCAGGATGCGCGAGCTGTGGACCTGGTCCGTGCTCGCCGCGCTGGCGATGGGTGTGCTGGTCTGGGGTCTGACCTTCTGGACCATCGCGTTCCACCGCAAGAAGGCGAACTCCCCGGAGTTCCCGCGGCAGACCGGTTACAACGTGCCGCTGGAGCTGAGCTACACGGCGATCCCGTTCGTGATCATCGCCGTGCTGTTCTACTTCACCGTCGTCGTGCAGAACTACGTGCACGAGAAGGTCGAGAACCCGGACGTCGTGGTCGACGTGACGGCGTTCCAGTGGAACTGGAAGTTCGGCTACCAGAAGGTCGACCTGAAGGACGGCTCGCCGGTCTGGGACGGTGTCGACACCGAGCGCCAGGACATGAACGAGGACATCAAGGATCGCTACAAGGAAGCGACCAAGGATGGCCACCCGCAGCCGGGCCCGAACAACGGCCTGCCCGCGAACGACATCTCCTACCTGCACTACGACAAGGTCGAGACCGTTGGTACCTCCAACGAGATCCCCGTCCTGGTGCTGCCCTCGGGCAAGAACATCGAGTTCCAGCTGGCCGCGGCCGACGTCATCCACTCGTTCTGGGTGCCGGAGTTCCTGTTCAAGCGCGACGTGATGCCGAACCCGAAGCAGAACAACTCGGACAACGTCTTCCAGATCACCAAGATCGAGAAGGAAGGCGCGTTCGTCGGCCGTTGCGCCGAGATGTGCGGCACCTTCCACTCGATGATGAACTTCGAGATCCGGGTCGTCTCGCCGGACGACTTCAAGAAGTACATGGACGCGCGGATCAAGGACCACAAGACCAACGGCGAGGCGCTCTCCGCGATCGGTCAGTCGCCGGTGGCGACCTCCACCAAGCCGTTCAACACCGACCGCAAGGCGCGCGGCAACGAGCTCGCCGACGCCAAGTGAGGATGAACTGACATGAAGGTCGAAGCTCGCATCTTCGAACTGCTCACGGTCTTCTTCGTGATCGTGGCCGTGATCTACGGCTACTTCACCGGCCAGTCCCGCACCGGAGTCGAGTGGGCGGGCACCACCGCCATCGTGCTGACCGGCGGCCTGGCGCTGATCGTGGCCACCTACTTCCGCTTCGTCGCCCGTCGTCTGGACCTGCGTCCCGAGGACTACGAGGAGGCCGAGATCGTGGACGGCGCCGGCGACCTGGGCTTCTTCTCGCCCGGCTCGTTCTGGCCCATCCTGCTGGCCGCCGCGGGTTCCATCACCGCGCTGGGCCTGGCGTTCTTCCAGTTCTGGCTGATCGGCATCGGCGTCGTCTGCGTCCTGGGCGCGGTCGCCGGTCTGGTCTTCGAGTACCACCTGGGCCCGGAAAAGCACTGATCCGGAGCACAACTCGAAGCGCCCCATCCGAATCCGGATGGGGCGCTTCGCTGTTCGGGGGGAGCTGTTCGGAGGTGTTCAGATGCCGAGCGCGTGCTTGAGGCGGGTGGTGCGCGGCGCCATCGACGCCAGACCCAGCAGGGCGCGCGGGAACCGCGGTGGCAGCTGGGACGGGCGGGTGCGGATGGCGGTCTCGATCCAGCGGGCGGCCTCGGCCGGATCGATGGTCCCGTATTCGGCGTGCGCGCGAGCGCTGGCGGTGCCGGCGAAGATCGGATATTGGACCGTGGAGACGTGGATGCCGCGCGGGGAGAGCTCGGCGTCGGCGCACTGGCCGAAGGTGGTCCAGGCGGCCTGGGCGGAGGCGTAGGAGGCGAAGTTCGGGGCGGCTCCGGTCTCCGGGCTCCACGGGCCGACGTTCACCACGTGGCCGGAGCCGCCGGCGAGCATGGCGGGGAGCAGGCCCAGGGTCAGGCGCAGCGGGCCGAAGTAGTAGGCGGCCATCATGCGCTGGTAGTCGCGGAACCGGTCCAGCGATTGCAGGACCGGGCGGCGGCTGGGCCGGCCGGTGTTGTTGACCAGCACGTCGACGGTGTCGAATTCGGTGAGCAGCCATTCGACCAGCTGGTCGACATCGCCGAGGGCGGCGAGGTCGCAGCGGTACCAGTGGGCGCGGCCCCCGGATTCGATGATGGTGGCGCATTCCTCGACCAGCTGGGAGCCGTCACGGGCGACCAGGATGACCTCGGCGCCGTGAAAACCGAGTAGTCGGGCCGTTTCTCGGCCGATCTCGGAGGTGGCGTCGGTGATGACCACGCGTTTGCCCTCGAGCGGGCGCTCGCCCTCGGGATCACCGGCGGTACGGGGGCGGCGGGCAGCACGGAATTCGATCATGGGACAGGCAACCTTCATCTGAGGATTGAGCATGAACCATGCACCGATACCCCGCCGACAGTATCGATACCGCCGCGCCTCCCGGCTGCTAACCGATAGCTGGCAGTGCGGCGGAACACATTCTATTCGGTCGGGTCATAACGCCGGGCGCGTTCGGCGACACAGATCTCGTCGATTCCGGACACGATGTCCCGCAACAGTTCCGAGGGCAGCGCCGCCGGGCGCAGCCGGCAGGTGAAGGTGATGAAGCCGTGGTCCTCGTTATCGAGTTCGCGCAGGTAACGCGAGCGCACGCCGTAGGTCATGGCCGAGATCACGGTGAAGCAGCCGGTGCGCTCACGGTGCCCGGAGAACAGGTCGTGCAGGCCGTGGAACACCCGCGCGTAGTTGGACATGGGCGCGAAAAGCGAGATGCGGTAGGCCGGTCCGCGCTCCGAGGAGCTGATCACGGTGTCGGCCAGGTACTCCGCGTCGCGCAGGGTCAGCACCTTCGGAGCGAACATGAGCGCGCCGGCCGCGGCATTGCGGACCGGCATGCCGGCGCGGCCGCCCGCCGAGGCGGCGATGGCGCCCAGCGACTTCCGGGCGCGCGCGCCGACCTCACGCCGGGCGCGCAGCGACAGATTGGGGGTGGTGGGGTGCAGGCTCGACCACTGGCCGAAACGGACCGTGCCCAGCTGCACGGTGCCGGTGCCGACCGGGCGCGCGACCTTCAGCGGCGCGGTGTCGATCCAGCGGCCCACCTGCAGCATGGAGTCGCCCGGCGACTGGATCTCGCGGTAGGAGTGCTCCACCCAGGTGTCGAAGTCCAGGAAGCGGTGCGCGTCGGTGGTGAGCCAGGTGCGGTCCTTGTCCACGCCCGTCACCTCGAGGGTGAGCGCGGTGATGATGCCGGTGCGCCCGCCGCCGCCCAGGATCTTGCGGAAGCGTTCCGCGTGGTGGGTGCGCCCGCAGGTGCCGAAACGCCCGTCCTGATCGACGTATTCGAGTTCGACGACATTGTCGGAGAACATGCCGAAGCGATGCGACGCCGCCGACAGCCCGCCCACCGCCGCGAATCCGCCCGCCGTGATGTCGCGATGGTCGCCCACGATGGGCAGCCCGAGCCCGTGCGCGCCCAGGGTGCGATCGATGTCGGACAGCCGTGCCCCCGCCTGCACGCGCACAGTCCTGGCATCGGCGTCGACAACCTGCACGCGGTTCATCTTCCGCATGCTCAGGGTGGCGCCCTGCACGGGCAGTCCGAACTCCTCGTCCGGACGTTCCCCACCCCGGATGATCAGCGGTTTCGTCGAACGACGTGAATCCCGAACGGTCCGAACCACATCCGCGGTGTCGCGGGGCAGAAACTCGTCGGGGTGGGTGGAGACGGGCGTGCTCATGGCGCTACAGCTAACCACAACCGCGCGAATTGCGCTCGCGCGTAGAGTCCGGCCTATGAGTTTCCTGGGTGGGGTTTTCGGGTCGCCGCGAAATCGGTTCGGCAAGAAGATCTTGGAGCAGGTGCGGGGGTACGACGCGGTGGAGTTCGCGCAGTTCGACGCGGAGGCGTTCGAGATCGCGTGCCGGCTGACCAACGGGTACGCCGCGACGCTGCGGCTGGAGACGTTGTACCGCCGGTTCGCCGGGAAGATCAGCGCCGAGTTGTTCGAGGTCGTCGACAGCATGCTGCTGCCCTCCGACGCCCGGGAGAGCTGGGACGAGGTGTCACCGAAGCTGCGGCCGGTGGTGCGGCGGGCCGGATACGGGGCGGTGCGGGTCGCCGAGGCCGACGGCCAGGACATGGTGCTCACCCGGCCCGCGCTGCCGTATCTGTCCGAATTGGTGGTGATCGATCTGCCCAGCACCGTGCAATTCGTGACCCGGCAGGATCTTTCGCGCTGGGGCGTGGACGACGAGCAGGTGTACGCGGTCGCGCACGCCAATCTGACCGAGCTGGCCATGAGCACGCTGACCGCCTTCGATCCGGGGCAGGGGGTGCGGGTGCTGGACTTCGCCGACGACGACGGCGAGAACTACGTCGGTTCCCTACCCCTGGTGGCGGGCTGGCTGGCGGGGGTGCGGACCCGAACCGGCAGTACGCCACTGTTCTTCCTGCCCGGCCATCTGGGCATGCTGGTGGTGCTGGGGGCGACGCCGGAGGCGCTGCCGCAGCTGCTGACCCTGGCGGCCGAGCGGCACGAGGCCGCGCTGCGCCCGCTGTCGGCGGTGCCCTACACCGTCGACGGCAACGGCGACCTGATGCCGCTGCGAGTGGACGAGGACCATCCGGCCTACGCGGAGATCCGGCACGCGCAGGCGCAACTCGCGGTCGGCGCGTACCGGTCGCAGACCGAGAAGCTGCGCGCCGAGGACGATCGCGAGGGCGCGATCATGGAACTGCTGCACGTGCGCGCGCCCGACGGCAGCGAATACACCATGACCTCCTGGACCGACGGCGCCACGAATCTGCTGCCCGCCGCGGACTTCATCTGCTTCGTCACCGGCGAGGGTGACGTCTTCCGGGTGGCCTGGGACGACGTGTCCGGGCTGGTGCCACTGGAACTCGCCGGCGAGTACGACCCGCCGCGCTTCCGGGTCCACGACCATCCGCCCGCCGAGGTCATGACCCAACTGCGGGCGCTCGCTCGCTGATTCGGGCACAACGGTCCGGCCGGGCGGGATCGCGGCGGCGCGTCGCCGGTGTGGCGGGATTTCTTCACAACTGTGTCATCTGGGTCGGCTAGGGTCGCGGCGTGGACAGGGCGCAGCTGACAGCGGATATGGCGGCCGGAGCGAGACCGGAGTTCCTCTTCTTCTGGGGGCACACCCGCACCCCCGGGCACGAGGTCGGCAAGTGGGTGCTCAGCCAGTGGTGGCCCGTCGACTTCACCGTGGACGGCCAGACCTACTCCAGCGCCGAACATTTCATGATGGCCGAGAAGGCCCGTCTGTTCGGTGACGAGGACATGCGCACCCGCATCCTCGCCAGTGACACCCCCGCGGACGCGAAACGCCTGGGCCGCGCCATCTCCGGTTTCGACCAGGACACCTGGGAAGCCCACCGCTTCGACATCGTGTTGCGCGGCAGCATCGCCAAATTCGGCCAGCACGACGCGCTCCGGGACTTCCTGCTCGCTACCACCGAGAAGGTGCTGGTGGAAGCCGCACCGCGCGACACCATCTGGGGCATCGGGCTGGGCGCGGAGAATCCCGACGCCGCCGACCCGACGCTGTGGCGCGGCGAGAACCTCCTCGGCTTCGCGCTCATGGACGCCCGCGACGCGCTAGCTCCCGCCCGCCAGCTCTGACGCGGCGCCCACGCGCCGCTCGTAGAGCGCGATCACGGCCTCGACCTGCGGTGTGCGCGGGGCGTTCTCGGCCAGCCAGGCGATGCGGGTGCCGGTGAGCTCGAGCTCGGCGGCCGTGAGATCGGGTTTGGTGAGCGCGATCTCGCACAGTGCCCGGACCGTTCCGGCGGCCCGCTGGAGGGTCTCGTCGCTGGAGGCGGCGGGCTGAGGGTCGGGCGGCGGGGAGCTGCCGAAGTCGATGCGGGTCTGGTCGGATAGCGTCGGCACGGCGTCGGCCGGGACGGTTCCGAAGAGCTGCGCGCCGTCGCTGTAGCTGCCGTCGCGAGTTCGGAACGGCAGCAAGTTGCTCAGCCCGAGCATTGCCGAAAGCACCGTCAACGAAAACCCCACCGGCAGCGGCAGAGCTGCCTGCGCCCAGACCGCGGCGAAGATGCCCGCGGAGATCAGGTTCGCGAGCGGACCCGCGGCAACGGTCAGCCGCCGGCCGCGTGGGCTCGGTTGCACCGACCAGTGCACCCGTCCGCCCGGATAGAGACCCAGCCGCACCGTCACCGAACCGAATTCGAAGCGCAGACCACCGGCGCCGCGCCGCGTTCCGATGCACACGATCAGGGGATACGCGCCGAAAAGTCGTCCTACCGCCAAGTGTCCGAGTTCGTGAATCAGGACGGCCAGCATCAGCGCGCCGTAGTAGTACCAGGGGAACAGCGCCATCAGCGGATGGTCGCGCCAGTAGATCGCCGTGAACCCGGCCGATACGGCGGCCACCGCGGCTACCGCCGCACCCTCGGTCACCTGCTTGCCTCCCACACGCACGGCGGGATAGTAGCCGTGATCTCCGGACTCCGCTGATCTCGGTCCGGATGAGGGAGGATCGGGGCATGGAGACGGTGAGCGGTCGTGAGGTGTATTCGAATCGGTGGATCACGCTGCGGGAGGATGTGGTCCGGCAGGCCGATGGGGAGGAGTCGATCTACGCCTTCATCCGGAAGTCGGACTTCGCGATCGTGATTCCGTGGGACGGGGAGCGGTTCCATCTGGTGGAGCAGTTCCGGTATCCGTTGCAGCGGCGGTGCTGGGAGTTCCCGGGTGGGGCGGTGGCGGGGGAGAGCGATCTGGTCGAGGTGGCCCGGCAGGAGCTGCGGGAGGAGACCGGGTTGCGGGCGGGGACGTTGACGGTGCTGGGGAAGGTGGCTCCGGCTCCGGCCACCAGTACGCATTACGGGACGGTGGTGCTGGCGACCGAGCTGACCGAGGGGCCGCACGAGCGGGAGCCGTCGGAGATGGACATGGAGTCGGGGTGGTTCACCCGCGACGAGTTCGAGGACCTGATCCGGACGGGGGCGATCGTGGACGCGCAGACCGTTGCCGCGTATTCGCTTCTGCTGCTGCACGAGAAGACGAGCGGGCGTCCAGTCGTATAGACGGTTCATCACGTTCGAAAGCGGAAGATCCGCCGAAAGTGGATCCCGGTGGCCCTTGCGGCGTGACGCGGGCGGCGTTCAATGGTCGTCGCGGTCCACGCCGGGAAGGGCTGGGGGAATGGTCATGGATCGTCTTGGTGCACTCCGTGATACGAAGAAGTGATCCTATGTCGGTAAGAACTCCCACGGCCGTACTGGCGGCCGTGCTGGTGACGGCGCCACTGGTGACGGGTCTGGCCGCGGCCCAGGCCGCACCGCCGACCACTCCGGTGGCCGGCCCGGTCGCCGCCCGCCACGACGACCAGGGCTCGGACCGCGACGGCGGCGGCGATCAGGGCGACGCCTGGTTCATCCACCACTGCAAGCAACACCACGAATGGTGGCAGCCGCGCTGTATGCGTGATCGCAACGATATGTGGCACCGCGGCGACCCGCCGTCGACGGGCAGCTGGTAGCGCTCACCAGGCGAGCCGCGCGTACTCCTCGCTACCCCACACGTGGCCCCAGAAAGTGCCGGTCGGTCCGTCGGCGGGCAGGGTCGCCAGATACACGCTGGGTTCCGCGCCTTGTTCGGGGGTGCGGAAACCGCTGTGGCCGTTTAGATCCGTGGCGGTGTAGCCGGGGTTGGCGGCGTTCACCTTGATCGGGGTGTCCTTCAGTTCCTGCGCGTAGAGGACCGTCACCATGTTCACGGTGGTCTTGGACGCGGTATAGGGGATCGCGGAGGGCATCTTCGACAGCGGGCTGTCCGGATCCGTGCGCGCGGTGAGGGAGCCGACTTCGCTGGACACGTTGACGATTCGCGCGGCCTCCGCGCGCCGCAGCAGCGGCAGTAGCGCGTTGGTGACCGCGATCAGGCCGAAGACGTTGGTGTCGTACACCTGTCGCAGGGTGGCCAGGGTGCCCGAGGACGCCGTGCCGTCGCCTTCCAGGCCGCCGGTGATGGCCGCGTTGTTGACCAGCACGTCGAGCCTGCCGAACTCGGACTCGATGCGGGTGGCGGCGCGGGCGACGGAATCCTCGTCGGCGACGTCGATCTGAATGAAGTGGGCGTCCGCGCCCTCGGCCCGCAGCTTGTCCGCGGCGGCCTGTCCGAGTCCGGGATCGCGCGCGCCGATCAGGACGGTCATGCCGCGTGCGGCCAGCTGCCGGGCGGTCTCGTAGCCGATGCCCTTGTTGGCTCCGGTGATGAATGCTGTTCTGCTCATGTGAAAAGCTTCGCGCGGCAGCGGATTCCGCGGGAGGACCGGTTTGTACCACCCTGGACGGGAATACCGGCCCACACTGGAGTCATGGCTGACCGTAGCGAGCTCGCGGCCTTTCTCAAGGCCCGGCGCAACCGGCTCACACCCACCGACGTCGGACTGCCCCTGGGGCTGAACCGTCGCGCGCCCGGCCTGCGGCGTCAGGAGGTGGCGCAGCTGGCCGGGATCTCGGTGGACTACTACATCCGCATGGAGCAGGCGCGCGGGGCGAAACCCTCGCGGCAGGTGCTGGCGGCGATCGGCCGCGCGCTCATGCTGACCGTCGACGAACGCGAATACCTGTTCCGGATCGCGGGGGAGGCGCCGCCGGTGGTGGCGGGGCCGAACAAGACGGTGCCGCAGTCGGTCCGGACCATTCTCGACGCGCTCGCCACCCCGGCCTACGTGGTGGACGCCACCTACGAGGTGCTCGCCTGGAACCGGGCCGCGACCCCGTTCGTCGGCGATCTCGACACCGTGCCCGGCCACGAGCGCAATATGATCCGCTGGATGTTCCGGGAGGCCGTCGACCACCCGCAGTGGGCCGAGGCCGACACCCGCGACTTCGCCCGCGCCCTCATCGCCGACCTGCGCGCGGCCTACGCCCGCTACCCGGGGCATCCGGCACTCGCCGCACTGGTCACCGAATTGCTGGGCACCTCACCACGTTTCGCCGACATGTGGGGCGCGCACGACGTGGAGGTGCGCCGCACCCACCGCAAACGCATCCGTCATCCGGAACTGGGTCCGCTGGATTTCCAGTGCCAGGTGCTGCACATCTCCGACACCGATCAGCGGGTGATCGTCTACTGCGCGACCCCGCACAGCCGCACGGCGGGCGTCTTCCAGTCCCTGGCCGCTGCGACCGACCGCTGAAAAGTTGCCAACAATCGTTGGCCAACAACTGTTGACATAGGGCTGACCGGGTCGTACCGTCTAATTCAACAGACGTTGGCCAACAAGTGTTGGCAGAGATTCGGGAGTTGTCATGAACGCAGTGCCCGCCACCGCCCAGGTCGTCATCGTGGGTGCCGGTCCCGCCGGCATGACCGCCGGAATCGCGCTCGCCGACGCGGGCGTGGACGTGGTGCTGCTCGATCGGCTCGCCGAAGGGGCCAACACCTCGCGGGCGGTGGTGGTGCACGCTCGCACGTTGGAGGTGCTCGAGGAGTTCGGGGTCACCGAGCGGCTGCTGGAGCAGGGGCTCGTGGTGCCGAACTTCGTCATGCGAGACGGCGACCGGACGCTGGCCCGCGTCTCCTTCACGGGGCTGCCCACCGAACACCCCTACACCGTCATGCTCGGTCAGGAATCGACCGAGGCGATCCTGCTGGCGCGGCTGGAGAAGTCGGGCGCGCAGGTGGTCCGGCACGCCGAGGTCACCGGGCTCACCCAGGACGCGGACGGCGTCACCGTCGACTTCACCGATGCCGACGGCGTCGCGAATTCCGTTCGCGCGGACTGGGTCATCGGGGCGGACGGCATGCACAGCAAGGTGCGGGAAGCGGCCGGCATCGGCTTCACCGGCGCCACCTACCCCGAATCCTTCGTGCTCGCCGACGTCCGCATGACCTGGCCGGAGCCGCGTGACGAAGTCTGCCTGCAACTCTCGCCCGAGGGTGTCACCGTCATCGCCCCGCTGCCGGACGCGCGGCCCGACCGCTTCCGCATCGTCGCCACCGTCGCCGAAGCGCCTGAGCACCAGGACCTCGCCTACGTGCAGGGCCTGGTCGACGCCCGCCGCCCGGGCGCCCACGCGAAGGTCGAGGAGATCGTCTGGAGCTCACGCTTCCGCGTCCACCACCGCGTCGCCGACCACTACCGCGCGGGCCGCATCCTGCTGGCGGGCGACGCCGCCCACGTCCACAGCCCGGCGGGTGGTCAGGGCATGAACACCGGTATCCAGGACGCGGTCGTCCTCGGCCGCCTGCTGGCCGCCGTGGTCGCGGGCGCCCCCGCCTCGCTGCTCGACGACTACGAGACGACCCGCCGCCCGGTGGCTCTCGGCGTCGTCGCCTTCACCGACCGGGTCACCCGCATGGCCACCCTCCGCGCCCGCCCCGCCCGCATGATCCGCAACCTGGTGATCAGCACCCTCGCCCGCATCCCCGCCTTCCGTCACAAGCTGGCCTTCCAGCTCTCGGAACTCGCGAATCGCTGACGTTCGCAACCTGATTCGACGGCCCGCACCGACCCGGTGCGGGCCGTCTTGCGGCGGCGGCGCGGGTGTCAGCTGCGCAGCGAGGCCGTGACGGTGTCGGCGGCGGCGATGGTGGCGGCGGCCAGGTCGCCGAGGCCCGCGGCGGAGAGATTGGTGTCGGGGCAGGCGACGATGGAGGCGATGACGGGGCCGTCGGGGGAGAAGATGGGGGCGGCTACGGACACGACGGCGTTCTGGTCGCCGAGTTCGTCGGGCAGGTAGTCGATGGTGATCAGGTCGGCGATCATGGCGCTGAGGCGGTGACGCAGAGGGTCGGTGACGGGGGAATGGCGTAGGGCGCCCAGGGCTTCCAGCATCGGGGCGGAGTCGTCGGCCAGGCGTTCGACGGAATATCCGCGGGTGGCGATGGCGTCGAGGACGGCCGCGAGGCGGTCGCGGTGGGCCGGGTCGGCGGCGGCGAGCCAGGCGGCGCGCTCGGGTTCGGGCGCCCAGGCGACGAATTCGCGGCAGACGGGCGGGGCGAACGGCATGCGGCGGGCCGGGCGGATCCAGGGGGCGGAAGGGGTGCCCAGGACCTCGGTGATGACGATCGTGTCCGGGGCGGCGTCCGGTTTGGCGGCGGCGCGGGAGCCGCTCTGGAATTCGCGTTCGGCGAGGAAGACCGGCACGCCGGCGTCGGCGGCCAGGGTGTGCATCGCGCCGAGGGCGAGGCTGCGGACCGGGAAGGCGGTGTCGGCGCGGCGGGCCACGGCGAGCAGGCCCAGGCCGAGGCTGTAGTTGCCCTCGGGGTCGCGGACGGTCCAGGCGTCGGCGCACAGCTGGGTGAGCACGGCGTGCGCGGTGGCGCGTGACATGCCGGTGGCGCGGACGATGGCCGCCAGGGACAGGCGCTCGCCGGAATGCCGGGACAGCAGTTCGATCGCCTGCACGACGCGGTGGGTCGGGGGTGACACGCAGGGTTCGGTCACCGTCGCGGGGGTGGAAGCCACTGGAGCGGTGGTGGATTCAGGCAACTCGATTCCTGCAGGTGTCGGTCCCGCGGTGCGGGAGGGGCGCGCGGAAATCGTATCGGTCGGTGTATCGGTCATGTACAGCGGCGACCCCGGCCGGGCCGGTCCAGGCGGTGGCGCGGGCCGAGTCCGGTAGTGGCGTCGGCCGATTCCGGTGATGACGGTGCGCGCCAATTCGGGCGCGGGTATTGACCGTCGCCCGGTACCGACTTATCGTCGGTGTCACATTATCGAACAATAGCGTCGAATATTCGACACCGCAAGGGTTGGCAAGAACCCGACCGGTTCGACAGACGCGGCGAATGGGACGAGAGATGCGCACGGGATATGAGCTGTCGCACCTGAACGCCTTGGAGGCGGAATCGGTGCACATCATTCGGGAGGTGGCGGCCACCTTCGAGCGGCCGGTGCTGTTGTTCTCCGGTGGCAAGGACTCGGCGGTCATGCTGGAACTGGCGCGGCGGGCGTTCTGGCCCGCGCCGCTGCCGTTCGCCCTGCTGCACATCGACACCGGGCGCAATTTCGACGAGGTCATCGACTTCCGGGATCGCACGGCGGCGCGACTGGGCGCCCAGCTGCTGGTCGGCAAGGTGCAGGACGATATCGACGCGGGCCGGGTCACCGAGCGGCCGGGCGAGACCCGCAACCGGCTGCAGACCGCCACCCTGCTGCGCAGCATCCGCGAGCACCGCTTCGACGCGGTCTTCGGCGGGGCGCGGCGCGACGAGGAGAAGGCGCGCGCCAAGGAGCGGGTGTTCAGCTTCCGCGACGAGTACGGCGCGTGGGATCCGCGCGCGCAGCGGCCGGAGGTGTGGAACCTCTACAACGGGCGGCATCGGAAGGGCGAGCACATTCGCGTGTTCCCGCTGTCCAACTGGACCGAGCTCGACATCTGGGAGTACATCGACCAGGCCGAGGTGGAACTGCCGTCGCTGTACTACGCGCACCGCCGCACCGTGGTCGAGCGCGATGGAATGCTGCTGGCGGAGAACCGATTCCTGGAATTCGGCGCGGACGAGCGGCGATTCGAGGCGACCGTCCGGTTCCGCACCCTCGGTGACGCGGACTGCACGGGCTGCGTGGAATCGGGCGCCTCCAACCCGGTCGAGGTGATCGCCGAGACCGCGACCACCCGCCTCACCGAGCGCGGCGCCACCCGCGCCGACGACCGGATCTCCGAGTCCGGCATGGAAGATCGCAAGCGAGAGGGCTACTTCTGATGCGCCGCAACCTGTTACGGATCGCCACCGCCGGCAGTGTGGACGACGGCAAGTCGACCCTCATCGGGCGGCTGCTGTTCGACTCCAAGAGCCTGTTCAGCGATCAGCTCGACGCCATCGAGCGCGCCAGCCTCTCGCGCGGCGGCGACGGGCCCGACCTGTCCCTGGTCACCGACGGCCTGCGCGCCGAGCGCGAGCAGGGCATCACCATCGACGTCGCCTACCGCTACTTCACCACGCCGCGACGCAAGTTCATCATCGCCGACACCCCCGGGCACGTGCAGTACACCCGGAACATGGTGACCGGCGCGTCCACCGCGGACCTGGCGCTGATCCTGGTCGACGCGCGCAAGGGCGTCTCCGAGCAGACTCGCCGCCACGCCTTCCTGTCCTCGCTGCTGGGCGTCGGGCACCTGGTGTTGTGCGTGAACAAGATGGACCTGGTCGACTGGTCCGAGCAGCGATTCGAGGAGATCCGTTCGGAATTCGCGGATTTCGCCACCAAACTCGATGTCGGCGACCTCAGCTTCGTGCCGGTGTCGGCGCTGCACGGCGACAATGTGGTGGACGCCTCCGAGCACACCGCGAGCTGGTATCCGGGGCCGCCGCTGCTGCGGCACCTGGAGGAAGTGCACGTCGCCTCCGACCGCAACCTGATCGACAACCGGTTGCCGGTGCAGTACGTGATCCGGCCGCACGGGGAGAGCCAGCGCAGTTACGCGGGCACCGTCGCGGGCGGCATCTTCAAGCCGGGCGACCAGGTCGTGGTGCTGCCGTCGGGCCGCACCAGCCACGTCAACCAGATCTGGGGTCCCGGCGGCGGCAAGGTGGACGAGGCGTTCACCGGCATGGCGGTCTCGCTCACCCTCGACGACGAAATCGATATCGGCCGTGGCGATATGCTCGCCCGGCCCGGCAACCAGCCGCACACCGATCGGGAACTCGACGCCATGGTGTGCTGGTTCTCCGACGACACCGAACTGCGCGCGGGCACCTCGTACTCGATCCGGACCGCCACCCAGACCTCCAAGGTCGAGGTGACCGACCTGGACTACCGGCTCGACGTCAACACCCTGCACCGGCAGACCGACGCGGAAGCGCTGGGGCTCAACGACATCGGGCGGCTCACGCTGAAGAGCCGGCAGGCGCTGCTGTTCGACCCCTACCGCGAGAACCGGGCCACCGGCAGCTTCATCCTCATCGACGAATCCACCAACCAGACCGTGGCCGCGGGCATGATCACCGGACGCTCCACGGGCGCGCCGAAGGTCGGGCACAAGGCCTCGAACGTGGTGTGGCACAGCTCCGCCGTGGAGCGCGGGCAGCGGCTCAGCACCGGCGCGACCGTGTGGCTGACCGGACTCTCGGGCTCCGGGAAGTCCACCATCGCAGTGGAACTGGAGCGGCAGCTCATCGCTTCCGGGCAGCCCGCCTATCTGCTCGACGGCGACAATCTGCGGCACGGGCTGAACAAGAACCTCGGCTTCACCGATGAGGACCGCCGCGAGAACATCCGCCGCGTGTCCGAGGTGGCGGCGCTGTTCGCCGACGCGGGCGTGGTCGCCATCGTCTCGCTGATCAGTCCCTTCCGCGCCGAACGCCGCGAGGCGCGGAAACTGCACGACGCCAAGCAGCTTCCGTTCCGGGAGATCTTCGTCGACACGCCCCTGGAAGAGTGCGAGCTGCGGGACCCGAAGGGCCTGTACCAGAAGGCCCGCGCCGGGGAACTGCCCGAATTCACCGGTGTCAGCTCGCCGTACGAGCGGCCGGAATTCGCCGACCTCACCATCACCCCCTCGGACGGGACGCCGGCCGAGATCGCCCATCGAATTCGAGAGACACTAGGGATCGCTGACAGCTGATGACAGACAACGACAAGGCCGAACAGCCGCTCACGGAACCGTTCCTGGCGGCCGTCGCGGAGGCCGAGAAGCTCATCGCCGGTGCGGATTTCATCCGCGACCCGCACGACCTGGCCGAAGGATACGACTATTTGCAGGCCGGCATCGCCGCGGTGCTGCAATTGTCGCGGGCGCACGGCACCTCGCACCCGTACCTGGTCACCGCGACCGGGCCCTATACCAAGATGGGCCTGGATAATCCGGACACGCTGTACTACAGCGCCAATATCGAGCCGGGTGCGGAATACCTGCTCACCGGCGTGCGCGGCAGCACCGTCGACCTGAGTTTCCAGGTCCTCAAGGGTGATTACACCGCCTCCGATGTGCCCAACGGCGACGACGCGTTCGACGACCGGCGGCTGGAGATCAATCCGGACGGTAGCTACCAGCTGCGTTTCGGGCCGCCCAAGGAGAATCCGGAGCCGAACTACTTCGTGCTCGCCGAGGGCGCGTCCATGCTGGCCGTGCGCGAGGTGTACAGCGACTGGAACACGGAGCGCAAGGGCACCATTCGCATCGAGCGGGTCGACACCATCGGCACCGCGCCGGTCGAAGCGGGTGTGGAACAGCTGCGCAAGCGGTACCGGGCGGCCGGGCGCATGCTGCTGACCCGCGTGCACACCTGGTTCAACTTCCCGAAGTGGTTCTACCTGAACCTGCCGGTCAACACGTTGACCGAACCGCGGCTCACCCCGGGCGGGCTCAGCACCCAGTACTCCTCGGTCGGGCACTTCGAGCTCGAGGACGACCAGGCGCTCATCATCACCGTGCCGAAATCCGATGCGCCGTACCAGGGATTCCAGCTGGGCAGCCGCTGGTACATCTCCCTCGACTACGTCAACCACCAGACCTCGCTGAATCACCGGCAGGCGCAGGTGGATCCGGACGGGATGATCCGCATGGTCGTGTCGGCGCGGAATCCGGGCGTCGCCAACTGGATCGAGACCACCGGGCGCAAGCTCGGCATTCTCCAGTTCCGCTGGCAGCGGGTGTCGCGGACCATGACGCCCGAGGACGGGCCGACCATCGAACTGGTGCCGTTCGACAAAGTGGCGGAACGTCTGCCGCACCATGAACTGAATCGAATCGACGAGGCCGGATGGCGTGAGCGGATCGCCGCACGCCAGCGCGCCTTCGCGGAAAGGATGCTGGGATGAGCCGTCTGAAGACCGGACTGCTGGACGGCAAGGTCGTCGTGGTCAGCGGAATCGGACCCGGTCTGGGCCGTTCCATCGCGCTGGAGGCGGCGGCCGCCGGGGCCAAGGTCGTGCTGGCCGCGCGGACGGAGTCCAAGCTGAAGGAGGTCGCGGAGGAGATCGCGGCCGAGGGCGGCGCGGAAACCCTGTGCGTGCCCACCGATATCACCGATGAGGCGACCGTCGAGAACCTCGCCAAGCAGACCCTCGAGACGTTCGGCCGGGTGGACGCGCTGGTGAACAACGCGTTCAAGGTGCCGTCGATGAAGCCGCTGGCGCGCACCGACTTCGCGCAGATCCGCGAGAGCGTGGACCTGACCGTGCTCGGCAATCTGCGCATGACGCAGGCGTTCACGCCCGGGCTGGCCGAGACCAAGGGGTCGATCGTCATGGTCAACTCCATGGTTTTGCGGCACAGTGAGCCCCGCTACGGCAGCTACAAGATCGCCAAGGCGGCGCTGCTGGCCATGTCCCAGACCCTGGCGACCGAGCTGGGGGAGAAGGGCATTCGCGTCAACAGCGTGCTGCCCGGCTACATCTGGACCGACCAGCTGAAGTGGTATTTCGCGGAGATCGCCAAGAAGTACGGCATCACCGAGGAGCAGGTCTACCAGCAGACCGCGTCCAAGTCCGACCTGAAGCGGCTGCCGCTGCCCGACGAGATCGCGCAGACCATCGTCTACCTGATGTCGCCGTTCGCGAACGCAGTCACCGGGCAGACCATCGACGTCAACTGCGGCGAATACCACGTCTGAGCAAGGAGTTTCATCACCATGACCGGACGTACCAACGTCGGCACCGTCGAGGACCTGCACGCCTCGGCCACCAAGGTCTGCGGGCTCACCGACTTCGGGTCCGACGACCATCACGAGGCGCTGGGCGTGCTGCTGGATTCGTACCAGCGCGACGCCGGGCTCACCGAGATCGGCTCCAAGATGAGCCGCTACTTCCTGCGCGGCGCGCTCGTCGCCCGCGCGCTGAGCGAAGCCAGCTGGAAGGCGAACCCCGGGTATACCGAAACCAAGGTTACCCGGCCGATTTTCGTCACCGGCCTGCCCCGCACCGGCACCACCGCCCTGCACCGCCTGCTCGCCGCCGACCCGCAGCACCAGGCCCTGGAAATGTGGCTCGCCGACTTCCCGCAGCCGCGGCCGCCCCGCGACACCTGGGCCGACAACCCCGTCTACCAGGCCGTCGACAAGGGCTTCGCCCAGCACCGGATCGAGAATCCGGAATTCATGGGCGTGCACTACATGACCGCCGCCGAGGTGGAGGAGTGCTGGCAGCTGCTGCGCCAGACGGTGAAATCCATCTCCTACGAATCGCTGGCCTATCTGCCGACGTATTCGGAGTGGCTGCGCAAGCAGGACTGGACCGACGCCTACACCCGGCACAAGCAGAACCTGCAGCTGATCGGGATGGGTGACGAACGGCGCTGGGTTCTCAAGAACCCCAGCCATTTGTTCGCCCTGGACGCGCTGATGAAGGTGTACCCCGACGCGCTGATCATCCAGACCCACCGCGACCCGGTCACCATCGTCGGCTCCTCGTGCAGTCTGTCCGAGCAGGCGACCGCAGGCTGGTCCACCACCTTCGTGGGCGAGAAGATCGGTTCGTCCCAGCTGGAACTGTGGTCGCGCGGCCTGCGTGAGTTCAATGCCGCGCGCGCCCGCTACAACCCGGATCAGTTCCTGGACATCGAATTCGACGAACTGCGCGCGGACCCCTTCGCCACCGTCGAGAAGATCTACTCGAAGTTCGGGTTGGATTACACCGACTCGGCGCGCTCCTCCATGACCGCGCTCGACGAGGAGAGCAAGTCCGGCGACCGCAAACCGGTCCACAAGTACTCGCTCGCCGACTACGGCCTCACCGAAGACCAGGTCCGAGCCGAATTCGAGCTCTGACAGTGCACTAGCCGGTGGCCGGACGCATTCCCGCGTCCGGCCACCGCCCATTTCGCCCCCCGGGCCTCAACGCCGCACGCGCAGCGTCCGCTCGTAATCCTCGAACCGCGCCTTGGCGATCACCGAACGGTCCGGGGTGCGCAGCACGATTCCCTCCGGCTTCCCGCCGCCCGCCTCGTCGAGAGCGCTGCGGGTCCGTGGCAGACGCTCGGCCAGAAACTCCCGTGCCTTCTCCAGATCACGAGGCAATTCGCCGGCATCGACGGTGAACAGCCGCGGGGTGACGTCCACTCCGTCGCGAGCGGCGACAGCCAGCAGTTCGTCCTCTGCCAGGAACGACTGACTGCCCGCTTCCCGCCACGCGGACAGTTCCGCCACCGGCCGGGCGAGCAGCGTCTCGTAATCTTCGATCACGACCACGTCGAACAGCCGGAAGCCAACCGCCTGGTGTCCGGTGTACTGCTTACTGGCCGCGGTGACCTTCCCGCCGAACAGCTCGACATAGTGAACCCGAACGCAATCGGTGACCGGTGCCAGTCGATCAGCGAACTCCCGCAGCGCGGCCACGATGCCCTGCGCGGGGTTCCCGATCAGATCACCCTTGGCGTACAGCAACTCCTCCCGGCTCCCCAACAGCCAGGTCCCGTCCGGCAAACTCACGATGCGCGCATTGCTTCCATCGATCTTCTCGGTCCCGATGACCGGCCCACCGAACTCGGTGACCACCTCGGTAAGCCGCCCCCGCTCGCCGAGCTGATGGTAGGTCTGGATCGACGGATACTTGGTGAGACTGTTGACCGCCTCCAAATTCGCCGTGCGCACATCGAAATTCATCGCGCCAGTCTCTCCAGCCCGCCCCACCTCGTCCAGCGATTTTCGGCGCCGCTGTGCGAGGCGGGGTGTGCGTCTGGCCGAGCCCGGTTGGGCGGGCATTGCACGAGCTGATCCCGGTTGGCAGTATGGGCCCGGTATGCCACAACCATTCGACACCGTTAGGGACAGCCTTGACGGCCTGTCCGTGGGCGACGCACTCGGTGCCCAATTCTTCGTGCCCGGCAGCTCGGTTCCCGACCTGCTCGCCGGACGACCGCCCGCCGGACCCTGGCCTTGGACCGACGACACCGAAATGGCCTGCTCGGTGTATTCCGAGATCCGTTCGCGAGGCAGCATCGACCATGATGCCCTCGCGACTGCTTTCGCCGACCGCTGTGAGCCCTATCGGGGCTACGGCGCCGGCACAGTCGTTGTGCTGCACCAGATCCGAGACGGGCGACCCTGGGCCGACGCTGCCGGGGACGCATTCGACGGACGTGGTTCCTGGGGCAACGGCGCGGCGATGCGTGTGGCCCCGCTCGGTGCTCACTACGCCGGGAACCCGGACCGAGCCGCCGCTGAAGCCGCGCGGTCGGCCGAGGTCACGCACCGCCATCCCGAGGCGATCCTCGGCGCCATGGCTGTGGCCGTCGCGGCCAGCCACGTCGCGGCGACCCGCGAAACCGGCTGCACACCAACCGAACTGTTCGACGCGGTTGACCCGTATCTGATCGACGGACACACCGCCGCGGGTATCCGACGAGCCCGAGAACTACTGGGACGCAGCGTCGCCGAAGCCGCCTACGAACTCGGCAACGGTGCGCGAGTCAGCGCCCAGGACACCGTTCCGTTCACCCTCTGGGCCGCGGCCACCTACCTGCTCGACTACCCGGCCGCTATCACCGCCTGCATCGAAGCGGGCGGAGACGCGGACACCACGGCCGCCATCGTCGGCGGCATAGTGGCAGCGCACACCGGTATCGGGAACCGCGGCGGCCTCAGAGGAGTACCGCAAGAATGGCTTTCCGCCAGAGAGCCTCTTCCACGATGGGTGATCCGCTGAGTCGGTCAGCGGAATGTACGGAAACCTACGTACCCTGGGCGATTTCGGGGCCGGGGACTGATTGGCCATCCGCATGTGTGTGCAGTTCAGGGGCGGGTGGGAGCGGTTCAGGTCGGGTCCACTTGATGCGCGGTGGATGTGCTGCGCCCACGTCTTCGGTGAGTTGACGCCGGAGTTCGATTGCCAACGTTTGCAAGGTTTTTGCCTCCGTCGGCGACAAGGGCTCGGCGCTCACCGTGCACGGTGCCGTGAAGTCCTTGAAGGCGATCTCGGCGAGAGCATTGCGCAGGCGCATATACAGTTCCTGCGCGGCAGGCGTCAGGAACATTCCGCCGGCACCCTCGCCGAAGTACCAGTTCCGGAACGCGTCGTTGTATACGCGCAGGTCATCGCGGGTCGGAGTAGGAATGTGCGGCGGCCAGTACCGCGGGAAGTACCCGGTCAGCTGGAAAAGCGACTGATAGCGCTCGATCCGCCTGTTCTGGATTGCTTGATCGTAGGTGTGCTCCAAGGTCAGCCGCATGTTCAACCGGGTTGTCAGATACGTGATGAAACCTCCGATCAGAGACCCAAGGATGGCCCCTACGAGACCTACGACCACGGTCATCACGGATACCTCCGCTCACTGACGGAATGATGTCGCAGTAGCATCGTCGCCCCACACGGGTCGGCCCGTGACGATTTCCGCCATCCCCGGAGGCATCCACCCACAAGGGACTTGACTTGCTCTCCTTCTGGCTCCGCCACGGTTGTCGGCGAAGGTCACGTACGGCCATGCTTGCCGGATGCCGATTTCGACGACGAAGCGTTCGCGCAGGAGGGTGGGGGCATCGTCGCGGGTCATGGCTGATTCTCGGTGATCGTGAGGTTGGTCGGGTCCACGATGTCGGACCACCGAATCGGGGAGCGCATCCGGGTCCTATCTGCTGGGCGAGCCGGCTAGCCGGTATGCCATGGAGGTGAAGCCTGCCAGGCGGAAGTCACCGGCGGCGAACAGGCGGCTGCCGAGGTGGTTGGTGACGAAGGCGATCGACAGGCCGAGGTCGGGGAACGCGAGTCCGCCTGAGCCGCCGGTGCCGTAGTGGCCCAGCCCGGGGGTGGGCATCGTGTTCAGCGGGCGGTGGTAGCCGAGCCAATGGCTCGGCGACACATTCAGGATGTAGTCGCGGCCGGCGCCGCGCGGCATTCGCGCGATATGGGCGGTGGCTTCCGGTGTGAGGAACGGGGTTCCGTCGATGACGCCGTTGTTCGCCAGAGCGGCATACATTTTCGCGAGCGCGCGGGCGGTGAACACGCCGTTCCAGCCCGGCTGGACGACATCATGCACGGCCGGGTGATTCTGCCAGCGCAGCAGGCCTTCCGGGATGCTGTCCACCAGACCGTTCAGGTGCCTGCTGTGGCGGGCTCGCGCCGCGAAGGTCTCGAAGTCGAATCCGGCGACGCGGATCGTGGGGGACAGGGGTGCGATCCGGTGCCGGTGCTCGGGTGGGACCCGGAACCAGAAGTCCTCTGTACCCAGTGGTTTCGCGAGTTCGGTCCGTACGAGGTCGGGGAAAGCGACCCCCGTGACTCGCTGGGCGAGTTCGGTGACCAGCGGTCCGAACGTGACGGTGTGGTAGCCCTGCGACCGCAGGCGGCGGGGGTCCGGGCGGGCGGATGCGAGCGCGGCGGCCATGGTGTCGTGATCGAGGAATGCGTCGCCCGTGATCAGTCCGCGGACACGGTGCAGTCCGGCCCGGTGATTCAGCAGATCGCGGACGGTGATGAATTCCTTTCCCGCAGCGGCGAACTCGGGCCAGTATTCCGCCACCGGGCGGTCGTAGTCGAGCAGTCCCCGATCGGCGAGCCGGTGAATGACGGTCGCCGCGACGCCTTTGCCCGTCGAATACGACATCGCCATCGTGTCGCGCCGCCAGGGGCGGCCGGGTTCGGCGACGCCGGTCCAGATGTCGAGCACGGGCCTGCCGTGCTGGAAGACCGCCAGCGCTCCGCCTCCGGATCGGCGAGAACGGAAGGTTCGGAAGAATTTCTCGGCCAGCGGTACGAATCGAGACTCGATCACCATCGACGTCTCACGATCGGCGTGCACCTCAATCACGGCAACAACTCCCTTGTTCGTGTCCGTGAGGCAATGGTGCACTCATGCGCCGTATCTGACAAGCCTCCTGTCAGATACGGAGTGACGGCTCGACTACCATCGCACCGTGGCTGTGGGACGGACCTATGGTGGGATGAGCGCCGACGAGCGTCGCGCCGATCGCCGGGTGCGGCTCGTCCGGGCCGCCCGTGAGCTGCTCGAATCCGGGGAGACCGCGCAGGTGACGGTGACCGCCGTGTGCCGGCGATCCAAGTTGACCGAGCGGTATTTCTACGAGAGCTTCACCGACCGGGACGCACTGCTCGGCGGCGTGTACGACGACTTCGCCGACGAATACATCCGCGTGGTGACCGCGAGGATGGCATCCGCCGGCGACCTGACCGAGCGGATCCACGCATCGGTGACCGTCGCGCCGGAGCTGGCCGAGACCTACCCCGGCATGCGGCACGTCCTGGGCCGCGACGCCGACGAAAGCGAAGCCGCCCGCGCCCGCGCCCACATCGCCCGCAAGATCCTCGACCTGTATCTGGCCAACCGGGCAATCCTGTTCCGCGACATGGACATCGACCCGCTCGACGCGGAACTGGTCATCCGGATCATGGTCGGCGGCGGCCTGGACCTGGCCTTCGCCTACTGCCAGGGCAAATTCGACGTCTCCGCCATCGAACTCGCCACTCGCACAGCCAAACTCCTGGAACCGCTCACCAAATCCCTGAGCTCCGGCCGGCGTTGATTCGGGCCGGCCGCCTACGGAACGGGGACCATTTCCGGATGCAGCAGGGTGGTCGGGGCCTGCGCGAGATCGTTGTAGCGGCCGAGCGCCGTATCGAAGAAGGTACGCAGGTAGCCGCGCTGCAGATCGAGTGAGTCGTGCGGGTCGATGGTGCCGACCATCGCGGTGACGAAATCGGCGGGCAGGATGCCGGCGGAAGCCAGGACAGGGGCGAGCAGCTGGTTGTCGCAGAACGAGTGATGCTGCGAGCCGTCGAGCCGGAATTCCAGTTTCGGCCCGCGATCGGCGGCCCAGAACTGCTGCCAGCTGGGGTCCTGGGCGCGCCCGTGATCGGTACCGCCGATCAGGACGAACGGGCGGTCCAATCCGTCGGTGAGCACCGAACCCCACAGCGAGCCATCCAGATCCACCCCGGCGGCGACGCGCCGATCATCATGCATCACCTGCGCCGCGGTCGCGCCACCGAGCGAATGCCCGAACATCGCGATCCTCGACAGATCGAGTATCCCGGTGAGATTCGCGGGCAGTGGATGCCCGTCGGCATCCGGGTCGGCGCCGGAACCGAGGTCGGCCAGCCGGTCCAGAACGAATCGTGTGTCGGCGACCCGGACGTCCATCGCCTGTCCGATCCGCGACTTGATCCGGTCGGGGTCCGTGGTCTCGGGCAGCACGCTCTTCTCGAGCCGGCCGCCGGGGAATTCGACCGCCAGCGATTCATAGGTGTGGCTCATGGCGACCACGACGAATCCGTGACTGGCGAGATCCTCGGCCTGCGCGGTACTGGCTTCCCGGGGCATGCTCAGCCCGGGCGAGAACAACACGACCGGTCGCCGCCCACCGGCGCTGTCCGCGGCCGCGTCGACCCGACCATGGCTGGGCGCGAACGCCCACGTCCCCGCGACAGGCGGACCGACCTCGGCCAGGCTGTCCGCGTAGGCCCGGGCGACCTGCTCGGAGAACCAGGGCCGCAACGGCATTGCCGCTCGATCGGCGGCGGGATACCAGATGCTGACCATCAACTCGCGCGCACGATCCGGGACATACGGATCGTGACGAGACGGATCGACCAGATGCAGATCCACGACGCCGATCGCATCGGCGCCGGTCGGCTCGGGCAGGGTGACGACCACCGATTCCTGTTGTGACGGCACCGGTTCGGCTCCGGCAGCGACGTCAACTGCGGACCACACCAGCAGCCCGGTCAACACGCACCGAAATATCCTGCCCAACAATATAATTCCCTCCCTGGCCTTGGCGTACTCGCCTTCGCGCAGCTCAGCCTAGCCGGGTTCCCCGCGGAGATGACGGACCCGCCGGCACGTGCGCGCCACCCGAGAAATGGCGAGTGAGCTACTCGCCGGTCTAGGCGCTGCCGGAGTTGAGGAACCGATCCAAGGGGCCGCAGCCGCTGGGCTGGGCGGGCGAGACGGGGGTGGTTCCCGCGGGTGCGGCCAGCACGTCGACGGCGAACGTCTGGGTGGTGTGGCCGTCGTTGGCGGTGAGAACGTGGTGACCTGCCGTCGAGGGGACCCAGTTCATTTTCGCGGTGTTGGCGACGGAATCGACATTGGCGACCGGCCTCGCCAAGCTGCCGCCGATGCACTGGCCCTCGTCGTAGAACATCACCCACGGCTGCCCGGCGGTCTCCCGGGTCGTCGCGACCAGTCCGTAGGACGATCCGACGTAATAGGTTTGACCGGTGGGGTAGATCGCGAGCGTGTGAACGGCGGCGGATGCGGCGGGTGCGCTGGTAGTGACAGCGGCAACCGTTGCGGCCAGTCCTGTTATGCCCCAGCCGATTCGGCGTCCGAGGCGAGTCTGTGTGGTCATCGTTCTCCTGGCTCTGGCTCCCCGGGATCTGGGGTCGCCGAACGCTACCGTTCGAACCGGATGACTCGCGTTCATTTCAGTATCTGGGTCTGCCCCGACTTTCAGGGGCGTCGGCACATGGTATCGCCCGGTGTCGTCGCCGAATGTCGGTGGTACCGAGTACAACTCGACAAGCACGGATGAATTGTCGAACGAAGGACACGGGGTGGTGGGCGCTGCTTCCAGTGGTTTCGGGTGCAGTCGCTGTCGGCTGCTGGTGCTAGGTTTTTGGCCGTGAGCTTCGAGCCGGCCGGTGGTGTCGAGCAGCGCGAGTCCGATTCCCCTTATGTGGAGCGGGTCTATCGGGCTGGGTCGGGCGCGGGGGCGGTTGCTTCGCGGATGCGGTCGGTGGCCAATTCGAATTGGGAGCTCGTCGTCTGGCGTGATGGTGGGGAGACGCACGTTTCGGTTCGCGGGCCGGAGACCGGTCCCACGGTGCTCGAGCTGGGTGCGGGGGCGGGCGAGACGCTCGGGATCATCTTCCGGCATGGTGCTTTTCTGGCGCCGATGCCGATGTCGGCGCTGGTGGACACGGCGGTGTCGAGTCCGCACGCCACGGCGCGCTCGTTCGTGCTGCAGGGCGAGGAGTGGGAGATTCCGGCCTACGACAACGCCGACGTTTTTGTGGACCGTCTGGTCCGGGCCGGACTGCTGGTGCGTGATCCGCTGGTCACCGATGTGCTGCGCGGTGATGCGACCACGTTGGTCACTCCGCGGTCGGTGCAGCGGCGGGTGGCGGCGGCGACCGGGCTGACGCAGGGAGCGATCCGGCAGATCGAGCGGGCAAGGCAGGCCGTGCTACTGCTGCAGCAGGGGATGCCGGCGATCGAGGTCGCGCAGCGGGCGGGTTACCACGATCAGCCGCATCTTGCGCGTTCGCTGACCCGGTTCATCGGTCGCACCGCTTCCCAGCTGCGGAGCGTCGACGATGACGAGATGCTGTCGCTTCTGTACAAGACCGAGGTCGAGGTGCGTCCCTAGGTTCGTGGTGTCGCCGGGAACACCGGCACACCGAACAGCTTTGGAGGCACGAAATGGCACTCACGCAGATCTACGTCAACCTGCCGGTCACCGACCTGGAGGCGAGCACGAAGGTGTACACGGCGATGGGAGGCACGATCAACCCGGACTTCACCGGGGATACCTCCGCCCAGGTCGTCTTCGCCGACGCGGTCGTGGTGCAGCTGATGACGCGCGAGACGTTCGCGACCTTCACCAAGCGAGACATCGCCGATGGTCCGATCGAGGTGATCAACGCGCTGGCTGCCGGATCGCGTGAAGAAGTCGACCGTCTCGCCGACGCGGCGCTGGCCGCGGGGGCCACCGAACCGCGGGAGGTCCAGGACTTGGGCTGGCTGTACAACCGGGCGATCGATGACCCGGACGGCCACTGCTGGGAGCTCCTGGCCTACGACGCGGGTGCTCCGAGCGAGGACGCCACGACCCTCGAGGGCTGACATCGGTGATGCCCGGTCACGGGCCTCAATTGCCGCAAACCGGATTCTCTCGATCGCGTCATAGTCGCCCGAGGCTTGACAGGTGACGCATAGTGGGGAAATCTACTGAACGTGTTCAGTGAACATGTTCAGTCTCGGGTCGAGGCGCGGGACGCGACGCGGCGGAAGGTGTTGGCGGCGGCTGAAAGGCTGTTCCGTGCACAGGGTTTCGCCGCGACGACGGTTCGGCAGATTGCCGCGGACGCCGGGGTCAGTGCGGGGTCGGTAATGGCGGTCGGGGACAAGGATGCCTTGCTGGTCGCGGTGTTCGACGAATGGATCGGGGCGGTTCATCGGGCTCGTGGCGAGGGTGGTGAACTGCCCGATTCGCCCGGCGAGGCCGTCATGGCGTTGTTCGAACCGTTCATCGTGTACTTCGCGCAGGATCCCGGGCTGTCTCGCGAGTACAGCTCGATCATCGTCCGTGGCACGCACGAATCGGCGATCTTCGCCGAGCTCGCGCTGGCGTTGGTCGCCGAAATCGAGAACGTGCTCGCGGGAACCGGATTGGATCGGGCGGAAGCCGCGCGGCGGGCGCGGATCGTGTACTTCGCCTATCTGGGCATCGTGATGACCGCGGGAAACCAGGCCGCCGTCGGCGGGTCGCCACTCGAACAACTGCGTGAGGTCATCAGCTTCGCGCTGAGCGGGACCGCGGACGGAAATCACTGACCGCGTATCGAATACGCGGTCCGGGTCGAACAGGGGAGAAACCGATGAAAATCGTCGTAGTAGGCGCCGGATATGCGGGAACCATCGCAGCGAACCGGTTGGCCAGGAGGGTGCGGGACGCGGAGATCACCGTGGTCAATCCGCGCGCGGAGTTCGTCGAGCGAGTTCGGTTGCACGAACAGATAGCCGGAACCGGAAGTGCGGCGACGCCTTTGACGGCGATGCTGCGGGACGGAATCACCCTGTGTGTCGGCGCGGTCGACAAAATCGGTGACGGCGTCCTCACCATGGGTGATGGTGGCGAACTCGGGTTCGACTACGCGGTGCTGGCGGTCGGCAGCACCGCGGTGGCGCCGGCGGGCGCGGTCCCGGTGGGCACCTGGGAGGGGGCGCGGCAGGCACGAAACCAGCTGGGACAGTTGACCGAGGGCAGCACGGTGACGGTTGTCGGCGGTGGATTGACGGGGATCGAGACCGCGAGCGAGATCGCCGCGGCATACCCGGGCCTGCGGGTCCGCCTGGTGGGCGCGGCCATCGGCGCGAGCTTGTCCCCGGGTGCGCAGCAGCGCGTGCTCGACGCCCTCGAACGGCTGGGGGTGGACCTCGTACGCGATACCGTCGTCGACGTGGACGCCGGTGGCGGTTCGATCACTCTCGGATCGGGTGGGTTGCTGGCATCGGAGCTCACGCTGTGGGCGATTGTGTCGGGTGTGCCCGACCTGGCGGCACGCAGCGGCCTGCCGGTGACCCGCGACGGTCGTGCGGTGGTCGACGAGTTCCTGCGCAGCGCAGGTGATCCGAGGATCTTCGTCGTCGGCGATTGCGCGGCTGTGCCGAACGCCCGATTCGCCTGTGCGACCGCCACACCGCAGGGTGCGCACGCGGCCACGACGCTGGCGCGGTTGATCGAGGGCCGGGCGCCGAAGCGCTTCTCCATGGGCTACACCGGCCAAGCGCTCAGCCTTGGGCGTCGAGACGGGGTCGTGCAAGCCTCGCGCCGCGACGACACTCCGCGCCGACTCCATGTCTCCGGACGCCTGGCCGCGTTCAGCAAGGAATTGATCAATCGGTACGCGAAATACGGCTCGCGCACAGCCCATTACGCTTGGCTGCCGGGTGCTGCGACGCGGTGAGAACGCGGTGACCGGTGCTCAGAAATCCGGTGCGGCGCTGCCGGTGTGCGGTTCGCGCCAGGGGGCCAGCAGGAGTTCGCAGGCTCGGTGGACGTCGGAGACGGCTTGGGGGGTGGTGAGGCGGCCGGCGATGGTCCAGGTGAGGATGCCGTAGGTGCACTGTTCGAGGAGGCGGGCCAGCCGGCGGTCCTCGTCGGTCGGGGCGGTGATGCCGGCGGCGGACAGGATGCGTTCGGGCATGACGTGGTCGGTTTCGAGGGCGGCTGCCACGGCGGCGTTCTGGGTCGGGTCGGCGGCGCGGAGGGCGTGGCCTTCGGCGCGGACCGCGTTCATCGAGACGATCATGGCGCGGGCCAGGTGGGGGTGGCGGAGGAGCTCGTCGACGGCGGCGGCCAGGAATTCGGCGGCGCCCGTGATCGGGTCGCCGGGAACGGCTGGGGGGTGGGGTAGTTCGCGGACCGCGCCGTCGAGGACGCCCGCGAACAGGTGGTGCTTGGAGGGGTAGTAGCGGTAGAGGGTGCCGAGCGCGACGCCCGCGGAGTGGGCCACCTCCGACATCTGGACACGTTCGAGACCGTGTTCGGCGCCGAGGCGGGCCGCGGAGCGGAGGATGGCGCGCTGGCGCTCCAGCTGCCGGGCCGTCGAGACGCGGCCGGGGGCCCGGGAGTCCTGGATGCGCGGCATGAATCCACCTTCTGTCGGAAAACTAGAATTCACTCTAGTTTTTCGGCGCGGAAGTTTGTAGAACTGGAAGGGTACCGAGTTCGATCTCACAGGTGAGGAAACAGCTATGAGCGGTGTGGACCCGCAGCGTTACGGGCCGTGGGCGGTCATCACCGGGGGATCGGAGGGGGTGGGGCGGGCGTTCGCGCTCGACTTGGCGGCGTCCGGGATCGGGCTGCTGCTGGTGGCTCGGCGGGCCGAACCCCTCGAGGCCACGGCCGCGGACTGCCGGGAGCTCGGGGTCGAGGTGCGGACCCTCGCGACCGATCTGACCGACCCCGCCGCCGTGGCGCGGATCGTGGCCGCGGTCGCGGACGTGGAGGTCGGGCTGCTGGTGCTCAATGCCGGGGCCAATACCCACAGCGCGCCGTTCGTCGACGGGGACCTCACCGCGTTCCAGCAGGTCATCGATCTGAACATCACCGCACCGCTCGGGCTGATCCACCACTTCGGGGCGCGGATGAAAACCCGTGGGCGGGGCGGGATCCTGATGGTCGGGTCGCTCGCGGGATATCTGGGGTCGCAGCATCACACCGTGTACGGCGGGGTGAAGGCGTTCGGGCGGATCTTCGCCGAAAGCCTGTGGCTCGAACTCGGCGAGTACGGGGTCGACGTCCTGGAACTGGTGCTCGGCGTGACGCGGACACCCGCCATGGAACGGGTCGGCCTCAACTTCGACGTGCCCGGCATGACGGTGTCCGAACCCGATGACGTGGCGCGCGAAGGACTTTCGAACCTCGGGCACGGGCCGGTCCACATCATGTCCGGCAACGAGGCCGGGGCCGCGCAGCGCAACGACCCGAATCGGGCGACCGCCGTGCTGCGCGCCGATCGCGGAATGCGCCGGCTCATGGGACTGCCCGAGCGGGTGGCGCGATGACCGTGCGGCTCGGACTGTCCACACCCATCGTCGTGCAGGTGCCGGGGATCGCGTCACCGTGGGAGGCCACGGCCGGGGCGGAGGAACTCACCCGGATCGCCAGGGCCGCAGACGAACTCGGGTTCGACCACCTCACCTGCGCCGACCACGTCGGGGTGCCCGCCGCGGCGGCCGCCGTGCGCGGTGCGACCTACTGGGATCCCCTCGCGACGCTGTCCTACCTGGCCGCGCACACCAGCCGGATCCGGCTCGCCACCTCGGTGCTCGTGCTCGGCTACCACCATCCGCTGGCGCTGGCCAAGAGCTACGGGACCCTCGACCGGCTGAGCAACGGCCGCGTCGTGCTCGGCGTCGGAGTCGGTTCTCTCGCGGAGGAGTTCGCGCTGCTCGGCGCGGCCTGGGAGGACCGGGGCGCACTCGCCGACGCGGCCCTGGCCCGACTGAAACGGGCCTGGGGCCGCCGGGAAGCCGAGGACTTCGTCATCGAACCCCATGCGATCGACCACGCCGTGCCGATCTGGGTCGGCGGCCGCACCCGCCGGTCCCTGCGCCGGGCGGTGACACTCGGCAGCGGGTGGGTGCCGTTCGGGCTGAAGGCCGAGCAGATCGCCGACCTGCTCGCCACCGTCACCGTCCCCGAGGGCTTCGACATCGTGCTCTCACCCGGCGCCCCGCTGGATCCGCAAGGCGACGAAGCGGATTCGCTGCGCAGGCTCACGGCATTGCGCGACGCGGGCGCCACCCACCTGACCTGCACCGTGCGCGCCACCGACGCCGGACACTACTGCGAGCAACTCGCCGCTCTCCGCGAGCTCGTCGACCGCCATCTCCTGTAGCGGAAGGACACCCATGACCGACGAACGTCTCACCGCCCTCGAAGCCCGGCTGCTGCGCCTCGAGGACGAGCTCGCCATCACCCGGCTGATCGCCTCCTACGGCCCGCTCGTGGACGCCGGGGTCGCCGACGAGGTCGCCGAATTGTGGACCGAGGACGGCGAATACGACGTCGAGGGCTGGCACATGCGCAGCCGCGACGACGTGCGCGCCATGGTCGACTCGACCGCGCATCAATCACTGATCGCGGCCGGATCGGCGCATTTCCTGGGCCCGGCGGCGGTCACCCTGAACGGCGACACCGCCGAAGCCGTGTGCGAGTCCCTGCTGATCCGCCACCGCGACGGCGAGTTCTTCGTCTGGCGCGCCGGGGCCAACCATTTCCGGCTCGCCCGCACCCCGCGAGGCTGGCGGATCACCAGCCGCGTCACCCGTGTTCTGGACGGTTCCGACACGGCTCGTGGACTGCTCCGCGCGCCCTGGACCGGCGCGAATATCACTTCCGAATAGAAATGAGGGTCCCCTAACGACAGGGCCGCTTCATCCAGTTATGGTTAGCGTCACCTAACGCCGATCCTGGGCGTTTCGTTGGAAGGACTGACATGAACGGACGAGCGAGCGGTACCCCGGGCCGCAAGACCCTGCTGCGGGTGTCCGCGCTGGGTGCCGCGCTGGTCGTGGCGGCGGCGTGCAGCAGCACGAAGTCGGACTCCGACGACGTCAAGGCCCTCGACGGCAACCATTACGCCCAGGTCAACATCGCCTCCAACAAGGCCTCCGACAAGGCGCAGTTCACCGACCCCAACTTCATCAACGCCTGGGGCATCGCGGACCGGCCCAAGGGCGCGGGCGGCCACTTCTGGGTCGGCGCGGGCGGCTACTCCTTCCAGTTCGTCGGTGACGTCACCAAGTCCCCGGACGCCAAGTACCAGAAGATGTTCCAGGACCCGCTCAAGCTGGTCACCATCCCCGGCGCGGACTCCATCCCGGACGACGACGGCGACGAGGGCGAGGGCAAGACCACCGGCGTCGTCTTCAACCCCGCGCCCATCACCTCCGACATCTTCCTGGTGAAGGACCAGCCCGTCAGCTACGACGGCAAGGACGAGAAGCTCACCGGCTCCGCGCGATTCATCTTCGCCACCGACTCCGGCAAGATCTCCGGCTGGACCGAGCTGGGCGCGGGCGGCGCGATCGTGCGCCACGACGGCCCGGCCGTGCTCGAATACGACGGCACCGCCCAGGGCATGAACTTCAAGGGCATCGCCCTCGACCCGTCCGGCACCAAGCTGCTGGCCGCCGACTTCGGCAAGGACCCGCAGGTCCGCACCTTCGACAAGGACTGGAAGCTGGTGCCCACCACCGGTTTCGCCAACCCCTTCGCCACCGGTGACGCCGTCGACCCGGCCGATGCCACCAAGGGCAAGAAGATCAAGGTCGGCGACCCGGCCCCGTTCAATGTCGCCACCATCGGCGACCGCGTGTTCGTCACCTACGCCATCACCGGCTCCGAGGGCGGTGACCCGAACAAGCTCAAGGTCGGCGAAGAGGACTCCCTCGACAAGGACCAGGAGAAGAAGGAAGGCAACAAGGCCAAGAAGGGCCAGGTCGCCGAATTCGACAAGACCGGCAAGCTGGTTCGCACCATCGACGCCGACGGCCGCCTCAACGCGCCGTGGGCCGTCGTCGTCGCCCCGCAGGGCTTCGGACCGCTCTCCGGCAAGCTGCTGATCGGCAACTTCGCCGGCGCCGGCCACATCCTCGCCCTCGACGACCAGTCCGGCAAGTTCGTCGACTACCTGCGCGACGCCGACGGCAAGCCCGCCGAGATCGACGGCCTGTGGGGTCTGATGTTCGGCAACGGTGAGAGCCTCGGCGACGCCGACGCGCTGTACTTCACCGCCGGGCCGAACTCCGAGAAGGAAGGCCTCTTCGGCAGCCTGCGGCTGAAGTAAGCCCCGAAACCTACGGGCCCCGAGCTGAACTCAGCTCGGGGCCCGAGCTTTGTCCGGGTCTCAGTGCGCGCCGTGGCGGAGGCCGTAGATGGCGAGGCGGACCCGGTTGGGGGAGCCGGTCTTCGCCATCAGGTTGGTGACGTGGGTTTTGACAGTGGTGACACCCAGGACCAGGCGTGCGGCTATCTCGGCATTGGACAGGCCCTCGGTGAGCAGGGCCAGCACATCCGCCTCACGACGGGTCAGCGTGAACAGCTCGGGGGGCGTGCCGAGTTCGCCGTCGGCGCGCGCGGCCACCGCCGATTCGACCAAGCGGTGCAGGACCTCCGGGGAGAACGGGCGCTCGCCGATCGCGGCGCGGCGGATGCCGTCGAGCAGGTCGGCGGGAGCGGCGTCCTTGACCAGGAATCCGCAGACTCCGGCTTCCAGCGCCGGATACAGGTGATCGTCGTCGTCGAAGGTGGTCAGGGCCAGCACCCGGGCGGACGGGCGGGCGGCCAGAATGCGTTCGGTCGCGCGGATTCCGTCCAGGCCGGGCATGCGCAAGTCCATCAGGATGACGTCGGGTGTGGTGTCCGCGGCCAGCCGCACGGCGTCCGAACCGCCGGAGGCCTCGCCGATCACCTCCAGGTCGTCGGCGGTGTGGCACAGCATGCGCAGGCCCGCGCGGACCAATTGCTGATCATCGACGATGAGTACGCGGATCGTCATGCGGCCGCGCCGATGCGCCGGGGTAGGCGGGCGGTGATCCGCCAGCCGGAACCGTTCGGTCCGGCGTCGAACAGGCCGTCGAGCAGCTCGACGCGTTCGCGCAGCCCGATCAGGCCGACCCCGCCGGGCAGCCGGGACGGGGCCGGTCGTGGAGAGCCGTTGTCCCGCAAGGTGAAATCGAGGTCGCCGGTCCTGTCGACGGAGATGGTCAACCACACGCTGGTCTCCGGTCCGGCATGCTTGACGGCATTCGACAGCCCTTCCTGGGTCAGGCGCAGCACGGTCAGTGCGCGTAGCGCGTCCACCACCGTGATGTCCTCGGACACAGTCGCGGTCACGGCCAGGCCGCCACGGCGGGCGCGTTCGACGGTCGCGGTGAGCGCGGCGGGCAGGTCCGCCGGGGCCAGGAAGGATGCGCCGTCACTCGCCGGATCGCGCAGGATCGTCACCAATTTCCGCAGATCGGTGAGGGTTTGCTTGCCGGAGGCGTGGATGTCGTCGAGGACCTCGAGGAGTACGGGCGGCGCGTCGGGCACCGCGTGGCGGGCGACTCCGACCCGCAGCACGGTCGAGGAGACGTGATGGGCGATCAGGTCGTGGAGCTCGCGGGCGATGGCGGTCCGCTCGGTCTCCCGGGCTGCGGCGATCTCGCCCTCCCGGCGCTGCTCGAGCACGTCCGCCTCCCGGGCGGACTGTTCGGCGCGGGCCCACGCCGCGCGCAGCAGACCGCCGATGAACAGCGGCAACACGGCCATCGCCACCGCGCGATACAGCATCACCGCTGTTCCGCCGACCGGATGCAGCAGGTAAGCGGCCCCCAAGGCGACCGCGGCCAGCCACGAGCGCCAGCCGCCACGGCGAGCGGTCAGCTCCGAGAGGGCGAAAGCCGCCGCGACCTTCGCGACAATCGGTCCGGTATGGCCGAATTCGAAGCCGAGGACCAGCAGCCCGGTCGTCAGCAAGGAGGCCACCATCGGGCGACGCACCCCGAGAGCTGTCGCCAGCACCGCGAGCAGGCCTGTCGCCCAGTCGAAGACAGTCGGCTGATCCCCGAGCAGCAGCAGACAACCGGCTGCCGACACCGCCAGCACGGCGAGGCGGACCGGCAGCATGCGCTCGCCGAGCAGCGATTCGGCACTTCGGGTGACGCCGGAGGAACCAACCACGTTCCCATGATGGCCCACGCGCGGGGCGCGCCGATTCCTCCGCAGGGAGGAGATCGTTCTCCGACCCCGGGCCGTTCGGAGAGGCCCGAGGTCGGATCCCTCGCGCCGGTTCGGCGGCGAGGGTGAAAGGCATGAGCCTCAACGACAATCCGACAAACGACGCCACGAAGACGGGCACGTCCGATGATCCGGCGGCGCAGTCACCACGCGGTGCCAGCCGCCGTCGGGTCCTGGGCGCGGTGGCCGGGGGACTGGTGGCCGGCGCGGCCGCGGGGGTCGCGAGCGGAGTCGCGCTCGCGGCCGACGCGAATCCGCCACACCTGCGGCCCTCGGCGCGACGGTTCGAGAACAAGGTCGTCGTGATCACCGGAGCGACCTCCGGGATCGGCGCCGCCGCGGCCCGCCTGTTCGCCGCCGAGGGCGCGCGCGTCGCGTTCTGCGGACGCCGCGTCGACCGGGGCCGCGCCGTCGAGCGCGAGATCCGCTCGGCGGGAGGCGAAGCCACCTACATCCACGCCGACGTGCTGATCGAATCCGACGTCCGCGACTTCGTCGACGCCGCCGTGCAGCGCTACGGCGGACTCGATGTCGCGTTCAACAATGCGGGCATCACCATCCAGAAGCCCCTGCACGAGTACTCCGCCGACGAGTTCGACCGCGTCGTGAACACCAACCTGCGCGGCAGCTTCCTGGCCATGAAATACGAAATCCCGCACCTGATTCGGCGCGGCGGCGGAACGATCGTGGTCACCGCGTCGAGCAATGCGCTGGCCACCGATTCCGGCCGCGCCGCCTACACGGCGAGCAAACGAGGTCTCGTCGGCCTGGTCCAATCCGCGGCACTGGACTACGCGGGTAACGGGATTCGCGTCAACGCCCTGGTCCCGGGCACCACGGACACCGACCTCGTCCGCACTGCGAGCCCGATCGGCCACCTACCCGACGACGCGTACCGGGTCGCCATGAAGCAGTGGGCGGCATCGAATGTCCCCGGCCTGGGCAGGCTCGCCACGCCGGAGGAGATCGCGGCCTTCGCGCTGACCCTGGCCTCGCCCGAGTTCCCCTATCTCACGGGTGCGCAACTGGTGATCGACGGCGGAAAGACAGCGCACGCTTGATGCTGTCCTGCTCATACCCCCAGCGCGGTGAGCAGCACCAGGACGACGGTGACGACGGCCCACAAGCCGTGACCGCCGACCACCAGCACCGGGAAGTGCCGTTCGGCGGGTTCCCGGCCGGGGATCGACACCGGGGCCGGTTCCGCGGCGACGGTGCGCGATTCCCGGTAGATCGGGATCCAGCGCAGCAGCATCACGACTCCGAGCGCCGCCACCGGGACCAGGAACCCGAAAGCGACCCAGGCCAGGGCGTCGGAATCGGTGACGAGGTAGATGATCCACAACACCAGCCCGATCACGGCCAGCAGGAAGTGGCCGAAGATGACGGGCGGGGGCAGGTGACTGGTACGCGGTTCGCGCACACCGCCTTTGGCGATCCAGGTGCCGAGCAGAAAGAAGCCGCCCGCCGCGGTGAACAGCCAGGTGATCAATGCCGCGATGGCCATGACGAACTCCTGTCGAATGCGAAGGGATGGGGATTCAGCGGCGGAAACCCTCCGCCTGGGTGGTCTCGTCGGCGACCCGGACGCCGTAGCGGTAGGCGAGCTTCCCGCCGAGATAACCGGAAACAGACAATGTCGCCAGCGCGACGAGCGACAGCACCAGCGGGCCGATCGGCACCGGGCCGTCCGGGGTGCCCCGCCACCAGAAATCCAGCGCGAACGCCACGGTCACCGCCAGATTCAGGCTCAGGTGCGTCAATCCGATGCGGAAGGCCGGGGTTCCGGCCGGAATGGCCAGGAAGTCCAGGAAGCCGATGGTCGCCGCGGCCAGCGCGCCCAGCACGCCGATGGCGATCAGCCACCGCGCGCCGTACGCCAGCGCGTCCGCATCCCCCGCCACATGGGAGGCCAGGTCGAAGACCACACTCGCCACCCACGCCCCGATGGGCACGGTGACCAGAATCGGATGAAACGGATGGCCGTAGGGACCGGCCAGCAGCGCACTCACGGGATGTTTCGCCCGCTGTGGATCAGCGGTCATCACAACCTCCCAACCAGGTCGAGCAGGACTACCTGCCGCATACCCGTTCCCGCTCGGACATCACTCCCGCCGCTATCGTGGGTCGCGTGACCAGCGCTTCCGTGTCCGAGCCGACCCTGACCGCAGTCCTGGCCGACTTGGCGGCCCTGGAAGACCCCAAGGCCCGCGCCGTCAACGAGCGACACGGTGACGACCACGGCGTCAACCTCACGAAGCTGCGCGCTCTCGCCAAGCGCCTCGGCCCCCACGAGGAGCTGGCTCGCCAACTCTGGGAGTCCGACGACAGCGCCGCCAAACTCCTGGCGATCCTCATCTCGCGCCCCAAGCAGTACGACCGCACCGACCTCGACGCGATGCTCCGTGCGGCCCGCACCCCGAAGGTCCACGACTGGCTCGTCGGCAACCTCGTGAAGAAGAACCCGCACGCCGAGGAACTGCGCCTGGCCTGGATGCACGACCCCGACCCGGTCGTCGCGAGCGCCGGATGGGCCCTCACCGCCGAACGCGTCACCAAACGGCCCCGGGGCCTGGACCTCCCGGCCCTCCTCGACGTCATCGAAGCCGAGATGAGGACCGCCCCGGACCGTCTCCAATGGGCGATGAACACCTGCCTGGCCCAGATCGGCATCGCCCACCCGGACCTGCGCGCCCGCGCCGTCGACATCGGTGAACGCCTGGAGGTCCTGAAGGACTACCCGACCCCGCCCAACTGCACGTCGCCGTACGCCCCGACCTGGATCGCCGAAATGGTCCGCCGCCAACAGGAGTAGCCGAGTTCACCGACATCGCGGTGCCGGACAACAACATCCGCACGGATCATGCGCAAGGACTCGGACTAGCGCCGGGTGCCACGAGCGGGGTCAGTTCACGCCTTTGTTGACGAAGAAGAACGACGCGACCGCGCCGACGGCGATGACCGCGCCGTAGTGGCCGGGGGAGACGGCGTACGCGTAGGTGGACGCGGCGAGGATGGCACCGGCGGCCAGGAACAGCCATCGCTTCACTGTGGCTCCGCGCCCGGTCAGACGGCGAGTAGTCGCACGGTGGTACCGGCGGCCGGCGGGGTCACCATGGTGTCGAGGGCGCTGCCGTTGCCCGCGTACTTCGAGCGGTACGCCGCGTCGACCGCGGCGTTCGTCGCGGCATCGATTGTCGGCCGCAAGGTTACGTCCACTGCGGCCCCGCCCGCCTCGATGTGCAACCGGTCCGCCAAAGCGTGCCGATACCACACGGCGGCGGGTCCCAGAGCGGCACGGATATAGACGTCATCACCGACCCGCACGCCCCAGATCGGAATCGCGTTCCGGAGGGTGCCGTCCGGACGGTAGGTGCTGATGTGGAGCTCGTCCGCCCCGCCCAGCTCGTCGATCTGCTCCGTGGTCAATGCCATGGTGGTCTCCTCCGGCTGTCGTCGACCTGCATTGCATCCATCAAACACCCTGGTGAGAAGACTGCGCCGCATTTGGCTGGGTCCGCGATCCGCTAGTCCATGGCCTTGCCGACGAACCAGAGGGTGAGGACCGCGCCGATGGCGATGACGGCGCCGTAGTGGCCGGGGGAGAGGGCGTAGGTGTAGGTGGATGCGGCGAGGATGACCGCGGCGGTGATGAAGAGCAGACGCTTCACGGTGGACTCCACTGGGCGGGATTCCACCGTAGGAGGGGCGGGGGCGGGCGCACCAGGGCAGCGGCGGCGTGGTGGCGGTGAGGGGGCCGCGAGGGGAGGAAACAGGCAGGGGAGCGATGAGTTTCGGGCGGGGGCGCCGTCGTATCAGGTGAGCGCGCGACACATTCGACTACTGATCGGCAAGGAGCACACTGATGCGCAAGGTGACGGCGGGACTGTTCATTTCGCTCGACGGAATCGTGGCGGAGCCCCAGGACTGGCACTTCCCGTACTTCAATGACGAGATGGGGGAAGCGGTTTCGGCTCAGGTCGGCGGGGCGGACACCCTGGTGTTCGGGCGGGCCACCTATGAAGGGTTCGCGGGAGCATGGCCCGAGCGGGAGGCCGCGGGCGGCGAGGACGCCGGATTCGCGAAGGCGCTCGGCGATATGCGGAAAGTCGTGGTCTCGCACCAGGAGCTGGAATTCACGTGGCGGAACTCCGAGCAGCTGCGCGGTGACCTGGTCGAGGGCGTCGCGGCGCTCAAGGCCGAAGCGGGCGGGGACATCGCGATGAGCGGATCGCCGTCGGTGGTGGTGCAGCTGCTGGCCGCCGGACTCGTGGATGAGCTGCATCTGCTGGTGCATCCGGTGGCGCTGCGCAACGGCGGGGTGCGGCTGTTCGACGAGGGGAATTCGGTTCCGCTGCGGTTGATCTCGGCCACGCCGTTCAAGACCGGGGTGGTGCACATGGTGTACGGGCCCGCCGAGGAGCCCGCCCCCGCGGGGTACGCGGAGGCGGCGGGTCTCATCTCCTGATCACCCACCGACGCGAAAGCCGGTCCCGGGAACCGAACCCGGGACCGGCTTTTCGGCGTCGGGAAGCCTACTTGCCGTAGGAGCCACCGGCCGAGCCGCTGGCCACCAGGCACAGCGGGTTGTTGACCATCAGCATCTGCGCCGAACCCGACGACGAACCGGTGAGCCCGGAATCGAGGGCGGGCGTGTTCGGCGGGGTCGCGGCGGGATCGCCCGAACCGCCCAGCCGCATGGACCGGCCGTCGGAATTCGGATCCGCCGGGGCGCCCAGCAGATCCAGCACCGTCGGGGTGATGTCGGCCAGCGCGTAGCCGTTGTTCTGGGCGCCCGCGGTGAAGTCGGGGCCGCGCGCGATCACGAAACTCGCTGTCTCGTAGGCGCTCTGACCGCCGTGCCCGCCCTCGGGCTTGTGGCCGTGATCGGTGGTCACCAGGATCGTCCAGCGCTCGTCGGCGTGCGTGCGGGCCCGGTCGTCCACCGCCTTGGTGATATTGCCGACCAGCGTGTCCACCCGGCCGATGGCGTCGCGGTAGGCCTGCGGCCAGACCCCGCGCAGCGTGTGGCCGACGATATCGACCTGATCGAGGTGGGTGAAGGTGAAATCGGCGCCGTCGTCGGTGATCGAGGACACCACCTTCGACGCCGCGACCGAATCCGCCGTCGTCTCACAGACTCCCGCGCCCGTCGGGTCGACCTGCGTCACCGACACCTTGTCCGCCGCCGGACTTCCGGTCCGCGCGATCATGCCGATCTTGTCCCAGGTGCCCAGCGATGCCGTCGCCAGACTCGGCTTGTAGCGCTCCAACTGCGTGAACACCGTCGGGTACTGCGCGAACGGCGCGGGGTTGCAGGTGGCGTCGTTGTCCTTGATGCCGTGCTTGGTGTCCCATACGCCGGTCAGCGCCGTCGCCCAGGAGACGCAGGACATGGTGGTGTGCGGGGCGATCGAGGTCCGGGCCAGGGTGCCCTGCGCGGCGAGCAGACCCAGGTTCGGCGCGTTCGCCGCCTGCACCTCGCTCCACAGCGTGCCGTCGATGCCGATCACCACGACCTTGTTCACCACGGGAGCGGCCGTCGCCGGGGCGGCCGACGCCAGCGGGAGTGCGGCCAGCGCGACGGCGGCCACCCATGCACGAGTTCCAGACATGCGCGGCAGGTTAGCGGGGGTTCGGCACTTCCGCAGCAAATTCGGACAATTGACCAGAATCGTCCCACTGGGTGCGACCGCGAGCGACCTCAGCCCTGGCCCGAGCGGGCGTTCGCCGAGCGCGACTGCCTGCGCCGCGCCCGCTCCTTCTCGATGCCGTCGAAACGCAGCTGCAAGCCGTCCAGAAACGCCGACAGCGCCAATTCGAAACTCTCCGCGTCGATTTCATCGGCCTTGGCTCGCAGCAGGTGGGCCTGCTCCAAATGCGGGTAGCGGTCCCGGTAGACCTGCACGTCGTCGACGAAACCGCGCGAGAAGGACCCCATCGTCGCGCCCATGACCAGGTAGCGGGTGGCCGCGCCGATCATGGTCGCGTCGCGCGGCGGCCAGCCCGCGGACACCAGCCCGCCGTGGACGGCGTCCGCGGTGCGCAGGTTCTCGTCGCGGGTGCCGGGGCCCGCGGCCAGGTAGGCGACGAAATTGGGATGGCGGACCAGTGCGTCGCGGTAGGAATGCGCCCACTCGGTGATGCCGGTCCGCCAGCCCCGGTCGAAGGCCGAAGCGTCGACCCGGGACATGAGCATGCCGCCGATGTCGTCGAGGACGGCGTCCTTGGTGGGGTAGTGGGTGTAGAGGGATGCGGCCTGCACGCCCAGTTCGGCGGCCAGTTTCCGCATGGAGAGCTCGGCGAGGCCGTCGCGGTCGATCAGGGTCAGGGCCGCGTCGCGAATGCGTTCGCGGCTCAGCAGCGGCACTTTCGGTCTGGCCATGCGGCTCACCTCCCTGGGGTCGGGCCGGGTGCGCGCCGGCGGACGTCGAACTTATCACCCGTCCTTGATTAACCGAACACTGTTAGGATAGCGTCGAGTCATAAACCTAACACCGTTTGGTTAGGAGCTATCGCAACCATGGACTTCGAACTCGGCGAAGCGCAGCGCGAGCTGCGCGACCTGGCCCGCGCCTGGGTCGACAAAGAGGTCGTCCCGCACGCTGCCGCCTGGGACCGGGCCGAATCGGTGGACACCGCCATCGTCGGCAAACTCGGCGACATGGGCTTCCTCGGCATCGAGATCCCCGAGGAGTACGGCGGCTCCGGCGGCACCGCCCTGGACTACTGCCTGCTGCTCGAGGAACTCGGCCGCGGCGACAGCTCGGTGCGCGGCATCGTGTCGGTATCACTGGGCCTGGTCTCGAAGTCGATCAAGACCTACGGGACCGAGGCGCAGAAACGGGAATGGCTGCCGCGCCTGTGCGCCGGGCAGGCGCTGGGCTGCTTCGGCCTCACCGAACCTGGCACCGGCTCCGACGCGGGCAGCCTGATCACCAAAGCCGTTGCCGACGGCGATGATTGGCTGCTGTCCGGCACCAAGATCTTCATCACCAACGGCACCTGGGCCGATGTCGCCATCATCTTCGCGCGCACCGGCGGACCCGGCCCCAAGGGCGTGACCGCGTTCCTGGTGCCCACCGACGCACCCGGTTTCACCCGCACCGAGATCAAGGGCAAGCTCGGGCTGCGCGGCCAGGCCACCGCCGAACTGGTCCTCGACCAGGTCCGGGTGCCCGACGCCAACCGGCTCGGCGAGCTCGGCCAGGGCTTCAAGATCGCCATGGCCGCCCTCGACAAGGGCCGTATGGGCGTGGCCGCCGGTTGCGTGGGCGTCGCGCGCGGCTGCCTCGAGGAAGCGGTGAAGTACGCCGGGCAGCGCGAGCAGTTCGGCAAGCCGATCGCCGCGTATCAGCTGGTCCAGGAACTCATCTCGGACATCGCCGTCGATGTGGAGGCGGCACGGCTGCTCACCTGGCGGGTCGCGGACCTGGTGGAGAAGGGCAAGCCGTTCGGCACCGAGGCCTCGGTCGCCAAACTCTTCGCCAGCGAGGCCGCGGTGAAGGCCGCCAACAATGCCATCCAGGTGTTCGGCGGCTACGGCTACATCGACGAGTACCCGGTCGCGAAGTATCTGCGCGACGCGCGTGTCCTCACCCTCTACGAGGGCACCAGCCAGATCCAGAAACTGCTCATCGGCCGCGCCCTCACCGGCGTGAACGCCTTCAACTGACCGCTCACCCAGGGAGATAACCGAGATGTCGAAAGTCGCAGTCGTCACCGGCGCCGCCCGCGGAATCGGCGCGGGCACCGCGGCCCGCCTGGCCGCCGACGGATTCGCCGTCGCCGTCGTCGATCTCGACGAAGCCGCCGGTAAGGACGCCGTGGACGCCATCGCCGCCGCGGGCGGGACCGCGATCGCGGTGGGCTGCAACGTCACCGACGAAACCCAGGTCGCCGCCGCGTTCGAACGCATCGCCACGGAACTGGGCTCGGTGGACGTGCTGGTCAACAACGCCGGCGTGCTGCGCGACAACCTGCTGTTCAAAATGTCGGTCGACGACTGGGATCTGGTCATGTCCGTGCACCTCAAGGGCACGTTCCTGTGCACCCGCGAGGCGCAGAAGTACATGGTGAAGCAGCAGTCCGGCAAGATCGTGAACACCTCCAGCGTGTCCGCGCTCGGCGCCCGCGGGCAGGCCAACTACTCGGCCGCCAAGATGGGCATCCAGGGCCTGACCCGCACGCTCGCCATGGAATTGGGGCCGTTCGGCATCAATGTCAACGCTGTCGCGCCGGGGTTCATCGTCACCGAGATGACCGACGCGACCGCCGCGCGGGTCGGCGTCTCGCCCGAGGAGTTCCGCGCCGAGGCCGCCAAGATCACCCCGCTGCGTCGCGTCGGCGCACCCGCCGACATCGCCAACGTGGTGTCGTTCCTGGTCTCCGACGACGCCTCGTTCGTCACCGGCCAGACCATCTACGTCGACGGCGGCCGTCGCCTCTAACGCGAGAGAGATTTCCCATGCAGAGAACAGTTTTCGACAAAGACCACGACGCCTTCCGGGAGACCGTGCGCGCCTTCATCGAATCGGAGGTCGTGCCGGTCTACGAGGAGTGGTACGCCGCCGGGATCGCGCCCCGCGACTTCTATTACAAGCTGGGCGAACTCGGCGTCTTCGGCATCGAGGTGCCCGAGGAGTACGGCGGCGCGGGCATCGAATCGTTCAAATTCCAGGCCATTCTGATGGAGGAGTGCGCGCGGGCGGCGGTGTCGTTCGGCGGGTCCGGGGTGCACGTGGGCCTGTGCCTGCCCTACATCAAGAACCTGGCCACCGCGGAGCAGAAGCAGCGCTGGCTGCCCGGATTCGTCACCGGCGAGATCATGTTCGCCATCGCCATGACCGAACCCGGCACCGGCTCCGACCTCGCCGGAATGCGCACCACGGCAAAGCTTTCCGAGGACGGCACGCACTACGTGCTGAACGGGTCCAAGACCTTCATCACCGGTGGCGTGCTCGCCGACCGGGTGATCGTCTGCGCCCGCACCGCCGCGCCCGCCGAGAACGATCGCCGCCACGGCATCTCGCTGTTCGTGGTGGACACCAAGTCCGCCGGGTACAGCGTCGGCCGCAAGCTCGACAAACTGGGCCTGAAGGTCTCCGACACCGCCGAACTCAACTTCACCGACGTGCACGTGCCGGTCGAGGATCTGCTCGGCGAGGAGCACAAGGGCTTCTCCTACCTCGGCCAGAACCTCCCCCAGGAGCGGCTGTCCATCGCCGTCGGCGCGTACGCGCAGGCCAAGGCGGCCATCCGGTTCGCCAAGGACTACACCCAGCAGCGCAATGTCTTCGGGCAGCCGGTCGCCAGCTTCCAGAACACCAAGTTCGAGCTCGCCGCCTGCCAGGCCGAGGTGGACGCCGCCGAAGCCGTGGTCGACCGCGCGCTGGAAGCCCTCGACGAAGGCGCCCTGACCGCCGCCGACGCCGCGTCGGCCAAGCTGTTCTGCACCGAGGTCGCCCACCGGGTCATCGACCGCTGCCTGCAGTTGCACGGCGGCTACGGGTTCATCAACGAGTACCCGGTCGCCCGCCTCTACGCCGACAACCGGGTCAACCGGATCTACGGCGGCACCAGTGAAGTCATGAAGATGATCATCGCGAAGGACATGGGGCTGTAGATGAACGCGACCCTGTCGCTGGCCAGCATCCTCGCCGAACCGGCGTGGCGGCGGCCCGACCAGCTCGCCCTCATCGAGGGCGAACAGCGCATCACCTTCCGCGAACTGTGGCGGCAGGCGCGCGAACAGGCCGGGGCCCTCATCGAACTCGGGGTGCGGCCGGGGGACCGGGTCGCGCTCATGGGACCCAACACCGCCGACTTCCCGCGCGCGTACTTCGCCATCCTGGCGGCGGGCGCGACCGTGGTGCCGGTGCATCTGCTGCTCACCGCCGACGAGGCCGAATACGTGCTGCGCGACAGCGGGGCCACGGTGATGCTGTGCCATCCGATGGTCGAGGCCGTCGGCAAGGAGGCGGCGAGCCGGGCCGGAATCCCCTGCGTGAACCCGAAAGAACTGTCCGGGGAGGCGATCCCGGCGTTCGTGGCCCGCGGCCCGCTCGACACCGCTGTCGTGTTCTACACCAGCGGCACCACCGGCCGCCCCAAGGGCGCGGAACTCAGCCATCTCAATATGGTCATGTGCGCGACGGTCAACGCCTTCGACGCCAACGAGGTGAAACGGGAGGACATCGCGCTGGGCGCGCTGCCGCTGTTCCACGTGTTCGGGCAGACCGTGTCCATGAACTCGCACTGGCGGCTCGGCGCGACCCTGGTCCTGATGCCGAGATTCGATGCGGCACAGGCCATCGAGCTCATGGTCGCCGAGAACGTCAACACCTTCCACGGCGTGCCCACCATGTATCACGGACTGCTCGAGGCCGCGGCGACCGCGACCACGCTGCCGGAGCTGCGGCTGTGCATCAGCGGCGGCGCGGCCATGCCGCCGGTCATCATCGAAGAGTTCGAGAAGGTGTTCGGCGCGCACATCCTCGAGGGCTACGGGCTGTCCGAAACCTCGCCCACCGCAACGGTGAACCAGCCGCTGCTCGGCCCCGAGACCGGCACCGTCGGGCACCCGGTGTGGGGCGTCGACGTCGAGATCGCCGACGCCGATGCGCGTGACAGCATCGACCTGCAACCCGCCGGAACCATTGGCGAGGTCGTGATCCGCGGCCACAATGTGTTCGGCGGCTACACCGGACGACCCGACGCCACCGCGGAAGTCATGGTGGACGGCTGGTTCCGCACCGGCGACCTCGGCGTCAAGGACGAGCACGGTTACCTGCGGATCGTTGACCGGATCAAGGAGATGATCATCCGCGGCGGGTTCAACGTGTACCCGACCGAGGTCGAGGCCGCCCTGCTGCGGCATCCGAACATCTCCCAGATCGCGGTGATCGGGGTGCCGGACGAGAACTACGGCGAGGAGATCCTCGCGGTCGTCGTGCCGTCGGGACCGCTCACCGCCGAGGACGTCATCGAGTACGCGAAAGAGCATGTGGCCCGGTACAAGTACCCGCGCCGCGTCGAGTTCGTGACCGAGCTGCCGATGGGGCCGACCCACAAGATCCTCAAACGCGAATTGAAGCAGCGATACCTCTGAAGGGCAGGACCATGATCGACTTCGGCGACCTCGACGCACTGCGGGACGCCGCCGGAACCGAACTCGGTGTCAGCGACTGGATCACCGTCGACCAGCGCCGCATCGACACCTTCGCCGACGCCACCGACGACCACCAGTGGATCCACGTCGACGCCGCCCGCGCCGCCGCCGGACCCTACGGCCGCACCATCGCCCACGGGTTCCTCACCCTGTCGCTGGTGGTGCCGCTGACCGCGCGGATCATGACCGTCAGCGCGGCGAACATGGCGATCAACTATGGGCTCAACAAGGTTCGCTTCATCAATCCGGTGCTGGTGGACAGCCGCATTCGCGGACGGCTCACCCTCGACACCGTCACCGACATTCCCGGCGGTGTGCAGGCCGTGCGCACCATGACCGTCGAGATCGAGGGCGCGGACAAGCCCGCCTGCGTCGCCGAGAGCATCGCCCGCTACCTCGCCTGAGCCCCTCGCGCGCCGAAGGCCCGCCGATCGAATCGATCAGCGGGCCTTCGAGTTTGCGTGACCGGCCTACTTCGCGCCCGGCCCGAACGGCTGCGCCGACAGCGGCGCGGAATCCGGGGTCAGGGTGGCCACCACCGAGATTCCGGCAGCCCGGAAATTCGTCAGCGCCCGCGCGATGTGATCGGCGGAGGTGATCAGGATGGCGGCGTGCGCGCCGATGACGTCCATCAGATGCGCCGAGAAGGCGGCGTTCTGGACCGTCGAATTCGCCTTGGTCTCGGTGTGGATGCGATTGCGGTCGATGCCGCGCTCGACCAGCCAGTCGGCCATGGCATCGGCCTCGGTGACGCCGTTCTGCGGATTGCCGCCGGTCACGATGACCGGGGCTTGCGGCGACAGCAGCGCCGAGACGTAGCCGGCGGAGAGGCGGGCCATGAGCTCCGGGCGCATCTGGCCGTCGGGGAGCAGGCCGTAGCCGAGCACCACGATCGCGGTGTCCGGGGTGAACAGCGCGGGCAGATCCAGGCCCGGCAGATCCATGCCCGGAATATTGATGGACTTGACCGCGTCGAAGGTCGCCGGCAGGTCCTGGGAGAGACCGAAGACCGGATCGACCTGCGGCGGCTGGTCCGCCGAGTCGCCCGGTAGTAGCCGGGTCTCCGAGGCGGCCTGTTGCGGCGCCTCCCACTCGGCCGACGGCTGGGTCCCCGAGTCCGCGAGCGGCGGGGCGGGTGCATCGGCGGGCGGCGGGTTCACCGCCTCGGCGTGCGCCGGGGTCGACACGGCCGCCAGGGCGACGACCGTCGCTCCGGGCAGTAGCGCCTGTAAGGTTTTGGTGCGCATGGTGTTCGGTGTCTGCCGATGATGTCGGCCGGGCGGGGTGCGCCGCAGCTGCGGAACAACCCACTGCCATTGACCCGCGGACGAGGCGCGGCGGTGTCTGCCTGATTCGAGCATCGCAACCCCCTAGGTAGCCGGGATGTGACTACCGGTCGGTTCACAATCTACCGATTCATGATCGCGTGGGATCGCGCCGCGCGGAGGGGAATTGGTGAAATCTACATTCACATTTCGCGCCAGACCCCGATTTCCGGGGGTGACCGGGCTCACACGTGAGGCGATGTCACACCTGTGCGGGCCACGTCGTCAACCTCATGAAGCCAACGAACACCCCACCAGAAAAGAGAGAACGATGACCCGCTTCGCCCTGTACGAGAACGAGATCGCCGCCAAGTTCAGCAAGCGCATCGTCACCGCCGCCCGCGTGATCGACGACTCCAGCCTGCCCAAGGCCACCCAGGAACTGGTCAAGATCCGCGCCTCGCAGATCAACAACTGCGGCATGTGCCTGGACATGCACACCAAAGACGCCGCCCACGCCGGCGAGACCCCGGTCCGCCTGGCCATGATCGCGGCCTGGCGCGAATCCACCGTCTTCACCGACCCCGAGCGCGCCGCCCTGGCCCTCACCGAAGAGGGCACCCGCCTGGCCGACACCTCCTCCGCCATCTCCGACGACACCTGGGCCCAGGTCCGCAAGCACTACGACGACGACCAGATCGGCGCCCTGATCTCCCTCATCGCCACCATCAACGCCTGGAACCGCCTCAACGTCATCTCCGGGCAACTGGGCGGCGAATACACCCCCGGCCAGTGGTGACCGCCCACCCGCCGCGGAAATTCGATACCGATTTCCGCGGCGGGCGGTTACTGTCCTTGTCGCCACCGACGCCCTGGCGCGCAGGACGTGGGGTGGTCCAGCCGGTGTGATGGCAGAAGCAGCGGGTTCGAATCCCGCCACTGGCGCAAGAAGTTTCCGCTAGACCGTCAACAGATCCGCGATGGCGACTGCCTCGGGCAGGGTCCAAGTCGCAGCCTCCGCGGTGAGCAACTGTTCCCACGACGGTGCTCCGGCCTGTGCGCGGGCCGCGGCATCGGAGCGGACTTTCAGCGCGAGCATGCCGATCCGCAGGAGCACAGGGATATTGAGATGGCGAGCGGCAACCGCGGTTTCACCGGCGATGGTTGCCGCCGCGGTCTTCGACAAGCTGACCGCTCCGGCTACCGAGTGCGCGGCGAGCAGCATCTCCGTGCGTTTGGCCCCTCCGGAGGTCGTCAGGCGTGCGGTGCCCGTAGAACGGTAGGCCCCGAGGTGTGAGTGGGTTCGCACGACTATGTCGGTCGCGACCATCCCCAGCCCAGGTGTCAATATCCCGGAGCGAAGGTTCAACCCGTCGCCGGAATTCGTGCCTGCGTACGCGTCATTGGCGAACTTCCGCAAGTCGGGATTCGGCATATCGCAGAGAAGCGTCCATCCGGGCAGCGGAAGGTTCATCGGGGTGACAAAGTCGGCGACCCAGTGCTTCAGCAACAGCGCGACCGCGAGATGCGGCTCGGGCGCCCGCACAAACGGTAGACCGGAGCGAGTCGCCGTCACGCGTTCGACCATCCGTTGACCGTCATCCCACCACGTCCCTTCGAAGGTTCCGGTGCGGACTTGGTTGAGGGCGTTGAAGAACCGGCCGATGTCGTGGCCAGCGGACCGGACGCGATGGGCCGGACCGCCGAATCTAGGACCGGTGTAATCGATCGGAAGTCGGGCGGCCTCCCTCTCCCACCGGCGCAGCAGGTCGCTCTTCTTCAGTAAGGACAGGCCATCGAGAACCGAAGCGTCTACGTAGTTGTCGTAGAGGTTGCCGAACGCGCCGACGAGCCCCGCGATGCCGACCATCACCAGGTCGCCTCGTTCCCACGAAATCCGTTGGGCTGCCCGCCATCCATCGAGCTGTTCCAGCGCGATCGGGTCGAGGATGTCAGCCAGTTCGGGCTCTCCCCACCCCTCGACTGCGCGACGATCCCGATGACGGGCTGTGAGTTCGGAATAGGTGAGGCTCGTCGGAGCGCTCGCGAAACGCTCTCTCGCCGCGGGGTCGATGGGCTTGTCCGAAAGTGCTGATGCGGCGATCAATTCGATGTCGTCGAGGTCGCGTGTGAGTGCGTCCAAGTTGCCGATGTAGTCGTCATCGATCGGCGAGCTCCGGTCATCGGAGTTGTCGCCGGCAGTGCTCACGCGGCGTCCTCGAGGTCGTCCGCGAGGCTGGAGACGCCCTGGGCAAGGCTCTCGACGGTCTTCTTCTCGCTCTCGAGGTCTTCGAGTTCGGTAAGCAAGGCCTGGAGTTCATCACTCTCGGGCCCGGTGACCCGCTCCTTCAGCCGGTCGGCGACGCCCCGGAAGCGGGCGACGCGATCCTCGGCCGCAAGGCGCTGACTCCGCTCCGCGTTCAACTCCGCCTGCTTGGTCTCGAGCTGCGCACGAAGACGGTCGATCCGCTCGGCGAGGACGGTGACGGTCTTGCCAAGGTTCGTGACTCGCTCGCGGAGGCTGACAATGACTGCCTTCGCCGCCTCCTCGTTGCCATCGATATCGCGAAGGACAAGTTGGGTCACGACGTGGAGCCGGATGGCGTCGGCCGCGATGCGCGCTGCCGTGAACCCGGAGGCTTTGCCGGCGAGCGAGAATGCCCCGGCTCCCACCGCGCCGCTGACGCCCGTGATGATGGCGGCGCCACCGGCCATTCCGAGGCCACCGGCGGCAATGGAGCCGCCGCCGATTGCGGCCAGGCCCGCGGAAGTCGCCACCGCGCCCGAATAGCCGAGAACAAGCGCTCCGTACGCTCCTGCGATTGCTGGTGCGGCGAGGCCGCCGGTCAAGACCCCGAGCCCGAGCCCGGCCCCGGCCAGGAGCGCGTACTTGCTCCAGTTACTCGCCTTGGACAGCTTCTTGATCGCGTCCTTGTACGCGGTTTCCACAGCATGGAGGTCTTCAGGATGGAGCTGATTCGTCGATCCATGAGCGGCGACGAGAGCTTCGGCGCGTACTGCCTTCTCCCATTTGCCCTCCACCCACGGCTCGAAGCCGTACAGATCGATGAGCAGAAGCAGAGCTCGTGACCTCCGCGTCACGACCGAGAAGATCTCTGGCCCAGCGGATTCGAGTGCCTCGAGATTCGGCGACTCGCCTTCCAGCAGGATCCGGTCGACAACCTCGGTGACAGCGGGGGACCAATCGTCCGCGTTCCGCTGCGCGATGGCCGCAACGGCCCGTTCGCGGAAGGCATTGCGGATTTCGCGCTTGGCCGGCAGGTACTTGCCCTTCGATGCGGCGATGTCGCGCTGCATCATCCGGTATTGCCACACCGTGAGGACGAAGTCCTCATCGGGAGACAGCTCGAGCTTCTTCTGCACCTGCACCGCGTCCATGCGCTCGACATTAGCGATCGAGCCTGCCAGGAAGTAGCGGTTCCGAGCCACCAGTCGCGGCTCGAATCCCTCGGCCGGTGCACGAGGATTCGGGGAGCCCCTCAGTCTGTGAAGGCGGCGCGGTGGGCCTCGCACCATGCCACGAAGGTGCGCGGCGGGCGGCCCAGCAACTCGGTGACCGTGTCGGTGCGGGCGTCGGCGCGGTTTGCTCGGAGGAGGGCGAAGCCTTCGACGATGGCGGCGGCCAGGGCTGGGGGAGCGCCTCGGGGGTATCGGGCGGCGACTGCTTCCTCCGGGGTGGTGGTCTCGCGAATCTTGATGTCTCGGTGCAGGGTTCGGGCGAGGATCGCCACCTGCTCGGCGGCGGTCAGGGGTTCGGGGCCGGTGAGGTGGTAGGCCTGGTTGGTGTGGCCTGGCTCGGTCAGGCAGCGGGCCGCGACCTCGGCGATGTCGGCCGGGTCGATGGGGGTGAAACGGCCGGGGCCCGAGGGGTCGAGGATCGGGTCGCCGGAGCGGAGGTTGGGGATCCACTCCAGGGCGTTGGACATGTAGCCACCGGGGCGGAGGATCGTGGCGGGAATTCCGGTGTCGCGCACCAGGTTCTCGCGGTCGCGGTGCCAGGTGCCCATGGCGGGGAGGGGGTCGATCAGGACGTGGGCCGAGGAGATGAGGACTATTCGCTGGACTTCCGCTCGCTCGGCGGCGCGTAGCAGGGTGCGGGTGTGGTCGAGGCCGATGCCGGGGACCAGGAGGAACAGGGCGGTGACTCCGGACATGGCGCGGTCGACGCTCGTGGGGTCGTCGAGGTCACCGAGTGCGGCCTCGGCGCGGGCGGGGAGGCGGGCCGGATCACGCACCAGCGCGCGGAAATCGGTGTCGTGCGAGTCGAGGATTCGGGTGAGTTCGCGGCCGATGTTCCCGGTCGCTCCGGTCAGCAGTAGCATGAGATCTCCAGATCGTTAGCCGTCTATCGAAAAACATTAGACGGCTAACGATTGAGCGTCAATGACCGACCGCACCCGTATGGAGGCTCCGTGACCGAGTTCCTGGATCTGCACGGCCGCACCTCGAAAGTCCTGCGCGCCCTGGCCGATCGCGATATGCGCCGCCTCGGGCTGCACCTGGGGCAGAACCATGTGCTGGCCGCGCTGTGGGAACAGGACGGGCGCACCCCGGGGGAATTGGCGACCGCGCTGAACGTCACCACACCGACCGTGGTCAAGATGGCCACCCGTATGGCCGCCGCCGGACTGCTCACCCGCCGCCGCGACGACAAGGACAACCGCCTGGTCCGGCTCTGGCTCACCGACCACGGCCGCGAACTGCGCGAACCCGTCGAAGCCGACCGGAAGGCGCTGTCGGACAAGGTCACCGCCGACCTCACCGCCGACGAACGCGAACACCTGATGTCCGCGCTCGCCAAGATCCACCGCGCCGCCGCCGACCTGCTCGGCGAACCACTAGAGTTGGGCACATGATTACCGCGATCGTGTTGATCTCCGCCGAACCGGATCGGATTCCGGAGACCGCGCAGGAACTGGCCGACATCAAGGGGGTGACCGAGGTCTATTCGTGCGCGGGGGATGTGGACCTGATCGCCAAGGTCCGGGTCCGCGACCACGAGGAGATCGCCGACGTCGTCACCGGGCACATCAACAAGACGCCCGGCGTGCTGCGCACCGCCACCCACATCGCGTTCAAGTCCTACTCGCGCGCGGACGTGGAAGCCGGATTCTCGATCGGCGAATAGCCGCCCGGATCAGCGGGTCAGCACCGACGCGCCCAGCGCGCGGCCGCTCTGACCCGGTTCGATCACGTGCGTGACACCGCCCTTGCAGCCCGGCAGCAGATAGACGCTGGCCGGCAGTCCGGTCGCATTGGCGACGTGGAGCCGATGCGGCCAGTGGTGGACGGTCACGCAATCGGACGGGACGCCGTAGCTGCGCCCGTCCACCGACAGCGCGTCGGGATCGGTGGACTCGGCCCGGGCCGAGGGATGAGCGGCGCTCACCGAGACTCCGAGGCCCAGAAGCGCGACCACCAGGCCGGGTAGCACCACCGCATATCGCATAGCGGAACTGTAACGCCGCCGCGGGCGGCCCAACGACCCCGCGACGTCGCTGGCCCCGAACTCCCAGGACACTCTGAGCAATCCGCCCAGGGAAAGGCAGGAACCCATGTTCGTGAAAGTCTGCGGACTGACCACCGAAGAACAGATCGACTGGGCCGTCGACCTCGGCTACACCGCCATCGGCGTGGTCGGCACCGCCAAGAGCAAGCGGTACGTCGAACCCGCGCGGGCCCGCGAACTCGCCGCCTACGCGCGCGGCCGGATCGAATCGTTCGTGGTCGCCTTCGACAAGAGCGAAGTCGACGAGGTGATCGACGACTTCGACATCATCCAGCTCTACCACTGGACCGACCTGCCGAACCTGGCCTACTGCTCGGCCGAGCGGCCCGAACCCGGCCAGAGCTGCCGGTACTTCTTCTACGACGCCAGCCACGGCTCCGGCGTCTTCGCCGAATTCCCCGACTGGCTCGAGCAAGCGCCCGGTCAGGTGGTGCTGGCGGGCGGGCTGACCCCCGACAATGTCGCCGAGGTCATCGCCACCCACCGGCCCTTCGGCGTCGACGTGTCCAGCTCCCTCGAAACCGCGCCCGGCATCAAGAGTTTCGATGCCATGCGCCGGTTCATCGAGGCCACGAAAGCCGGCTAGTCCGCGCCCAGCTCGTTGGAGACGGTCACCCAGCGCTCCAGCAGTGCGGTGGCCGCACCCGAATCCACCGTCTCCGCCACCCGCTTCAGGGCCTCGGCCAGCTTGCCGTGCAGATCGGCGTGCACATCGTCGGCGGTCAGGTCGAACGCGACCAGCGCGGCCGCCGAGTTCAACAGCACCGCGTCCCGCACCGGACCCGGCTCCCCGGCGAACATCGCCCGCGCGATCGCCGCGTTCAGCGTCGCGTCGCCGCCCTTCAGCGCCGACGGATCCACCCGCTCGATGCCGAGAGTCGTTGGGTCGATGGTGGTTTCGTGCAGCTTGCCGCCCGCCACCACCCACACGTCGGAGGTATCGGCGGTGGTGATCTCGTCCAGGCCGTCATTGCCGCGCACCACCAGGGCCGAGGCCCCGCGCTCGGCGAACACGCCCGCGATCACCGGCACCAGCTCCCGGAACGCGCAGCCGATCAGGCCCGCGCCCGGCTGCGCCGGATTGGTCAGCGGGCCCAGGATATTGAAGACCGTCGGAATCCCGATCTCACCGCGCGCCTGCGAGGCGAACCGCAGCGAGGGATGGAACACCGGCGCGAAACAGAAACCGATCCCGGTCCGCCGCACACACTGCTCGACCGACTCCGGGCCCAGGGCGATCTTCACGCCCAGCGCCTCCAGCACATCCGCGCCGCCGCTCTTGGAGGAGGCCGCGCGATTGCCGTGCTTGATCACCGGAACCCCGGAGGCCGCCACCACGATCGAGGACATGGTCGAAATGTTCACGCTGCCCGAACGATCGCCGCCGGTGCCGACGATGTCCACCGCCGCGCCGTCGTGGCGCACCCGGCGCGCGTGCGAGAGCATGCCCCCGGCCAGACCGTTCAACTCCGACGGGGTCGGGCCCTTCATCTTCAGGGCCACACCGAAGGCCGCGATCTGCGCCGAGGTGGCGTTATCGGTGAAGATCTCGTTCATCGCCCACGCGGCCTCGTCCGAGGACAGGTCGTTGCCGTCGGTGAGGATGCCGAGAACTTCTCGCCAGCTGCGCGCGCTCATTGCCTTCTCTTCCCGTTGCCGGATGCCCGGACACCAGTGTGGTTCGGAGGCAAGCCTAGTGCCGCCAACCCGACTCCCGGGACTCTCCGGGTGCTTCGTCCCCGAACCCCCGACTATCGGGGCCGCTCGGCGGGTTGCAGGGCGTCCCAGCCCAGAGCGTCGCCGTCGTGACGCTGGGCCAGGCCCGCCATCCGGGAACGCTCCTGGGAGCAGTGCACGGCGTCGAGGATCTGCACGCGCTGCAGGACCAGCTTCGCGGGGTCCGCGGCGGAGACCGAGGCGGTTTCATAGCCGCCCTGCGCGGCAATGACTTGCACCGCATTCACCTGGGCGGCGGGCAGGCGCAAATGGTGCCTGAGCACCACCGGCTGATCCGCCGTCCAGTCCAAGGCCTTCCCGAGGGCCGCCGAGCACGCCTCCGCGTCATCGAAACTCGATGCCACCACCACCAGATCCGGGCGCGCCGGATCCAGTTGTGTCGCACCGCCGCGCCCTCGCCACCGCCGCCACCACGACTTCACGCCGACTCCCTCTCACGGGCCCCGAAATGGGCCTCAGCTTCCTCTTACCTGCGCAATCTAGGCTCTGCGGGGACACGCCGGGTACCCGGCGAGAGCCACGCTCGCCCTGGGCTTTCCGACACGTACGACAAAGTTTCGTACCCGCCTACGCCTGTCGTACTACGACAAGTCATACTTACCGGCGTGACGACCGCAGTAGGGACCCCAGGATCGGCCATTACCCAGCGTGTGCATTCGCTGAACCGGCCCAACATGGTCAGCGTCGGTACCATCATCTGGCTGTCGAGCGAGCTGATGTTCTTCGCCGGCCTGTTCGCCATGTACTTCGTTGCTCGTGCCCAGGCGCACGGCGTCTGGCCGCCGGAGCCGACCGAGCTGAACCTGAAGCTGGCCGTGCCGGTGACCACGGTGCTGGTGCTGTCCTCCTTCACCTGCCAGATGGGCGTTTTCGCCGCGGAGAAGGGCGACGTGTTCGGCCTGCGCCGCTGGTACCTGCTCACCTTCATCATGGGCGCGATCTTCGTGGGCGGCCAGGGCTACGAGTACACCAACCTCGTCAAAGAGGGCACCACGATCTCCAGCTCGGTGTACGGCTCGGTGTTCTACATCACCACCGGCTTCCACGGTCTGCACGTCATCGGCGGTCTCATCGCGTTCATCTTCCTGCTGGTGCGCACCAAGCTCAGCAAGTTCACCCCGGCGCAGGCCACCGCGGCGATCGTCGTGTCGTACTACTGGCACTTCGTCGACATCGTCTGGATCGGCCTCTTCGCGACGATCTACTTCGTCCGCTAACAAGCGGACACGCCGAGCACAGCCCGCCATCGGCAACCCAAACTTGTACAAGTCGGTTCCGTCTACTCCAAAGGGACACAGATGAGTTCATCTCCCCCGTCAGCGCCAGATCCCGAGGGGATCGGCCAGGCCACCAAGACCCGCAAGCAGCGCCGCATTCGCCGGAAGCTGGCCGGCGGGCTGGTCCTCCTGATGGGCCTCGTCGGAGCCGGCTTCGCGGCATCGGCCCTGACCCCGCAGGCTCAGGTGGCGACCGCGCACGAGGATCAGTCCGCGCTGATCCGCGAGGGCAAGCAGATCTACGACACCTCCTGCGTCACCTGCCACGGTGTCAACCTGCAGGGCGTCCCGGATCGCGGCCCCAGCCTGATCGGCGTCGGTGAGGCCGCGGTCTACTTCCAGGTCTCCTCCGGCCGCATGCCCGCCGCCCGCAACGAGGCGCAGATCGTGCGCAAGCCGGCGAAGTTCGACGCGCACCAGACCGACGCGATCAGCGCCTACGTCCAGGCCAACGGCGGCGGCCCGACCGTCGTGCGCGACGCCAACGGCGAGGTCGCCCAAGAATCCCTCATCGAGGGCCGCGACCTCGGCCGCGGTGGCGAGCTGTTCCGCCTGAACTGCGCCTCCTGCCACAACTTCACCGGCAAGGGCGGCGCGCTGTCCTCCGGCAAGTTCGCGCCCCCGCTGGAAGAAGCCAGCGAGCAGCAGATCTACCTGGCCATGCTGACCGGCCCGCAGAACATGCCCAAGTTCTCCGACCGGCAGCTGACGCCGGACGAGAAGAAGGACATCGTCGCGTACATCAAGGACCGCATGGAGACCAAGTCCGAGGGCGGCTACGGCCTCGGTGGCTTCGGTCCCGCGACCGAGGGCCTGGCGATCTGGGTCGTCGGCATCGTGGCCCTGGTCGGCTCCGCGATGTGGATCGGTTCCCGGTCATGAGTGAACAGGAGCGAAACAGCATGGGGGACAACCCCACCGAACCCACCGACGAGCAGCTCGACGCCATGTCGCGGGACGAGCTGGTCAAGCTCGGCACCGAGCTCGACGGCGTCGACGTCGCCTACCGCGCCCCCCGCTGGCCGGTCGAGGGCACCCGGGCCGAGAAGCGCGCCGAGCGTCGCGTGGCCCTGTGGTTCGGCATCTCCGCGCTCGCGGGTGCCGCTCTGATCGGCGTCTTCCTGTTCTGGCCCTGGGAGTACAAGGGCCGCAACCAGGACGGCAACGGGATGTACACCCTCACCACCCCGCTCTACGGCCTCACCCTCGGCATCGCCGTGCTGGCCGTCGGTGTGGCGATCGTGCTGATCCGCAAGCACTTCATCCCCGCCGAGATCTCCATCCAGGACCGCCACGACGGCCCGTCCTCGGAGGTCAACCGGCGCACCCTGGTCGCGCAGCTGCAGGACGCCGCCGAAACCTCCACCCTGGGCCGCCGCAAGCTCATCACCCGCACCGCGGGTCTGGGCGCGGGCCTGGTCGGTGTCGGCGCGCTGTTCCTGTTCGTCGGCGGCATGATCAAGAACCCGTGGGCCAAGCGCGACAAGGCTCCGCTGTGGGTCTCGGGCTGGACCCCGGACTACCCCGGCGAGACCGTCTACCTGCGCCGCGACACCGGCCGCCCCGAGGACATCGTCCTGGTCAAGCCGGAGGACCTCGACGGCGGCGCCATGGAAACCGTCTTCCCCTGGAAGGAATCCTGGCGCGGAGACGAGCACGCGACCCTGCAGTCGCTGCGCGGCATCCGCAACGCGGTCATGCTGATCCGTCTGCGCCCGCACGACGCCCAGACCGCGATCAAGCGCAAGGGCCAGGAGAGCTTCAACTACGGCGACTACTTCGCCTACTCGAAGATCTGCACTCACCTCGGCTGCCCCACCTCACTGTTCGAGCAGCAGACCAACCGGATCCTGTGCCCCTGCCACCAGTCGCAGTTCTCCGCGACCGAGTGGGGTAAGCCGGTCTTCGGTCCCGCCGCCCGCGCGTTGCCGCAGCTGCCGATCACCGTCAATGCCGATGGCTACCTGGTCGCCGCCGGCGACTTCATTGAGCCGCTCGGCCCGGCCTTCTGGGAGCGTCGTTCATGAGCCCTAGCAAAGCGGCCGTCCAGGCCAACGAAATGGACGAGCGCTACCACATGGCTGCGTTCGCCAAGCGATCGATCAACAAGGTCTTCCCGACCCACTGGTCGTTCCTGCTCGGTGAGATCGCGCTGTACGCGTTCATCATCCTGCTGCTGTCGGGTATCTACCTGACGCTGTACTTCGACCCGTCCATGAGCGAGACCGTCTACCAGGGCGCCTACCAGCCCCTGCGCGGTGTCACCATGTCGCGGGCCTACGAGACCGCGCTGAACATCTCCTTCGAGGTGCGCGGCGGTCTGTTCGTGCGCCAGGTGCACCACTGGGCGGCGCTGCTGTTCGCGGCGTCGATCATCATCCACCTGTTCCGCATCTTCTTCACCGGCGCGTTCCGCAAGCCGCGTGAGGCCAACTGGGTGATCGGCTCGCTGCTGCTCATCCTGGCCATGTTCGAGGGCTTCTTCGGCTACTCGATCCCCGACGACCTGCTGTCGGGCACCGGTCTGCGCGCCGCCTTCGGTGGTATCACCATGGGTGTGCCGGTCATCGGCACCTGGATGCACTGGCTGATCTTCGGCGGTGACTTCCCGGGCACCATCATCATCCCGCGTCTGTACATCGCGCACGTGCTGCTGCTGCCGGGCATCATCCTGGCGCTCATCGCCGCGCACGTCGCGCTGGTCTGGTACCAGAAGCACACCCAGTTCCCCGGACCGGGCCGCACCGAGAAGAACGTCGTCGGCGCTCGCATCATCCCGGTGTTCGCCGCCGACCAGGGCGCGTTCTTCGCGCTCACCCTCGGCATCGTCGCGATCATGGGTGGCGTCTTCCAGATCAACCCGATCTGGAACCTGGGTCCCTACAACCCGTCTCAGGTCTCCGCGGGTTCGCAGCCGGACTTCTACATGATGTGGACCGACGGCATGGCGCGTCTCATGCCGCCGTGGGAGCTGTACCTGGGTCGCTACACGATCCCGGCGCCGTTCTGGGTCGCCCTGATCATGGGTCTGGTGTTCACCGTGCTGATCGCCTACCCGTGGATCGAGAAGCGCCTCACCGGCGACACCGCTCGCCACAACCTGCTGCAGCGTCCGCGCGACGTGCCGGTCCGCACCGCCATCGGTGCCATGGCCATCGCGTTCTACATGGTGCTGACCCTGGCGTGTGTCAACGACATCCTGTCGCTGAAGTTCGACATCTCGCTGAACGCCACCACCTGGTTCTTCCGCATCGCGCTGCTGCTGGCCCCGCCGCTGGCGTACTTCGTGGCCTACCGCTTCTGCATCGGCCTGCAGCGGTCCGACCGCGCGGTGCTCGAGCACGGCATCGAGACCGGTGTCATCAAGCGGCTGCCGCACGGTGAGTACATCGAGGTCCACCAGCCCCTCGGCCCGGTCGACTCGCACGGCCACCCGATCCCGCTGGAGTACCAGGGCGCCCCGGTGCCCAAGAAGATGGCCAAGCTCGGTTCCGCCGGCAAGCCCGGCACCGGCTCGTTCATGCGCCCCGACCCCGCGTCGGAGCAGGCGGAGAACGTCGCCATCGCCCACGAGGAAGAGCACAAGATGCTCTCCGTGCTGGAAGCGGCCCAGAACGCCGCCTCCGGCAAGCAGACCGATCACTGATCGGATCGTCACCAGGGAAGGCCCCGAGTCGAATTCGACTCGGGGCCTTCCCCGTTCCTGGCTCGGCACCCGATGTCCACCGCCGCGTTCTCCTGCTCGATGGTCCGGTCGAGGCGACGATCCCGTTCGACGTTCTGGAGCAGGCCTAGCGGCCCGATCTGTCGAGCGCGGGTGGCTCGTCCGTCGTGACGATGCGCGCGGCGGCCTCGGCGCGGTCGACCCAGTCGAGCCAGGGGCCCGCGCCGAGGCGGGGTTCGCCGTAGCCGTCGGTGGTGCGGACGATGCGGGTGCCGGGCTGTTCGAGCCAGCGGACCAGCAGGCCCGCCTCCTCGGGGAGGGCACCGCGCAACGGGGGGAAGGCGGGGGTGTCGCCGGAGTCCGGGAGCGGTTGGGGGAGGACGGTTTCGGCGGCCGCCGCGAGGCGGTCGACGACGGCCATGGGGGAGATGCCGCGGACCGCCGTGCCCGCGGCGGCCAGGCGGGCGTGGCGGATGATCGCGAACTGCCAGCCACCGGCGCCGTCGGGGTGGGCGGCGATCAGCTCGGGGATGGCGGCCAGGGCGGTGAGGCGCTGGGTGCGGCGCAGGGCGCGGACCACCGCGACCGTGCGATCCCGGAGGCGGGCTGCGGCCTCGAAATGCTCTGCGGTGGACAAGGTTTCGAGCCTTGCTGCGATGGCGTGCAGCAGTGCGTCGTCCACGCCTGTGAACAGGGCGCGGATGGCGGCGGGCGTCGGTTCGTACTCCTCTATATATAGGGGGCTGTTCTCGGTGGCCGCGGGACAACCGCCGACGACGGCGGGCTGGCAATCGTGGCGGCCTGTCCGCGGGATGCGGGTGGTGCAGGTGCGCAGGCCCGACTGCTCGGCGAGGGTGGCCGCGATCTCCTGGGCGTCGGTGCGGGAGGTGAACGGGCCCAGCGCATCCCGGGTGGGGGTACGCGAGACGGCGAAGCGGGGGAAGGGCTCGTCGGTGAGGGTCAGCCACCACGCGCGCTGCGGGAACTTCGAGCGGCGGTTGTAGGGCGGGGTGTGGGCGATCAGCAGCCGCAGCTCACGCACGCCCGCCTCCAGGCCGTGCGCGCACTCGACATGATCGACGCGAGTGGCCAGCTGCACCATCTCGCGCATGCGCGGGCGGGTGTCGGAACCGGTGAAGTAGTTGCGGACGCGGCGGCGCAGATTCACCGCCGTCCCTATATAGAGGACTTCGTCGGACGGGCCGCGGAACAGGTACACGCCCGGGGTCGCTGGAAGGTCCGCGGCCATCACGCGTTTCGCGCGCTGGCGGCGGGTCACCTCCGGGAGATAGTCGAGCAGCTCGGTGAGACTGTGCACGCCCTGATTGCCGACCCGGGCGATGAGCGCGTGCAGCACGTCCACCGTCGCCTTGGCATCGTCGAGGGCGCGGTGCGTCGGCCGGGTCTCCGCGCCGAGCAGCTGCGCCAGGTACCAGAGCTTGGCCGAGGGCGCCTCGTCCTTGGGCAGCACGCGGCGGGCCAGCTGGACGGTGCACACGTGTTGGAAGGCGGGCCACGGCAATTCGCACTTCGCGGCGGCGGCCTTCAGGAAGCCCAGATCGAAGCGGGCGTTGTGGGCGACCAGCACCGCGCCGCGCGCGAACTCCAGGAACCCCGGCAGCACCTGCTCGATCCGGGGCGCGTCGATCACCATGGCGGTCGTGATGCCGGTGATCTGCACGATCTGCGGCGGGATGGCGCAGCCGGGATTGACCAGGGTCGCGAACTCGCCGAGTACCTCACCGCCGCGCACCTTGACCGCGCCGATCTCGGTGATCGCGTCGCCCTCGGGGCTGGTTCCGGTGGTCTCCAGGTCCACGATCACGAACGTTGTGTCGTAGAGCGGGGTTTCGAGCTCATCGAAGGCCAGCTGTCCGGACACGAGGGGCAAGCCTAGGCGCAGGGTCCGACAACTCCGCCCGAAGTTGATCTTTCTAGGCGAGCTGGGGAAATGCTCGAAAATACGATGACGATTCTCGAGATGAAATCCCCGAATTGAGCGAATATGCGCTTTTGTGACCAGGGTCACAGTTATTCACAAAATGGATCAATTTTGTGGGGGAGGGCGGTTGGTCCGGATTCGCGTGTGGCGAGTGCTGGCCCGGTGTCCCGCGCCCGGGCGCGCCGGGTGTCGGTCCGGGAATCCCCCAGGTCGCGGGCCATGGCGCTGACCTGTAGTTATGCGGAATTCGCCAAGGTCGGAGGGGCCTCGGTCAGGTGCTTGCTACCGGCGGGTAGCTCTCAGGACGCTCTCAGAAAAATGGCCGCTGTTATCGTTTCGTGATTGCTGTGACGTTTGTCGCACCGAAATGCCGGTGCGCAACAATTTTGAGTCACGTACCGGCGACCTCGGCTTTACAAAGCACCGTTATGTCCTCGTAATCTTCCTGAGACCTCGCGGAGTCCGACGCACCACCGGGTGCGGCGTCGCGGGGCAGATTGGAAGTACCTCACCATGGCGACCACCACCGTCAAGCGACAGGTCCGGGGCATGCAGCGCACTGCGCGTCGCGCCGCCGCGGCCGGCGCCGTCGGCGCTGCCACGCTGAGCGCGCTGCTGCTGCCCGCTACGCCCGCGGCCGCCCAGCCGGTCAACACCCCCGTCGGCGTCATCGACGTGCCCGACGCCATCCAGCTCCCCGCCGGGATCCCGGGCCTGCCCGAGTCCCTGCCGCTCCCGGCCTTGCCCGGCATCGAGGTCCCGGGCGTCCCGGCGCCCGGCCCGCAGCGCAGCTTCCGTCAGGCCGCGGTCGACGCCGCCATGAGCCGCGTCGGCGACCCCTACGTGTACGGCGCCGCGGGCCCGAACGCCTTCGACTGCTCGGGTCTGGTCCAGTGGTCCTACGCCCAGGCTGGCGTCAACCTGCCGCGCACCAGCTACGAGCAGGCCGGCGCGGGCAGCCCGGTCTCCTACGACGCCCTCGAGCCGGGCGACGTGGTGTCGTTCTACGGCGGCGGCCACTCCGGCATCTACATCGGCGACGGCAATGTCGTGCACGCGTCGACCTCCGGTCAGCCCGTCAAGGTCGCCCCGATTTCGTCGATGCCGTTCTCGGGCGCCACGCGTATCTGATCCCTTGCTCTACCGGGGGATTCGTCCCCCAGCCGACCGCGGGCGGACGACCCGCGGGGGGAACGGCGACCGTAATGCTTCCGTGGCCTGCTGGACATAAGCGGTCGCCGTTTCGTAATCTTACCGAGACCTTCTGACCGGCTCGGGGTAAGAGAACGGGACGACACCAGCGGTGGCAGCGCAGCAGCGACATCAGCGGACACACAGTGAGCGGACCAGGCGACTGGTAGGAGGAGCCTTCACGGTCGGGGCCCTCATGGTCGGCACCTACGGCGGCTATGGCTTCGCCGGCGCCGATCCGGTGGCCGCACCGGCTTCCGCGGGCGACGCGGTGCAGAAGCTCATCGACCTCTCCCGGCAGTCCGAGCAGATGAATCAGCAGGCGCTCGACGCCCAGGCCGATCTCGACGCCAAGTCCGCCACCGCGGACGCCGCCGACCAGCGCGCCGCCGACGCGGCCGCCACGCTGGACGCCGCCAAGGCCGAGATCCGCCGCTACCAACCGGTCATCGAACGCGCCGCGACCTCCGCACTGCTCGGCAGCCGCACCAACCGGATCACCTCGCTACTGGTCAGCAATTCGCCGCAGCAGCTGCTCGACCAGATGTCCATCGTGGACCTGGTGGGCGCGCGCACCAATGATCAACTGGCCCAGTATCAGAAGGCCACCAACGCGGCCGCCGCCGCCGAATCCGGCGCCCGCGCCGCCGCCGACTCCGCCCGCGCCGCCAGCGCCGCCGCCGACCGGGTCCGCACCGACCTGGAGGCCAAACGCGCTGCGCTGCAAGGCTCGATGGCCCAGGTCATCGCCGCGTGGGGGCAGCTCTCGGCCGGTGACAAGTCCGCGCTGGCGGGTTCGATGTTCCCGCCCGGCTTCGATCGCGACAGCCTGCTCAAGGGTCTGGTCCCGGGTTCGGGCACCAGCGCGCTGGCCGCGGGCCTGACCCGCGTCGGCGATCCGTACGTCTGGGGCGCCACCGGACCGGACCAGTTCGACTGCTCCGGCCTGGTGCAGTGGGCCTTCCGTCAGGTCGGCAAGAGCGTGCCGCGCACCTCGCAGCAGCAAGCCGGATACGGCACGCCGGTCGACCAGAAGGACCTGCAGCCCGGTGATGTGGTCTTCTTCTACTCGGACATCTCGCATGTGGGCATCTACGCAGGCAACGGGTTGATGCTGCACGCGTCGACTTTCGGCGTTCCCGTCCAGGTCGCGCCGCTGGCTTCGACCCCGTTCCATTCGGCTCGTCGGTACTGAACGAGAGGCGGCGATGAGCGCTCTGCGGCAGGTCCGCGGCTGGCTGTCGGCGAAGCGGCGGTTCCAGTTCGTGCTCACCCTGGTCATGGTCAGCGCCCTGACCGGCGCGTGCGGGGCGCTGCTCATGCTGCCGAACTCGGTGCTGCCGACGCTGCGCGCCGTGGTGCCGGGGCAGGTCGCGAGCCAGGCCACCGATCCGCAGGTGCCGCTGGTGAAGCGGTCCATGGACGCCTACGGGAAGGTGGTCGCCGAACCGGTGCCGACCGGATCGGGCCGGACCGGCATCGTGCTCGGCCATCCGGGCCAGCGCGCCGACCTCGATGTGCTGGCGAGCGAACTCGCGGCATCCACCGCGGCGGTCTCCGCGCTGTGGGGCCAGGACTGGAACCGGGCGCCGGTCGTGGTGGTCGCCTCCAGCCCTTCGGAATTCGCGGCGCTGACCCGGGCCACCGGTGACGTGCCCGCCGAGGTCGCCGCTTCCACCGTCGCCGACCCGTACCGGCCCGGCACGCAATTGACCGGGCAGCGCGTGGTTTTCGGGCCCGACGCCGGACGCCGCCTGGGCGCGGACGGCCTGCGTTCGGTGCTGCGCCACGAACTCACCCACATGGCCAGCCGCGCGGTGACCGTCGACGGTTCGCCGATGTGGATGCTCGAGGGTTTCGCCGAGTATTCGGCGCACCGCGGCATGCGCCACTCCATCACCCAGATCGCCCCGACCCTCACCGCCCGCGCCCGCGCCGGTGACCTGCCCGCCGACCTTCCCGCCGACGCGATGTTCGAACCGTCCAGCGGCAAGGCCTCGCTCGCCTATGAACAGGGCTGGTCCGCCTGCGCTTTCATCGCCGACCGCTACGGCGATCAGGCCCTGGTCGACCTGTACCGGCAGCTGGCCTCCGGACCGAAGGACCGGGCCGCCGTGGAGGCCGTGCTGCGCGACGCGCTCGGCACCACCTACACCGACCTGGTCGGCGGCTGGCGCGCCTGGCTCACCAGCCGCACGACCGAGGGCGCGTAAAGCCGCCTGATCCGCGGGTGCAGTAGGTTTGTGGCATGGGGCGAACTCTGCTGGTTACCAATGATTTCCCGCCGCGACCCGGCGGGATTCAGTCGTATCTGCACGCGCTCGCCCTGCAGCTGCCCGCCGACGAGCTGGTGGTGTACGCGCCGCGCTGGAAGGGCGACAGCCACTGGAAGTTCGACGCGCAGCAGCCGTTCCAGGTGGTCCGGCATCCCACCACGTTGATGCTGCCGACGCCGCTGGTCGCGCGCCGGGCCCGGAAACTCCTGCGCGACGAGCAGTGCGATCGGGTGTGGTTCGGGGCGGCCGCGCCGCTGGCGTTGATGTCGCCGGTGCTGCGCAAGGCCGGGGCCGAACGGATTCTCGCGTCCACCCACGGCCACGAAGTGGGCTGGTCCATGCTGCCCGGCGCGCGGCAGGCGTTGCGCGTCATCGGCGATCACACCGATGTCGTCACCTATGTCAGCAAGTACACGCGGCGGCGGTTCGCGGCGGCGTTCGGCGCGCAGTCGGCGCTCGAATACCTGCCGCCCGCCGTGGACTCCGAGGTGTTCAAGCCGGATCCGGCCGCGCGCGCCGAACTGCGGGCGCGCTACGGGCTGGGGGACCGGCCGACCATCCTGTGCCTGTCGCGGCTGGTGCCGCGCAAGGGTCAGGATTCGCTGATCGCGGCCATGCCCGACATCCGCAAGCGGGTCAAGGGCGCGGTGCTGGTGATCGCGGGCGGCGGACCCTACGAGCAGAAGCTGCGCGAACTGGTCGCGGCCCTGGGCGTTTCCGACAGTGTGGTGTTCACCGGCCGGGTGCCGTCGCAGGAGCTGGCCGCCCACCACACCATCGCCGACGTGTTCGCCATGCCCTGCCGGACCCGCGGCGCGGGCCTGGACGTCGAGGGCTTGGGCATCGTGTTCCTGGAGGCCTCGGCCACGGGAGTGCCGGTGATCGCGGGCAATTCGGGCGGTGCGCCGGAGACCGTGCGGGAGGGCGAGACCGGCCGGGTGGTCAACGGCCGCAAGCTGGAGTCGCTCGCCGACGCCATCGTCGACATCCTCTCCGACCGCGACGCCGCGGCCGCCATGGGCGCGGCGGGCCGCGCCTGGGTGCAGCAGCAGTGGCGCTGGGACCTCATGGGTCAGCGACTACAGCAGCTGCTGGATCCCAACCAGGCGGCGTTGGGAGCTACCCGCTGAGACCGCACCCGAAGGTTCGCGGCCGTCTCGATTCTGGACTGACGGAGCGGGGGAGCGAAGCGGAGGAGCGGAGGAGGGAAGAATCGAGACTTCGGGGCCGCGAACCCGCCCGGAGCGAAGCGTAGGGCAAGATAAGCACCGTGAGCAGTATCCAGGTTGCCGATATGACCTTCATCGCCGCGCCGGGCGAGGCCGTGGCCGAGATCTTGGCCGATCGCGGGCGGTGGCGTCAGTGGTGGCCGGACCTGCAATTGGACGTGCGGGAAGATCGGGGCGACAAGGGAATCCGCTGGACCGTCAGCGGGGGCGCCGAGGGCACCATGGAACTCTGGCTCGAGCCGATGCTGGACGGCGTCCTCATGCATTACTTCATGCACGCCGAACCGCGCGGCGGCGTCGCCGGTATGTCCGGACGTGACCTGCTGGCGCTCAACCGCACCCGCCGGGTCGCGGGCAAGGTCATGTCGTTCGAGATCAAGGCCCGCCTGGAGGCGGGGCGCAAGGCCGGGGTCGCGCCCGCGGCCGCTCACTAGAAAGGAAGCGTTGCCGCCCATGGCCGATCGAACTCAGCGGTCGATCGTGATCGACGCCCCCTCGGACCGAGTGATGGCCGTCATCGCCGACCTGGAGTCGTATCCGGAATGGGTCTCCGCGGCCCGCTCGGTCGAGGTCCTCGACAAACTACCCGACGGCCTGGCCCGCACCGCGCGCTTCGTGCTGGACGCCGGGGTCGTCAAGGACACCTACACCCTGGCCTACACCTGGCGGCCCGACGGCCGCGCGGTCAGCTGGAGCCTGGTCTCCGGGGAACTGCAGAAGGCGCAGGACGGCACCTACGAACTGATCGCCCTGCCCGACGGCACCACCCAGGTGGTCTACGAGCTGACCGTCGACCTGAACATTCCGATGATCGGCATGTTCAAACGCAAGGCGGAGAAGGTCATCACCGACACCGCCCTCAAGGAACTCAAGAAACGGGTCGAAGGCTGACCGCCGGCGGTACCGAACGCCCGACCCGCCCCGCCGCCCGAGTCGAGCTGTTCATCGGCAAGGGCGGCGTCGGAAAGACCACCCTCGCCTGCGCGACCGCGATCGCCTACGCGCGGACCGGGCGGCGGGTGCTGCTGGCCTCCCTCGATCAGGCGCACTCCCTGGGCGACGCGTTCGGTTACCGGCTGCGGCACGGTGCGAAACCGGCGGTGGCCAGCGTGCCGCTGCCCGTGTTCGCCACGGCCGCACCGGATCTCGCGAGCGACCCCGAGGCCACCGATCCGGGGCTGCCGGTGGTGGGGTCCGCCGCCGCGCCGGCGCTCGATGTCATCGAGGTGGATTCGCTGGCGCTGCTGGAGGATCGGTTCCGGCAGGTGCTGATGATGGCCTCCGGCGCCGGACACGAGCACGGATTCGATCTGGGCGCACTGGATCCCGCCGAGCTGACCGGGCTGCCCGGGGTGCAGGAACTGCTGGCGCTGCTGGAGATCACGCAGTTCGCGAAGGACCAGCGGTGGGACGTCATCGTGCTGGACTGCCCGCCCTCGGCGGACATGCTGCGCATCGTGACCACCCCCGACACCCTGCTCGGCTATCTGGAACGGGTGTGGCCCGCGCACTCTCGCACCATGGAGGCCATCGGCGCCGACTTCCGCAAGGCGGTGCTGGCGGTGACCGTCGAACAGATCGTGGAGGCGGTGACCGAAGCCCGTGACCTGCTGGCGGATCGGACCCGCACCGGCGCGCGCCTGGTGACCGTCGCCGAACAGGTGGCGGTGGCCGAATCCGCGCGGGTGCGCTCGGCCGCCGCGCTGCTGGGCCTGCGCCTGGACGCGGTCCTGGTCAACAAGGTGCTGCCGGAGATGCCCGAACCGCATCCGGCCCTGCCGCCGCATCCGGCGGTGCAGTGGTACTTCAACCGGCGCGGTGAGCAACTCGATGTGGTGACCGAGCTGCGCAAGCGGCTGCGCGGGCTTCCGGTGCAGGTGGTGGGGCATGCCGGGACCGAACCGGTGGGGTTGGGCTCACTGGCCGCACTGTCCTACGCGGTGGACGCGAGTGGTAACTGGGTGGGATGGCGTCCGGTCCCTATGCTTGGCACAGATGCGGACGGGGCGCCGCCCGTCGCCGCCGAACCGGTGGTCCGGCTCGAGTCCGGGGCGGGGGTGGCTTCGGTGTTCGCGATGCGCATGCATCTGCCGGTGGTCGACGCGTCGACGCTGCGGCTGGGACGAGTGGAGGACGATTTGATCGTGGGAGCGGACGGGGTCCGGCGGCGATTGCGGCTGGCCCCGGTATTGCGGCGGTGCACGGTCGACGCCGCCGAACTCGACGGCGACCACCTGGTGATCCGCTTCCGGCCCGACCCGCAGGTCTGGCCGAAATGACGACCACGCACCACCCCCGCCCCGGCCACCCGGAGGAGAACCTCGGCGAATTCGCCGAGGAGCTACGGCTGCTCGCCGAAGCCCTGCTCGAACGCGTGGAACCGGTGCTGCGCCGCACCGCCTCCGACGGCCGCACCGAATGGTCCAGTTGCAGTTGGTGCCCGGTGTGCGCGGCCGCCGCGATCGTGCGCGGCGAACACCACGACGTGGTGGCCGCCATCGCCGAACACGGCACCGCCATCGTGACCGTGCTGCGCGAGGCGCTCGCGGGGGTGCCGGTGGACCCGGTGATCCCGCCCGACCTGGATCCGGAATCGCCGGAATATCAAGCCTGGCACCGGTATTCGCACGGGGCCGGAACCGAGTCCGGCGCAGGCGATCGGCCGTTCGCCGACGCCTACGCGAACGCCCGCGGCGAACACGACGAAGACCATGGGCCGACCGCGGGGCCCGAATCCACCGCGAGCGCAGCCGAATCCGCCGGCCATCACGGCGCTGCCGCGAACCTCGCGGCGGTGTTCGCGCGGTTCGTCGCGGGTGCGCAGGGCCGTGCGGCGGCTCGTGCCCGGGCCCACCACGACGACGAGTCCGACGATTCGATGGGGCAGGGCCCCGGCGCGGCGCGGCGCCCCGAGGACCCGGACCCCGTGTCGGGCACGGGCTTTCGCGCCACGAACGGCGCGGACGATCGAGCCGACTCCGCCGCGCAACCGTTCGGGCCGCCGGTGGCACGCCCCGCCGACGACCCCGGCCGACCGGCGACCTCCGGCGATCCGGCCGCGGGACCGTCCGGCCGTGAGGCCTCCGCGTCCGGCCGCGCCGCGCAGTCCGGGCGGCGGCCCACACGGGGCAAGTATGTGCCCATCGACGTAACCATCAAGGCATGACGGGCGGTGTGGATGTGCCGTTGACCGTGGGTATCGATGTGGGCGGCACCAATATTCGGGCGTCGGTGGTCGACGGTGCCGGCGAGGTCCTCGACACCGTCACCGCGCCGACCCCGCATTCGGCGCGTGCCCTCGAGGACGGCCTCGCCCGCGCGGTGCGCGAACTGCGCGGGCGCCACGCCATCGGCGCGGTCGGGCTGGCGGTGGCGGGCTTCGTCGACGAGGACCGCGCCACCGTGCGTTTCGCCCCGCATCTGCCCTGGGAGGACGCCCCGGTCGCGCAGCGGCTCACCGATCGGCTCGGCCTGCCGGTGATCCTGGAGCATGACGCGAATGCCGCGCTGTGGGCCGAATACCGGTTCGGTGCGGCGGCGGGCGGCCGCAATGTGGTGCTGGTGGCCATCGGCACCGGCATCGGCGCGGCTCTCTTGATCAACGGCCAGCTGTATCGCGGAAGCTACGGTGTCGCGCCGGAACTCGGGCATCTGCAGGTGGTCCCGAACGGCCGGGCCTGCGCGTGCGGCAAGCGCGGCTGCTGGGAACGGTATTGCAGCGGAACCGCTCTGGTGGACACCGCCCTGGAACTGCTGGCCACCGATCCGCAGCGCTCCACGGTGCTGGCGCGGGAGGCGGGCCGCGACCCGGGCTCGCTGACCGGTCGCCGGGTGGCGGGCGCGGCCCAGGACGGCGACCCGGTCGCCCTCGAGGTGATGGCGGACTTCGCGCGCTGGCTCGGCCTGGGCCTGGCGTTCGTGAGCGACATCTTCGACCCGGACCTGATCGTGGTGGCGGGCGGCGTCAGCAGTTCGGCCCCGCTGTTCCTCGACGAGGCCCGCGAGCACTACGCCGGTTCCATCACCGGCGCCCGCCACCGCCGCCTGGCCCGCATCCGCACCGCCCAATTGGGTGAGGCCGCGGGCATGATCGGCGCGGCGGAACTGGCGCGCGCGGCGGTGCTCGCCGACTCGAACGCCGTGCCGGTCGCCCCCGCGCGACGCTGAGCGCGGGACCTGCTCACCGACTTGGGTATTCCGAAGCATGGGACTTTGGTCCCGGGATCAGAGAAACGGGTCACCACGGTTGGTTGCCGAGTTGTCTCAGCGGTAGGGTAGGCAAGCGAGTGGTGGTGCCCGCAATGAGGCCGGTCCCGGGTATCGAAAACAGGGGAAAGGACGCGATGTTCTACTGGCTGCTGAAGTTCGTCTTGGTGGGGCCGCTGATGCATCTCATCAACCGGCCCGAGGTCGAGGGCGTCGAGAACATTCCGCCGAAGGGTGCGGCCATTCTGGCCGGCAACCATCTGTCGTTCACCGACTGGTTGTTCACCCCGCTGATGAGTCCTCGCCGGATCACCTACCTGGCCAAGGCCGAATACTTCACCACCCCCGGTCTCAAGGGTCGGCTGCAGAAGTTCTTCTTCTCCGGCACCGGCCAGTACCCCATCGATCGTTCCGGTGCGGACGCCGCCGAGTCGGCGCTCAACACCGCGCGCAAGCTGCTCGGTGAGGGCCGCCTGGTCGGCCTGTACCCCGAGGGCACTCGTTCGCCCGACGGCCGCCTCTACAAGGGCAAGACCGGTGTGGCACGCCTCGCCCTGGAGACCGGAGTGCCGGTGATCCCGGTCGCCCTGATCGGCACCGACGAGGTGTGCCCGCCCGGTCCGTTCCGCTGGCGGCCGCGCAAGGTGACCGTGAAGTTCGGTGCGCCCATCGACTTCTCGCGCTACGAGGGCATGGGCGGCAACCGCTTCGTCGAGCGCGCCGTCACCGACGAGATCATGTACGAGCTGATGCGGATGGGCGACCAGGAGTACGTGGACGTCTACGCCGCGAGCCTGAAGAAGGGCGTGCCCTCGGGCAGCCGCCCCGACGCCGACCGCGTCCCGGAGACCCTGGCGAGCTAGTCCCCGTCGGATGGAACCGGAAAGGCCCCGGGAGACCAAGTCTCCCGGGGCCTTTCGCATGCCCGGTGTCGCGGCTCAGACCGCTCTGATTCGCCGGTGGGCTTCGATGGCCTCGAATTTGGCCAGGTTGTGGCGGGCGTCGGCCAGCGCGTCGTGCGCGTCCTTCGGCACCGGCGGCAGCGGCGGCCGGCCGTGCTGGTCCCAGTGCTGGCGCAGCTCGTTGGTGTAGCGGGGCAGCGCGTTGGGCAGGTCCACCATGGAACCCCACAACTGGCACAGCGCGACGTGGTCGTAGGCGCCGACCCAGGCCCACAGCTCAGGTTCCACGCCGGCGCGCGGGACCAGGAACTTGTAGAGGTCGTCGCGGATGCGCTGGCGGGAACGCCACAGCGGCGAGGATGGCGCCGGTAGCTTCGGCAGCACATTGCGGCGGACGAACGGCCCGGCCTTCTCGGGGTCGAATTCGGTGGAGACCGCGTAGAACTCGCGTCCGTCCTCACAGACCACCGCGATGGAGACGAGGTCGATGACAGTGCCGTCCTCGATGAATTCCGAATCGTAAAAGTACCGCAATGAGATGGGTCTCTCCTCAGCTCGGGTCCGGGATGCTTCCGGGCAATCCGGTCCCAGCCTAAGCGGCCGCGCCACGCGGCTCGAGCGCGGTGTGAGCAAATCAAGCCCTGGGGGTAGTCCGGTTCATCCAGAGCAATCCGTATTCTGAACACGTGAACTGGACCGTCGACGTACCGATCGATCGCCTGCCGGAACTTCCTCCGCTGCCTGACGAGCTTCGTCGGCGTCTCGACGAGGCGCTCGCCCGACCCGCCCTACAGCAGCCGTCCTGGGATCCCGAGCAGGCCGAGAAGATGCGCACCGTCCTCGAGAGCGTGCCGCCGATCTGCGTGCCCGCCGAGGTCGAGGAACTGCGCCTACGCTTAGCCGAGGTAGCGCGCGGCGAGGCCTTCCTCATGCAGGGTGGTGACTGCGCGGAGACCTTCGCCGACAACACCGAACCCCACATCCGCGGCAATATCCGCACCCTGCTGCAAATGGCGGTGGTGCTCACCTACGGCGCGAGCCTGCCCGTGGTGAAGGTGGCCCGCATCGCGGGCCAGTACGCCAAACCCCGTTCCGCCGACGTCGATTCGCTGGGCCTCAAGTCCTACCGCGGCGACATGGTGAACTCGCTGGTCGCCGACGCCGGGCTGCGCGAGCACGACCCGTCGCGCCTGGTCCGCGCCTACGCCAACGCCTCCGCGGCGATGAACCTGGTGCGTTCGCTGACCTCGGCCGGCATGGCCGATCTGCACAAGGTGCACGACTGGAACCGCGAGTTCGTGGCGCAGTCCCCGGCCGGGGCCCGCTACGAGCAGATGGCCACCGAGATCGACCGCGCGCTGGCGTTCATGAAGGCCTGCCGGGTCAACGACCCGAACCTGTCCAGCGCCCGCCTCTACGCCAGCCACGAGGCGCTGGTGCTCGACTACGAGCGGGCCATGCTGCGCCTGAGCGAGCACCCCGTGACCGGCGAGCCGGTGCTCTACGACCTGTCGGCGCACTTCCTGTGGATCGGTGAGCGCACCCGGCAGCTCGACGGCGCGCACGTCGGGTTCGCCGAGCTGATCGCCAACCCGATCGGCCTCAAGATCGGCCCGAGCACCACGCCGCAGCAGGCCGTGGAGTACGTCGAGCGCCTGGACCCCAACAACGAGCCCGGCCGCCTGACCATCGTGGCCCGCATGGGCAACCAGAAGGTCCGCGACGTGCTGCCCCCGATCATCGAGAAGGTGCAGGCCACCGGCCACCAGGTGATCTGGCAGTGCGACCCCATGCACGGCAACACCCACGAGGCGTCCACCGGCTACAAGACCCGCCACTTCGACCGCATCGTCGACGAGGTGCAGGGCTTCTTCGAGGTGCACCACGCGCTGGGCACCCACCCGGGCGGCCTGCACATCGAGCTCACCGGTGAGAACGTCACCGAATGCCTCGGCGGCGCGCAGGACATCTCGGACCTCAACCTGGAGGAGCGCTACGAGACCGCGTGCGACCCCCGCCTGAACACCCAGCAGTCCCTCGAACTGGCCTTCCTGGTCGCGGAGATGCTGCGCTAGCAGACGGAGAGACACGAGAGGAGCCCGGACCGCGAAAGCGGTTCGGGCTCCTTCGTTTTCCGAGCTCTATGAGTGCTGCGCTACGGGGGTTACGGAATCGCGACGATCGTTACCGTGGAACCGGGTTCGACCGCGTCGCCGGGGGCGGTGCTCTGCGAGATGACGATCGAGCCGTCGTTGCTGGCCAGCTGCCGCACGGTGACCGAGAGCCCCATCTGCTGCAGTTTGCCGCGCGCGGTGCCGACATTGGCGCCCAGCAGGTTCGGCATGTCGAGGGCGCTGTTGAGGATCAGGACCACGCCGGAGCCGGATTCGGCACTGGTGCCCGCGGCCGGATCGGTGCCGATCACCTGGCCGGACTTGATCTTCGGGTCGAACTGCTCGCGGGTGGAGCCGACGGTGAGTCCAGCCTTCTGCAGGGCGATCTTGGCCTCCTCCTGCGTCTTGCCGCGCAGGTCCGGCACCTTGACCGGCAGGGATCCCTTGCTGCGGTAGACCTTCACCTGGCCGTTGGCCGGGAGGACGGTGCCGGGGGCCGGATCCACCTTGGCGAGTGAGCCTTTCGGCGCGGAGCTGCCCACCTCACCGGCGTCCACGGGGGTGAGCCCGGCGTCGCGGATGGCCTTGTTGACCGAGCTGACGTCCTGGCCGGCGCTCACATCGGGAACCTTCGGCTTGCCGCTGGACACCAACACCGCGACCAGGGAGCCCTTGGTGACGCGGGTGCCGGCGGGCGGGTCGGTGCCGACCACATTGCCGACCGGGATCATGTCGGAGGGCTTGTTGCGGGTCTCGGTCTCGAAGCCCGCGGCCTGCAGCGTGGAGACCGCGCGCTGGGTGTCCATGCCGGCGATGGTGGGCACCGGCGAATAGCGTCCGACGCCCAGCCACCAGCCGCCGATGCCCAGCAGCACCGCCAGCGCGACCACGATGCTGAGCCACACCACGACCCGGCGCCGCGACTTGCCGCGATCCTCGATCAGATCCGAGCCGGGGTGCTGGGTGCCCGGCGGCGGGGCGTAGTCGTTCTGCCGGTACTCGGCGGGGATCTCGCGCGCCGCGGTCATGACCCGGGTGTGCTGGGGCTGCTGCGGCGGCGCGAACACGGTCGGCGGGTCGGCCGGGAGCCGCGTGGTGGCATCGGCCTGGAACCGGGTGGTCTGGTCCGCCGCGCCCGGAATCGGCCGTGACGGGGGATGCACGGGGCCGCGCGGGGCGGGTGTGGGCCCGACCCGGTACTTGGCGCTGAGGTGCTCGGCGGATTCGGTCGGCGCGGGCACCCGATAGTCGGGCAGTTGCAGTTCGCGGGCGACGCGGCGCAGTTCGTCGGCCATCTCGGTGGCGTTGGAGAACCGGTGCATGGGTTCGCGGGCGGTGGCGTGGGCGACCAGCTCGTCGATCTCGGCGGGTACGCCGCCGATCAGGCGGCCGGGCGCGGGCACGTCCTTCTCGACCCGCTGCAGTGCGATCGAGAGCGAGTTGTCGCCGGTGAACGGGGTTCGGCCGGTGAGCATTTCGAAGATCAGGATGCCCGCGGAGTACACGTCGCTGCGGGCGTCGGCGCTGCCGCTGGTGACCTGTTCGGGGGAGAGATAGGCGGCGGTGCCGAGAATGACGCTGTCGGAGGTGATCTTGGCCTCGGCGACCGCGCGCACCAGACCGAAGTCGGCGATCTTCACCTCGCCGGAGTCGGAGATGAGCACGTTCTCCGGCTTGATGTCGCGGTGCACCAGCCCGGCCGCGTGGGCCACGCCGATGGCGTAGAGCACGGGTTCGGCGACGGCGCGCACCGCGTGCGGGGGCATGGGGCCGCGTTCGCGCAGCAGTTCGCGCAGGGTGCCGCCCTCGACCAGTTCCATGATGAGGAACGGGTGGTCACCGTCCACGCCCTGGTCGTAGACCGCTACCAGGGAAGGGTGTTTGAGCTTGGCCACCGCTCTCGCCTCGAGTTCGAAGCGGGTGAGGAATTGCGGGTCGGAGGCGAACTTCGGGTCCATCACCTTGATGGCGACCGGTCGGTCCAACCGGGTGTCCACCCCCCGGAACACCATGGACATACCGCCACGCGCGATCGGCGCGTCGATGCGGTAGCGCCCTTCCAGCATCTGGCCGATCAACTGCGACCCTTCCGATTTTCGTCAATGCCGCCCAGCGCGGCTCACCCGATGGTAGCCGCGTCGGGGTGTGTTGCGACTGTGGCGACGCGAGAGACTACCGTGGTCGGCGTGAGTGCCTTTCCTTGCAGCGAAGACGTCCTGCCGGATTCGGTGACCCTGATCCCGCTGCCCGACGTGGCCGAGCAGCTGGGCATGGTGGTGACCCGGGTCCATCAGATGCTGCGTGACCATCAGATCATCGCGGTCCGCAGGGACGGTATCGCCGGTGTCCCGAAGGAGTTCTTCGACTCCACCGGCGCCGTCGCCAAGCACCTGACCCCGCTGATCACGGTCATGCGTGACGGCAAGTACACCGACGAGGAAATCCTCGAGTGGATCTACACCGAGGACGAAACCCTGCCCGGCCGTCCCATCGACGCCATCCACGGGCCGCTGGCCCGCGAAGTGATCCGCCGCGCCGCCGCGGACCCCTTCTGACATAGCCCGACCGCGGACGCGGTCAGTTCCCGAGGGGACTGGCCGCGACGAATTCGCGTGCCGCGACCCGGAGCCGGCGGTGCCGGGGGACGACCGCGCGGCCGCTGAAGACCGCGTAGTCGGCGTGTTCGATCTCGTCGAGGATGCCGCCGTAGAGCGTGGCCGCCGTCCGGATGGCCGGGCGCACGCGCGGGGCCAGTAGTTCGATGCCCGGGGTGGCGCGACGGTAGACACCCCGGTTGACCGCGATCAGGTGCGCGAGCGCACGCCGCACCCGCGGCTCGGTGCGGCCGGATTCGCGGCAGTGGAACAGCAATTCGTCGTCCACGCCGAAGGCCGCCAGTTCGTCGGCGGGCAGGTACACCCGGCCGCGGCCCAGGTCCTCGCCGACATCGCGCAGGAAGTTGGTGAGCTGGAAGGCTTCCCCGAGCGCGGCCGCGGCCGGTTCGGCCTCGGCGACCGGGACGACGGTGCCCAGCACCGGCAGCAGCTGCAGCCCGATGGCGGCCGCCGAGCCGCGCATGTAGTCCTCGAGCTCGCCCATGGTGGGGTATCGGTCGCGGTATTGGGGCGCGCCCGGAATGTCCATGCGCATGGAGTCGAGGAACACCCAGAAGTGTTCGGCGGCAATCGAGTACCGGCGGATGGTGTCGGAGACCGCGAGCAGCACCCGCTGTTCGTGGCTGTCGCCGGGTCCGGTGGGCGCGTCGGCCAGCCGGGCCCGCAGTTCGTGTTCGATCCGGTCGAGCCGGGCCGCGGATTCGGCGGCGCGGCTGGGCGCGTCGCTCGCGTCGACGATGTCGTCGACCAGGCGGGCGAAGGCGTACAGCGCGTGCACGGCCGGTCTTCGCTCGGGCTCCAGCAGCCGGGTCGCGAGGAAGTAGGTGCGTCCGTGGGCGGCGGCGATGCGGCGGCAGTCGCGGTAGGCGCGGTCCAGCATCACGCGGGGCTGGGCGCGGGCGCGCCGCCGAGCTGATCGGAATGCGGGCGTCCGGCGCGCAGTTTCAGTGGATCCACCTTGCACAGCGAGACCGCCGCCACCACGGCGGCGACGATCGCGAGGGTGCCGTGCACGTAGTCGGACACGGGCGCGCCGTCGGGCTGGAAGATCAGCATGAGCCAGGTGCACAGCCCGACCAGGACCTGCAATGTCCGGGTGGAGAGCGCGAAGCCCGCGGCCAGGGCCAGCGGCCACGAGTAGTACCAGGGCAGCGCGGCGGGGGACAGGGTCACGATGGCCACGAACGCGACCAGAATGCCGAGCACGGCCTCCTTCTCGCTGTTCTTGAACCGCCACCAGGCCCACACCAGGATGGCGACCATGGCGATCGCGCACAGCATGCGCGTCCACGGCAGCACCGTGTCCATCGGCAGCGGCGTCACCCAGGTGACGACGTGGGCCATGATGGTCGGCAGCGAGAGCCAGTTGATGATCTTCTTCGAGCCCGACAGCGCGGTGAGCCAGCCGATCTGGTGATCGCGCAGCCCGGTGGCGAAGGTGGCGACGGCGAACACGGCCGCGAACACCGCCACGCCGAGCGCGCCGATCTTGGCGAAGGTGCGCAGCGGATGCGGCAGTTCGCCCTCGTGCTGGGCGGCGCGGCGTTCGCGTTCGTGAATCATCCAGATCCACACCAGGAATGGCAGCGCCACGCCCGCGGTGGCCTTCACCGCCACGCCGATGGCGACCACCACGATGCCCGCGGCGTGATGGTGTTCGAGCACCAGCGCGATGCCCGCGGCCATCAGGCCGACCATGAGCATCTCGTTGTGCACGCCGCCGATGAGGTGGACGAGCACCAGCGGGTTGAGCACGGCCAGCCACAGCGCGGTGGTCGGTTTGCCGCCCAGGTGCTTGGTCAGGTGCGGGACCGCCCACACCATGAGCGCCAGCCCGGGCAGCATGACCAGCCGCAGCGCGATCGTTCCGGCCACCACGTTGTCGCCGGTGATGGTGGTGATGGCGCGTCCGATGAGCAGGAAGACCGGCCCGTAGGGCGCGGTGGTGGTGGTCCAGACCGGGCTGACATTGTCGAGCAGGACCGCGGCGTTGGCCTTCAACTCCACCGGCCCGTACAGGTACGGGTTGATGTTGTCGCGCAGCATCGCGCCCTGCGCCAGATAGGAGTAGGCGTCGCGGCTGAACATGGGGACCGCGAACAGCAGCGGGAAGGTCCAGACGCCGACGATGCCGCGCAGTTCGTTGAGGGTGACCGAGGCGCCGGGCTGACCGCCGATCACGATGCGGCCCAGCCGGACCCACGCGGTGATCATCGCGATCACGCCGAGCCACACGAACATCGACGACAGCACCAGGCCGTGCCCGAACCGCAGCCATGACAGGTGCATGGCCTCGAGCAGCGGGTCGCTGCGTCGCACGCCGCCCGCGCCGAAGCCGCCGAAGGTGATCAGCAGGGCGCCGAAGAAGCCGAGTGTCGCCGCGTGTCCCTCGGGGGTGCGGGCGAAGTCGGCGGCGTGGCGGACCCGGGTCTGCCAGCTCGTCCGGGCGCTCGGAGACGGAGCCTCCGGGTCGGCGGCGTCCGGGGTGCTCGGGGCGCCGGCGGGGCGGGTGGCGACAGCGCCGGTGTCGGGGGTGGCTGCGTCCATATCGGGGGTCGGCATAGGCGGTCGTTCCCCCCGGAAAGGTCAGCGGCGGCAGCCGCGTTGGTTCAGGACGCGGTCAGTCTAGTGCGTGTGCGCGGACGCCACCGCCCCGGTGTCGGCGGATCCGATACCGGCATGTCGTACGTCACCCGTGATGCGTGCCGCCGCCAGTCTGCCCGAAAGCAGCACGGTCGGCACGCCGACGCCGGGCACGGTGCCCGAGCCTGCGAGAACGACATTCGCGCGACCGGCCACCAGGTTCCGGGTCCGGAACGGACCGGTCTGCCGGAACAGGTGCGCGGCCGAGAACGGGGTGCCCGCGAGCATGCCCTTGGCCCGCCAGGTGCGCGGGGTGTCGAGGTGGTCGACCCGGAAGTACCGCGAAATGCCTTGGTAGCCGCGCGCTTCCAGCACCTGGAGCAGTTCGCGCAGGTAGTGCGGGCCGAGCTCGTCCCAGGCCAGCGGCGCGGCATCCAGATTCGGGCAGGGGGCGAGCAGCGAGAGCGGTTCGTAGCGGACCGTGTCGCGCAGGTGGCCCGCGGCGTCGATGTGCTGTTCGGGGCGGTCGATGTAGAGGGCCGGATCGGTGAGGGCGGGCCGGGTGAGCAGCAGCGACGGGTCGCTCATCAGCGCGCCGCGGCCGCGCCGGGCGGCGATCTCGGCGAAGGTCCGGTCCCATTCCGCGCCGAAGTCGATGGTGTGATGCGCCTGCACCGGCCAGGCGGCCGCCACCTCCGCCGGAATGGTGCCGTGCGCGACCACCGCGGACGGGGAGGCCCGCAGTCCGCGGCGATGCCGCAGCCCGAACCGGGTCAGCGACCCGATGTCGGCGGTCACCACCAGGGCGTCGCAGTCGACGACGCGGCCGTCGGCGGTGTGCACGGCGGTGGCGCGGCGGCCCGTGTAGTCGACGCCGATCACCTCGGCGTTCAGTTCGAGGGTCCCGCCGGCGGCGGTGAACGCGCGGCCCAGCGCCGCGGCGATGGCCCGCATGCCGCCCTCGGGGTAGGTGACGCCCAGGCAGGTGTCCATGTACGGGATCGCGCCGTACACGCCGAGCGCCTTCTTCGGAGCCATGCCCGCGAACAGCGCCTGGAAGCTGAACAGCCGGGCGACTTCCGGATCCCGGATCACGCGACCGACCTTGGGGCCGAGCCGCCCGAACGCGCCGAGCCGTACCAGCCGCGCCAGTGCGGTCCGCTTCTCCGGAATTCGCACCATGTCCAGCGGCGACTCGAAGTTGGTGTCCATGAACTGCCGGAACTCGGCCTCGTACACGCCTTTCAGCCAGCCGCGCAGCCGCCGGTAACGGCGGGCCGTGGCGGGGCCGCGCACCCGCGCGACCTCGTCGGCCATGCGCTCCTCGTCGGAGTAGACGCCGATCTGGGTGCCGTCGGCGAAGCGCGCCCGGTAGGCCGGCGCCATGTCGAGGATCGTCAGGCCGACCGACTCCCGGGTGTGCCCGACCACGCCGAGCGCCTCGTCGATGAGTTCGGGCAGGGTGAGAATCGTTGCCCCGGAGTCGATCTCGTAGTCCGGTCCGCTGTAGGACCCGACCCGTCCGCCGGGGCGGTCGTCGCGTTCGAGCACGGTCACCTGCCGTCCGGCCGCCAGCAGGTGCAGCGCCGCGGCCAGCCCGGACAGTCCCGCGCCGACCACGACCACCCGATCGGTCGGTCCCGCAACCGTTTTCATGCCACCCTCCTGCGGCCTGTGCTGCCTGTCGGATCCGGCGTCAGTAGTGCCGTGCGGTGGCCGACAGCGCCATGCCGCGCAGCTGCCGGGCCGCGTCCGGTGTCACGGTGCTGGCGTCCAGCGCGGTCAGGGCCTGCTCGGTGAGCGAGGCGATGCGCTGCTCGACGGCGTCGACCGCGCCGAGGTCGGTGAGGGCCGTGCGCAATTCGGCGACCTGCTCGGCGCTGAGGTCGGTGCCGAGGCTGGTGCGGATGAGCGCGGCGGTGGCGGGCGCGGTGGCGTCGGCGCGTTGCAGGGCCTCGGCGATGAGCACGGTGTGCTTGCCCTCGCGCAGGTCGTCGCCGGACGGCTTGCCGGTGACCGCCGGATCGCCGAACACGCCGAGCAGGTCGTCGCGCAGCTGGAAGGCGATGCCGATGTCGGTGCCGAATTCGCGGTAGGCGGCGATCACGTCGGGGGAGGCCCCGGCCAGTGCCGCGCCCATGTGCAGCGGGCGCTCGATGGTGTAGGCGGCGGTCTTGAACCGGTTGATCCGCAGCGCGGCCTCCACCGACTCGTCGCCCGCGGACTCGCCGTGGATGTCGAGCAGCTGCCCGCCCAGCACCTCGGTGCGCATGGCCGCCCAGACCGGGGCGAAGCGGGCGGCGGCGTCGGCGGGCAGCCCGGCGTCGCGGGTCATGTCGTCGGCCCAGGCCAGGGCCAGGTCGCCGATGAGGACGGCGACGCTCACGCCGTAGTGGTCGGCGTCACCGGTCCAGTGCTGATCCTGGTGCCGCTGTTCGTAATCCACGTGCACGGTCGGGAAGCCGCGCCGGGTGCGCGAGGAGTCGATGATGTCGTCGTGGATGAGCGCGCACGCCTGCACCAGTTCCAATGCCGAGCAGGCGGTGAGCACCGCGTCGGCGTCCGGGTCCTCGGGGCTGCGGCCCGCGCCCAGCCAGCCGGTCCAGGCGAAGGCGGGGCGGGTGCGCTTGCCGCCGCGAATGACGAAGTCCTCCAGGGCGGCGGCCGCGTCCACGAAGACCGGGCCGAGGGGTTCGACGATCGGTTCGCGGGTGCGGAAGAAGGCGGTGAGACGGTCCTCCACGGCGGCGACGAGTGATCCCGCGCCGACCGGGTGGCGGGTCGGGGTACCGGGTCCGGCGGACAGGGGAGCCTCCTTGGTGAGTGCGCGGCGCGGCGCGAACGCGATTCCCCCGGTGATCGGTCCCGGTGTGCGTGCGACGATGGCGAACGCCCCCGATGACCGGCCCGATCGCGCGGGCCTCAGGTCCGCGCGCGGGGTTCGCCCCGACTCTACCGACCACCGGGTCGCGGCCGGGAATCGGTCGGGCCCGGTCCGGTCCCACCTGCTGGGATAGGCACAGGTCGGGGTCCGGGGCCCGGCTGCGGGCCCGTAAAATACTGGCGTGAGTTTCGACAATGTACGGGGATATTCGACCCCTGGCCGAGTTTCCCGCACGCCTCATGTGTCCGGAACTCGCTCCGTGGTGCAGCAGCTGGGCCCACGCCCGGACGGGTCGGTTCCGTTCTCGGTCGAGTTCAATCCGCCACGTGACGCCGCCGGCGAGGCCCGCCTGTGGCGGGCCGCCCGCGAGTTCGAGCGGCTGCATCCGGCGTTCGTGTCCATGACCTACGGCGCGGGCGGCTCCACCCGCGACCGCACCATCCGGGTCACCGGCGAGCTGGCGCGCGAGACCACCTTGCTGACCGTCGCCCACCTGACCGCGGTGGACCACTCGGTCGCCGAACTGCGCTCCATCGTCGGCGCGTACGCCGACTCGGGCATCCGCAATCTGCTGGTGCTGCGCGGCGATCCGCCGGGCGACGTGCTCGGCGAGTGGCTCAAGCACCCCGAGGGCGTCGAGTACGCCGAGGAACTGGTCCGCATCGTGCGCGACCTGGGCGACTTCCACGTGGGTGTCGCCTCGTTCCCGCAGGGTCACCCGCGTTCCACCGACCTCGACGACGACACCCGCTTCCTGGTGTCGAAACTGCGCGCGGGCGCGGAGTATTCGATCACCCAGATGTTCTTCGACGTGGATCACTATCTGCGCCTGCGGGATCGGGCCATCGCGGCCGATCCGATCGAGGGTGCGAAGCCGATCATTCCCGAGCTCATGCCGGTCACCTCGCTGCGCACGGTCGAGCGCGCGGAGGAGCTGTCGGGCCGTCCGCTCCCGGCGAAGGTGATCGAGCGGCTGCGCAAGGCCGCGGGCACCGGGCCGGAGGAGGATCGCGCGGCGGTCCGGGCCGAGGGCATCCAGATCGCCACGGAGATGGCGCAACGCCTGATCTCCGAGGGCGCGCCCTGCCTGCATTTCATCACCCTGAATTTCGCCAAGGCCACCAGCGAAGTGCTGGCGAATCTGGGCTATTCGGTCTCGGCCGCTCCGGCCAACGCCTGAACGGACCGGTTCACACCGCGAATCGGCTCCGGCATGCCGGAGTAAATCACCGGAATGCACTGGTCAGCGGAGTACCGTCCCCTCACGACTCGTGACCTCGAGGGGAGCCCTTCATGTCCGTGTTCCACCACTTCGTCCGGGTGGCCGGCGCTGTCAGCGCCTGCGCCGTGCTCGCCGCCGCCGGACCGGCAACCCTGGCGGGACCCGCCGCCGCTGCCCCGGCACCAGCCGACACCGGCGCCGCCGCGCTGAGTCCGGAGGCCGCCGCCGCGCTGGCCGCCATCACCGCGGTGAACGAGACCACCGGCCGCGCCGACGCCACCGCCCGTCCCGACGCCGCGGCGCGCCCCGACACCACCGGCCGGTCCGATGCCGCCGGTCCGTCGGCCGCTCCGACGGACTGGCTGTCGGCCTACGGTCAGGCTGTCGAAGGACTCCAGACCTTGGGCATCAAGCCCTTCCTGTACCCGACCGCCGCGCCGTTCTGTCTCGGCGGCACCACCCTGGGCCTGGCCCCCGCCATGGCGGGCAGCATCCCGGGCCCGTGGCCGCACTACGCGATCTCCATTCCCGGCCTGGATCTTTCGGCTGTCAAGGGGGGCCAGGCCATGTTCGCCTTCGTGCCCTACGGCATCGCCCCCGACGGCGCGGACACCTCCGGCATGCAGGTCGCCTGGTTCAACACCACCACCGGCCGCGGCGGCCTGGTGCCGATGGGCCCGCTGAACCAGGTGCTCAGTGCCATGATCCCGCCGCAGGTCCCGAACGAGTTGCGGCCCATGGTCGAACAGGCCGTGCACGACTACTTCACCGCGGCCCTGCCGGTCGGCGGCGTCCGCGCGGTGCCGGTGAACACCGGGTCGGGCACGGTGCTGGCGGCCATGTTCGGCACGGTCCGCAATGGCGACACCACCTGCTTCTTCCTGCCGACCATCGGGATGACGCCGGTTCCCTGATCGGGACTCAGCCGACGGTCCGGCCCTTCCAGCGCAGCGCGCGAGTGCGGTGCGCGCGGTGGGACCGGGCCGACAGGGCCAGGTAGGCGGCGACCGAGAACGGGTGTGCCAGTGCCGCAACGGCATCCGTGGCGGCGACCGGCCCGCCGTTCTCGGTGGCGCGGGCCAGCAGGCGGGCGGTGACGGCGGCGGCATAACCGAGCAGCCCCATCCGGCGGACCCGTCCGCGCCCGCACACCGCCGCGATGGGCGGCGCCCAGAAGGCCAGCGCCGCAATCGAACCGATCGCGAGACTGCCCGCGGGCCCGCCGTAGGCCGACCACAGCCAGCGGGTGTAGCCCTCGTTCACCTCGGCCGCGTCCCGGTACATCCGGGTCTCGGCCAGCGGCCCGGCCGCGACCAGTGCGGTGGACCGCCCCGCGCGCCGCAGCTCGCGGGCGATGGCCAGATCCTCGGTGACGCTGTCCGCGACCGCGGCGTGCCCGCCGACGGCCCGGTAGGCGGCGGCGTCGAAGACCAGGAACTGCCCGCACGCCACGGCCATCGACGGCCGCCGGGTCCGATTCGCCACGGCGACCGGCAGCGTCGAGGCCCACGACCAGCACAGCAGCGGCTGGACGAGGCGTTCGGCGGGGGAGACCGCGAGCTGGCGGGGCCACGGGCAGAGCAGATCGGTTCGGGCCGACCGCAGTTCCCGGACCGCGGCCGACAGCGCGCCGGGCGCGAGCCGCACGTCGGCGTCGAGGAAGACCAGTACGCCGTCGGCGGTGTCGGCGAGTGCGGCCAGCCGGGCGCAGGCCGCGGTCTTGCCGGTCCAGCCGGGCGCCGGATCGGTGTCGTTGCGGGAGAGCAGGAATCGATGGTCGCCGCGGATGGCCGCGCGCGCCGCCGCGAAGGTGTCGTCGGTCGAGCAGTCGTCGAGGACCAGGACCCGCAGGCGCGGCAGATCGGGCTGGGCGCGCAGATCCGCGATGAGCGCGGGCAGCCGGTCGGCCTCGTCGCGGGCCGGGATGCAGACGGTGACCGGTTCGATGACGGTGGGCCCGCCACGCCGCAGCCGGGGGACGGTGAGGCGATTGGCGAGGGCCACCGATGCGCCGAAGGCGGCGACGGCGCTCGCGGCCGTCACCGCCTTCGGGGCGAATGTCATGGGGTCGGTGCTAACGCGTGTTGGTGCGGTCCGGGCGCAGCCAGCGCGCGGCGCGCACGTAGGCCGGCGGATCGGGGTTGCGGGTCATGTACGCCAGTACCGCGACCACGGCCGCCACCGCGAGGGTGATGCCGCCGACGATGCCCGCCCATCCGGCGAAGGACCGCGTGTTCGGGTCGGCGTAGCCGACTTCGGCGCGCAGCGTGCTGACATCGCCGGGCGGCAGCTTCCAGGTGACCACCGAGTCGCCCTCGCGGGTGCCGTTGGTGGTGGCGACGCGCGCCGGGAAGGCGACGGTCAGCTGCACGTCGGAGCCCTGCGGCGGCAGCGACTTCAGGTCCACCCGGCCGGTGAGGGTGACCAGGTCGCCGGTGCGGGCGAAGAGCAGGTTGAACATGCCGGAGGTCTGGTCGGACAGGCCGCCGAGCTGCTGCACCTCACCGAAGGTGAGGTCGTCGAAGTACACCTGGCTGCCGACGTAGCCGTCCTGGGCGTAGGAGTCCACCCGCACCTTGCCGGACAGGCCGTCGGGGGTCTTGAGCTGCGGGCCCTTGTCCTTCTCGTGCTGTGGCACGGCCGCGGCGACGATGCGCCCGGACACCCGGTCGTTGGAGGACACGCCCATCGATACCTGCACCCGCAGGCATCCGGTCAACAGGACCGCCAGCCCCGCGAACAGGACCACGGCCACGGTCCGTACCCATCGCCGCGATCGTCGCCGGGGTGGGGCGGATTCGAGTGTTCCCTCTGCTGTCGACATGTTCGGACTCGGCTGCACGGCTCACATCGTGCCATGCGTCCCGGGCCACAGCGTGATTCGACGGGCCCTCAGCCCCCGAACCAGCGGAATCCCCAGCACCCCGAGCCCGCAGAACCCGTACACCGCCGACACCGGCAGCCCCAGGAACACCGCGTGCGCCAGCGTCGACCCCAGCCACGTCCACCCGAACACGGCCACCGGAACCACCCGCGCCGCACCCGAACCCGCGGCCGTCCGATCCCACCACTCCAGCAGTCCCGCCATCACCGCGGCCACCGCGAACCAGCCGGCGTAGTTGCTGACCGGAATCTCGCCCAGCCCCGGCAGCCCGGGAATTGACGACCGCCACGTCCACTGCCCATCGGCCACCATCTGCGGATCCAGGAACAGATCCCATCCGACCGCCCCCGCTGCGGTCAGCGAAACCCGCCCGGCCACCCCCGTCGTCAGCATCCCGGCCACCACCCACACCGGATACAACCCGCCCGTCCAGGCCAGAGGCACCACCACCGGCACCCCCAGTACCTCAGGCCCCAACCGCCCACTCGCGTAGTCGTAACCACCGAACGGAATCCCGGAAGCCGTCCCCACCACCTCGGCCACCAACCCCACCCCGGAGACGATCGCCAGCACCCCGGCCGCCCACCGCACCCCGCGCGTGACCGCCGCGTGTGTCAAAGCCGCACCGGCGGAGAGCAATACGACCGCCACCGTCACCCGATCCCGCCCGACCCCGTGCGCCAGCGGATACGAGATCTGCACCAGCACCAGCAACACCGCGGGCACCGCCGAGACAGCCACGGCCCGCCGCTCGGCCGAGGTCCCCGGCCACCCGGTCACGGTCATCCGACGGCCTGCCACACGTCGCGCAGCAGACCAGGCGCGGTCGCCATCACCGTGGGCAGTCCGGCTTCGCTCCGGCGGGGCGGTGTCGGCAGACTCGCGGTGGGTTTCGTGGCGGGGGCCCGATAGGGCGGGGTCGGTCATCGGCGGAAGAGGCGGGGGCGGAGGTCTCGCTGCACGAGGCGGGCGGCGCTGCGGCCGCTGGCGCCGGAGACGCCGCCACCGGGGTGGGTGGAGGCGCCGGTGAGGTAGAGGCCGGGGGCGCCGGGGACACGCTGGCCGGCGAGTTCGGGCAGTGGGCGCCACATGAACATCTGGTCGATGGACATCTCGACGTGCATGACATTGCCGCCGAGCAGGCCCATCTCGCGTTCGAGGTCGGCGGGGGTCTGGATGTGGCGCTGGGTGATCGAGGCGGCGAATCCCGGTGCGAGGGCATCGACTTCGGCGATGATGCGGTCGGCCTCGGTCTCGGCGTGCGCGGACCAGTCACTGCCGTCGGCCAGATCGTAGGGATGCCACTGCGACCACAGGGTGACCTGGTGTTCGCCCTCGGGGGCGATGGTCGGGTCCAGGGCGCTGAAGGTCATGGCCAGTACGACCGGGCGCGGGGGCAGGTCGCCCGCGAGGGCCGCGCCGTGGGCGCGACGCAGCTCGCGGCGGTCGGTGACGAGTAGTTGCAGCCCGTGCGCGGATTCGGCGGTCTCGGCCCCGGGATAGCGGGGGAGTTCGCTGATCGCGGCGCGCACCACCATGCCGATGCCGGGTCCCACCCGGATACGGCGTCGCCAGTCGGCGATCGTCGCGGTGTCGAATCCGCCCTGTTCCAGCAGGTTCAGGGTGGTGAGGATGTGGCTGCCCGCGATCACGGTGTCCGCGGACAGGTTTCGCCCGCTCGCGGTGCGCACCTCCCACCGGTCGCCGCGGCGGGTCAGGGCGGTCACCGCGTCGCCGGGGGAGACGACGCCGCCGTCGGATTCCAGCCGCGCCACCAGGGCCGCGCTCAGCGCGCCGCTGCCGCCGACCGCGCGCCCGGGCGGCATGGTGTGCATGAGCGCCGCGAACCCCACCATGGGCGCGGATCCGGGTTCGGACATGGGCGGCCCGGACTGCGCGCCGAACCAGGCCAGCGCCGCCTTCAGTCGTTCGCTGTCGAACAGGCTGTCCAGCAGCGCATCTCCGGTCTGCATCATCTCCCGGGACAGGGCCCCTCCGCTGGCGCGCCCGGTGGCCCCGGCCGCCTCGCGGGGATCCATGCCCCAGAACGACTTCAGCAGGTGCCCGCCGGTCGGGGTGCCCGAGAACGCCCGCATCACCCGTGCGCTGCGCGGACCCCACACGGTCGCGAACCGCCGGTACGCGTCGGCGTCACGCTGCCCGCAGGCGGCGGCGATGGACGCGCAGGTCCGGTCCAGATCCCGGTGGAACACGATGGGCGCCAGCCCGTTCCCGGCGGGCGCGGGCGCGAAAGCCCAGGGGTCGCAGTCGATGTAGCGCAGCCCGAACCGGGCCAGCTCCAGCTCCTCGATGATCCCGGTGTGCCGGATCATGATGTGCGCCGAGGACCCCCGGTCGACCAGATGCCCGGGGAACCGTTCGACAGTGGAGACGGCCCCGCCGAGCACGGTGTCGCGTTCGAGCACCTCGACCCGATGCCCGGCCTTGGCCAGGTAGCAGGCCGCGACCAGCGCGTTGTGCCCCGATCCGACGACTACGACTGTGCGGGAACCATTGTCGCGTCCGCTCACAGGGGCAGCCGCCGCCCGAGCACCGCGAACCGCCGGGTGTCGCCGGAGAAGATGAAGTGCCGCACCACATCCCCGAACCCCTGGCGCCGGTAGAGCCGCCAGGCCCGGTTGGCCTCGCGGTCCACCTCGGGGGTGGACAGCAGCACGGTGCGCTCGGGCCGGTTCTGCAGCAGCCGGGTGAGCAGGATCTCGCCGAGCCCGCGGCCCTGCGCGGCGGGGTGCACGTGCAGTTCGGTGAGCTCGAAGTAGTCCGAAAGCAGTTCCCGCGCGCCCGATTCGGGCCAGCCGGTACGCCGCATGCCGCTGTACACCTGCTGATGCCACCACTGGTGCGGAGCACCGTGATAGCCGTAGGCGATGGCCACGATGGGCGCGGTGCGCAGGTCCAGTCGTCCGTCGTCGTCGGGCAGCACCGCGGCGACGGCCTGCCAGCCGGGGCGGGTGGTGTGCTCGGTCCACATGGGTGCGCGCTGATGTTCGGTGCCGCGCGGATAGTCCATCGCCGCGACGTAGACCGCCAGGGCGTCGTGCAGCCGGTGCCGCAGGGTCGCGGCCGACAGATCGACCACGACGGGTGCCGGCGTCGGTTTGGGGGTGACTGCGGTCATCGGCTGGACGCAACTCTCGTTGGCGCGGACGGATGGATCGACAGTAGCGCCACGGTGGGCGCCTCAACTTGTCGGTGGGTCTCTCTATATTCAAACCCAACAGAAACCTTCGAATGCCTGTTCGATCATCGGGTTGGGTGAAATGCCTGATCGGGACGCGTTGTCCTTATAGATGTGATTCGGGTGTGCGAGTGGGGAGGTACGCGAAATGACCGGGAAAACTGAACGTCCGGGCCACCCGGGCCGCGCCGGCGACCTGCTGCGCAAGGCCGACGGGCTGCTGTCGGAGGCACGGGGAGAACGCGATCCGGCGGAGCGTTTCCGCATCGCCTACCTGGCCGCGCTACGCGGGGCGGGCGCTGTACTGGCGCTGACGGGGGCCGACCGGGCGCCCCGGGCGCGCTCGCGCAACGCCTGGGTCCTGATGCAGCGCGCGGCACCGGAATTCGTCATGTGGACGGACTACTTCACCGGCCAGTCCGAGACCCGCGCGGCGCTCGAAGCGGGCCTGTCCCGGCCCGTCGACGACCACCGCGCCGACGAGTTCGCTTCGCGGGTAGGCGCATTCCTGCACGACGTGGCGGATCTGCTGGCCGCCGCGTCGCGGCTTCGGCCCAGTTCAGGGTGGGTGAACGGAATGCTGGCGTGAGTATCGGCGAGTAGGTGGTCCGGTTCTGATCGAACTCGTATTATTGGTGGCAGATAGCCGCCAAGGTCGGCTACCCGTCGTCTACCCGGAGGCGACAGCCACCACCTAGTGCCGGGGGAGGTACCGTGCCACTCTCCGAGCACGAGCAGCGCATGCTCGAACAGATCGAGAGCGCGCTCTATGCTGAGGATCCGAAGTTCGCCTCGACTGTTCGGGGTGGACGGTTACGTTCTGCCACCGGTCGGCGCAGACTCCAGGCGGCGGCCTTGTTCGCCCTCGGCCTGTTTCTACTGGTGGCCGGCATCGCCGCTCCGTTCAAGCCCGGCGGCTTCCCGATCATCAGTCTCGTCGGCTTCATCGTCATGTTCGGCGCGGGTGTGCTGTTGCTGATCGGTGGCCCCCGTATGGGTGGTTCGGCCGGTCGGGCCTCGGACGCTCATCCCAGCCAGGGCGGCGCTCCCGGCGCCGGCCGCGGCAAGCCCCGCAAGCAGGGCGGGTTCTCCGCGCGGATGGAGGACCGGTTCCGCAAGAGGTTCGAACAGGACAGTTGACCGGGCTACCGTGCGGCCGACGGCTTTCGGACCGGCACGGTAGCGGACCGCGATCGACCAACTGAAGATCTTCACGACACGCCGTGACGCCACACCGATTTGAGGTGTGGCGTCACGGCGTTTCTGGCTGGTCGGGGATCGGCGTGTCGGGTGTCGGCCACGATTCCCCACACCTCCCCACGGGGGTGCCCCACCCCGCCCCACATGTGCCGGAAATGCGCGCTATCTGCGGGTTTGCTGGCGGTTGTCGGGTACCCGCCGGCGCGCGTCGCGCGTGTCGGGGGAACTGCGCGAAATCTTCCCCACCATCGTGATAGCTGGTGTGACCTGCGAAGTTCGCCAAGCGGGGACCGAGATCACCGGCGCTTTCGATTGAAAGTGGGGGAAAGTGGGGTAATGTGGAGCCCGCACTACAGGAGGCCGAACAGTCGAGAGGGTGATCCGGCAGGAGGTGTCGAGACGTGTTTCTCGGGACCTATACCCCTCGATTGGACGACAAAGGGCGACTGACGTTGCCTGCGAAGTTCCGGGACGAGCTGGCGGGAGGGTTGATGGTCACGAAGGGACAGGACCACAGCCTTGCCGTTTATCCCAAGGACGAGTTCACCGCGCTCGCGCGGAGAGCCGCGGCCGCGTCCCGATCGAACCCGCAGGCCCGAGCATTCGTCCGGGCCTTGGCGGCTTCCAGCGATGAGCAACGTCCGGACGCACAGGGCCGGATCATGCTGTCGGCAGAGCATCGCCGCTACGCGAATCTCTCCAAGGATTGCGTGGTGATCGGCTCGGTCGACTTCCTCGAGATATGGGACAAGACGGCGTGGGATTCCTACCTCGCCGAGCACGAGGAGGACTACTCGCAGGCCAGAGACGAGTCGCTGGGCGAGATCTTCTAGCCCGAGTGAGGCGAGTGCCCTGCGGCCTCTGCCCGACGCCGACCCTGACGTACTTCCCCAACGCCAGGTGCGGTGCTTCGGTCAGAGACCACGGGGCATTCGCCCTAATTCGAAGGTCGTTTGTGAAAAAGGCCACCGTCGCGCGCTGTCCGATGTGGCCATGCGAATGAACGTGAGGCAGTGAATTCCGGGAGGTCCTAGGTGAACCAGAGCAATGACGGCCCCCGCCATGTTCCGGTTCTCTTGCATCGCGCCGACCAAATCCTCGGTCCCGCACTGCATTCCGAGGGCGCCGTCTATCTGGACTGCACGCTCGGTCTCGGCGGTCACGCCGAGCACTTCCTGCGGACCTACCCCAATATCAGACTCGTCGGCCTGGATCGAGACACCGCCGCGCTGAAGCTGGCGGGGGAGCGACTAGCGCCGTTCCGGGACCGGATCACCCTGGTGCACACCAGATATGACGGGATCCCCGCCGCGCTCGAACAGGCCGGTCTGCCCGAAAAGGGTTCGGTCAGCGCCATTCTCATGGATCTGGGCGTGTCCTCGATGCAGCTGGACGAGGCCGATCGCGGGTTCGCCTACTCGGTGGACGCGCCGCTGGACATGCGGATGGACTCCAGCACCGGCCCCACCGCGGCCGACGTGCTCAATACCTACAGCCATGGCGAACTGGCCCGGGTGCTGAAAACCTATGGCGAGGAACGGTTCGCGGGCAAGATCGCCTCGGAGATCCTGCGGCGCCGCCAGCGCACCCCGTTCACCACGAGCGCCCAGCTGGTGGAGCTGCTCTACGACACCATCCCGGCCGCGGCCCGGCGCACGGGCGGGCATCCCGCCAAGCGCACCTTCCAGGCCTTGCGGGTGGAGGTGAACCGCGAGCTGGAATCGCTGGAGGCGGCGCTGCCCGCCGCGCTGGACGCGCTGGCTCCGGGCGGCCGCATCGTGGTGATGAGCTATCAGTCCCTCGAGGACCGGGTGGTGAAGGTGGAGCTGGCCAAGCGGTCGGCCTCGCGCACTCCGCTGGATCTGCCGGTCGAATTGCCCGGCATGGGACCGGAATTCAAGATCCTGACCCGCGGTGCGGAGAAGGCGACCGAGCAGGAGATCGAGGAGAACCCGCGAGCCGCTCCGGTGCGCATGCGGGCGGCGGAACGTATCGCAGGGGAGGACCGGGCATGAGTGGTCAGGCGCGGCGGCGGCAGCGGAGCGTAACCATGGAGCGCTCCGGTCATGCCCCAGAACGGCACAGCATGAACCAGAGACGACGCGAGGGGGCGCGACAGCGCCGGGGCGGCGGGCGGTTCCGAGCCGCGACCCGAGAGATCGGAGCCGCGCTATGACGATCAAGACGCAGGTGAGCCGGGGGGCCCGCCGGGTGCAGGCCGCCGAGCGGGTCAAATCGGGTGCGGCGCAACGGGCCTACGCCCGGCGCCGCAATCGCGAGGGCGGCGTGGAGCTGCCCGGGATGCGCCGCGGCCGGCGCAGTGAATCCATCCCACGCGGTCGGATGTCCTTCGTGGCCACCATCATCGCGCTGCTGGGCTGCGGTCTGGCCCTGACGCTGTTGCTCACCACCCGCGCCACCGAGGACAGCTACCAGCTCGGCGATCAGCGCCGCGCCAATCAGAAGCTGTCCGACGAGCGGGACGCGCTGCAGCGCGAGGTGGCCGCGGCCGACTCGGCGCCCGAATTGGCCCAGCGCGCCGCCGAACTCGGCATGATCCCGGCCAAGGACCCGGCCCGCCTGATCATCGCCCCCGACGGTCAGGTGACCGTGGTCGGCAATCCGCAGCCCGCGCAGGGCGCTCCGGCTCCGGCGCTGAACACCACCCCGGCCGCGGCCCCGCCCAAGCAGTCGCAGCCGCAGCAGGGTGAGCGCGTCGTCCCGGTGACCACCACCCCGGCGGCGCCGCCCACGACGGCCCCGGCCCCGCCGACCACCTCGGCCGCGAATCCCGTTCCGGCGTCCCCGCTTCCGACGCCGCAGAACCCGGCGGTCCAGGCGAACGGCGTGCCGCGATGATCGAATCTTCGACGACGACCACGATGTCCGTGAATGGGGTTGGTCGATGAGCCCTACCCGCGCGGGGCGCGGGCGTGATTCCGGCCGGGGCCGTTCCGATTCCGGCCGGGGGCGCGCCGCCGTCGCACGGGCGAAGTCCGGGTCGGGCCGCGCGGGTTCGGGTCCGGGCCGGCAGTTCAGACCACGGCCGGCTCCGGGACTGGATTCGAGTACGCGGTTCCGGTTCGGGGTGGGCCGGCTGGTGATGCTGGTGGCGATCGTCGTGGCCGCCATCCAATTGCTGTGGGTGCAGAGCATTTCCGCGCCGAAGCTCTCCTCGGAGGCGGCCAGTCAGCGGACCGTGAAGCTGGCCGATCCCGCCACCCGCGGGCCGATCACCGACCGCTACGGGAAGTCGCTGGCGTTCACCATCGCCGCCAAGGCGTTGACCTTCCAGCCGGTGCGGGTCCGCAAGGATCTGGCCGACGAGCGCGAGAAGCAGCCGAAGACCGCTCCGGATCCGGACGACCGGCTCGCCGCCATCGCCAAATACCTGCACGAGAAGCTGGGTAAGGACGCTCCCCAGAAGGACATCCTGGCCAAGCTGAAGAGTGACGAGCCGTTCGTCTATCTGGTGCGCAATGTGGATCCGCGGGTCGCCGCCGACATCACGCTGAAGTTCCCGGAGGTCGGGCTCGAACGCCAGGACATGCGCGAGTACCCGGGTGGCGCGCTGGCCGCCAATGTGATCGGCGCGACCGGCTGGGACGGCCACGGGCAGATCGGCCTGGAGTCCTCGATGGACGCGCTGCTGGCCGGTTCGGACGGCTCGATGACCTACGACCGCGGCTCCGACGGCGCGGTGATCCCGGGTTCGTGGCGTGACCGCCAGCCCGCGGTGAACGGTTTCGGCGTGGAGCTGACCCTGGACTCGGATCTGCAGTACTACGTGCAGCAGCAGGTGCAGCAGGCCAAGGATCTGTCGGGCGCGAGCGCGGCCTCGGCGGTGGTGCTGGACGTGCACACCGGCCAGGTGCTGGCCATGGCCAATGACAACACCTTCAATCCCGCGATGGGGCCGCGCTTCTGGTCCACCACCGATCTGGGCAATCCGTCGGTACAGGAGGTGTACGAGCCCGGCTCGGTGAACAAGATCGTCACCGCGGCGTCGGCCATCGAGTACGGCCTCACCAACCCCGATGAGGTGCTCCAGGTTCCGGGCAGCATCTTCATGGGCGGGGTCACCGTGCACGACGCCTGGGACCACGGCGTCGCCCCCTATACGACCACCGGCGTCTTCGGGAAGTCCTCGAACGTGGGCACCCTGATGCTGGCGCAGCGGGTCGGCGAGGACCGCTACTTCGACATGCTCAAGAAGTTCGGCCTGGGTCAGCGCACCGGCGTCGGCCTGCCCGGCGAGAGCAGCGGCGTGGTGCCCTCGCGTGACCAGTGGTCGGGTTCCACCTTCGCCAACCTGCCCATCGGCCAGGGTCTTTCGATGACGACCCTGCAGATGACGGGGATGTACCAGGCCATCGCCAACAATGGCGTGCGGATTCCGCCGCGCATCGTGAAGGCCAAGATCGCCCCGGACGGCGCGCGCACCGAGGAGGAGCCGCCGGAGGGCGTGAAGGTGGTGAGCCCGCAGACCGCCAAGACCCTGCAGCAGATGTTCCAGGCCGTGGTGCAGAAGGATCCGCGCGGCATCCAGTCCGGCACCGGCAGCCCGGCCTCGATCGAGGGCTATCAGATCGCCGGCAAGACCGGCACCGCGCAGCAGATCGATCCCAAGTGCCGCTGCTACTCCAGCGATCGCTACTGGATCACCTTCGCGGGCATGGCCCCCGCCGACAATCCGCGCTACGTGATCGGCATGATGCTCGACGCGCCCGTGCGCAGCTCGGACGGCAGCGGTGGCGGATCGGCCGCACCCCTGTTCCACAGCATCGCGTCGTGGCTGCTGCAGCGGGACCGGATCCCGCCGTCACCGCCCGCCAAACAGCTGATTCTGCAGGCGAGTTAGAGCAGGGAACGGATGGTCGTCACGCACGCCGCCGCCGATACCACTACCGGCGGGCGACCGAACTGCGCCGTGCCGATCGCACGGCAATCGAACACAGGTAACCTGACACGTCGATCCGGTCGTCCGGATCTTTTCTTCATATGAAACCCGCCCGTGAGAGGAGCTTCGTGCCCGCGCAGTCGCTACCACGTAGTGGTGATGGGGCACCGTCGCAGGTGTTCCGGCCCGCCGCACCGGCGGCGACCAGCTTGCGCACGGTCTCGGAGCTGACGGGCGCGACGCCCGCCGGGTCCGCGGCAGGTTTGCGGGACATCCAGGTCACGGGTATCGAGCAGCGGTCGAACGCGGTACTGCCGGGCGATCTTTTCGCCGGTCTGGCCGGTGGGCATTCCCATGGCGCGCGCTACGCCGCGGACGCGGTGGAGCGCGGCGCGGTCGCGGTCCTCACCGATCCGGCGGGTGCGGAGCTGATCGGCGAGATCACCGTCCCCGTGCTGGTGCACGACGCGCCGCGCACGATTCTCGGCGAGTTGTCCTCGGCCCTTTACGGTGATCCGTCTCGCAAACTGCGCATCATCGGTATCACCGGCACCTCCGGCAAGACCACCACCTCGTATCTGGTGGAGGCCGGGCTCGCCGCGTCCGGGCTGCGCACCGCGCTGATCGGCACCATCGAGACCCGCATCGGCGGGGTCCGGGTGCCCTCGGCGCTCACCACCCCCGAGGCCCCGCAGCTGCACGCCATGTTCGCGGTCATGGTCGAGCAGGGCGTGGACGCGGTGGTGATGGAGGTGTCGAGTCACGCGCTGGCGCTGGGCCGGGTGGACGGGGTGAGCTTCGCGGTCGGCGCGTTCACCAACCTGTCCCAGGACCACCTCGATTTCCACGCCGACTTCGAGGACTACTTCGCGGCCAAGCGCCGCCTGTTCATTCCCGACGGCCCGGACACCGCCGCCGCGTCGCGCCCCTCGGTGGCCGCGCGCACCGCGGTGATCTGCGTGGACGACGAGTGGGGGCAGCGCCTGGCGGGCGACGTATCGGACTGCCTGGCAGCCGAATCCGGTGATACCACCGGCCGCCTGCGCACGGTGGCGACCCGCGCGGGCGCGCCCGCCGATTGGACCGCGGGCGCGGCGACCGCCGGGACCGGCGGCACCCAGGAATTCACCGCGGCGGGGCCGGGCGTCAATGTGGATGTGCGGCTGCGGCTTCCGGGCGCGTACAACATCGCCAACGGGCTGCTGGCGGTCGCGGTCTGCGCGGCGGCGGGCGCCGATATCGAGACTTCCGCGGCGGCGCTCGGCGAGGTGGACGTGCCGGGTCGCATGCAGCGGGTGGATAGGGGTCAGGAGTTTCTGGCCGTGGTGGACTACGCGCACAAGCCGGCCGCGATCGAATCGGTCGTGGCGACCCTGCGCACGTGGTTGGCCGAACAACAGGGGACGGGACGTCTGGCGGTCGTGGTGGGCGCGGGCGGTGATCGCGATGCCGGCAAGCGGCCCCTCATGGGTGCGGCGGCGGCGCGCGGCAGCGACCTGGCCATCATTACCGACGACAATCCGCGCAGCGAGGACCCGGCCGCCATCCGCGCCGCGGTGCTCGCCGGGGCCGAACAGGTGCCGGACGCGGAACGCGGTGAGGTCCGGGAGGTCGGGGACCGGGCGGCCGCGATCCACGCCGCCGTGAACTGGGCGCGGCCCGGGGACGCGGTGCTGATCGCGGGCAAGGGACATGAGACAGGGCAGGAGATTGCAGGCGTGAAGCAGCCGTTCGACGACCGCGAGGTACTCGCGGCCGCCCTGTCGGAAAAGACGAGGGACCTGACGCATTCATGATCGAAATGACTTTGCGGGAGATCGCGGAGGTCGTGGGCGGCACGCTGCACGACGTCGCCGATCCCGAGGCGAAGGTCACCGGCTCGGCCGAATTCGACTCGCGCCGAATCGGTTCCGGTGACCTGTTCCTGGCGCTGCCGGGTGAGCGCGCCGACGGCCACGACTTCGCGGCGCGGGCCGTCGCGCAGGGCGCGGTCGCGGTGCTCGCCGCGCGGCCGGTCGGGGTGCCCGCCATCGTGGTGGAGCCCCACCCCGGGAACACCCGCGCCATCGCGCTGGCCCACGACACCGACGGCTCCGGCGCGGCGGTGCTGGACGCGCTGGCCGCATTGGCCCGCGCCAGCGTGGACCGGCTGGTGCAGGCCGGGAGCCTGACCGTGGTGGGAGTGACCGGCTCGTCCGGCAAGACCTCCACCAAGGACCTGATCGCGGCCGTGCTCGCGCCGCTGGGATCCGTTGTGGCCCCGCCCGGTTCGTTCAACAACGAGCTCGGTCACCCGTGGACGGCCCTGCGCGCCGACGCGCAGACCCGGTTCCTGGTGCTGGAGCTGTCGGCTCGCGGCCCGGGACACATCAAGGCGCTCACCGAGATCGCTCCGCCCAGCGTCGGCGTCGTGCTGAATGTCGGCACCGCGCACCTGGGCGAGTTCGGCAGCCGCGAGGTGATCGCGCAGACCAAGGGTGAACTGGTCGAGGCGCTTCCGGCCTCCGGGCTGGCGGTGCTGAACGCCGACGACCACCTGGTCGCGCAGATGGCCGCGCGCACCGCCGCCCGGGTGGTGACCGTGGGCCTGGCGTCCTCGGCCGATGTGCGCGCCGCCGACGTCGTGCTCGACGAGCAGGCGCGCGCCCGATTCACGCTGCACGCCAACGGCGAATCAGTCGACGTCCAGCTGGCCGTGTCCGGTGAGCACCAGGTCGGCAACGCCCTGTCCGCCGCCGCCGTCGCCCTCGACCAGGGCGCGGATCTCGCGACCGTCGCGGCGGCGCTGGCCGGCGCGGCCGCCGCCTCGGCCCGCCGCATGGACGTGCGCACCCGCGCCGACGGCGTCACTGTCGTCAACGACTCCTACAACGCCAACCCGGATTCGGTCCGTGCCGCCCTCAAGGCGCTGGTCACCATGTCCCGCGCCGGGGCCGAGCCGCGGCCCAGCTGGGCGGTGCTCGGCGAAATGGGTGAACTGGGCGAGGAATCCGTTCTCGAACACGACAAGATCGGCCGCCTGGTGGTGCGCCTGGACGTGGACCGGCTGATCGTCGTCGGTCAGGGTCGTCCGGTGCGCGCCATGTTCCAGGGCGCCGTGCAGGAGGGTTCGTGGGGTGAGGAAGCCATCCATGTGCCCGATATCGACTCGGCCATCGCGCTGCTCGACGAAGAACTCGAGCCGGGCGCGGTGGTGCTGGTGAAGGCATCCAAGTCCGTCGGTCTGTGGACCGTCGCCGAACACCTGATCGGTGCGGAGCAGGAGGCCGCTCGATGACCCAGATTCTCTTGTCGGCCGCGATCGCGCTGACCGTTTCGATTCTGCTCACCCCCGTGGTGATCCGCTACTTCGCCAAGCAGGGCTTCGGCCAGGAGATCCGGGTCGACGGCCCGGAAAGCCACAAGGCCAAGCGCGGCACCCCGACCATGGGTGGCGTCGCCATCATCATCGGCATGTGGGCCGGCTACCTGGGTTCGCACCTGATCTCGATGACCTACGGCGAGCCGGGCCCCTCGGCCTCGGGCCTGCTGGTCATGGGCCTGGCCACCGCGCTGGGTTTCGTCGGCTTCACCGACGACCTGATCAAGCTGCGCAAGCAGCGCAACCTGGGTCTGACCGCGGCCGGGAAGTACATCGGCCAGCTCACCTCGGCGATCGTGTTCGGCGTCCTGGCCTTGCAGTTCAAGAACATTCACGGCCTGACGCCGGGCGACAAGCGACTGTCCTACACCCGCGACATCAATACCTTGTCGATGAGCGTGATCGTCTTCCTGGCGTTCGTCTGCCTCATCGTGGTGGCCTGGTCCAACGCGGTGAACCTGACCGACGGCCTGGACGGTCTGGCCGCGGGCTCGATGAGCCTGGTGCTGGGCGCGTACATGATCATCACCTTCTGGCAGTGGCGTAACTCGTGCTCCGCGCACGCGGTGGCGGGCTGCTACCAGGTGCGTGATCCGCTGGATCTGGCGCTGGTGTGCGCGGCCGGTGGTGCGGCCTGTATCGGCTTCCTGTGGTGGAATGCCGCGCCCGCCAAGATCTTCATGGGCGACACCGGTTCGCTGATGCTGGGTGGTCTGCTCGCGGGCCTGTCCATCACCACCCGTACCGAGCTGCTGATGGTCGTCATCGGCGCGCTGTTCGTGGCCGAGACCACCTCGGTGGTGCTGCAGGTGGCGGTGTTCCGCGCGACCCGCAATCGTCTGTTCAAGATGGCACCGTTCCATCATCACTTCGAGCTGAGCGGGTGGGCCGAGACCTCGGTGATCATCCGGTTCTGGTTGCTGGCCGGTATGGCGTCGGCGATCGGACTGGGCCTGTTCTACAGCGAATACCTCTCTGCGGCAGGGTGAGACAGCAATGGCCGAACATTCTCCGAGGGTCCTGCGGTCGCCGGGACCCATGCTCGAATTCCTGCGTGGCCGTGACGTGCTGGTCGCCGGGTGGGGTGTCTCCGGGCGTTCGCTGATCGAACCGCTGCGCGATATCGGTGCGCGGCCGGTGGTCACCGACAGCGGCGCCAAGGCGCTGGCCGAGGCCGCCGAACTGGGTCTGGGCACCGCCACCAGCGCGGACCTGCTGGAACCGGATGCGCTGCGGCGCTTCGCGCTGGTCATCACCAGCCCGGGCTGGCGGCCGGATTCGCCGGTGCTGGCGTCCGCGGTGACCGAGGGCATCCCGGTGTGGGGTGACGTCGAGTTCGCGTGGTGGGTCGATCAGGCCCGTATCTACGGTCCGGTCCGCAAGTGGCTGGTGATCACCGGCACCAACGGCAAGACCACCACCACCCAGATGACGCACTCGATCCTGCGCGCCGCCGGCATCCCGTCGGTGGCCTGCGGCAATATCGGGCTGCCCATCCTGGACGCGCTGCGCCGCAATCCCGGCCCGCAGATCCTGGCCGTGGAGCTGTCCTCGTTCCAGTTGCACTGGGCCCCGTCGGTCCGCCCCGAGGCCGGGGTGGTGCTGAATGTGGCCGAGGATCACCTGGATTGGCACGGCGGCCTGGACGCCTACGCCGCCGCCAAGGCGCGTGCGCTGACCGGCCGGGTCGGCGTGGTCGGCCTCGACGATCAGGTGGCCGCGGCGCTGGCCCGGAAGTCCAAGGCGCGCCGCACCGTCGGCTTCCGCATCGGCGTGCCCGCCGACGGCGAGCTGGGCGTGGTGGACGGCAAGCTGCTCGACCGCGCCTTCACCAAGGCCGCCATCCTGGCCGAGACCAGCGATATCAGCCCGCAGGGTCCGGCCGGTGTGGCCGACGCGCTGGCCGCGGCCGCGCTCACCCGATCCATCGACGTGGCCCCGCAGTTCGTCAAGGAGGGCCTGCAGGAGCATCGGGTCGGCCCGCACCGGGCGGCCTTCGTGCGCGAGTTGTCGGGCGTGGAGTTCGTGGACGACTCCAAGGCCACCAACCCGCACGCCGCGCGTTCGTCGATCCTGGCCCACCCCAACGTGATCTGGGTGGCCGGCGGTCAGCTCAAGGGCGCCGGCGTGGAGGACCTCATCGAGGAGTGCCGCGAACACCTGGTCGCGGCCGTGCTGTTCGGGCAGGACGCGGCCGTGATCGCGGCCGCACTCGCGCGACACGCCCCCGATGTGCCGGTGGTGGAGCTGAATTCGGGGGACGATGCTCGAATGGGTGACCCCTTCACCGAGATCGAACCCGAAGCGGTGATGGCGCGCGCGGTCCGCGTGGCGGCCGGTTTCGCCCATCGCGGCGATACCGTGCTGCTGGCTCCGGCCGCGGCATCCCTGGACATGTTCGCCGACTACACGCACCGCGGTCGCAGTTTCGCGGCCGCCGTGCAGGCCCTGGACGAGAAGGACATCGGGAGATCCGAATGACGACGGCGACGCCGCGGCGGGCCGGGAACAAGGGCCCACAGCGTCTGCGAACCGGATGGTTCGTTGCGTGGCTGGCCCGCCCGCTGGCGTCGTTCCACCTGGTGGTGGCGATCGCGGTACTGCTCACCGTGCTCGGCCTGGTCATGGTGCTCTCGGCCTCCAGTGTGGAGTCCTACGCCGGTGGCGGCTCGGCCTATTCGCTGTTCTTCACCCAGGCGGTGCTGGCCGCGGTCGGCGCGGTGCTGTTCTACATCGCGCTGCGCATTCCCATGCGGGTGATGCGGCAGTTGTCGTTCCCGGTGTTCGCGCTGTCGGTGGTGATGCTGGTGCTGGTGCTGATCCCCGGCGTCGGCACCAAGGTGCAGGGCTCGCAGCGCTGGTTCGACCTGGGCGTGGTGTCGGTGCAGCCCTCGGAGATCGCGAAAGTGACGCTGGTGGTGTGGGGTTCGCACCTGCTGGCGTCGCGGCAGTCCGAGAAGGCCGGGTACAAGGACATTCTCATGCCGCTGGTGCCGGCCGGCCTGCTGGTCTGTCTGCTGGTGGTGCTCGAGCCCAACCTGTCCACCACCATCGCGCTCGGCATCGTGCTGACCTCGCTGCTGTGGTTCGGCGGGCTGCCGCTGCGCATGTTCGTCACCATCGCGGTGTCGGGTGCGGTGGCGGCCTCGATCCTCGCGCTCTCGGCCGGGTATCGCTCGGACCGCATGCGCGCCTTCTTCAATCCGGGCGACGACCCGCAGGGCATCGGCTACCAGGCCCGCCAGGCCATGTATTCCCTTGCCGACGGCGGCATCTGGGGTCGCGGCCTGGGCCAGTCGCGCGCCAAGTGGAGCTATCTGCCCAACGCGCACAACGACTTCATCTTCGCCATCATCGGCGAGGAGCTCGGCTTCCTCGGCTGCGCGCTGGTGCTCGGGCTGTTCGCCCTGTTCGTGTACACCGGCCTGCGGATCGCCTCGCGGTCGGTGGATCCGTTCATCCGGCTGCTGACCGCCTCGGCCACCACCTGGATCACCGGGCAGGCGCTGATCAATGTCGGCTACGTGGTGGGTTTGCTGCCGGTGACCGGTCTGCAGCTGCCGCTGGTCTCCGCGGGCGGCTCCTCGCTGGCCATCACCCTGTTCATGTTCGGCATCATCGCCAATGCCGCCCGGCACGAGCCCGAGGCGGTGGCGGCCCTGCACGCCGGGCAGGACGGTCGCTTCAGCCGTCTGCTGCGGCTGCCCACACCCGACATCTACTCGCCCGCCCGGGCCGCGCGCGCCCGCGCCAAGTCCAAGGCGACCGGTAAGGCCAAGCCCAAGCCGAAGGCGAACGCGAAGGTGAAGTCCGCGCCGCAGAAGCGCGCGCTACCCTCGGGGCGGGGCCGGGGCGGCTCGGCGGACTCGTCCTCGCGGCGGTCGGTAGATTCGGATTCGGCCCGGCGCACCAGCCGCTCCACGGAATCGTGGCGCAGCACCCGGGCCTGGGAGCCCAACTATCCGATGAAACACGCCAGGGAACGGGGTAATTCGAGGTGACAGTGGAGCGGCCGGACAGTGATGTGGGTACCGCGGAAGCTCACACCGATCTACCCGAGCATCTGCGGCGCGTGCACATGATCGGCATCGGCGGTGCCGGTATGTCCGGTATCGCCAGAATTCTCCTGTCGCGCGGTGGCATGGTGTCCGGTTCCGACGCCAAGGAGAGCCGCGGCGTGCTGGCTCTGCGGGCGCGCGGCGCGCAGGTGCGCATCGGCCACGACGCCTCGGCGCTGGACCTGCTGCCCGGTGGACCCACTGCGGTGGTCACCACCTACGCCGCCATCCCCAAGACCAATCCCGAACTGGTGGAAGCCCATCGGCGCGGGGTGCCGGTGCTGCTGCGCCCGGCGGTGCTGGCCTCGCTCATGCAGGGGCACAAGACGCTGCTGGTGTCGGGCACCCACGGCAAGACCTCCACCACCTCCATGCTGGTGGTGGCCCTGCAGCACTGCGGACTCGACCCGTCCTTCGCGGTCGGCGGCGAGCTCAACGAGGCGGGCACCAACGCCCACCACGGCACCGGCGGCATCTTCGTGGCCGAGGCCGACGAGAGCGACGGCTCGCTGCTGCAGTACGCGCCCGACGTCGCGGTGGTCACCAATATCGAATCCGACCACCTGGACTACTTCGGCACCGACGAGGCCTACGTGCAGGTCTTCGACGACTTCGTGGACCGGCTCGAGCAGGGCGGCCGTCTGGTGGTGTGCCTGGACGACCCGGGCTCGCTGGGCCTGGCCCAGCGTTCGGCGGCCCGGCTGGCGGAGGACTCGCGCGGGATCCAGGTGATCGGTTACGGCTCCGGCGATTTCGCGGAGTCCGGTCTGACGGTCGGCGCGCGACTGCTGTCGTGGGAGCCGCGCGATGTCGGCGGCGTCGCGGTGTTCCAGCTCTCCGACGAGTCCGCGCCGCGCACCCTGCGACTGTCGGTGCCGGGCCGGCACATGGCGCTCAACGCGCTCGGCGCGCTGCTGGCCGCTCGCGCCACCGGGGCCGATCTGGGCGAAATCATCCAGGGCCTGGAGGGTTTCGGCGGTGTGCACCGCCGCTTCCAGCTCACCGGGCGCGAGAACGGCGTGCGCGTCTTCGACGACTACGCCCACCACCCCACCGAGGTGCGCGCGGTGCTCTCCGCGGCGGCCGAACTGGTCGCGCAGGAGGCGCGCGACGGCGCCCGGTCGCGGCCCGGGAGGGTGATCGTGGTGTTCCAGCCCCACTTGTACAGCCGCACCGCCACTTTCGCGACCGAGTTCGGGGCGGCGCTGTCGCTGGCCGACGAGGTCGTGGTGCTCGACGTGTACGGCGCGCGGGAGGAGCCGCTGCCGGGCGTGAACGGCGCGCTGGTCGCGAGCGCGGTCACCAAACCCGTGCACTACCAGCCGGATATGTCGCGGGTCGGCAAGCAGGTGGGCGCGCTGGCGCGGCCCGGCGACGTGGTGATCACCATGGGCGCGGGCGATGTGACCATGCTGGGCAGCCAGATTCTGGACGGGCTGCGCGCACGACCCTCGCACGGGCGGTGAGCGCCGATGGGCTCGGGTGGGGGAGAGCTGGAGCGGTCGGTTCCGGCCGCGGACGACGCCTACGACACGGCCGCCGCCGATAGCGGCACGCACGGTACCGATTCCGCCGAACCGGCCACCGGCGACACCGGGGCCGCCGAACGCGCGGCGGCCCGCCGGGCCCGGCTCAGACGTGGCCGGGAACCGCGGGAGTCGCGGATCGCGATCGCCTGGCGGTCGCGCGGGGTGCGGATCGGGGTGCTCGCCGGTGTGGTGGCCCTGATCGCGCTCGGACTGGTCGCCTGGTTCACTCCCGTGCTGTCGGTGCGCACGGTCGAGGTCGACGGACTGGCCGCGGTGCCGGAAGAGCAGGTGCGGCAAGCCCTGCAGGTGCCCGACGGCCTGTCCATCCTGCGGCTGGACACCGATGCGCTGGCCGAACAGGTCTCCCAGTTGCCGAAGGTCCGCTCGGTGCGGGTGCAGCGGGTGTTCCCGTCCACGGTCCGCGTGACGGTCACCGAGCGAACCCCGGTGCTGTATTTCGACAGTCCCGATGGCGCCCATCTGCTCGATTGCGACAGCGTCGAATTCGCCATCGAGCCGCCGGGCCTCGGAGTGCCCAAACTGGTGACCGAGCATCCGGGCGGAACGGACCCGGTGACCAAGGCGGCGGTGGCCGTGATGGCCGCGATTCCGATTCCGCTGCGCGATCAGGTCGGCGTGGGAGCGGTTGTGGCCCGCTCGGTTTCGGATATTGCCCTGGAGTTGCGTGACGGTCGCACGGTGCTGTGGGGCGGAACCGTGGATTCCTCGCGCAAGGCCGCGGTGGTCGGGCCCCTGCTTTCCCAGCCGGGCAAGGTATTCGATGTTTCGAGTCCGAATCTGGTCACGGTAAAGTGAGCGATACCCATTGGGCCGCCGAAATTTTCGGTGGTTTGCCGGAAGGGCACCGTCGGTTCCGATCCAGGACCGGAGGGCAACCGTCCACGATACGATGCTCGGGTGGGTCGGACGAGGCGAATCACACAAGATTCTGACACTCGTTTCGGCGCGCCTGCGCCCGTAACGCGGTGGCTGCGAATACCGTTCGGCACCAGTCGGATACTTGACATAACGCTGAAGCTATGGTTGAGGGTTTATCGGACCGAGACCATTGTGTCGTTTCATGTCGAGTAACCGAAGACGACAAGCTGTTTCAGATCGAAGGAAGGCGAGAGCCCATGACGCCCCCGCACAACTACCTTGCTGTGATCAAGGTCGTCGGTATCGGCGGCGGCGGCGTGAACGCCGTCAACCGGATGATCGAGCAGGGACTCAAGGGAGTCGAGTTCATCGCGGTCAACACCGACGCGCAGGCGTTGTTGATGTCGGACGCCGATGTGAAGCTCGATGTCGGCCGTGAACTCACCCGCGGTCTCGGCGCCGGCGCCGATCCGGAGGTCGGCCGCAAGGCCGCCGAGGACCACAAGGACGAGATCGAGGAAGTCCTCAAGGGCGCCGACATGGTCTTCGTGACCGCCGGCGAGGGCGGCGGCACCGGCACCGGCGGCGCGCCCGTGGTGGCCTCCATCGCCCGCAAGCTCGGCGCGCTCACCATCGGTGTCGTCACCCGGCCGTTCTCGTTCGAGGGCAAGCGCCGCAGCAACCAGGCCGAGGCGGGCATCCAGGCCCTGCGCGAGTCCTGCGACACCCTCATCGTCATCCCCAACGACCGCCTGCTGCAGCTCGGCGACGCCGCGGTGAGCCTGATGGACGCCTTCCGCTCCGCGGACGAGGTGCTGCTCAACGGTGTTCAGGGCATCACCGACCTGATCACCACCCCGGGTCTGATCAATGTCGACTTCGCCGACGTCAAGTCGGTCATGTCCGGCGCGGGCTCGGCCCTCATGGGCATCGGCTCCGCGCGCGGCGAGGGCCGCTCGGTGAAGGCGGCCGAGGCGGCGATCAACTCGCCGCTGCTGGAAGCCAGCATGGACGGCGCGCACGGCGTGCTGCTCTCCATCGCGGGCGGTTCGGATCTGGGCCTGTTCGAGATCAACGAGGCCGCTTCGCTGGTGCAGGAGGCCGCGCACATCGAGGCCAACATCATCTTCGGAACGGTGATCGACGACTCGCTCGGCGACGAGGTCCGGGTCACGGTGATCGCCGCCGGCTTCGACGGCAGCGGGCCCGCCCGCCGCATCGAACCCGCGGTCAGCCGGTTCCCCGGCACCCAGTCGAGCACCGCGACCGCGAGCGCCAGCGCCGGAAGCGTCAGCCGCAGCACCGAATACACCCCGGCCCGCGCGGTCGAGCCCGCCCCGGCCGCGCGCCCGGAGCCCGCGCCCGTCGCGCAGCCGATCGCCGAACGCGGTCCGGCCCCGTCCTACAGCGCGCCCCGGCCCGTGGTGGACCCGACGGTGGCGAGCAACAACCGCGGCCACATCCAGCCGCCGGACACCGACGACTACGAGGTCGACGTGCCGGACTTCATGCGCCGCGGCTGACACCGGCCGCGCGCTGTCACGGAACGCGATTCGAACGCGCCCGCCCGAGAGGGTGGGCGCGTTCGTGATTCCGGCCGCAGTAGCTGTCTGATTCCGGGTTGCCCCGCGGTGGCTACTACCCTCGGTGGCATGACTTCAGCGGCACCTGTTTTCCGGACCAGACGGGTCGTGACGACGCGGGCGGGCGGATTCTCGCAAGCGCCCTACGACTCGTTCAATCTGGGCGACCACGTCGGCGATGATCCGGAGGCGGTGCGGCGCAATCGGGTTCGGCTCGCGGAGAGCATCGGGCTGACGCCGGACCGGCTGGTGTGGATGGAGCAGATCCACGGCCGCGGTGTCGAGATCGTGGACGGCCCGCGCACCGAGCCGGTGCCCGCCACCGACGCGCTGGTCACCACCCAGCGAAATCTGGCGCTGGTGGTGCTCACCGCCGACTGCGTGCCGATCCTGTTGTCCGACGACGAGGCCGGGGTGATCGCGGCCGTGCACGCGGGCCGGATCGGGGCGCGCATCGGGATCGTGCCCCGGGTGCTCGAGGCCATGGTGTCGGTCGGCGCGAAGCCGGAGCGGATCGGGGCCTTCCTCGGCCCGGCCGCCAGCGGCCGCCAGTACGAGGTGCCCGCGGCCATGCGCGCCGATGTCGAGGCGCATCTGCCGGGCAGTGCGACCACCACCGTCAAGGGCACTCCCGGCCTGGATCTGCGCGCGGGCATCCGGCGGCAGCTGGATGCGGCCGGTGTCGGCGCCGTCGCGATGGACCCGCGGTGCACCATCGAGGACAAGACCTTGTTCTCCCACCGCCGCGGCGCGCCGACAGGCCGACTCGCCGGTGTGATTTGGATGTCACCCGAGGGGGTTTCAGAATGACCGAAAGTTTCACCGCCGCAGCGGGATCCGATGCGGCGCACGTCACGTCCGGCGGAGGTCGCGTCGCCGAGCTCGAAACCGCCCTGTCGGCACTCATCGAGCGAATCGACGCAGCGTGCGTGGCCGCGGGCCGCGAGCCCGGGTCGGTGCGGCTGCTGCCGGTGACCAAGTACTTCCCCGCCTCGGATATCGAGATCCTCTATGACCTGGGCCGCCGGGAGTTCGGGGAGTCCCGCGAACAGGAGGCCGCGGGCAAGGTGGCGCAGCTGGGGCACCTGTCCCAGGTCCGTTGGGAGTTCATCGGCCGGCTCCAGCGCAACAAGGCGAAAGCCGTTGCACGCTGGGCGGATACGGTCTACTCGGTGGACAGCGAGCGGCTCGCGAGCGCGCTCGAGGCCGGTGCGCGGGCCGCGCTGGACGAGGGCGCGCGTCCGGCCCCCTTGCGGGTGCTGCTGCAGGTGTCGCTGGACGCCGATCCGGCCCGCGGCGGCGTCCGCGACGACGCGCTGCGCGCGCTCGCCGATCAGGTCGCGGCCTCGGAATCGCTGCAGCTCGCGGGCCTGATGGCGATCCCGCCGCTGGACGTGGAGCCCGACGCGGCCTTCGAGCAACTGGCCCGCATCCACTCTGTATTAACGATTGTTCACCCCGAGGCGAAAGAACTGTCGGCGGGCATGTCCGGCGACTTGGAGTCGGCCATCCGCCACGGCAGTACGTGCGTGCGTGTCGGTACTGCGCTTATGGGCGCGCGACCGATAACCTCGGCGTAGCAAAGAAACCTCACCAGTCACATTTGAAACATATGCTTGGTGACAGACGAGGACTGAGCAGGACAACACCCCAGGCCAACCGGGGCCGAAGGAAGGTCGACCAGATGAGCACGCTGCACAAGTTCAAGGCGTACTTCGGGATGGTTCCGCTCGAGGATTACGAAGACGATTACGTCGACGACCGCGGAGCCGCCCGGAGCGCCGATGAGCGTGGCCAGCGTCGTCCCCGGCCCTACGCCGAACGCGAGCGTGACTACGACCGATACGGCGAGGACCGCTACGACGACGAGCCGGCCTACGAGCCGTCGTACAAGGCCCCGTACAAGCCGGCCTACAGCGCCTCCCGCCGCGACGACTACGCCGACGAGCTGCGTGAGCGGGAGCGCGATCACCGCGAGCGCGACCGCTACGACGCCGACGCCCGCTACGACGCCCCGCGTCGCCCCACCCGCATCGACACCGCCCCGTCCAGCCGCACCCGGTCCATGGGCGGCGGTGCGAGCACCCGCGGCGCGCTGGCGATGGACACCGACGCCGAGCGGCGCATCGAGGAGCTGCGGGAGCAGGAGCGCCGCATCGAGGCGGCCCGCCGTCCCCAGATCTTCGAGGACGGAGGCACCTTGTCCAAGATCACGACGCTGCGCCCGCGCACCTACGCCGAGGCGGCCATCATCGGTGAGCGTTTCCGTGACGGCACCCCGGTGATCATGGACCTGGTCGAGATGAGCAACTCCGACGCCCGCCGCCTGGTGGACTTCGCCGCCGGTCTGGCCTTCGCTCTGCGTGGCTCGTTCGACAAGGTGGCCACCAAGGTGTTCCTGCTCTCGCCCGCCGACGTCGACGTCTCCGCCGAGGAGCGCCGCCGCATCGCCGAGAACGGCTTCTACAACCAGAAGTAGCCAGCTGCCGCTGCCGTGGGGAACGGCGGCGTCAGCCGGTGCCGGCGCACATCAGCGCCGAACACGCACGGCGGCAGCGCAATGCGCCGCGTCCAGGGGGTTGCGACCGAGGGTCGCGGGGGATCATGGGGGAGTCTTGCGGCCATGCCGCGTCAACACCGGATGTGACCGGCACGATCCGTGTTTCTGTTTTGCCGATCATGGTTTGTCAGGCAGAGTGGTGCGGTGGCCTTGTTCCAGGTGTTGAACCTCCTGCTGTTCCTCTTCTGGCTGCTGCTGATCAGCCGAGTCATCGTCGAGTTCATCCGCAGCTTCGCGCGCGACTGGCGGCCGACCGGCTTCGTCGTGGTCATCCTCGAGGTGATCTTCACGATCACCGACCCCCCGGTGAAACTTCTGAGGCGTTTGATACCCCCAGTGAATCTTGGGGGAATTCGGCTCGATCTCTCGATTATGGTCTTGCTGTTTATCGTGTTCATCCTCATGTCGATCACGGGCCAGATAGGGCAGTCGGTAGCTCAGGTGTGACAGAATGAGCCGAAAGAATGCTTGCCCAGATCTACCGCTAGATCTCCATACGAAGCGTGAAGGGATCGTTCCATGCCGCTGACCCCCGCCGATGTTCATAACGTCGCGTTCAGCAAACCGCCGATCGGGAAGCGCGGCTACAACGAGGATGAAGTCGACGCCTTCCTCGACCTGGTCGAGCAGGAGCTCTCACGCCTCATCGAGGAGAACGCGGATCTTCGCCAGCGCGTTGCCGAGCTGGACGCGGAACTGTCCGACGCCAAGAAGAACCGCGGCCCCGCGGTCCAGCCGGTGAAGGCCCCGGTCGTGCCGGAGCCCATCAAGGCCGCGCCGCCGGTGCCCCCGGCCCCGATGCCCGCCCCGGTCCCGGTCGCCCCCGTCAAGGCCGAGGCCCCCTCCGCGGACGCCAATCTGCAGGCCGCCAAGGTGCTTTCGCTGGCCCAGGAGATGGCCGACCGCCTCACCTCGGACGCGAAGACCGAAGCCGAGTCGCTGCTGGCCAACGCCAGAGGCAACTCCGAGCGCCTGGTCAGCGACGCTCGCACCCGCTCGGAGGCGATGATCGCCGACGCGCGCCAGAAGGCCGAGGCCATGCTGTCCGACGCGCAGACCCGCTCGGATTCCCAGCTGCGCCAGGCCAAGGAGAAGGCCGACGCCCTGCAGGCCGACGCCGAGCGCAAGCACACCGAGATCATGGCCACCATCACCCAGCAGCGCAGCGTGCTGGAGAGCCGCATCGAGCAGCTCAAGACCTTCGAGCGCGAGTACCGCGTGCGCCTGAAGTCCTACCTGGAATCGCAGCTGGAGGAGCTGGAGAACCGCGGCTCCGCGGTCCCGGTCGACGGCGGCGAATTCGGCCAGGATGCCTCCGGCAACGGCGCACTCCTCAAGGGCAGCAAGTAAAGTCGTAACCACGGCCTGCGATGCCATATCGCACGGGACCCGATCCCGGGCGGCACGGCATCGTCGCCAACCTTTCGACGCGACCTCCGGTGGCCTCCGCCGCCGAAGACACACGAGGGGATGGTGCACTTGCTCGCAGTGACGCTCGGCCTCGCCGCGGTCGGTTTCGGACTGCTGGTGACCGCACTGACCACCGGTTCGGTGATCTGGGCATGGGGCTGCATCATCGTGTGCGTGATCGGCGCGGTGCTGCTGCTCGTCAGTGCGTTGTCGCTGCGGACCGATGACGAGGACACCTCCTCGCCACCACCGGGCGGACGGCACGCCAGGCATTAGCGGCTCACACGATTCGCGACGGGGCGGGTCCGGGGAATAACCCCTGGACCCGCCCCGCTAGTATGGAGACAGCAATACGGCGTCGATCCGGCCATCACCGGGGAGCCTTCGGAAGAACGGCGGGACCTGCTCCGAGCGGGGATCGCCCACTAGAACCGAACGGGTGAGCCCGTCACAGCTCGCAACGAGAGGCTCGGTCTCGCAAGGGTTTTCACAGCTCCTGCGGTCCGGGCAAGCGGGGTGGTACCGCGGTTACGGCGCGCCGAGCGCCGGGATCGTCCCCGTGCCCACGACGCAGGCACGAGGAGACGAGAGGCCGCCATGGCGGACGACAGCAGCACCCGAAGCGCATACCCCCGCGCGGACCTGAGCCGGACCACCGGGCAGGTCTCCTTCCCCGAGCTGGAGCAGCGGGTCCTGGACTACTGGGCCGCCGACGACACCTTCCGTGCCAGCATCGAGAACCGTTCCGAGGCAGAGGAATTCGTCTTCTACGACGGCCCGCCCTTCGCCAATGGGTTGCCGCACTACGGTCATCTGCTGACCGGATACGTGAAGGATTTGATCCCGCGTTTCCAAACGATGCGCGGTAAGAAGGTCGAACGGCGTTTCGGCTGGGATACTCACGGGCTGCCCGCGGAAATCGAAGCGGAGAAGCAGCTCGGTATCACGGACAAATCACAGATCGATGCCATGGGTCTCGCGGAATTCAACGCCGCGTGTAAATCTTCGGTCTTGCGCTATACGAACGAATGGCGTAACTACGTCACCCGCCAGGCGCGCTGGGTCGACTTCGACAACGACTACAAAACCCTCGACCTCGACTTCATGGAGTCGGTCATGTGGGCGTTCAAGTCGCTGTACGACAAGGGCCTGATCTATCAGGGCTTCCGGGTGCTGCCCTACAGCTGGTACGAGCAGACCCCGCTGTCCAACCAGGAGGCGCGTCTCGACGACTCCTACCGGATGCGCCAGGACCCGGCGGTCACCGTCGACATGGTGCTGCAGGTGCCGGCCGACCACCCGCTGCACATCCTCGACGGCGCCAACGCGCTGATCTGGACCACCACGCCGTGGACGCTGCCGTCCAACCTCGCCATCGCCGTGCACCCCGACGTCACCTACGCCCATGTGCAGGGCAAGGACGGCAAGCGGTATGTGGTTGCCGCCGAGCGGGTGTCGCACTACACCCGCGAGTTCGGCGAGGAGCCGCAGGTGCTGTCCGAGCACTCGGGCGCCGCGCTCGAGGGCCTGAACTACCTGCCGCCCTTCGACTTCTTCCGCGGCCACCCCCGCGCGCACCGCGTGCTCAACGCCGACTACGTCACCACCGACTCCGGCACCGGCATCGTGCACCTGGCCCCCGCCTTCGGTGAGGAGGACATGGATGTCGCCTCCGCCAACGGGATCGACATCGTGCAGCCCCTCGACGCGGGCGGCAAGTTCACCTCCATGGTGCCGCCGTACGAGGGCCTGATGGTCTTCGACGCCAACCCGGTCATCATCAAGGACCTCAAGGCCGCCGGAAAGCTGTTGCGGCACGAGACCATCGAGCACTCCTACCCGCACAGCTGGCGCTCGGGCCAGCCGCTGATCTACATGGCGGTGCCGTCCTGGTTCGTGGCGGTCACCAAGTTCCGCGACCGCATGGTGGAGCTCAACAAGGAGATCACCTGGGTCCCGGAGCACATCCGCGACGGCCAGTTCGGCAAGTGGCTCGAGAACGCGCGCGACTGGAACATCAGCCGTAACCGCTACTGGGGCGCGCCGATCCCGGTGTGGGTCTCCGACGACCCGGCCTACCCGCGCGTGGACGTGTACGGCTCGCTCGACGCCCTCGAGCGGGACTTCGGCGTGCGCCCGGACGACCTGCACCGGCCCATGATCGACGAGCTGGTGCGGCCGAATCCCGATGACCCGACCGGGAAGTCGATGATGCGGCGCACCCCCGAGGTCCTCGACTGCTGGTTCGAGTCGGGTTCCATGCCCTACGCGCAGGTGCACTACCCGTTCGAGAACAAGGAGTGGTTCGAGGGCACCTCGACGGAGTCGATCGACGGCGCCGCCGTCGCGGCTCCGCACAGCCCCGGCGATTTCATCGTCGAGTACAACGGCCAGACCCGCGGCTGGTTCTACAACCTGCACGTGCTCTCGACCGCGCTGTTCGACCGCCCGGCGTTCAAGTCCGTTGTGGCGCACGGCATCGTGCTCGGCGACGACGGCCTCAAGATGTCGAAGTCCAAGGGCAACTACCCCGACGTCAACGAGGTCTTCGACCGTGACGGCTCCGACGCCATGCGCTGGTTCCTCATGGCGTCCCCGGTGCTGCGCGGCGGCAACCTGATCGTCACCGAGCGCGGTATCCGCGAGGGGGTCAGCCAGGCGCTGCGCCCGCTGTGGAACGCGTGGACCTTCCTGCAGCTGTACGCCTCGCAGCCCGGCACCTGGCGCACCGACTCGGAGAACGTGCTCGACCGGTACATCCTGGCCAAGCTGGCGGCGACCCGCGACGTCATGACCGACGCGCTCGAGGTCTACGACATCGCCACCGCCTGCGACGAGCTGCGCACCTTCGCCGACGCGCTCACCAATTGGTATGTGCGCCGGTCGCGTTCGCGCTTCTGGGAGGAGGACCGCGACGCCATCGACACCCTGCACACCGTGCTCGAGGTGACGACCCGGCTCGCGGCCCCGCTGCTGCCGCTCATCTCCGAGGTGATCTACCGCGGTCTCACCGGTGAGCGTTCGGTGCACCTGGCCGACTGGCCCGCCGCCGACGCCCTGCCGCACGACGCCGAACTGGTGTCGGCCATGGACGAGGTCCGCACCGCCTGCTCCACGGTGCTGAGCCTGCGCAAGGCCCAGAACCTGCGGGTGCGCCTGCCGCTCTCGGAGGTCACCGTGGCCGCCGCCGACGCGGAACGCCTGCGCCCCTTCGTGGATCTGATCGCCGACGAGGTCAATGTCAAGAAGGTCGACCTCACCGCCGACGTGGCCGCCCACGGCCGCTTCGAACTGGTCGTGAACGCCCGTGCCGCCGGTCCGCGCATCGGCAAGGACGTCCAGACGGTGATCAAGGCCGTCAAGGCGGGGGAGTGGACCGAGGCCGCCGACGGCACCGTGACCGCCGCCGGCATCGCCCTGCTCCCCGAGGAATACACCCAGCGCCTGGTCGCCGCCGAGCCCGAATCCACCGCCGCCCTGCCCGGCAATGCCGGTCTGGTGGTGCTGAATTCGGTGGTCACCGAGGAACTCGAGGCCGAGGGCTGGGCCCGCGACCTCATCCGCGACCTCCAGGAAACCCGCAAGTCTCTCGGACTGGACGTCTCCGACCGCATCACCGTGGTCCTCGACGTCCCCGCCGACCGCCTCGCCTGGGCCGAAACCCACCGCGACCTGATCGCGGGCGAGATCCTCGCCACCACACTGACTTTCGGCGCGACCCCCGCGGACGCTTCCGAGATCGTCGGCGGCGTCAAGGTCTCGATCACCAAGGCCTGACCGAACTCACCCGACAGCGGCGCGGACCTCCGGGTCCGCGCCGCCGTCGTACCGGTCGGGTCTCGTGTCGTGCCCATCCATGGCATCTCTGGCACCGAATGATTAACATGTTGGACATGAGTACACACAGCCTGCGCGACCTGCGGATGCAACTCGGGGCGATCGTGCGCGGTGTGGCCACCACCGGTGAGGAAGCGATCATCACCGACAGTGGCAGCGAGGTCGCGGTCATCATCTCGATGGCCGACTACGAGCGGCTGCACGAGCACGCCGACCTGGTCGATGCCCTGCGTCTGCGCAGTATGCGCGATGAGGACTTCTCGACCATGTCGATGGCCGAGATGCTCGATGCCCTTGGGGTGGACCCCGCCGACGTACTCGCCTCGTGATGGCCGGGATGCGGATCGAGTTCCACCCCGATGTCCTGAAACAGCTGCAGCGCTTGCCCCGCGAGGCCTTCGGCACAGCGTTGCGCACGATCATCGACCTAGGGCAGGAACCACGTCCATCGGGCGTCAAGAAGCTCGCAGGCAGCGAGGCCGATTGGCGAGTTCGCTTCGGTCAGTACCGAATCGTCTACAGCATCGACGACAAAGCCGGTGTGGTCACGATTTTCACCGTTGCCAAGCGCTCCGACGCCTACCGGTAGGACGCAGGTCACAGTGGTGACCGGGTCCTGGATGGAATCGGTGACCTAACCGGCCGGTTGGATCGGTGCGAAGGTCGCAACCAACCTTGCCGGTACGGTTCCTCCTCGCGAGCCACAGGAGCAGTCGATGACCACCATCACCACCCCCGCCGCTGTCGTCGTAACCCCCGCCGCCATGCCGTCGGTGCACCGGCGCGCGCTGATCACCTGGCTGGCCGTATACCCGACCATCACCCTCGCGCTGGCCCTGCTCGGTCCCGAGATGGGCGGGCTGCCGGTGTTCGTGAAGACGCTGATCCTGACCGTGATCGTGGTGCCGGTGGCGGTGTATCTGCTGGTGCCGATGCTGATGAAGGCGAATCAGCGGCTGACGGTTCGGGCGCGGCGCTGAGCCGGTCGCTGCGAGAGGCTCCAGCAAACATGGAGCGCCTCCCTGGTTGGGGAGGCGCTCTTTTTGTTATGTCTGGCCTAGATCGACTGACCAGGAGTTTCTTTGGTGGAGGCGCCGTCGGCTCGAGACACGCCAGCCCTGGTTCCCTTGTGGCTGCTGTTGCGGGTGCGATAGAACGGCTATCGACTAGCTAACCGATCTCGTTCACAGCAGTTCCTGCGGCACCACCGGATGAAGGGGCGCGCTCATGGCTCGAAGATCGTTTCGCCGTTTCGCTGCACTGGTCACCAGTGCCACGGCGGTGGTCGTGGCCGCCGCGCTCGGGGCGGGACTCGCCCAGGCCGACACCGGGTCGGCGGCCTCGGGCTCCGGGTCCGGATCCTCCTCCGGCAGCGGGACCGGGTCGTTCTCCGGAAGTGCCAGCGGCTCGGCGCAATTGCCGATCGCGAGCCCGCGGGCCATGGCCGCGCTGGCGCTGGCCGGCACCCAGACCGGTAAGCCCTACCAGTGGGGCGGTACCGGTCCGGATGCCTGGGACTGCTCTGGTTTGGTGCAGTGGGCCTTCCGCAGTGTCGGCATCAATCTGCCGCGCACCACCTGGCAGCAGGCCGAGGTCGGCCTCGAGGTGCCGTTCGGGGCGCTGCAGCCCGGGGATGTGCTGATCCTCAACGATGACGCCTCCCACGAAGGGATCTACGCGGGCGGCGGCAACGTCTTGAACGCGTACAACTGGGGTGTGCCCGTCGGACTGACGCCCTTGAGCGAGTTCGACATCTACACCATTCGCCGATTCTTCTGAATCGTCTCAGTCGACAATCAGTTCCACGGGGATGTTGCCCCGGGTGGCCTTGGAGTACGGGCACACCTGGTGGGCGGCCTCGACCAGCGCGTGGCCCTGCTCGTTCTGCAGCTCCTCGGGCAGTTCCACGTGCAGCACCACGGAGATGCCGAAGCCGGTCTCGTCGTCCTTGTTCAGGGTGACGTCGGCGGTCACCGAGGTGTCGCCGAGCTTCACGCCCTGGCTGCGGGCCACCGCCTGCAGCGCGCCGGCGAAGCAGGCCGAGTAGCCCATGGCGAAGAGCTGCTCGGGGTTGGTGCCGTCACCGCTGCCGCCCGCCTCCTTGGGCTGGGCGAGCTTGAGGTCGAGGTAGCCGTCGGAGCTGACCGAGCGGCCCTCGCGGCCGACGGAGGTGGCGGATGAGGTGAAGAGTGCGGGCATTGATATCTCCTAGACAGACTTGTCTGTTCACGTCCGAGTCCCAGGGTAGACAGATCTGTCTGCTATCGTCAATACATAGCCCCGATCAGGGAGAAGGAGAGCAGGTCAAGCCATGAGCGAAGCCCGCGAGCGCCTGCTGGACACCGCCACCCGGCTGTTCTACGCCGAGGGGATCCACACGGTCGGCATCGACCGGATCATCGCCGAGGCCGGGATCGCGAAGGCCACCTTCTACCGGCACTTCAAGACCAAGGAAGATCTGGTCGTCGCCTACCTGGTCCGCGAATACGGCCGTCAGCGCGAGACTTTGGAGGAAATCCCCGGTTCGGGCGCCGAGTCCATCGTCGGCATCTTCGAGCGGCTCGGTGAGCTCAGCCGCGGCCCGGGGTTCCGGGGCTGCCCGTTTCTCAATGCCGCCGTGGAGTTCCCGAACTCCGACCACGCCGTGCGCAAGGTCGTCGACGAGTACCGCGCCTGGTTCCGCGACCTGATGGCCGAGCGGCTGCGCGCCGCCGGCCACCCGCAGGTCGAGGACGCCGCCCGCGCGCTGCTGCTGACCCGCGACGGTGTGACCATCAGCGGGGGAGTGGGCGACGCGGAGACGGTCCGGGTGGGCATCCGGACCGCCTTGTCGCAGTGGGGTATTCGCTAGACCCCGACCGACTCCTCCATCTCCTCCTCGGCGGCGTCGCCCGCGGCGGGCTCGGGCGCGGCGTGCTTCGGCGAGGCCTGCCGCCGCTCGGCGAGGCTGGCGGCGGCCATCAGCGCCACGCCCGCGGCCAGCCACAGCACCAGGCTCGCCATCCGGCTGCCCAGTCCGATGCCGTCGAAGTAGAGCAGGCTGCGCGCGCCCTCCACGAATCCCGCGCCGTTCCAGAACCGGTGCAGCGTGCCGAAGAAGTCGTTCTGCAGCCACGGGCTGTAGACGCCGCCGGAGCTGGTGAAGTTCAGCATCACGAACAGCACCATCATGGCCAGGGTGGTCCAGCGCTTCAGGAAGGTGTGCAGGCCGATGCCGATGCTCAGGATGCCCGCCGAGTACAGCCACGACATGCCCCAGATCGCGCCCAGGTCGTGGTCGACGATGTGGAAGACCGGGCCCGCGAGCGCCAGGCCGATCAGGCTCACCAGCAGTGAGGTGATCAGGCCGATGATTCCGCGCTGCCACAGCGGCAGGCCCGCGCCCGCCGCGCTGATGGCGGCCACGCTGCCGTAGGAGCCGATGCTCAGCGCGACCAGCAGGAAGAAGATGCCCTGCGCGGTGGGGTCGCCGGAGCTGGGGGTGGTGACGTCGGTGACGGTGAGCGGCGTGTTCTGCAATCCGGCGACCTGCCCGAACACGGCCTCGGCGGCCATGGCGGTGGTGTCGGATCCGGCCTTGGCGACGAGCAGTTCGGGCTGGTGCGGGTCGGGCACGTACGCCCCGGCCAGCTCGCGGTGGCGCAGCTTGTCGACGGCGTCGTCGCGGGTGGGCACGGTGATCACGTCGAGGGCGTTGCCGCCCTTGTCCTTCAGGGACTGGGCCAGCACTTTGACCTGCGCGTTGTCGCCGACCACGGCCACCGCGAGGTGGTTGGGCTCGGGCTGGTGGAACGCGCCCAGGTAGGCCAGGCCCATGCCGAGGCACATGAGCAGCGGGGTGAGCAGGTGCACGGCGACGTGCCGGATCTGGTGGGTGGCCATGAAGTCTTCTCCAATAGTTGGTAAATACAACCAAGCGAGGTTGTAGTCTACAACTATGAAGAGTGAATCCGCATTCCCCGGCCGCGCCGATGCGATCGAGGTCATACAGCGCGAGCTCACCGCCTTCGCCCGTCGCGCCCGCGGCCGGGCCAGTGAACTCCACCCGGAACTGTCGCTGGTGGCCTCCAGCATCCTGGACCTGGTGATCGAGCGGAACGGCTGCCTGGCCGCCGATCTGGCCGGGCACTTCCACCTCGACAAGTCCACGGTCAGCCGCCAGGTGGCAGCCCTCGAACGCGACGGTTACCTGGAACGCGAAGTGGATCCGACGAACCGCCGCAACCTGGTGCTGCACGCCACCGCCGAGGGCCGCCGGGTGGCGCGCGCGGCGGCCCGCAGCCGCGCCACCGCCTTCACCGAACGCTTCCGGGACTGGGACGACGCCGATGTGGAGCGGCTGGCGGGATACCTGGTGCGCTACAACGCCGCCGACGCGGGCTAGGCCCGAACCCGGCCCGGTCCAGTCGGTTCCGTCGGAGCGCTCAGTTGGTTCCGTCCGAGCGTGCCGTCTCGGGCGCCCATTCCTCGTCGGGCAGGCCCATGCCCTTGGCGAGCACCGGCCACGAGGAGCGCAGCGCGTCCTGCCAGTACCCCCAGGAGTGCGTGCCCGCCTGGGTGATGTCGAAGGTCGCGGGAATGCTCATGTCCCGCAGCCGCGCCCGCAGATTCCGCGCGCACCAGTCGCTGGCCGCCTCCAGGATGCCGCCCACCAGGATCTGCTGCGGCAGACCGCCGTCGGCCGGGCCCAGGCTGCGCACATCGGCCACATTGTCGTGCTTGCCGGGCAGACCGCTGCCGTTGGACACGTAGATCTCCATGCCGCGCAGGGCTTCCGCGTGCACGTAGGGGTCGTTGGCGGCCCACTCCGGATCGTCCATCGGCCCGTACATGTTCACCGGATTGCCGCCGCCGATGGTGATCACCAGGTTCGCGAACTTCTGCCCGACCGGATCGGAGATCTGCGCGCAGCCGCTGTAGGCGGCGACCGCCCGATAGAGGCCCGGCGCGGCGATGGCCAGCTGCAGCACCGAGGTGCCCGACATGGACATGCCCGCGATGGCGTGCGTGCCGTCGGTGTCGAGCGCCGCGTCCACCAGCGGCGGGAGTTCCTCGGTGAGGAAGGTCTTCCACATGGGCTGGCCCAGTTTGGGATCGGCGGTGCGCCAGTCCGTGTAGTAGGTGAACGCGCCGCCGATGGGCATCACCACGTTCACGTTCTTGTCCATGAAGAACTGGGTGGCGTCGGTATTGCGCTTCCAGGTCGCGGTGTCCTGGCCGCCGCCCGCGCCGTTGAGCATGTACAGCACCGGCCGCGGCCGCGAGGGATCGGCGGGCCGCTGCACCTCCACGGTGATGTCGGCGTCCATGGCGGCCGAGTGCACCAGCAGGGTGAGGTTGCGCGTGTCGTGGATCTCGAAGCTCTCGATCGACGATCCGTCCTCGGACATCGTTGTCGCCGCGAGTGCGGCGCTGCCGGTTATCGGATCGGGAGGGGCGGCGAAAGCCGGGCCCGCGGGCACGACCGTGGTGAACGTAGTGACAAGAGAACAACTTGCCGCCGCGAGCAGTGCTGCCCGAGTGCCCAATCCGCCTAGCAAAACCGACCTTCGATCCACAGGGTGTCCCGACCCATGCGCATGATCGCCGACTCGTGCCCCAATGTTTCAGGTTTCGACAATATCGGGGTCGGCGTGCTTGTGGCACACGGCACTTGTGCGCCGGGCTATGCGGATCCGCTGTGGTTCAGCGCGTGTCGCGGTTCTCCTACTCGGCGACCAGGCCGCGCAGCAGCGGACCGTACTCCGGGTGCGCCAGCGCGGAGGCGAACTGCGCGGTCAGGTAGTCGGCCGGATTGCCGGTGTCGTACCAGCGACCCCGGATCACCTGGCCGTACACCGGGTTCTCGGCGGCGAAGATATTGATGGCGTCGGTCAGGTACACCTCGCCGGTGCGGTGGGTGTACCAGTGGTCGACCTGGCGGCGCAGCTCGGCGATGATGCCGGGCGTGACCACGTAGCCGCCGATCGCGGCGAACTCCGACGGCGCGTCGGCCGGCTTGGGCTTCTCCTTGAGGCCGCTGATCCGCATCAGGCCGTTGCCCTCGGTCTCCTCGACCACCGGCACGCCGTAGCGCGAGGATTCGGCCGGGTCCATCGGCATCAGGGCCAGCACCGGCGCGCCGGTCTTGGCGTAGGCGTCGACGAGCTGCTGGGCGCGCGGCACCTCGGCGACGAAGACGTCGTCGGGCCACAGCACCAGCATGGGCTCGTCGCCCAGGTGGCGGGCGGCGTTCAGCACCGGCGTGCCGTTGCCGTAGGGGCCGTGCTGGTCCAGGTAGGTGATGTGGCCGGCGCGGGCCAGCTCGCCGACCTCCTCGACCGCGTCGGCGTAAGCGGTCTTGCCGTCGGCGCGCAGCTGCGCGACCAGCGCCGGGTTGGGGCGGAAGTGGTCCTGGATCAACGACTTTCCACCGCTGACCACGATGGTGATGTCGGTGATGCCGGAGGCCACGAGTTCGCGGACGGTGTGCTCGATGACCGGCTTGTCGCCCACCGGGAGCATTTCCTTCGGGATCGCCTTGGTCAACGGCAGCAGGCGCGAGCCGATGCCCGCAGCGGGAATCACGGCCTTGCGAATCGTCATGGACGAATTCTCACACAGGTTCCTGCTCGTACCTGTCGGTAGCCGCTTGTAGATTTCCCTCTGTGACCACCTCCGCCGGCCCCGCGAACCCGGGCATCGTGCCTGGTGAGGCCGGTTGTGCTGGGGCGGCGGTGGCGGGCGGCGGGCCGGTGGGGGCCGTGGCGGATTCACGGCAACCCCTCAGCCCCGCCGGAGGCCGGGGCCAGCGGCGCTGGGTGCTGCACATCGATATGGACGCCTTCTTCGCCTCGGTCGAACAGCTCACCCGGCCGACCCTGCGCGGGCGGCCGGTGCTGGTCGGCGGCATGGGCGGGCGCGGCGTGGTGGCCGGGGCCAGTTACGAGGCGCGGGTGTTCGGCGCGCGGTCGGCCATGCCCATGCATCAGGCGCGACGGCTGGTCGGCGCGTCGGCGGTGGTGATACCACCGCGCGGCGCGGTGTACGGGGAACTCAGCGGGCAGGTGTTCGAGGCGTTGCGGTCGCGGATCCCGGTGCTGGAGACGCTGTCGTTCGACGAGGCGTTCGGGGAACCGGCGGAGTTGGCGGGGGCGACGCCGGAGCGGGTGCTCGAATTCTGCGAGGAGCTGCGGACTGCGGTGCGCGAGCGCACCGGGCTCGTGGCCTCGGTCGGCGCGGGCAGCGGCAAGCAGCTCGCCAAGATCGCCTCCGGCCTGGCCAAACCCGATGGGGTGCGGGTGATTCCGGCGGTCGAGCAGGACGGCTTCCTGTCCGCGCTGCCGGTGCGCAAGCTGTGGGGGATCGGGCCGGTGGCCGAGAGTCGTTTGCGCTCCTTGGGAATCGAGACGGTGGGGGCGCTGGCGGCGCTGCCGGAATCGGAGGCGGCCTCGATCCTGGGCGGCAACATCGGGGTGGCGCTGCACCGGCTGGCCCGCGGTATCGACGACCGCCCGGTTGCCGAACGCGCCGAGGCCAAGCAGATCAGCGCCGAAACCACCTACGAGACCGACATTCTCACCCTCGCCCAACTGCGCCCGGCCATCGACGCCATGGCGGCCTCGGCGCACCGGCGGCTGAGCGCGGACGGGCGTGCGGCGCGCACGGTGGTGCTCAAGCTGAAGAAGACCGATATGAGCATCGTGACCCGATCCTCCACGCTGCCCTACGCCACCGAGGACCTGGTCACCCTGACCGCCGCCGCGCAGCGCTCGGCCCTGGACCCGGTCGAGATCGGTCCGATTCGCCTGGTGGGCGTGGGTTTCGCCGGGCTGTCGGAGATCCGGCAGGAATCGCTGTTCCCGGAACTGGATCAGACGGTGGCCGCCGACGCGGTCGCCGAGGAGCCCACGCTGGCCGTGACCGGCGGCCCGGATCCGCTGGTACCGCCCGCAACTCGCTCCTTCGCGATCGGAACCTGGTATCCGGGACTGGATGTCGAGCACCCGGAATTCGGCCACGGCTGGGTGCAGGGCGCGGGGCATGGGGTGGTGACGGTCCGCTTCGAGACCCGTTCCACCGGGCCGGGTCCCACCCGCACCTTCGCCGCCGCGGATCCGGCTCTCACCAGGGCGGATCCATTGGGCAGCCTGCGCTGAACGCGTTAAGACCCGAATGCGTGAATTATGAGGATTCGGCCTGAATCTGCCGCGCCACCGCCCTCGGAGGCGGTTTCCGCGACCGGGCGTTGGTAGTGTCGCCAGTCGGGCAGCGCCGCCGCGGTGTAGCTGTCACTTGTCGAACGGACCTACTCGAACGCAAAGGACGAGCAGTTGAAGCTTCAGAAGACTGGACGTATCGCGGTCGCCACCCTGGCTGTCGTGACCGTACTCGGGCTGTCGGCGTGTGGCAGCGGTGACAAGAAGGAGACCAAGCCCACCAAGGCGACCACCTCCAAGGTCACCGGCGCGCAGAACAACTACCCGGCGGCTCCGTCCGTGGCGGAACTGAATGCCGAGCTGCAGAAGGCACTGGATCCGAGCATCCCGGACGCGCAGAAGCTGGACATGATGCAGGGTGCCCAGGCCGACCCGGCCCTGCCCGGCCGCCTGGCGGAGGCCTACCGGCAGAACAACGCCACCATCACCGTCACCAACGTGACCGACCTCGGCAACGGCACCATCACCGCCGACGCCCAGTTCGCCGTCAACGGTGGCGCGCCGCAGCAGGCCGTCGTGCCGTTCGTGGCCGAGGACGGCAAGTGGAAGGTTCAGAAGGACTGGGTCTGCAACGCCCTCTCGCTGGTCAACCAGACCTCCCCGGCCTGCGGCTAGTCGTCTCGAGCGGACCCGGCATCCCCTAGTGGAATGCCGGGTTCGTCCTCTTCTTGGCGGTCGATGATGAGGACCGCTTAGGATCTGCGGTCGTGACGGACGTGTTGGAGAAGGCGGGGCCGGATGCCGCCGGGAGTGCTGGTGCCGAACCCGAGAGACGGACTCGAGGGGGCTGGGCGCGCCCTGTCGCCCTGATCGCCGGCTTGATCGCGGTGCTCGCGGCGCTGGCGGTGCCGTTCCTGCCGGTGCGTGTGGACCACACCACTCTGACCTGGCCGCAGGGCAATTCGACGCAGAGCATCGAAGCCCCGCTGATCACCTACGCGCCGCAGAGCTTCGACGCCGCCATTCCCTGCGCCGCCGTGGCCCAGCTGGGCGCGAAGGGCGGCACCCTGGCCGCCACCGGACCCAATGGCGCGCCGGACCTCGAGAAGTACGGATTCGTGGCCCGCGTCACCGCGGCGACCACCGCCGACGGCGTCACCACGCCCGGCAAGCTGGAAGCGATCCTGCACCACAAGACGCTGCTCAGCGTGCCCGTGGACCAGCTGGGCGCGGGCTGCGCGCTCACCGTGCACTCGGACTTCACCGCCTCCACCGCGACACTGAGCGGGTCCTCGGTCGAGCCGGTCACCCTCGACGGTGACTACCGGCCGCAGCTGGTCGGGATCTTCAGCGATCTGACCGTCTCCGACGGCGCGAAGGTCACCGCGGCGGTGGACAGCCGCTTCACCTCCACCCCGGGCCCGCTCAAGCGGATCGCCATCTGGACGGCCATCGTCGGCACCCTCGTCGCGCTGGGCGCCCTGTACCGGCTGGACCGCCTCGACGGCCGCCGCAGCCGCCGTTTCCTGCCCAAGCACTGGTGGACCTTCCAGCCGGTCGACGCCGTGGTGCTGGGCACGCTGGTGCTGTGGCACTTCATCGGCGCCACCACCTCCGACGACGGCTACCAGTTCGGCATGGGCCGCGCGTCCCTGCACGCCGGATACATGGCCAACTACTTCGGCTACTTCGGCGTCCCCGAAACCCCGGTCGGCACACCGTATTACGACCTGATCGGCCATATGGCGCAGGTCAGCCCGGCGAGCGTGTGGATGCGCCTGCCCGCGCTGGCGGCGGGCATGCTGATCTGGCTGGTGCTCAGCCGCGAGGTGATCCCGCGCCTGGGCGCGCGGGTGCCCCGCGACCGGATCGCGGTGTGGACCGGGGCGCTGGGCTTCCTGGCCGTGTGGCTGGCCTACAACAACGGCCTGCGGCCGGAGCCGCTGGTGGCTCTCGGTGTGCTGCTCACCTGGGTGTCGGTGGAGCGGGCCATCGCGACCGGGCGGTTGCTGCCCTACGGCATCGCCGTCACCATCGGCGCGTTCACCTGTACGGTCGGCCCGTCCGGCATCATCTGTTTCGCTCCGCTGCTGGCGGGCATCCGGCCGATCTGGCGGATTCTCAACCGGCGCGCAACGGCATTGGGTAAGCCGACCCCGCCCGACGCGAGCGCGCTCACCATTCTGAAGGCCCGCTTCGGCGCGTACCTCGCGCTGGCCGCTCCGGTGGCCGCGGCCGGCGCCGTGGTGCTGGCGGTCATGTTCTGCGATCAGCCACTGGCCTCGATGTTCGAGATGAGCCGGGTGCACACCGCGGTCGGCCCGGATGTGCACTGGGACGGCGAATACATTCGCTACCAGTACCTCTTCATGCCCACCATCGACGGTTCGCTGGCACGGCGCTTCGGCATGTTCGTGTTCTGGATCGGCCTGGCGGTGTGTGCTGCGGTGCTGCTGCGCAAGGGCGGCCGCATCCCGTTCACCGCCTCGGGTCCCGCCCGGCGCGTGCTGGGCACCGGCGTCGGCGTCATCCTGCTGATGATGCTGACCCCCACCAAGTGGACCCACCACAACGGCATCTACGCCGGACTGGCCGGTGTCGTCGCGGTGCTCACCGCGGTCGCGGTCGGCCCCCGGGTGATGCGTTCGCCGCGCAATCGGGCGCTGTTCGCCGCGGTGGTGGCGTTCGCGCTGGCCGCGGCGTTCGCCAGCATCAACGGCTGGTGGTACGTGTCGAACTGGTCGATCTCCTGGAACGACAAGCCGGTGGTGCTGGCCGGGTTCCTGGTGTCCAAGATCTTCCTGGGCATCGCGCTGGCGCTGCTCGCGCTCGCCGGCTGGTTCCACGTGCGCGCGCCCGAAAAGCCGGGCCCGCACCGGATCTCGAAGCTGGGCTGGCGTTTCGTCGCCATCCCGCCGCTGACCGTGGCGGCCGCGTTCATGGTCGTGTTCGAGGTGGCCATGCTCGCCAAGGGCGCGGTCGTGCAGTACCCGGCGTACTCGCTGGCCCGCTCGAATATCGATGCGGTGTTGGGCAAGCCGTGCGGCCTGGCCCGCGACGTGCGGGTCGAGGAGCAGCCCAACGCGGGCATGCTGCCGCCGCTGACCGGCGACGCGCACAGCGCCTTCGGCGCCGAGGCCACCGGCTTCTCGCCCAAGGGCGTCGCCACCGATCTGCGTCCCGACGACGACCTCGACACCGGCGGCAGCGTCGCCAGCGCGGTCAGCGGGCGCAGCAGCGGCACCGCCGACGGAACCACCACCGCGCCACTGCCTTTCGGCCTCGACGCGAGCACCCCGGTGCTGGGCAGCTACAACAGTTCCGAAGCGATCTCCACGCTGACCACCGGCTGGTACACCCTGCCCGCGGCCAAGGATCGCTCCGGCATCATCGCGATCGCCGCCGCGGGCCGCATCCGCTCGGTCGACCAGGACGGCATCGTGACCCCCGGCCAGTCGGTCGAGGTCGAATACGGTGTGCCCGGCGCCGACGGTGTGCCCGTCGCGCAGGGCCGGGTGACGCCGATCGATATCGGTCCCGCCCCGACCTGGCGCAATCTGCGGACGCCGCTGAGCGAGATCCCGGCCGCCGCCACCGCGATTCGCGTGGTCGCCACCGATCGCGACAGCGACCCCAAGCAGTGGGTGGCGCTCACCCCGCCGCGCATCCCGCACACGGTGACGCTGCAGGAGTACGTCGGCAGCTCCAAGCCGGTGCTGCTGGATTGGGAAGTGGGCCTGCAGTTCCCGTGCCAGCGGCCCTTCGATCACCTCGACGGCATCGCCGAGGTGCCCGAGTACCGCATCCTGCCCGACCGCGGCGGCGCGGCCATGACCACGCTGTGGCAGAGCCACGACGGCGGCGGCGCGCTGGGCTGGAGCTCGATGCTGTTGCGCCCGGTCACCATCGCCACCTTCCTGGACAACGACCCGCGCCGGGACTGGGGCGAGCTGCAGCGGTTCGAGCGGATCGACAGTTCCGCGCAGACCGCCAAGCCGTCGGTGACCGTCGAGAGTCACACGGGAATGTGGAATCCCGGGCCGATCAATGTGACCGGCTGGCAGTAGCCTCGGCCATCACGCAGTGACCGCGAACCGCCCCCGCTTCCGATCGGAAGCGGGGGCGGTGTCGTTCTGGGGGCTCAGCCCTGCATGGCCGCCATGCGCTCGGCCATCTCCTCCGGATCACGTCCTCGACGTGCAGGGCGAGGGTCCAGCCGTGCAGGGCGAGGGTCCAGCGGTGACCCACAGGGCCGCGCCTAGGGGCCCGCGGCTCCGCGAAGTTTCCGCACCTGGGCCGCCGTCATGGCGCTGAGCTGCTGCGGATCGGGTTCCTTGGCGTCGGAGTAGGCGATCTGCACGACCGTCGAGCCCACCAGCGTGATGCTCACGTCGGTGTAGAGGGTGAGGCCTTCGCTGGTGGTCCGGACCTGGAACGCGGTCGATCCGTCGCCGGCCTGCGGCTGGTTCAACCCACCCAGCCGGAATTCGACCTTGGTGTTGTCGGCATCGGTGCCGGAGTACTTCGTGCACCCGGTCAGCAGCGACTGGACGGCGGAGAAGGCCTGGGCCGCGCCGCCGTTCGCATAGGACGCCGCGTCGATGTCGACGCTGGCGAAGTTCATGCCGCCGAACTGGGCCGCCGCGCGCGCCGCCGCGCCCGGCGCCTGCACCGCGATGGCTTCCAGCACCTTCGCGCACGGCGCGGGATCGGTCTTCGCGCCCGCGCCGCCCGACGCGCCGGGCGGCGGGTCGTCCAGGGCGGTGAACCCCGCGGGCAGGGCCGTCAGATCCAGCAGATCCGAGCGCAGTGTGTACTCGTCGAGAACCGGTGCGCCGCCGGGCGACTGCGTGGGCTGCACGGCCGGGCCCAGGCTGGGTAGCGGGGCGCCGGAGTCCTTGCTGTTCCCGCAGGCGGTGGCGGTCAGCGCCAGCGCGCCCGCCAGCAATGCCAGCCGTGTCAGGCTCCCCACTGCACCTCCGTGCGCAGCGTCTGGCGCAGGGTCACCGCGCTGCGCGGGTCGCGATAGGTCTGGTTGCCGCCGACTTCGACCTGGCCGGAAACCGGCAGCGGCAGGCCCAGATCCACGGCGATGGTGCCGGTGCCGTGCATCAGGTAGTCGACGATCTCGAGCTGGCCCGCCTCGTTGGGCAGATGCCACACCGCGGACTTCGGGCTCTGCACCACGTTCAGTTCGATGGTCAGCTCGTTGCCCTCGCGGGCGGTGAGAGTGCAGGTGGTCACCTGCTCGAGCGGGACGCTTCCGGAAACCTGTTGCCGCACGGTCCATACCGCGCCCACGCCGACGGCCTCGGTCGGGAAGGCGATGGACTGGTACACGGCCTGATAGAACGACTGCTCCAGCGCGGCGCGCGCGGCGTCGGAGGTGGCCGGTTTGGGGGCCAGCTTGAGCGCGGTGATCGCGCCCAGCTCGCTCACGTCGAAACCGACGTGGGAGCCGTCGGCGTGGGTCAGCGCCGCGGCCAGGGCCGGGTCGGGGGAGGTGACATTGCCGACGGTCAGTTCGACGCCGTCGGCCCCGGCCTGCGCGGTCAGCGGAATGGTGACCGCGGGCGGGGAGATGTCGCGCTGCGCCTGCTGATTGATCTGCTGTTCGATGTGGTGCTCGGTGCTCAGCGTCACCTGCTGGCTGGTGCCCGGCTCCAGGGTGCGGCGCAGCGGGGAGCGGGGTTCGGCGCCGGGGTTGACGACGGTGGTGGTCACGGCCTCGATGGGCATGGTGACCTCTTTGTTGATGCCCACCGGCTCGGTGCCGTCGCCTTCGGCCGTGGTCTCCGAGGGGTCGCTGCAGCCGACGCCGAAGGCGGTCAGCGTGACCGCGAGGACCAGCATCAGCACCCCGGAACGGTGGCCGCGGGCGCTTCCGCGGCGAGGCGGTCGCGGGGCTCCGGAACAGGGTGCGGTGGCGTTCGCCGAGCTGGGGGAGGAAGACAACACCGTCACGTCGAACAGGTTACGACGGGTTCCTGAAAAACAGCTGGGATCCTGTGCGGCCGCCGTTTCGGTCCGCCGGGGCGGGGCCCGGGTCGGCCCGCGCGGCGGTTCGGAGCCGCCCGGCCCGGACCGTTCGGAGTCCCCGGGTGCGGATAAGGAATGATGTCAGGGTGAGTACCGACCGGCCGCGCGAAACGGGCGCTGAGGAACCAGACAAGTCGCCAGGGGATACCGTTCCCGCGATCGATGCCGAGGCTTCCCCCGCCGGCGCACCCGCCGAGTCGGACGGCGCTCCCGCCGAGACCGCGTCGCAGCCGCTGCGCCTGCGCAATCTGCTGGTGCTCGCCGCCGTGGTGCTCGGTCTGGATCTGCTGACCAAGACGATCGTGGTGTCCACCATGACCCCCGGCAGGCCGATCCATCTGATCGGCGACTGGGCGCGACTGTCCCTGGTTCGCAACCCGGGCGCGGCGTTCTCCATGGCCACCGGCATGACCTGGCTGCTGACCCTGATCGCCGCGGCCGTGGTGATCGGCGTGATCCGGATCGGTCGCACCCTGCGCTCGCTGCCGTGGGCCATCGGCCTGGGCCTGGTGCTGGGCGGTGCGCTCGGCAACCTCATCGATCGCCTGTTCCGCGCGCCCGGCCCGCTGCAGGGTCACGTGGTGGACTTCGTGGCGGTCGGCTGGTGGCCGGTGTTCAATGTGGCCGATTCGGCCATCGTGTGCGGCGCGATCCTGCTGGTGGCGTTGACGGTGTTCGGTTTCGAACCCGACGGCACCCGCATGCACCGCGCGCCCGCGACGACCGCGGAGGGGAAGGCGGCATGAGGGAGACCCGCAGCATGCCCGTGCCCGACGGCCTGGACGGCATGCGTGTCGACGCCGGGCTCTCGCGGCTGCTGGGCCTGTCCCGCACCGCGGTGGCGGCCATGACCGAGGACGGCTCGGTGCAGCTCGACGGCGTCGCGGCCGGAAAGTCGGATCGGCTCACCGCCGGCGCGTGGCTGGAGGTCGAATTCCCCGAGCCCAAGCGCGAACTCACCGTCGAGGCGACTCCCGTCGAGGGCATGAAGATCCTCTACGCCGACGACGACATCGTGGCCGTGGACAAGCCGGTCGGCGTGGCCGCGCACACCGGTGTCGGGTGGACCGGGCCCACCGTGGTCGGCGGTCTGGCCGCGATGGGCTACCGCATCTCCACCTCGGGCGCCCACGAGCGCCAGGGCATCGTGCACCGTCTCGACGTCGGCACCTCCGGCGTGATGGTGGTCGCGCAGTCCGAGCACGCCTACACCCAGCTCAAGCGCGCCTTCAAGTACCGCACCGTCGAGAAGCGCTATCACGCTCTGGTGCAAGGCCATCCGGATCCGTCGAGCGGCACCATCGACGCACCGATCGGCCGGGCACGCGGCAACGACTGGAAGTTCGCGGTCACCGCCGACGGCCGCCCGTCGGTCACCCACTACGACACGGTCGAGGCCTTCCAGGCCGCCAGCCTGCTCGACATCCACCTGGAGACCGGCCGCACCCACCAGATCCGCGTCCATTTCTCGGCCGTGCGCCACCCCTGCTGCGGTGACCTCACCTACGGCGCGGACCCGCGCCTGGCCGAACGCCTGGGCCTCGAACGGCAGTGGCTGCACGCCCGCCAGCTGGGCTTCAACCATCCCGCCGACGGCCGCTGGGTCGAGATCACCAGCGAATACCCCGCCGACCTGGAACACGCGCTCGACGTCCTGCGTCAGCACTGATCGGAGCTCCGAGTGGATGCACCGCGGCCGCGCGGCGTGGCGGGCTCGACCCTGCGCGGCGCCGGGATCGCCACGGCGGCGGTGCTTCTCGTCGTCCTGATCCTCGTCCTGGGCTGGGCGAACCCGCCGCGGCCGGGGATCATCGCGACCGATCGGCTGGGTCCGGAAAGCGGTGAGCCGGTAGCCGATTACCTGACCCGCGCCGGGAAGTCCTTGGCGGGCGGCGACTCCGGAGACCACTGGGCCCTGCTGTCCTTCACCGAGGGCGTCACCGCCGATCGCCTCCCCGAATTCAGTGCGGGCCTGCGCATCTCGGAGGTCGATTACCACGTGTGGGTGGACCGGGTCGCGACACCTATCATCGCGATCGGCGTGCCATCGGGCGAGGGCGTGGCGGTCGCCTCGGTGAAATCCGCCGCCGCCCAGATGGAATCGACCCCCACCTTCGACACCCGCTCCACGCAGGTGAAGGACCTCGTCGCCGCCCGGCTGCGCGCCGACTGCGCGTGCGTCGTGGGCGTCGTCGTCCACGGCTCTCTCGCCCAGCTGCGAACCGTGGCCACCCGTCCCGGAATCCGCGCTGTCGAAGCGCTACCGGCCGACGCTTCCGCCGCCGTCTTCGCCGTCTCGCCGCTCCTGCCCGAGCAACGTGAGGCGGCGGTCCCGGGCCCCGACGATGGCCCCGTCCCCGCCGGCTGACCGGTTCCTGGACGCTCGACTTTGCAGAATCTTCATCAACTAAATCTGCTCGCTCCGTCCGAATCGATTGATAGCCAGGAGTATGCTCTTACCTGGCGTCGTTCCACATGACGTCCTGTCCGGTCAGGTCGATGCGGTAGCTCTCGGCCGGCCACAATGCGCGTTCCGATCGGGATGTCGCATGTGCTTCACAAGGTTTACTACTTCACCAAAGAGCCAATCGGGTGTCGCAGAGCCGATTCGGCGTGCGACGCGATCGCGGTCAGGTCCGGTAGCTCGGCAACGCAGCCTGGTAGACGCGGACATCACACAAGCTCGTGGTAAGGAAGCAAAATGTCCAGAAAGATCATGAAAACCGTAGCGGCGACAGTATTTGCGGCGCCCTTGCTGGTCTTGGCCGCACCCGCGGCCAGCGCCGACGCCACCGCTCCGGCGCCTCCGGCGACCTCCGCCACGCCGATCGACGGATCGTTCGGATCAGCTGCGTGGTGTTTCAACCTCGGTAGCGTCATCTGGTGCATCTGAGTGCTCCTGTGACAGCGCCATCCCTCGGTGCGCGAACTGCCAGCGGGTTGCCCCGTGTGGATCGGTCAGCGCCACCCCGACGGCCGAGTGGATGGTGAAGCGGTACAGGTGCCATGGTGCGGGACCCGCACTCTGGGCGCTGTAGGGGGCGGTGACCTCGTCTCCCGATCGTTCCGCGGGCCATCCGCCCGCGCGGTAGACAGCCGTGACGCGATCGAGTTCGGCCGCGTCCGTGACTCGGTGTGCCTCCCCGGAGAGGACCAGGTCCACTCCGGGGAGGCGGAGTGAGAGCGTGCAGTTCGGGTTCGAGGCCAGGTTCCGGGACTTCCTGGTGGCGGCGCCACTGGTGAAGTAGAGATGGCCGTCGGATTCCACGCAGCCGATTCCGGCGGAGCTGGGCTTGCCGGAAGCGCTTACCGTGCCGAGGAATTCGGCCGTCTCGGGGAGGCCGATCGCCATGTCGAGGGCTTTGCGGACACGGTCCCAGGGCAGGTCGGCCTGGCCGTAGATATTGAGATCCTCGGCGGAGACGGGGGCGGGCAGCATCAGGCGTCCTCCAGGGGGCGGAGTTGGGCGATGGCGCGCGTGTCCTGGCCGACGGTGAACCAGAGGGTGAGCGCGTCGGGGGCGGGTACGGCGTGGATGTCGAGGGGTTCGCCGAAGCGGATCGGCTTGTTGTATTCGAGGATGTAGCGGTGCGGGCCGCGGGTGAGTTCGGGTGTGCCGGACGCGAATTCGTGGACGACATGCCAGTACGCGGTGTTGGTGATGTGCCGGAAGTGGTCGGTGTCGGTGCGCCGCAGGGAGTATCGGGTGCCGTCGGCCCCGGGCGCGGGGGCATCGAGCCATTGACGCCAGCGCAGGCGACGGTCGTCGGTGGTGGAGGCCATGAGGTCGAAGAAGTCATCGGTGAGACGGGAAGGGCTCATCGTCGCCTTGTTCATGTGAATCCAGAAGCCCTCGGTGTCGACCAGGCCGCCGGTGTCGGAGTCGATACGCACGCGCATGGCGCACCAGCGCGGGGAGACGCCGGAGCACCAGCGGCGCACGCGTAGCCGGGTGGGCCAGGTGATCGGTCGCAGCACGTCGATGACGGTGCGCCGCACGATCCAGTGCGGGTGGGATTCGAGCGCGCCGATATGCGCGAGGTGGTCGACTCCGGCGTCCTGCAGGTGGCGGGCGACGCCGTCGATGCGCAGGTGCTGGTTCTCGTCCATGTCGACGGTGCTCAGGCGGCGGTTGACGTCGAAGATGTGGCCGGACCCGGGTACGGGGGCCAGGGGCGTGGTCAGTGGGGCGGCCCGGTCGGAATGGCCGGCGAGCTGGTTCTTCATCGGCAGAACCTCCGGATCTGGCATCCGAGTGGCGGGAGGGAGTGCACGGAACGACAGCGGCGGCGACACTGCACCGGAGTGATTCCGAGGGTAGTCCAGAACCCGGGAAGACCGCGGATGCCCGGGTCGGCGTGGCCCCGGGGTGGGTAACGTCGTGGTGGATCGGATACGCGTGGCGGATCGATGCCGACGGCATCGGAGGCGGAAGAGGCGAATGCGGATGGAATTGACGCCGGAGCAGGCTGATCGGGCGCTGGGCGTGCTGGTGGGGACCGCGGCGGGGGATGCGCTGGGTGCCGGGTACGAGTTCACCCATCCCGGTCCCGACGTGGAGATCCGGATGAAGGGCGGCGGGGCGTTCCGTTGGGCGCCGGGGGAGTGGACCGACGACACCGCCATGGCGATCGCGGTGGCCCGCGCGGCGGCGGTGGCGGGCGACCTGTCCGGTCCGGAAGGGCTGGACGCGGTGGCCGCCGAATTCGTGGCGTGGTGGGACTCCAAGCCCGTCGATATCGGGAACCAGACCCGGCAGGTGCTCGAGCACCGCGATCGGACCGGCCGGGCCATGCAGTTGCGCGCGCACGATCTGCCGGGGCTCACGGCGGGCAACGGGTCGCTCATGCGCACCGCCCCGGTCGCCCTCGCCTATCTCGACGATGCCGAGAAGTGCGGCAAGGCAGCCAAACTGGTGAGCTCCCTGACCCACTACGACATGCAGGCCATGCAGGCGTGCAAACTCTGGACCCTCGCCATTCGCCATGCCGTGCTGTTCGGCACCTACGACGGCCTGCGGGAGGCGCTGTCGCAGGTGGACACCGGCTTCTGGGAACCGTTGCTGGACAAGGCCGAAACTGGAGTCCCGGCCGACTTCGCCAAGAACGGCTGGGTGGTGCACGCCCTGCAGACCGCGTGGTGGGCGATCACCCACGCCGAAACCCTGCCGGCCGCACTGGAACTGGCGGTCCGCGCGGGCGGCGACACCGACACCACCGCGGCCATCGCGGGCGGCCTGCTCGGGGCCCGCTGGGGCGCGTCGGCCGTGCCCGCGGAGTGGCGGGAGATCATCCACGGCTACCCCGGCTACCGGGCCGACGATCTGGACACGCTCACCCGGCGGATCGTCGCGCGCTGACGCGGGTCTCAGTCCGGGATGCGGACGACGCCGTCGAGGTAGCGGCGGCAGCGGCCGGTCAGGCGGACGCGGTCGCCGGTCAGCGTGCAGCGCAGGGAGCCGCCGCGGCGGGAGAGCTGGCGGGCGGTGAGGCTGGTGCGGCCCAGTTCGCGGCTCCACAGCGGGGTGAGCTGGGCGTGCGCGGAGCCGGTGACCGGGTCTTCGGGAATGCCCTGGCCGGGGGCGAAGACGCGGGAGACGAAATCCACCTCGGTGCCTTCGGCGGTGAGGATGGCGGCGCGTTTCAGGTCGGGGAAGGCGGCGAAGTTCGGGCGGGATTCGCGCACTTCGTGTTCGGCGGTGACGACCAGCACCACGTCGGTGCCCTCGAAGGCGCGCAGCGGCCGCACGCCCAGCGCCTCGGCGAGCCGGTGCGGAAGTTCCTCCTGCGCATCGATTTCCACCGACGCCACCGACGGCAGGTCCAGCACCAGGTCGTCGCGGTCGCGGTCGACGCGCAACCAGCCGCTGCGGGTGTAGAAGTGCACCCGGTCCGCGCCGGGGTGCATGTCGTCGAGGATCTGGGCGGCGGTGGCCATGGTGGCGTGCCCGCACAGGTCGACCTCCACGGTGGGGGTGAACCAGCGCAGGTGGAAGGCGGGCGAGTTGTCCGGCGGCACACCCGCTTCCACGGGTAGCGCGGAGGTGTAGAAGGCGGTCTCGGCGAGGTTGTTCTCCTCGGCCAGCCGCTGCAGCAGCTCGTCGGGCAGCCACGACAGCAGCGGCATGACCGCCGCGGGGTTGCCGGAGAACGGCGCGTCGGCGAATGCGTCGAGCTGATGCAGCAAGACCTCCATGTGGCACAAGGTACCTGCGATTTCGATCGCTGCCCAGGACGGCCGACCACCCGGCGAGCCAAACCATGCGACCAGTTTGGAAACGTCGGAGCGGCGGCGCACCGTGGGGTGCGCCGCCGCTCCGGAACATCGTGCGATTCAGTCGTTTTCGTCCACGACCGCCGGTGCGTTGTGCGGGGTGTCGCCGAGATACCTGGCGCTGAGCCACCACGCCACCTCGACCAGCACCACACCGATCGCGCCGCACACCACCGCCGAGGTGGTCAGCGCGACATTGGACGGATCCAGCTTGAAGAAGTGCCGGGTGAACGGCACCGCGAACAGGATCAGGTATCCCGCAACGGAACCCGCGACCAGCAGGATCTTCCACCAGTTCCACGGCCGGGCCACGATGGCCAGCACCCACACCGCGATGATCAGCAGCGTGATCAGCGCCGTCGTGCCCGCCTGCACCTTCGCGGTGTCCCCGGCGTCGGGTCCCCGGTAGGCGATCAGGTAGGAGATGAAGGTCATCACGCCGATCACCACGCCGGACGGGATCGCCAAACGCATGACGCGGCCGACGAATCCGGTACGGGCGCGTTCGTTGTTGGGCGCGAGCGACAGGATGAAGGCCGGGATGCCGATGGTGAACCAGGCGGCGATCGTCACGTGGCGCGGCAGGAACGGGTAGCCGATCGCCTTGTAGTGGAAGATCTGCGACCCGATGCCCGCGATGCCGACCAGGAACGCCAGCACCACCGAGTAGACGGTCTTGGTGAGGAACAGGTTGGAGACCCGCTCGATATTGCCGATCACCCGGCGGCCCTCGGCCACCACGTACGGCAGGGTCGCGAACTTGTTGTCCAGCAGCACGATCTGCGCCACCGAGCGGGTGGCGGGGCTGCCCGAGCCCATGGCTACGCCGATGTCGGCGTCCTTGAGGGCGAGCACGTCGTTGACGCCGTCGCCGGTCATGGCGACGGTGTGCCCGCGCGACTGCAGCGCTCCGACCATGGCGCGCTTCTGGTCCGGGCGGACCCGGCCGAAGACGGTCTTCTCGTCGAGCACGTCCGCGAGTTCGTTCTGGTCGGTCGGCAGCGTGCGCGCGTCGACCGGATCGTCGCCGCCGCTCAGCCCGAGCGAGGACGCGACCGCGCCCACCGACACCGCGTTGTCGCCGGAGATGACCTTGGTCGAAACATGCTGGGAGGCGAAGTATTCGAGGGTGCCCTTGGCGTCGGGGCGCACCTTCTGCTCCAGCACCACCAGCGCCGCCGGAGTGACCTGGCCGGGCGCGTCGGGCGCGTCGACCGGGCGGTCGCTGCGGGCCAGCAGCAGCACGCGCAGGCCCTTGGCCCCGATCTCCTGTGCGGTGGCGGCGATCTCGGTGTCCGGGTCCAGCAGCACGTCGGGCGCGCCCATCAGCCAGTTGCCGTGCTCGCCGTAGGACATGCCGCTCCACTTCTTGGCGGAGGAGAACGGCGCGAGACCGGTGGACTGCCAGCCGGGGGCGTCCGGCAGGGCTTCCTTGATGGCGAGGACGGACGCGTTGGGGCGCGGGTCGTCGGCGGCGAGGGCGGCCAGCACGCGGCGCAACTCCTCGGGGGCCTGGCCGTCGTTCGCCGGGTCCACCGCCTGTCCGGCGTCGTCGACCGGCCGGATCTCGGCCAGCCGCATGCCGTTCTCGGTGAGCGTGCCGGTCTTGTCGGCGCACACCACGTCCACCCGGGCCAGGCCCTCGATGGCGGGCAGCTCCTGCACCAGGCACTTGCGCGCGCCGAGCCGGACCACGCCGACGGCGAAGGCGATGGAGGTCATCAGCACCAGGCCCTCGGGCACCATCGGCACCAGGGCGGCGACCATGCCGTTGACCGCGGGCCGCCAGGATTCCTTGGAGGAGAACAGCTGGTTGTAGATGGACAGCAGACCCGCCGGGATCAGCAGGTAGGTAATGACTTTCAGGATGGTGTCGATACCGCTGCGCAGCTCGGACTTGACCAGGGTGAACTTGCTGGCCTCGTCGGCGAGTTTGGCGGCGTAGGCGTCCTTGCCGACCTTGGTGGCCCGGTACGCGCCGCTGCCGGACACCACGAAGCTGCCCGACATGATCTGCGCGCCACGGGTTTTGTCGATCGGGTCGGCCTCACCGGTGAGCAGCGACTCGTCGACCTCGAGGAGTTCGGTCTCGATCACCTCGCCGTCGACGACGATCTGGTCGCCGGGGCCGAGTTCGATGATGTCGTCGAGCACGACCTCCTGCGGCGTGACCGCGGTGGCCTGCCCGTCGCGCCGCACCATCGGTTTGGCCTGTCCGACGATGGCCAGCTTGTCGAGGGTGTTCTTGGCCCGGATCTCCTGGATGATGCCCACCGCGCTGTTGGCGATGATCAGCAGGCCGAACATGCCGTCGATGATCGATCCGGTGGCCAGCACCAGGATGAACAGCACGCCGAGGATGGCGTTGATCCGGGTGAAGACGTTCGCCCTGACGATGTCCTTGACCGACCGGCTGGCCCGTTCCGGCACGTCATTGGTCAGCCCGTCCCGCCGCCGCTGCTCCACCTCGGCGGAGGTGAGCCCCAGCGCGGGTGGGCTCGGCGGACTCGCTGCCTGCGCGGTGATCGACATGCCGACCAGGCTAGCCCTTCCGCGCCGTTAACCCAGGTGTAGCTGAATTCAGCGGTGTCGAGAATGTGCGCTGTGCCAGGTCACGGGCAAATCCGACAAATCGGACATCGGGAAAAGGACTTGTTGCGCACGCTAACGTAATCGAGTGGCCGAAGGACATCAGCATCCGAAGTCCCCCGCCCCGCACCCGGCCGCGGGTGCCGCGACGGTGACGGCCGAGCGCGGGTGGCGTGGCCGATTCGCGCGCCACGGCGGCGAGCGGGACGCCGGGATCGCGTTCGGGATCGGCGCGTACTTCCTGTGGGGTCTGTTTCCCGCGTTCTTCGGTTTGCTGTCCTTCGCGAGCGCGGGGGAGGTGCTGGCCGAGCGGATCCTGTGGACCCTGGTCGTCGCGCTGCTGGCGCTGCTGGTCGCCGGGCGGCTCGGGGAACTGCGGCGGATCGACGCGCGGACCTGGCGGCTGGCGGCGGTGGCCTCGGCCGCCATCTCACTGAACTGGGGCACCTATGTGTACGGGGTCATCTCGCATCACGTGGTGGAGTGCGCGCTCGGCTATTTCATCAACCCGCTGGTGACGGTGGCGTTCGGCGTCCTCATCTTCCGCGAGAAGCTGCGCGCCCCGCAGTGGGTGGCGCTCGGGCTGGGCGCGACCGCGGTGATCGTGCTGACCGTCGACTACGGGCGGCCGCCGTGGATCGCCTTGATCCTGGCCTGCTCGTTCGCCACCTACGGTCTGGTCAAGAAGGTGATCCGGCTGGACGCGCTGCCCGGGTTGGCGGCGGAGGGGCTGGCGGCCGCGCCGTTCGCGTTGATCGCCGTCATCGTCATCGCGCTCACCGGCAACGCGACCTTCGGCTCCGCGGCCGGGCACACCGGGCTGCTCATGCTGACCGGTCCGGTGACCCTGGTCCCGCTGGTGCTGTTCGCCCTGGCCGCGCCGCGAGTCCCGTTGTCCACCATGGGAATCCTGCAGTACCTGACGCCAGCGCTCCAGCTGACCTGGGGTGTGGCCGTCGGCCACGAACCGATGCCCGCCTCCCGCTGGGCGGGCTTCGCGCTGATCTGGCTGGCGCTGGCCATCTTCACCGCCGACGCCCTGCGCCGCTCGCGCCGCGCCGCGAAGACCTCCGCCTAGCCCGGAACCGCACACCCCCTCATGCGGTGTGCGGTTCCGGGCGGCCGGGTCAGGGTTGGCGGGCGCCCTGGGCCTTGCCGGCGAACTCGTTGGTGTAGGTGGCGTCCAGGTCGATGCGGTCCTTGACGGGCGCCACATTGCGGGAGTACTGGCCGAGGATGCGCAGGACGTTCTCCGCGCCTTCGCGTTTCATCAGGCCGTCACCGTTGAACATGCTGATCGAGTCGGTGATGGACTTGACGTACAGCTTCGGATCGCCGCCCGCGTACTGGGCGGGCATCTCGGCGGCGATCTCCTCGGGGGAGTGGGTCTTGATCCAGCGCAGCGTCTCCACGAACGCGTTCGCGAGCTGCTGCACGATCTCCGGATGCGCCTGCACGGTCTCGCACCGCATGTACAGCGACGCGGCCGGATACAGTCCGCCGAGCGCCGCCCGGGTGCCCTGCTCGTTGCGCATGTCCACCAGCACCCGGGCGTCCCCGGAGGAGACCATCTTGGCGACGGTCGGATCGGTGGTCATGCCCGCGTCGATGCCGTCGTGGTTCATGCCCGCGATGAAGGTCTGTCCCGCACCGACTTTCACCCGCGTGTAGTCGGAGGTCCCCAGCCCGGCCTGCCCGGCCAGCGCCTGGGTGAGGAAGTCGGTGGACGACCCCAGCGACGTGACACCCAGATTCCGGCCCTTGAAGTCCGCCGGCGACTTGATCGCGGCGGCGTCGTCCTCGGACACCAGCTCCACCTCGCCGGGCACGTCCGCGAACTGCACCACCGTCTTCAGGCACTGGTCCTTGGCCTGCAGGTCGATGGTGTGGTCGTAGAAGCCGACCACGGCCTGCACGTCACCGGTGAGCAGCGCGGTCTCGGCGTTCGCGCCGGACTGCTCACCCAGCAGCTGCACGTCGAGGTCGTTGGCCCGGAAGAAGCCGAGCCGCTCGGTCAGCATGGCGGGCAGGTAGATGACCTTCTCCAGGCCGCCCACCATGATGGTGATCTGCGGCCGCCCGTTCGCGGTCGGAATGGTGCGGGAGTCGCGGCAGCCGGTCGCCAGCAGCAGCGAGCCGACGGCGAGCAGGATCACGGCGATATGCTTGCGGTACTTCATGGCTCAGATCCCGTGTCCCGAACCGGCCTGCGACGGACGCCATTTCAGCAGCCGGTTCTCCGCGAGTCCGATCAGCCATTCGGCGACCAGCGCCACCACGGTGATGATGATCATGCCCGCGTAGATGCCCGCCGCGTCGAACGTGCCCTGGGCGTTGCTGATCAGCAGGCCCAGACCCTTGCTGGCGCCGGCGTACTCGCCGACCACCGCGCCGATCAGCGCGAAACCGAACGCCGTGTGCAGCGACGACAGGATCCAGGTGGTGGCGCTGGGCAGCACGATCGAGCCCAGCACCTGACGGCGGCTCGCGCCCAGGATGCGGGCATTGTCGATCACATTGCCGTCGACCTCACGCGCGCCGGTGAAGGCGTTGAAGAACACCGCGAAGAACACCAGCACCACCACCGTGGCCACCTTGGACTGCAATCCCAGCCCGAACCAGATGATGAACAGCGAGGCCAGCACGATGCGCGGGACCGCGTTGAGCGCCTTGATGAACGGGGCCAGCACATCGGCCCAGTAGCGGGAGCGGCCCAGCAGCACGCCCAGCACGATGCCCGCGATGGTGCCGATGGCGAAGCCCAGCACCGCCTCCTGCACGGTGGTGTACAGCTGCAGCCAGATCGAACCGAACTGGGTTCCCTCGGTGAACCATTCGACCAGGCGGTCCCAGATCAGCGACGGCTTGGAGTAGAAGAACGGGTCGATCCAGTAGGTGGCGGTGAGCTGCCAGGAACCCAGCCACACGGCCACGATCAGGGCGCGCAGACCCCAGGTGCGGATCGTGTTCCGGCGGGCCTGCGAGCGGACCCGCGCGAGGATCTGCTCCTCGGTCTCCACCTCGAATTCCGGTGCGGTGGCGGTCTTGTCCATGACATCGAGCGTCGATGCGTCAAGCGACACGGGCCGCTCCCTTCGTGCGAGCCGCCTCGACCTGATCGCGCAGCGTTTCCCAGATCTCCTTGTAGAGGTCGCGGAACTCCTCGGTGAGCCGCACCTCCTCGACATCGCGCGGCCGGTCCAGCGTGACCTCGAAATCGCCGCACACCGTCGCGGGACTTGCGGTCATGACGACGACCCGATCGGCGAGGGCGATGGCCTCTTCCAGGTCGTGGGTCACGAAAATGACCGCCGCCCGGCCCTTCTCCCGGCCCCCGGCGTCCTTCCGGGCGTCGGAGCCGTCCGAGCCCGACCACACGCGCAGCAGTTCGTCCTGCATGAGCTGGCGGGTCTGCACGTCCAGGGCGCTGAACGGCTCGTCCATGAGGATGATCTCGGGGTCGTTGACCAGGGTCTGGGCCAGCGCCACCCGCTTGCGCATACCGCCGGACAGCTGATGCGGGTAGTAGTTCTCGAACCCGCCGAGCCCGACCGTGCGCACCCAGCGGGCCGCCCGCTCGCGCGCCTCGGACTTGCCGACGCCCCGGAACTTCGGGCCCAGCGCCACGTTCTCGAGCACCGACTTCCACGGCAGCACCGCGTCCTGCTGGAACATGTAGCCGACGCCGTCCGGGATGCCGCGGACATCCTTGCCGCGCACCAGGGTTCGACCGGCCGAGGCCGGCTCCAAGCCCGACACGAGCGACAGCGTGGTCGACTTGCCGCAGCCGGTGGGGCCGACGACGGCGACGAACTCACCCGCGGCGACGGTGAAGTTCAGGTCGCGCACCGCGGTGTGGATGCCGCCGTTGTTGCCGGGGAACCGCTTGGTCGCGCCGCGCAATTCGATCAGGGGTGCCGGCTCGATCGGTGGCGTCGTGCCACCGCGCTCCGTGGTCGTTGTGCTCATTACCGCTCCGTTCCAGTGCCGCCGCTGCGGCGTCGAAGCGAAGCTACGTGTGCCGGGTCACACTCCACCCGGTTGTGCGCGCAAGTCACACAAGCAGCGATTCGACCGTTTTGCGCATTCTGCTCAGGCGTTTGCGGAGGGTTGTCTACACTGGCGTCGTGTTATCGCCTGGCCCGCGTTCCGTCCGGCTCCGGACGCAGATCCTGCTGTTGCAGATCGCGGTGGTGGGTCTGACCGTCGGCCTGGCCTTCGGCGTCTTCGCCTACGTCAGCGGCGACCGCCTCTCGGGCGAATACGGGCAGCGCGCCTTGGCCATCGCCCGCACCGTCGCCTCCGACCCGCAGGTCCGCGCCGACGTCGCACACTACGCGGACAGCCCGCTTCCGACCGGCCCGGGCCTGAGGGCGGAACTCGCCGACGGAGAACTCGAGCGGATCGCCGACAGCGCCCGGCTGCGCACCGATGCGTTGTTCGTCGTGATCACCGACGACGCGGGCATCCGCCTGGCCCACCCCGACCGCGCCCGCCTCGGCGAGATGGTCAGCACCGATCCCTCCCGCGCCCTGGGCGGCGGCGAGGTCGTGATCCAGGAACACGGCACCCTCGGCGAATCGGTCCGGGCGAAAGTTCCGGTCCTGCAACCGGATCCGCAGGGCTCGCCGCCAGGCGCGCAGTCGGGTCCCGGTCGCGTCGTGGGCGAGGTGAGTGTCGGCATCTCGACCGCGGCCGTGCACGATCAGCTGCTGCGGGATCTGCGCCGGGCCGGTCTGCTGGTCGGCGGCGCGCTGCTGGCGGGTATCGCCGGCTCGGTGTTGCTGGCCCGTCGCTGGCACGGCCTGACCCTCGGCCTCGAACCCGCCGATCTGGCCGACCTGGTTCGTGAGCAGGACGCCGTCCTGCACGGCATCGGCGAGGGCGTGGTCGCCGCCGACGCGAAATCCCGGATCACCGTCGTCAACGACGAGGCCCGCCGTCTGCTCGGCATCGATCCCGCGCCCGGCAGCGGAATCGACTCCATCGGCCTGACTCCCCGTGTCCTGCAAGCCTTCCGCGCCGCCGACGGCAACCCGGTCCAGGCCGCCGTCGGCGACCGCATCGTGGTCGTCACCGCCCGCACCGTCACTCGCGACACCCGCGCGCTCGGCGCGGTCCTGTCCGTCCGCGACCGCACCGACGTCGAATCCCTCACCCGCCAGCTCGACGCCGTCTCCACCATGAGCACCGTCCTGCGCGCCCAGCGCCACGAATTCGCTAACCGCCTCCACCTCCTCTACGGCCTCCTCCACACCGGCCGCCCCGGCGAGGCCGCCCGCTACCTCGAGGAGTTGCTGGGATCGGGACCGCTCGGCACCACGTTGCCGGGCATCGACACCATCAGAGACCCCTACCTGCAAGCCTTCCTGGCCGCCAAGGCCGCCCACGCCCGCGAACAGGGCGTCCAGCTCCGCCTCGGCCCCAACACCTGGGTCGACGCGAATCTCGCCGCCCCCGTGGACGTCACGACGGTGCTCGGCAATCTCGTCGACAACGCCATCGACGCGGCGGGCGGCGCCCCGGCCCCCGGCGGCGAACCGGTGGTGGAGGTCGAGCTGGTGCGCGACGGCGACACCTTGCACCTCGCGGTGGCCGACAGCGGGGCAGGCGTACCGTCCGAGCTCGCGGATTCGATTTTCGCCGAAGGGGTCTCGACCAAATCCGGTGGCGGACCCGGCGGGCGCGGCCTGGGCCTGGCACTCGCGCGCCAGGTGGCGCGCGCCCGCGGCGGCGAGGTACTGCTCGGAGACCCCGGTGGGTCAGGCGAGGATCCAGTGGACGAGGAGTCCCGGCTGCGGGGAGCGGAGTTCATCGCCCGCATGCCGGGCGTACTGACCGAGGAGGAGCCGGCGTGGGCCGAGGAGAACTGACCGTCCTGGTGGTCGACGACGACTTCCGCGTCGCGAACCTGCACGCCGGAATCGTCTCCGCACTCCCCGGATTCGCGGTCGGAGCCACCGTGAACTCGATCGCCGCCGCGCGCGCCGCACTGGCCGAGGGCCCGTTCGAGCTGGCGCTGGTGGACGTCTACCTGCCCGACGGCTCCGGCGTCGACCTGGTCCGCGAGCTCACCTGCGACGCCATGATGCTCACCGCCGCAACGGAATCGGCCACGGTGCGGGCCGCACTGTCGGCCGGCGCCCTCGGCTATCTGGTGAAGCCGTTCGATCACGCGGCGCTCGCCACCCGGCTGGCCGGTTACGCGCGCTATCGGCGACTGCTCTCGGGCCCGGAGGTGACCGCCGCCGATGTCGATGCCGCGCTGGCGGCCCTGCGCCCCGCGACGTCCCCGGCCGGCGTGTCGGCCGCGTCGGCGGCCGCCTCGCCGACGAAAGATCTGGTGCTGCAAGCGGTCCGCGACGCCGACGCCGCCATGTCGGCGGCTCAGGTGGCGGCCGCCATCGGCATCTCCCGCGCCACCGCGCAACGCTATCTGGCGAACCTGGTCGGTGCCGGTGACCTGCGAATGCAGCTGCGCTACGGCAGTACCGGCCGCCCGGAACAGGAGTACTCCGCGCCCCGGCGCGCATGACCGTCCGGGCGCGGCATGCTCGTGTGAGGGTCGCCACACCGCCCTTGGCGAATTCTCGGGCACCTGGTTACCGTCGAATCAGTGGCGGTGCTCCTGTCGGCCGACTTGTACCGGTCCAGGGTCGGGATCGCCACGAACACAGGAGAATTCCTATCACTATCCAGTTCAATCACACCATTGTCGCGTGCACGGACAATCGGGTTTCCGCCGAATTCTGGGCGGATATCCTCGGGATGGAGGTGGGCAAGCCGTACGGGCCGTTCATTCCGATTTCCGTCGGGAACGGTGTCACCTTCGACTTCGCCAATCTGCCACCGGGTTTCGAGGGTCAACCGCAGCCGCAGCATTACGCGTTCCTGGTCTCCGAGGACGAGTTCGACGCGGCGTACGCCAAGATCAAGCGGTACGGCATGACGTACTGGGCCGATCCGCGGCAGCAGGGCGTCAACGAGATCAACCACAATGACGGGGGCCGGGGGATCTATTTCCTCGATCCCGTCGGCCACTTCATGGAATTGATCACCGTCCCCTACGGCGGCTGGCCGCAGGCGGAATAACCGCTACGGAGCGACCGCGGTGCCCAGGGAGAACGCCACCCAGGGCTTGGGGCCCTGCTGGTAGTACCGGTCGATATCGCGGATCTCGAAACCCGCGGCTTCGATCAGTCCGGGGATATCGCGGTTGAGATGGCAGCCACCGGCGATCTTCTGCTCGAGGGGGTCCAGCCGGTGCTGCCATTTCCGGACACCCGGATCCGGCGCCAGGCCGTGCTCGACGAAATGGAAAGTGCCGCCGGACACCAGCACTCGGCGCACCTCGGTGAGCGCGGCGTCGACATCGGGAATCGTGCACAGCGTCCACGTCGACAGCGCGGAATCGAAACTGTTGTCGGCGAACGGCAGTGCCTGCCCGTCCAGCCCGGCGCGTTCCACCGGAATCGTCGACGCGGCCACTCGTCCGGCGGCCATTCGCCAGCCGAGATCGGCGGGCTCGACCGCGCTCACCGACTTCACGGTCTCCGGATAGAACGGCACATTGCGCCCGGATCCGAAGCCGATCTCGACGACCCGGCCCTGGAGTCCGGCGCAGACCCGCCGGCGTTCGCCGTTCATGTTCTTCGCGCCGCAGCACAGGTCGACCAGCCGGGGCACGACTCGATCCTCGTAGAATCCCACGACACCACTCTCGCAATCGGTTGGCTCGTCCGCCACTCTTTCGGTTCATACGGGCGAATCGGGCGGTCGGTTCAGTGGCCGGGCGGGAAGCGCTGGGTCAGCCAGCCGGTCACGGTGGTCAGCACCTGCGGGTCGATGGTGGTCTCGATCCGGGCGTACTCGTCCGGCGTGCCCTTGTCGGCGGGCTGCATCAGGTGATTGAGACCGTCGAACACGGTCACGGTCGCGTCCGGATCCGCGGCCAGCAGCGTCCGCGCCGGGCCCTCGTTCTGGGCCGCGGGCACCTGGAGATCCTTGCTGCCGTAGAACGCCAGCACCGGAACCCGCAGCGCCGACAGCGCCGGGGCCGGGTCGTAGCAGACCAGGGCCGCCATGTACGGCGACACCACCTCGTCCATGGCCTCCTCGGAGAGCCGTTCGTCCGCGGGGAGGGTGTCATTGTGCTGGCGCACATAGTCCTTGGCGGCCACCAGATCGCCCTTGCACAGCACCGATGACAGCGTCGAGGTGAATCCGACCTGCTTGCCGACCTGCTCCGGCGTCGCTCCCTGCGCGGTCAGGATCAGCCGATTCTGTTCCAGCAGCACCTCGGAACCGGGCACCGCCGGGCCCGCCATCATGATCACGAAGGCGACTCCGCTGTCGGGTCGCCGCGCGTACAGCGGTGCGAGATACCCGCCCTCGCTGTGCCCGAGCAGCCCGATCCGCCGGGCGTCGATATCGGAACGGCCGCGCAGGAAGGTCATTCCGGCGGCGATGTCGTCGGTGAGATCGCTGTAGGTCGCGCTGTTCAGCCGCCCACCGGTCTGGCCGACACCGCGCTTGTCGGTCCGCAACACCGCGTACCCCGCTCGGGTGAGGGTGTCGGCGAGCAGCAGGAACGGCTTGTGGCCCAGCAGTTCCTCATCGCGGTCGTTGGCTCCGCTGCCGTTGATCAGCAGCACCGCCGGGAACGGCCCGCCCGACTGCGGCTCGGTCAGGGTTCCCGCGATCGTGATGTCACCGCTGCGATAGCTGACATCCTCGGATTTGTACGGGAATGGGGGCTTCGGTTCCTGCGGTCGCGGCGGCCCCTCGACCTTGCCGTGGGTCAGGGTCAGCGGGAACGACTGCCCGGACTGGGTGAACTGCCCCTTGATGCTGTCGGCGCCCTTGTCGTAGACGCCCTGGAACGACGGCTTGCCCGGAATCTTGGTGATCGTCCAGGTCACGGCGTCCGCGCCGGTCCGCACGTCGCTCAACGGCCCGTCCACCACGCCCTGCGTCGGAATGTCGATGGTGGCCGTGCCGTCCGCGGTGAAGCTGACGCCCACCGCCAGCGGCTGATCGGGCACTTCGATCGTGCCGTGCCAGTCCCCGGTCAGCGGGACCGGCGGGGCGCTCTCCTGTTTCGACGACGAACATCCGGCGACCAGCGCGGCGATCACGACCAGCGCCGCCGCAACCATCGACCACGGCTTCCGCATGCGCTTCAGCCTACCGATACCCCACCGTCACCCCGCTGATCTCGGTAAACCTCGCGTCGATAACGCCGAGGTCACTACCCGGCCATCCTGGATAACCACTGGGCCAACGACAGTAACTCTCGCGGTGTCGTCATTGCCCTCGGTGACTGGTCACTCGTACCGTGGATTCCGTGAGCAATGACGCTACGGGGCTCGTCGACCTGCCCGCCACGGTGGGTGGTTACGCGGCCGCCGAATTCGGCCCGCTGGTTCGCACTTTCGCCCGCATGGTCGGCGGTCACCCGGGCGCCGGGGGCGCGCTCACGGTGCACCTGCGCGGGGCGCCGCTGGTGCGGATCTGGACGGGGGAGGCCGCGCCGGGCCGGGCCTGGGACGCCGATACCGGGGCCATCGTCTTCTCCGCCACCAAGGGCATCGCGGCCACCGTCATCCACCGGCTCGCCGACCGCGGCCTCCTCGACTACGACGCCCCCGTCGCCCACTACTGGCCGGAATTCGCGGCCAACGGCAAGGGGCGAATCACGGTGCGGCAGTTGCTGTCCCATCGCGCCGGACTCTACGGGCTGCCCGAGATCGCGCGCGGCCTCGACGACGTGCTCGACCACCGCATGATGGAAGACCAGCTGGCCGCCGCGAAACCCGATCACCTGCTGGGCGTCCCGACCTATCACGCGCTCACCTTCGGCTGGCTGCTCGCCGGGCTGGCCCGCGCGGTCACCGGGCGCGGCATGGCCGAACTGATCCGCACCGAGGTCGCCGAACCGCTGGGCGCGGAGGGCATCCACCTGGGCCTGCCCCCGGCGGGATCGCCGACCAGCGCCGCGGTGCTGAGCGGCAACAAGCTGTCGGCCGTCGGCGCCAACTACGTCTCGCTGGTGCTGGGCCGCGCGTACTCATTGCCCGGCGCGGTCGGCGCGGCGGCGCGGGCGCTGTTCCTGCCCGGCCTCGATCAACTGCTCGAGGGCGAGGACCCGCCGATCCTGCACACCGAACTGGGCGCGGGCAACGGCGTCTGCACCGCCACCGGACTGGCCACCGTGTACGGGGCGCTCGCCAACGAGGGCATGCACGAAGGCCGCCGGTTCCTGTCGCCGGAGACCATCGCGGCCATGCGGCAGGTGGAGACCTATCGGCTCGACCACGCGCTGTTCTACATCCCGATGATGTGGCACATGGGCTATCACTCGCTGCCGGTGCCGGGGGCGCTCGCCGGCTTCGGGCACATCGGATTGGGCGGGTCCTTCGGCTGGGCGGAACCCCGGCTGGGCCTGTCGGTCGGATTCGTCCACAATCGGCTCGGAATCGGGGCCATGAGCCTGGACCAGATCGCGTCGGCATGGGTGCTGCCGCTGGCGGTGCGGGGCGCCAACGCGGCGCGCCGCACCACGACCCTCGCCCGGCCCGCCGCCGCCTGAACCCGATGCCAGCGAGCGGCTCCGGGTGACCTCTGCCACGACACGCAGGGCCCGCCACGCCGATCATCGGAGGCGCCCCCGCGTGGCTGCGGAACTCGTCGGTGGGGCCGCATAGTATGTCCGGGTGTCAGCCTCGTCGGGATCATTCGTCCATCTCCACAACCACACCGAGTACTCGATGCTCGACGGCGCGGCGAAGATCACGCCCCTGTTCAAAGAGGCGACCCGGCTGGGAATGACCGCCGTCGGCATGTCCGACCACGGCAATATGTACGGCGCCTCGGAGTTCTACAACTCCGCCAAGAAGCAGGGCATCAAGCCGATCATCGGCATCGAGGCCTACATCGCGCCCGAGTCCCGGTTCAACACCAAGCGCGTGCTGTGGGGCGACCCGTCGCAGAAGGGCGACGACGTCTCCGGTTCGGGTTCCTACACCCACATGACCATGGTCGCGGAGAACGCGACCGGTCTGCGCAACCTGTTCAAGCTGTCCAGCCTCGCCTCCATCGAAGGCCAGCTGGGCAAGTGGGCGCGGATGGACGCCGACATCATCGCCGAGCACGCCGAGGGCATCATCGCCACCACCGGCTGCCCGTCCGGTGAGGTGCAGACCCGCCTGCGCCTGGGCCACGAGCGCGAGGCCCTCGAGGCCGCCGCCAAGTGGCAGGAGATCTTCGGCCCCGAGAACTTCTTCCTCGAGATCATGGATCACGGCCTGTCCATCGAACGCCGGGTGCGCGAGGGCTTGCTGAACGTCGGCAAGCAGCTGGGCATCCCGCCGCTGGCCACCAACGACTGCCACTACGTGCACGAGCACGACTCGGGCAATCACGAAGCGCTGCTGTGCATTCAGACCGGCAAGACGCTCTCGGACCCGACCCGCTTCAAGTTCGACGGCTCCGGCTACTACCTCAAGTCCGCCGAGGAGATGCGGGCGATCTGGGACGCGGAGGTCCCCGGCGCGTGCGACAACACGGTCCTCATCGGCGAGCGCGTCCAGTCCTACGACGACGTCTGGGCGCACCGCGACCGGATGCCGATCTTCCCGGTGCCCGAGGGTGAGACCCAGGGCAGCTGGCTGCGCAAGGAAGTCATGCGCGGCCTGGACCGGCGCTTCCCGAACGGCGTTCCGCCGGAGTACATCACGCGCGCCGACTACGAGATCGGCGTCGTCAACGAAATGGGCTTCCCCGCCTACTTCCTCATCGTCGCCGACCTCATCACCTACGCCCGCTCGGTCGGCATCAATGTCGGCCCGGGCCGTGGTTCGGCGGCCGGCTCGCTGGTCGCCTACGCCATGGGCATCACGAACATCGACCCGATTCCGCACGGTCTGCTGTTCGAGCGCTTCCTCAACCCCGAGCGCGTGTCCATGCCCGATATCGATATCGACTTCGACGATCGCCGCCGCGGTGAGATGGTCCGCTACGCCACCGACAAGTGGGGCAGCGACCGCGTCGCCCAGGTGATCACCTTCGGTACGATTAAAACCAAAGCGGCGCTGAAGGACTCGGCCCGCGTGCAGTTCGGCCAGCCCGGCTTCGCGATCGCCGACCAGATCTCCAAGGCGCTGCCGCCGCCGATCATGGCCAAGGACATTCCGCTCTCGGGCATCATGGACCCGGAGCACGAGCGGTACAAGGAAGCCGCCGAGGTCCGCGAGCTCATCAACACCAATCCGGACGTCAACAAGATCTACGAGACCGCGCGCGGTCTCGAAGGTCTGATCCGCAACGCCGGTGTGCACGCCTGCGCCGTGATCATGTCGTCCGAGCCGCTGACGGACGCGATCCCGGTGTGGAAGCGCGCCCAGGACGGCGCGATCATCACCGGCTGGGACTACCCGTCGTGTGAGGCCATCGGCCTGCTGAAGATGGACTTCCTGGGGCTGCGCAACCTGACGGTCATCGGTGACTGCCTGGTCAACATGAAGGCCAACCGCGGCATCGACCTGGACCTCGACACCCTGCCGCTGGAAGACGCCGCCACCTACGAATTGCTCGCGCGCGGTGACACTCTCGGCGTGTTCCAGCTCGATGGTGGCGCCATGCGAGATCTGCTGCGCCGTATGCAGCCCACCGGCTTCGAGGACATCGTCGCCGTGCTCGCGCTGTATCGCCCCGGCCCCATGGGCATGAACGCGCACAACGACTACGCCGACCGCAAGAACGGGCGGCAAGAGGTCAAGCCGATTCACCCCGAATTGGAAGAGCCGCTGAAGGACATCCTGCGTGATACCTACGGCCTGATCGTGTATCAGGAGCAGATCATGCAGATCGCGCAGAAGGTCGCCGGCTACTCGCTGGGTCGAGCAGACATTCTGCGTCGCGCCATGGGTAAGAAGAAGGCCGAGATCCTGGAAGCCGAGTTCGAGGGCTTCGAGGAGGGCATGGTGGCCAACGGCTTCTCCAAGCCCGCGGTGAAGGCGTTGTGGGACACCATCCTCCCGTTCGCCGGGTACGCGTTCAACAAGTCGCACGCCGCCGGCTACGGCCTGGTGTCGTTCTGGACCGCCTACCTCAAGGCCAACTATCCCGCCGAGTACATGGCCGGTCTGCTCACCTCCGTCGGTGACGACAAGGACAAGGCCGCGGTCTATCTGGCCGACTGCCGCCGCCTGGGCATCCAGGTGCTGCCGCCCGACGTCAACGAGTCCGAACTCGAATTCGCCTCGGTGGGCAATGACATTCGCTTCGGCATGGGCGCGGTCCGCAATGTCGGCGCGAACGTGGTGGCCTCGATCATCGCGGCGCGCAAGGAGAAGTCGAAGTTCACCGACTTCTCCGACTACCTGAACAAGATCGACGCCATCGCCTGCACCAAGAAGGTCACCGAATCCCTCATCAAGGCAGGCGCTTTCGACTCGCTCGGGCATCCGCGCAAGGGCCTGCTGCTGGTGCACTCCGACGCCATCGACGCCTGCATGTCGACCAAGAAGGCGGAGGCCATCGGCCAGTTCGACCTCTTCGGCGGCCTGGACGAGGGCGACGACTCGATCGCGAGCGTCTTCAATGTGAAGGTCCCCGACGACGAATGGGAGACCAAGCACAAGCTCGCCCTGGAGCGGGAGATGCTGGGCCTCTACGTGTCCGGGCATCCGCTCAATGGCGTCGAGCACGTGCTGACCGCGCAGTCGGACACCAATATCCCGGCCATCCTCGAAGGCGACATCAAGGACGGCTCGCAGGTCACCATCGGCGGCATCTTCGCCAATGTCACCCGCCGCGTGAACAAGAACGGCCTGCCCTGGGCCTCGGCGCAGCTCGAGGACCTGACCGGTGGCATCGAGGTGCTGTTCTTCCCGCAGTCCTATTCGGTGTACGGCATGGACGTCACCGAGGACGCCATCGTGCTGGTGAAGGCCCGCGTCAACGCCCGCGACGACCGGGTCTCGCTGATCGCCAACGACCTTGTGGTGCCGGACCTTTCCTCGATCGGCGTCGACAAGCCGCTGCAGGTGGTCATCCCGACCCGCCTGTGCACCCCCGACAAGATCGGCGAACTCAAGCGCGTCCTGTCTCGCCACCCAGGCACCGCGGACGTGCACATCAAGCACGTCGGCTCCCGCGACCGCACCACCAAGCTGAAGGTCGCCGACAACCTGCGCGTCTCGCCGTCCTCGGCGCTCATGGGAGACCTCAAGGCCCTGCTGGGCCCGGGTTGCCTCGCGAGCTGACAGGCCACGGGCCGGGGATTGCCCACCCCTTGTTGCCCTGTGTGTCCCTCGCGTCAGCGAGGGACACACGAGATTGTCAGCGGCGGACGGAACCGGCGATCCAGCGCAGGGCCGCGATCACGGCCGCGCCGAGCACCGCGGCCTGTGCGGACCCGGTGATCAGGGCGAGGGCCAGGGCGACCACCACGCCGGCGAACAAGGCTTCGAGCTTGTAGACCGGCCACGCCGTCCCGGCGATGTCCACGGCGGCGACGCGCGCGACCGCGCGTTCGGTGTCCGTAGGGTGAACCACTGCCATATGGTCAGGGTAGACGTCGAACCAAAGTTCGGGCAACCGAAACTTTCTGTCGGGAACAACACACGAGTCCGGGCCGTTGCTGGTCGTATGCCACTTCACGGAGAGTACGAACCCAGCACGTCCGATTGGGCACGCGAGCAGGCCGAGAAGTACGAGAACTCCGGAGGCGCCACGGGCACCACCCTGCAGGGTGTGCCGGTCATCCTGCTGACCACCCGCGGCAACAAGTCCGGCAAGCTGCGCAAGACCCCGCTCATGCGCGTCGAGCACGACGGCGAGTACGCGGTGGTCGCCTCGCTGGGCGGCGCGCCCAAGCATCCGGTCTGGTACTGGAACATCAAGGCCGACCCGCACGTGGAACTGCGCGACCGCGACGTGGTCAAGGACTACGACGCGCGCGAGGTCACCGGCGACGAGAAGGCGGTGTGGTGGAAGCGGGCCGCCGAGGTCTGGCCCGATTACGACGCCTATCAGAAGAAGACGGACCGCGAGATCCCGCTGTTCGTCCTCACCCCGCGCGCCTGACACGCCGTCCCGATCCCGGAGGCGGCCCCCGAAATGGGCGCTGCCTCCACCGGGTCGCATGCGCCCGGCTAGCATGTTCGGATGTCTGATCCGCTTGCTGTAGCAGAGAAAGTGTCCGGTCCGCTGCCCGAATTGACGGCGGACGAGATCGACGCGGCTGCCAAGCGAATTTCGAACATTATCGAGCCGACGCCGCTGCAGCGGATTCCGCGGCTGTCGGCGCTGACCGGCGCGGAGGTCTACCTCAAGCGTGAGGACCTCACCGCCGTCCGGTCCTACAAGCTGCGCGGCGCCTACAACCTGATGGCGCAGCTCACCGACGACGAGAAGGCCGCCGGCGTGGTCACCGCCAGCGCCGGAAACCACGCGCAGGGCGTGGCTTTCGCGTGCAAGGCGATGGGCGTGCGCGGACGCATCTACGTGCCGCGCACCACCCCGAAGCAGAAGCGCGACCGGATCCGAGTGCACGGCGCGGAATTCGTGGAACTCATCGCGGTCGGCGACACCTACGACGCGGCCGCCGCGGCCGCCGCCGACGATGTGACCCGCACCGGGGCCACCATGGTCCCGCCCTTCGACGATCCGCGCACCGCGGCCGGGCAGGGCACCATCGCCGCCGAATTCCTCGAACAGCTCGGCCGCGCACCGGATCTGGTGATCGTGCCGGTGGGTGGCGGCGGCTGCCTGGCCGGGGTCGGCACCTATCTGCGCGAGCGGTCGCCGCAGACCGCGATCCTGGGTGTGGAGCCCACGGGCGCGGCGTCCATGACCGCCGCGCTGGTGGCGGGCGGCCCGGTCACGCTGCCCGAGATCGATCCGTTCGTGGACGGCGCGGCCGTGCGCCGGATCGGCGCGGTGCCCTACACCGCGGTGTCGCGCTTCGGCGGCCTGGTCCGTTCACACGCCTCGCTGCCTTTACTGACCAGCACCGAAACCGAGTCCGGCGCGGGCACTTTCCGCATGATGCACGTGGACGAGGGCGCGATCTGCACGGCCATGCTGGAGCTGTACCAGAACGAGGGCGTGGTGGCCGAGCCGGCGGGCGCGCTGTCGGTGGCGGCGCTGCGCGAGATCGACGTGGCGCCGGGCTCGACGGTGGTGTGCCTGCTGTCGGGCGGCAACAACGACATCTCCCGCTACGGCGAGGTGATCGAGCGCTCGCTGGTGCATCAGGGCCTGAAACACTATTTCCTGGTGGACTTCCCGCAGGAGCCCGGTGCGCTGCGCCGCTTCCTCGACGAGGTGCTCGGGCCCGACGACGACATCACCCTGTTCGAGTACGTCAAGCGCAACAACCGGGAGACCGGGGCCGCGCTGGTCGGTATCGAACTGGGCAGCCCGGACTGCCTGGAGCCGCTGATCGCGCGGCTGGAGGCCTCGCCGATCCAGGGCCAGCGGCTGGACCCGAACTCGCCGGCGTACCGGTACCTGACCTGATCCGGTGACCCGTGTGATCCGACCCCTCGTTCGGATCACACGGGACCGTTTGCCCCCGTGGGGTTCTCAGGCGTGCAGCAGGTAACCCGCTGCCGAGCCGTGGATGATGCGCGGATCGCCCAGTTTGCGGTTCAGCTTCGTGATCACCTCGCCCACGCCGGTCCCGGCGCCGGATTCGCCACAGGCGGTGGCGATGTCGGCCGGGCTGACCAGGGTGCCCGCACGCTCGGCGAGCAGTTCCAGCGCGCAGAACTCGCGCATCGTCATGCTCAGCAGCACGCCGTGGCGGCGGACGCGGCGCCGCAGGCGATCGACCACCAGGTCCCCGATGGTGAGCGGAGGCGTCGGCTGTGACCGCGGCGGTGGGGACATGGGCTCACGGTGCCACGCCGATCGTGAACGATTCATGACCGATCGCGCGCCGCACCCGGGCGTGTTAACGGCGCTGGTGCGGGTACTTGTGGGGGCACGCGCGGGGTTAACGGGCGCGCGGCGGGGCCGCGATTATTCGAGTAGTTCGCTACGCGGGAAACCGGACGGTCAGAACGGGAGGCTGGCGTTCATGAAACGACTCGTGGTGTGTTGCGACGGCACGTGGCAGGCCGAATCGAGCTCGGCGGTGTCCAATATCGTGAAGATCGCCGAGACGGTCCGGCTGACCGGGACGGATGCGGACGGGAACCGCGTCGGCCAGCGCATCAACTATGTCCCCGGCCCGGGCTCCCGCGGCTTCATGTCCGACAAGCTCATGGGCGGCGCCTTCGGGCTGGGCCTGGAAGCCAACCTGTCGGCCGCCTATTGGCAGCTGGCCCTGAACTGGGAACCCGGCGACGAGATCTACATCTTCGGCTTCAGTCGCGGCGCGTACACCGCCCGCAGCCTGGCCGGGATGATCAACCGGCTCGGCATCCTGACCTACCAGGCCATGATCGGCGGCCAGTACCCCAAGGCCTTGAAGATCTACCGGACGCGCAAGCAGCATGCCGACGATCCGGACCCGCCCGAATGGGCGGAGTTCCGCGCCCGGAACTCCCACCCCGAGGCCCCGACCATCAACTTCCTGGGCGTCTTCGACACGGTGGGTGCGATGGGCGTCCCCGGCATCACCGCGCGCCTGCACCGCTTCCACGATGTGCGGCTCTCACGCATCGTGTTGTGCGCGCGGCAGGCGCTGGCCATCGACGAGCGTCGGCGCGCCTTCTCACCCTGTCTGTGGGAGGTCCCCGACGATCAGCGCGAGCTCTACGCCGACCGGCCCGACCGGGTGAAGCAGGTCTGGTTCGAGGGCGTGCACTGCGATATCGGCGGCGGCTACGCCGACTGCGGCCTGTCCGACATCACGCTGCGCTGGATGATCGCCGAAGCCGAGGCCGAGGGCCTGGACTTCGACCACGATCGACTCGACGACCTGTTGCGCGACTGCCCGTTCGACGCCCCGCACCTGCACGACTCGCTGAGCCCGGGCTTCCGGATCCTCAATGTCGCCCGCATGGCCACCACCTGGCGCAGCCCGCGCTTCTACTGGGACTCGTGGCGCAAACTGCTGCAGCCCGGCGACCAGGACAGCTTCCTGGCCTCCACCGTCGAGGAGCGAAAAGGCTACCGCCCGAACAATATTCGGCGCTGGTGCGAGCACCGACCCGGTCCCGTCCCGCCGGAGTTGATCGAGTCGGTCGACCTGGTTCCGCTGCCCCGGCATCCGGTGAGCATCGACGAGGGGAGCGGGTCGGCGGAATCCGCGGCTTGATAATGGGCTGCCGGACCGGCGTGACGGCGCTATCCTCCTCGAATCGGCGGGCTCCGGGAGGAGGTGCGCGGACGGTGGACGCAACCGAGCTGGCCGCGGGGTCGGTCTTCGCCGGATACGTCATCGAGCGCCGGCTCGGCGCGGGCGGGATGGGCACGGTCTACCTGGCCCGGCACCGGGCGCTGGACATGCCCGTCGCGCTGAAACTGCTCACCCCCATGAAGACCGGCACCGCGGGCACCGCCCAGTTCCGCCGCGAGGCGCAGCTGGTGGCCAATCTGCAACACCCGAACATCGTGGACGTCAAGGACTTCGGCGACGCGGACGGCACGCTCTGGATGGCCATGCAGTACGTTCCCGGCGGCGACCTGGCCGACCTCATCGAGGCCAACCCGTACGGCATCGACCCCGACCGCGCGGTCCGCATGGTCGTCGACGTCGCCGCCGCCCTCGACTACGCGCACGCCCACCAGGTCATCCACCGGGACGTCAAGCCCGCCAATATCTTCCGCACCACCGGCACCGCGGGCGCGGACTGGGTCCTGATCGGCGACTTCGGCATCGCCCGCAGCCTCGCCACCGAGGAGACCCGGACCGCCACCGGCCGCTGGGCCTTCTCCCAGCCCTACGCCCCACCCGAGCAGTGCGCGGGCCGCACCGTCGGCCCGCCCGCCGACGTCCACGCCCTGGCCGTCACCCTCTACCAGCTCACCACCGGCCACCTCCCGCGCGAGATCCCGATCCCCGCAACGGATCCGAGCCTCCCCGGCCTGCTCGGCGTGGTGCTCGCCAAGGCCACCGCCTGGCAACCGGCCGACCGCTACCCCGGCTGCGGCGACTTCGCCGCCGCGGCGAAAGCCGCCCTACGCCTGCGCAATACCGACCGGCCACCCCTGGCGTTCGCCCCGGACGCCCCCGACCGCGCGGACGTACTCGACACCGCCCCTACCGAATCGAGCTCGGACCGCCTCGAATCGACGCCGGCGCAGCTCGACGACGCCGACATCGCTCGCCTGCTGGCCGCGGATTCGGCGGAGACCGTGGACGCCGGTACCGGCCCGAATGCCGATAGGCCACAGGGCGAGAACGGCACCGGGTCCCCGGGCGAGGACACCGCCCTACCGACGGATCTCGCAACGGACGATGCCACCCGCACCCGCGTGCGCGACCCGGCCGACGAGGATCCGGACGAGCCCTGGGGCGGCGATGGCGAGACGGCGAACCCCGAAGCGAGCGCGCTCGGGTACCGTTCGCGCCGATCGGCCTGGTGGCGCATCGCCGCCACCGCAGTGGTCGGCGCGGTGGCGGGCGCCGCGGTGATCGCCGGTGTGCTGGGCTGGGATTCGGACTCGGCCCGCCCCGAACCCACCGCGCCCTCCGCCCCCATCACCGCCCGCTGCCAGTACACGGCCACCGTGCCCCAGACCCCCGACCGCCCCGTCATCGTCCCCGCGACCGCGGACGGTGGCCGCCGCTGCGTGCTCTCCACCAAGGACGCCGCCCAGGGCCCGCTGGCCGGCGTCACGACTCTGCAAGCCGCCCTGCGCGTCTGCTATCGAGCCGAAATCAACGACCCCGACGGCATTTACGGTCCCGACACCAAGCGTGCCGTCCTCGCCGCCCAGGACCGCCACACCGTCACCAAGGACGGCGTCTTCGGTCCCCAAACCTCCGCCGCCATGATCTGGCCCACCACCGCTAGCGACGGCACCCCCCAACCACCCTGCCGCACAGTCGGTATCTGAGCGCGGCGGGTGTCAGCGCACCAGCAGGGCGACCGGGAGGCGGGCGAAGAGTTTCTCGAGGCGGGCGCGGCCGGAGAAGGTGTGGCCGGTGAGGCGGTCGGTCCAGTGGCCCTGGGGGAGGTCGAGGACCGTGTCGGCCCAGCCGCCGGCCTCGTCGAGGCGGATGCTGTGGCGGGTGACGGCGACGATGATCTCGGGGGTTTCGCCGGTGCGGCCGCGGGCGTAGGAGAGCAGGTGGTGGTCGCGGTCGCCGGAGGCGAAGAGGGGGGTGTAGGTGCCGCCGACGAAGCAGTCGGGGCGTTCGCGGCGCAGCCACAGCGCGTAGGCGGCGATCCACATCTTGACCGCGCCGGTGGGGTCGAGATCGGGGGTGCCGGTGAGGGATTGGAGCAGCAGGGAGCGGTGGGTGAAGTCGACCGGGCGGCGGTTGTCGGGGTCGACGAGGGAGTCCTCCCACAGTTCGCAGCCCTGGTAGATGTCGGGGATGCCGGGGCCGCACAGCTGCAGCAGCTTCTGGGCCAGGGAGTCGGTCCAGGCGTGGATGGCGAGATCGTTGACGAATTCCCCGAGTTCCGCGCCGACCGGTCCGTCGATGACGGCGTCGATCCAGCGGTGCACCGCCGTCTCGAACTCGATATCGGGTTCCTCCCACGAGGATCGGGTGCCCGCCTCGCGGACCGCCTTCTCCGCGAACTGGTGCAGCCGTTCCCGCAGCCCGGTCACGCTCGCGGCGGGCCGCCCGTCGGCGGGCCACACGCCGAACATGTTCTGCAGCAGGAACAGCGTGGTCGCACCGTCGGGGCCGGGCGCGATCTCCTCCCAGGTGCTGACCGAGCGCGCCCAGATGTCGGGCACCTGCGACAGCATGCCGATGCGGGCGCGCACGTCCTCCCCGCGCTTGGTGTCGTGGGTGGACAGGGCGGTCATGGTCGCGGGCCAGCGGGCCGCGCGTTCGGCGTTGGCGAGATGGAATTCGATGGGGGAGCAGCCGAACCGGGCCGGGTCGGCGCCCATCTCCTGCAGCGACACCAGCCGGGCGGCGCGGTAGAACATGGTGTCCTCCACCGCTTTCGCGCTCATCGCCCCGCCCACCTGGTGGAAACGGGTGGCGGCCTCGCCGCCCACGGCGAGCGCGGTCACCAGCACCTGCAGCGGCGCGGTGAGTTCGGCATTGCGGCGCGTCACCTCCGCGACCACCGCGCCGACCATCCCGGCCAGCGGCGCGTAGTCGGTGCGGTACACCGGCATGAACGACAGCACCTCGATGGCGGCGTTGGTGAGCGCCATGGTGTCGAACACGTCGGCGCGGGCGTCGCGTTTGACCGCCGCCACCAGCCGCCGCACCTCCGGCACCAGCATGGTCTCGGCGACGGCGCGGCGAATCCGGTGCTCCTGCTCGGTGAACCAGGCCCGGTCGCTGCCGTGCCCGGTGAACTGCCGCGACAGGTCGGTGAGCTGCTTCTCGCCGTCCGGGTCGATGAGCACCCCGCCGATGTCGGCGAGCGCGTCGTAGCCGGTGGTGCCGTCGATGGGCAGGGTGGCGTCGAGGGGCTCACGGTTGGAGAGCACCTTCTCCACCAGCAGCAGCCGCTGCGGCCCGATCAGCCGCCGCAATCGCCGCAGGTACTGCGCGGGTTCGGCCAGCCCGTCGGGATGATCCACGCGCACACCGTCGATCAGGTCGTGCTCGCACCAGGCGGCCAGTTCGCGGTGGGTGGCCTCGAAGACCGCCGGGTCCTCCTGGCGCAGCGCGGCCAGCCCGCCGACGGTGAAGTAGCGCCGGTACCCGCACAGCCCGGATTTCCAGTTGACCAGCCGATAGTGCTGTTTGTCGTGGATGCGCAGCGCGTTCTCGCCGTCGGTGCCCGGCGCGATGGGGAAGCGCATATCGTGCAGCGCCAGCATGGGTTCGGGCCCGGACCGGTCCACGGTCAGCGCGGCCGGATCGTTCTCCCCGGCCAGCACCGGCAGCGCGATCCGCCCGCCCGCGCCGTTGCCGGAGGTCCAGTCGATGTCGAACCAGGTGGCGTAGGGGGAGTCCCGGCCGTCCCGCAGCACCTCCCACCACCACTGGTTCTGCCGCGGATCGGCCACCGACACGTGGTTGGGCACCAGGTCGATGATGAGTCCCATACCGCGGCTGCGCACCTCGTCGGCGAGTGCCTTGAGCCCGGTCGGCCCGCCCAGCCCCGCCGACACCGTGGTCGGGTCGGTGACGTCGTAGCCGTGGGCGGAGCCGCGGGCCGCGCTCATGACGGGCGACAGGTACAGGTGTGAAATGCCCAGCTGTTGCAGGTATTCGGCGATACCGCGCGCGTCGGCGAAGGTGAGCGCGTCGGGCCGCAGCTGCAGGCGGTAGGTGCTGCGCACGGGCATCTGGCGGGCGATGGGGCCGGTGGTGTGTTCGGGCGAGCTGGTCATGTCGCTACCGATCATGCCGTACGGCGCAGGACGACGAGACAGCGTGCGGGCACTTGCACCGTGGCCGACGCGCCGTGCGGGTCGCTGCCTGCCGGTTCGCCGGTCGGGGTGGAGCAGTCCAGCGCCACCGTCCAGGCCTGGCCGTGCCGGGCATCGGGCAGGGTGAAGTCGAGGGCCTCGTCGTGGGCGTTGAAGCACAGCAGGAACGAGTCGTCGGTGACGCGCTGCCCGCGCGGGCCCGGTTCGCCGATGCCGTCGCCGTTGAGGAACACCGCGAGCGAGCGCGCGAAACCGGTCTCCCAGTGGGCGTCGGTCATGGCCGCGCCGCCGGGGGTGAACCAGGCGATGTCACCGAGCCCGTCCGGCGCGGGCGCGGGATCGAAGAAGCGCCGCCGCCGGAACACCGGGTGCGCGGCGCGCAGCGCGACGGTGCGCCTGGTGAATTCGAGCAGCTCGGCCTCGGTGTCCATGCGGGTCCAGTCCATCCACGACAGCGGTGAATCCTGACAGTAGACATTGTTGTTGCCGTGCTGGGTGCGGCCGAACTCGTCGCCGTGCAACAACATCGGGGTGCCCTGCGAGAGCATCAGGGTGGCGAGCAGATTGCGGCGCTGCCGGGCCCGCAGGGCCAGGATCTCCGGGTCGTCGGTGGGGCCTTCGACGCCGCAGTTCCAGGAGCGATTGTAGGTTTCGCCGTCCTGGTTGCCCTCGCCGTTGGCGGCATTGTGTTTCTCGTTGTAGGACACCAGGTCCGTGAGGGTGAAGCCGTCGTGCGCGGTGACGAAGTTGATGCTCGCGCTGGGGCGGCGGCCGGTGGCCTCGTACAGGTCCGAGGAGCCGGTGAGCCGGGATGCGAACTCGCCCAGGGTGGCCGGTTGTCCGCGCCAGTAATCCCGCACGGTGTCACGGTATTTGCCGTTCCATTCGGTCCACGCGACGGGGAAGTTGCCGACCTGGTAGCCGCCCTCCCCGACATCCCAGGGTTCGGCGATCAGCTTGACCTGACTCACCACCGGATCCTGATGCACCAGGTCGAAGAAGGTGGAAAGCCGGTCCACGTCGTGCAATTCGCGCGCCAGGGTGGCGGCCAGGTCGAAACGGAAGCCGTCCACGTGCATGTCGAGCACCCAGTACCGCAGCGAATCCATGATCAGCTGCAACGCGTGCGGATGCCGCATGTTGAAGCTGTTGCCGGTGCCGGTGTAGTCCATGTAGTGCTGCGGATCACCGTCCACCAGACGGTAGTACGCGGCATTGTCGAGGCCGCGGAAACTGAGGGTCGGCCCGAACTCGTTGCCCTCGGCGGTGTGGTTGTAGACCACGTCGAGGATCACCTCGATGCCCGCGGCGTGGAAGGCGCGCACCATGGCCTTGAATTCGAGGACCGCGGCGGCGGGGGAGGCGCCCGCGGCGTAGCTCCGGTGCGGTGCGAAGTAGCCGAAACTGTTGTAGCCCCAGTAGTTCCGCAGGCCCCGGTCCAGCAGGATGCGGTCGTCGAGGAACTGGTGGACCGGCATGAGTTCCACGGCGGTGACGCCGAGCCCACGCAGGTGGTCGATGATCGCGGGATGCGCCATGCCCGCGAAGGTGCCGCGCAGCTCCGGCGGCACCTCGGGGTGGGTGACGGTCATGCCCTTCACGTGCGCCTCGTAGATGACCGTCTCGTGGTACGGCCGTTTCGGCGCGCGGTCGTCGGCCCAGTCGAACCAGGGGTTGATCACCACTCCGGTCATGGTGTGCCCGAGCGAGTTCTGCCCGTAGTTGTAGGGCGCGACGGCGGTGCCGAAGTCGCCCTCGAACGCCTTGCCGTACGGGTCGAGCAGCAGTTTGCTCGGATCGCAGCGCAGGCCCTCGGCCGGGTCGAAGGGGCCGTGCACCCGGAATCCGTAGCGCTGCCCGGGGCCGATCCCGGGCAGGTAGGCGTGCCAGACGTACCCGTCGATCTCCTCGAGCTCGATCCGGGTCTCCCGGTGCTCGGCGTCGATGAGACACAGCTCCACCCGTCGGGCCACCTCGGAGAAGACCGAGAAGTTCGTCCCGGCGCCGTCGTAGGTCGCGCCCAGGGGGTAGGCGGTCCCGGGCCAGACACCGAGCCCGGTGGTGCCGGGAGTCGCGGGAGCCATACCCGGAACCCTATCGGCCGGGGTCGGCCGCCGATCGCCGTGCCCGCCGCCAGGTCCGGCCGAGGGACGAGCAGGTCCCCCTGCGCGCTTGCCGGGTCGCGTGGCGGTTCTGGTAACTTGAACGCCGTTCAAGCCCGCTCCTCGAAGGACCACCTGTGGCATTGACCGACCCCCTGACGGCATCGGCCGCGCTGTCGCCCGCCGAGATCGCCGCCCTCGACGCCGCCCACGTGTGGCATCCCTACGGCGGCTTCCCGGCCGGCACCGAACCCCTGGTGGTGGCCTCGGCCTCGGGCACCCGGCTCACCCTGGCCGACGGCCGGGAACTGGTGGACGGCATGAGTTCCTGGTGGGCGGCCGTGCACGGGTATCAGCACCCGGTGCTGGACGCGGCGCTGCTGGCGCAGTCGCGCAAGATGAGTCACGTCATGTTCGGCGGGCTCACCCACGAACCCGCCGTGCGGTTGTCGCGGCTACTGGTCGAGCTCACCCCCGAGGGCCTGGACAAGGTGTTCCTCTGCGACTCCGGTTCGGTGTCGGTCGAGGTCGCGGTGAAGATGTGCCTGCAGTACCAGCGCGCGCTGGGCCGGCCCGGCAAGCACCGGCTGATGACCTGGCGCGGCGGCTACCACGGCGACACGTTCACCCCCATGAGCGTGTGCGACCCCGAGGGCGGCATGCACTCGCTGTGGTCGGACGTACTGGTCCCGCAGATCTTCGCGAGCGCGCCCCCCGCGGACTTCCGGCCGGAGTACGTCGCCGAACTGGAACGGACCATCGCCGAGCACGCCCACGAATTGGCCGCCGTCATCGTGGAACCCGTGGTGCAGGGCGCGGGCGGCATGCGCTTCCACGACCCGCGCTACCTGACCGAACTGCGCCGCCTCTGCGACGAGCACGACGTCCTGCTGGTCTTCGACGAGATCGCTACCGGATTCGGCCGCACCGGAACCCTTTTCGCCGCCGACCAGGCCGGCGTCCGCCCCGACGTGATGTGCGTCGGCAAGGCCATCACCGGCGGCTACCTGACCCTGGCCGCCGCCCTGACCACCGCGGAGATCGCCGAGACCATCAGCCGCTCGCACGGTGGTCTCATGCACGGTCCGACCTTCATGGGCAACCCCCTCGCCTGCGCGGTGGCGGTCGCCTCGATCGAACTGCTGCTCTCGCGCGACTGGCAGGGCGAGGTCACCCGGATCGAGGCCGAGCTGAACTCCGGTCTGGCCCCGGCGCGGGACCTGCCCGGCGTCGCCGACGTGCGGGTGCGCGGTGCCATCGGGGTGATCGAGCTCGACCACCCGGTGGACATGCGCGCGGCGACGCACGCCGCCGTCGACGCGGGAGCCTGGCTGCGGCCTTTCCGCAACCTGGTCTATGCCATGCCCCCGTTCATCAGCACCTCGGAGGACGTCCGCCGGATCACCGCCGCCATGCTCGCGGCTGCCGCGGCCTGATCCTGGACTACCGCCGGGATGCCGAATTCCTAGCGGTTGGCCCGTTTCTCGCGTGCTTTGTCTGCATTGTCGCTGTCTGACAGGACTTCCCAGACCTTGAACACGCAGTGATAGTCATCGGACCAGCCACGTGCGATCAGCATGAAGGTGTCGCCGTCGCGCAGAATCGTGCGGCGGCTGATCAACTTCGGATGATCGGGAATGAATTTCGAGACGAGGTCAGGGACCTTCGCGAGCGCTTGTTCGCGGGTTCCCACCACCTCGGTGAGGATCTTCGGACTCCAGGTCTTGGAGTCGCCGAAGCCGGTCGTCTGCTCGACCACTATTGCCCATCGTGGCATCGCGCAGCCTCCTTACGATCCTCCAGCATAGCGCCGTCCACCGACACCCATGGCCTCCTGAACGGCGTTCAAGTATGCTTCCGAGCTGTGACTGCCGATCCCTTGAGCTGGCTCGACACCCGCGCCGCCGAACGCGTCGACGCGGGGCTGCGCCGTGAACTGCGACCCCGCACCTCCGACGCGGCGAGCATCGACCTGGCCTCCAACGACTACCTCGGGCTCGTCCGCCACCCCGAGGTCGTCGAGGGATCGGTCGCCTCGGTGCGCTACTGGGGCACCGGCTCCACCGGCTCGCGACTGGTCACCGGGACCACCGTCGAACACGAGCAGCTCGAGCGCGAACTCGCCGAATTCGTGGGCGCGGAAGCCGGATTGGTGTTCGCCTCCGGCTACGCCGCCAACCTCGGCGTGGTCACCGCGCTGGCCGGGCGTGGGGCACTGGTGGTTTCGGATGAGGGCAGTCACGCCTCCCTGGTGGACGCCTGCCGCTTGTCCCGGGCGCGGGTGGAGATCGCGGCGCACAAGGATCCCGCCGCCGTGGATCGGCTGCTCTCGCAGCGCACCGAGGAACGCGCGCTGGTGCTCACCGATTCGGTGTTCAGCGCCGACGGCGACCTCGCGCCGCTGACCGAACTGCATCGCGTCACCCGGGCCAACGGCGCGGTCCTCATCGTGGACGAGGCGCACGGACTGGGCGTGCGCGGCGACGGCGGCCGCGGCCTGGTGCACGAGTGCGGGCTGGCCGGGGAACCCGACCTGATCATCACCGCGACCCTCTCCAAAGCCTTTGCCGCGCAGGGCGGTGTGGTGCTGGCCAGTGAGCGGGTGCGCGCGCATCTGATCGACGCGGCCCGCACCTTCATCTTCGACACCGGCCTGGCTCCGGCCGCCGTCGGCGCGGCCCGCGCGGCGCTGGGGCTGCTGCGCCGCGAGCCCGAGATGGCCCAGCGGGTGCTCGACCGCGCCGCCGACCTGGCCCGCATCGCCGGCGTCGGGCACCCGGAGTCCGCGGTCGTCTCCGTCGTGCTCGGCGAGGCGCAGGTCGCCTACGACGCCGCCCAGGCCTGCCGGGCGCGCGGCCTCAGCGTCGGCTGCTTCCGGCCGCCGTCGGTGCCCGAGGGCACCTCGCGCCTGCGCTTGACCGCGCGCGCCGATCTCACCGAGGCCGAATTGGCCACCATCGCCACCGTTCTCGGCGAGGTGCTGGCCGAAGCCCGTGGGCGGGAGGTCGTTTCGGTATGACCGCGAACCTGCTGTTCATCACCGGCACCTCGACCGATGTCGGCAAGACCATCGTGACCGCCGCGCTGGCGGCGACCGCCCGCGCCGCCGGAACCGAGGTCGCGGTGGTCAAGCCCGCGCAGACCGGCATGGCCCCCGGCGAGCCCGGCGACCTGGCCGACATCACCCGGCTCAGCGGCGTGACCCGCACCCTCGAATTCGCCCGCTACCCCGACCCGCTGGCCCCCGACACCGCCGCGCGCCGCTGCGGTCAGCCGCTGCTCACCCTGGCCGAGACGGTCGCCGGGATCGAGTCCTGCGCCGACGCCGACCTGATCCTGGTCGAGGGCGCGGGCGGGCTGCTGGTGCGCATGGGCGAGTTCACCCTGCTGGACCTGGCCCAGAAGATGAGCGCCCCGGTCCTGCTGGTGGCCGCCGCCGGGCTGGGCACCCTCAATCACAGTGAGCTCACCACCCGCGCGCTGGCCGCGGTCGGTGTCGGCTGCGCGGGCCTGGTCATCGGATCCTGGCCCGCCGCACCCGATCTCGCCTCCGAGTGCAATCGCACCGACCTGCCCGCCGTCACCGGCGTCGACCTGGTCGGTTCGCTGCCCGCGGGTGCCGGGGCCTGGGAGCGGCCCGAGTTCACCGCGGCCGCGCCGGGGTGGTTCGACACGGACTGGGCCGATCGGTATCTGCGGCCCTGACCGGTAGCCGCCCGCCCTAACGAATTCCTCACGGGCGTTCTGCCACGGTGACGGCATGAGCGCGCCGGGAGTCGTGGCCGGATGACCGGTATGGATGCTGTAATGGCGCAGGTGCGGGTACTCGTGGTCGAGGACGACAGCAACCTGGGCGACGAGGTCGCCGCGGGTCTGCGGGCGGCGGGATTCGCGGTGGATCTGGCCCGCGACTACGCCGACGCCGACCTGAAGACCGCCGTCAACAGCTACGACTGCCTGGTCGTCGACCGGGGACTGCCCGACGGGGACGGGCTCGAGCTGGTACGCGCGCAACGCGAGGCCGGGCGGCGCACTCCGGTTGTCGTGCTCACCGCCCGCGACGCGCTCGCCGACCGGCTCGACGGATTCGCGCAGGGCGCGGACGACTACGTCGTGAAGCCCTTCGCCATGGACGAGCTCGCCGCCCGGGTGGGCGCGCTGTGCCGCCGCCGCGAACTGCCCGCGCCGACCCGCACCGTCGTCGGCACCCTGATCGTGGACCGCCCGCGCCGCCGCGTCCACCGCGCGGGCACGCTGCTCACCCTGACGCCCAAGGAGTTCGGCGTGCTCGAACTCCTCGCCGCCCGCGCCGGTTCCGTCGTGACCCGCGCCGAACTCATCGAATGCTGCTGGGACGAAATGGCCGAGCCCGCCTCCAATGTCGTCGATGTCGTCATCGCCCAGCTGCGCCGCAAACTCGGCGCGCCGCCGCTCATCGACACCGTCCGCGGCGCCGGTTTCACCATCGCGCCATGAGTATCCGGCGGCGACTCGCGTCCTGGCGCGGACCGGGAACACCGACCTCACCGGGCCGGTTGCGCCGAACCCGGTGGCTGCTGACCGGGCTGTTCACCGCCTTGACCGCGCTGTGCCTGGTCGTGCTCGCGTCGATCGCCGCCTCCATCGACGCGCACTCCCGCGTACACGACCTCGACGCCGGGGTCGATCGGGTCGTGACCGGGGTGGCGCGGGAGGTGTACTGGAACGAGGACGGCAGCGTCGATCTGGAGACGGTGCGCGGGGACGAGGATCTGGTCGGGGGCGTCGATGCCGTCACCATCCTGGTCCGGCAGCCCGACAACACTTGGCGGGAACTGTTCGTGCACAAGCGCTCCGGGCTGCCCGCCGACCTGACCGGACCGGCGCGGCGGGCCGCCGCCGCCGAGGAGACGCAGTGGCACACCGCCACCGATCGCGACGGGCAGCCGGTGCGGCTCGCGGTGGCTCCCGCCTGGGACAACGACGCCACCGTCGGGGCCGTCGTCGTCGCGGGCGGTGATCCGGAACCCGGCGCCCGCGACCATCGCCGGCTGGTGGTGGCGTTGTGGAGCGGCGGACTCGCCCTGGTGGCGTTGGCGGCGCTGGCCGGGCATCTGCTGTCGGGGGCGAGCATGCGCCCGGCGGTGCGGATGCTCGACGAGCAGGAACGGTTCCTGTCGGAGGCGTCGCACGAGTTGCGCACACCGCTGGCCACCCTGCGCCTCTATCTCGATGCGGCGCTGCGGGATCCGGCCGACGCCCGCCGCGCCGTCACCGACGCGCGCTCGCTCACCGATCGCATGGGCCGCATGGTCGCCGGGCTGCTGGCCCGCACCCGCGCGGAAACCGGTGCGGGCGAACTGGATCGGCAGCGGCTGTTCCTGGATCAACTGGTGGAGGGCGTGGTCGCCGACTGCGGCGGCGAGATCGGACTGAGCACCGAACCCACCGCGGTGTGGGCAGACCCGGAGCTGCTGGCCCTGGCCGTGCGCAATCTCGTCGACAACGCGCTGGTGCACGGCGGCCCGCCCGTGCTGGTCCGGGTCGCCGCGGGGCAGGTGACCGTGCGCGATCACGGGCGCGGGCTCGATCCCGCGCTCACCGACCCGTTCCGGCGCGGCGCGGTCGGGGCGGGCGGGCGGCACGGCATCGGGCTGTCGCTGGTGCAGTGGGTGGCCGCGGTCCATTCCGGTTCGGTGACACTGGTTCCCGCGCCCGGCGGCGGCACCCTGGCCACCCTCACCCTGCCGGTCGCGCCGGACGACGCGGGTACGGATACACCGGGGCTGTCGTGATCTTGGTCACATCGAGCGTAGGGTGGCGCCCGTGCCTTCCACTCGAGTCGAGAAGTTCGTCGGCGCTCCGCGTCCCAGTGTCTTCCGCGCCCTCCTGGACGCGCATTCGGTCCGGACCTGGATGGTGCCCGACGGAATGACCAGCCGCATCCACGAATTCGATGCCCGCGTCGGCGGGCGGTTCCGCATCTCGCTGACCTACGACCTGCCCACCGAGGCCGGCAAGACGAGCCCGCACACCGACACCTTCCACGGGGTCTTCGCGCACGTCGTCCCCGACCGCGAGGTGGTGCAGACCATCGAATTCGAAACCGACAACCCCGAGCTGACCGGCGAGATGACGGTCACCTACCTGCTCGACGACGCGCCCGGCGGCACCCGCGTCATCGCCCAGCACGACAATCTGCCGCCCGGATTGTCCCCGGAGGACAACGAGGTCGGCTTCCGCACGGCCCTGACCAATCTCGCCGTTCTCGCCGAACGCGCCGAAGGTCACTGACCCGCCGCCGCTTCACGCGCAGGTGAAGTGTGCGATACCAGCAGATGACGCGCAGTACAAGGCTGGATGACGAGCCGGAAATTCGTACAGTAGATTGATGGCCCTGCCGGGTTTCCCGCATCCGTCCGGCGCCGCCGACTACGACGATCGGCGTCGGCGTGCCCGCCTGCGGTCCACCCGGCTCGGCGCGCGCTGGGGCCGCTTCCGGCGGGCCCGGCTGCTGGCCCTGCGACTGGGCCTGGTTCCGCTGGTCGCGCTGGGCGCGTTCGTCGAGTACATCGGCCTGGACGTGCTCCCCGAACAGGATCGGCTGGCCCGCACCGAGCCATCCGTGCTGCCCATCGCCGCGCCCGCGGAACTGCAGGCCACCGACACCGCCGTCTTCGATCTGGTCGGGCTGGGCGTCCTCGACGCCGGGGACACCGCGCGGGCGCTGCCGTCGCTGTCGCGGCTCGGGTCGGTGTGGGCGGTCCGCTACGACAACACCGGTATCGACACCAAGGTGATCGCGGATCTCATCGTGAAGGTCACCGACGCGGCCAAGGTGCCGAACGTGGTGCTGGCCGGGCACAGCATGGGCGGGGTCATCGCGCTCGAGATCGCCAAACACCTGCACGAGGACGGCGACGGCAAACGGGTGCGGGCGGTGATCCTGGACTGCACGCCGGTGGATCTGAACGCGGTGCGGCCCGAGAGCCGCGACCAGGGCGAGGAGATGTTGCGCTGGATGGGCTGGGTGCCCGGGGCGCGGGAGAGCCGCATGCTGCGGCTGGTCGTGGAAGTGTATGCGCGCCATGACCGTTTCGTCGGCGGGCGCTACGTGATCCGCGGCGGCGAGTTCCGGCGCGCGGTCGACGACGTGCTGCGGTCCAAGATCCTCAATACCGACGCCGCCAGCAACGGTCTGATCGAGGCGCAGTTCAAGGCCATCGTGGCGGGCGGCGCGGTGGACGACCTGCGGGCGCTGGCCAAACCCGCGGCGGGCAAACCACGCCCGGCGATCGTGTTCATCCGGCCGCACGACCCGTACGACGATCCGGTGGTGGACGTGGAGTACTCGCACCAGGTGCTCATCGACCGGGTCGGCGGGGTGCGCGGGACCCTGCTGGTGGTGACCACGCGAACCACGGGGCACGCCAATCCGATCGAGCGGCCGCAGGAGTACAACACCGTGATCGAACAACAGGTGGTGCCGTTCGTGCGGCAGCTGTGGCGGGACCAGTCCGGAGCCGCCGCGGTGGGCCACTGAACGGGTCCGCGCCGGTGGGTCGGCGCGGACCGGTCAACGCTCGGCGTGGCCCGCCTAGCGCACCGCGTCGTCGGCGGCGGGGCGAATGCCCGAGGCGGGCACCAGGTTCCAGCGCTCCAGCTGCGCCCGCACCTGTTCGGCGGCGTCGATGTTCAACGGCCCGCTGGTCCACAGCGCGTACGGCAGGTTCAGGAACCGGCCCTGCGTGACCGCCCGCAGATTCTGGATGCCCGGCTTGCCGCGCAGCAGGTCCACCTTCTGCTGGAAGGTCTGCGGCGGATAGTCGACGAACACGATGGCGTCCGGGTCGGCCGCCGCCAGCCGCTCCCACGACACCGCCGTCCAGGTGTCGGCCACATCGGACAGCGCGTTGCGCGCGCCCGCCGCCTCCAGGATCGCCTGCGGCGCACCGTATTGCCCGCTGGAGAAGACGGTGTCGGAGGCGCTGTCGAACAGGAACACCGTCGGCCGCCGCTCCGGCTGCGGCGCGGCCAGCAGCGTGGACAGTCGGCGATCCAGATCCCCGGTGACCCGGGCCGCCTGGTCGGCGCGTCCGGTGATCGCGCCCAGCGCCGTCAGATCCGTGCGCAACGCGGTCCAGGCGTCCACGACACCCCGCTCGCCGCCGGGTCGACGGCAGCTCTCGGTCAGCACGTACGGGGCGACCCCGGCCGCCCGCAACGACTCCGGCGTCAGATTCGCCGACTCCGAGTACCCGTAGTTCCAGCCCGCCACCATCACGTCGGGGCGCTGGGCCAGCACCGTCTCCCGGGAGGGATAGTCCGGGGCAACGGAATTGAGCCGATCCACGCCGTCCCCGTAATGCTTGCGCAGCGTGTCCGCGTCCCGCTTCAGGCTCGACACGGCCGCCGTCTGGTCCTGCGCCCCCAGGGCCAGCACCATGGAGATCAGATTCCCGTCATTGACGAACATGCGTTGCGCGGGCGACGGGAACTGCTGCTCCACACCGCAGTTGCGCACCGCCAGATTCCCGGTCGCCGCCTGGGGCGACCCGCACGCGGTGAGGGCGACGGCGACCGCTGCCACGGCCAGCATCGGCCGCGCCGCGGCGATCGCCGCCGTCCCGCGCCGCGTCCGACTCATGCGGGCGGACCCGGCCGCGGGGGACGTGTCGATCCGGAATGCCGGGATCTTGTTCACGAGTTGGCCTTTCGTCCGGTGATCACGAGGTGGGTGCCGCCCGAGTCCGGATCCGGAACCCGGCGTGCCAGCACGCCGAACACCTCGTCGAGCACGTCGGGCCGCAGGGCGACGCCCGGCGGTTCGAGGGCGTGGGCCCGGCCGTCGTCGAGGACCAGGATCCGGTCGCAGAAGCGGTCCGCGAGGGTCAGGTCGTGCAGGCTCATCACCACGGTCCGCGCCAATTCCCGGGTCAGCGCCAAGAGTTCGAGCTGATGGGTGATGTCGAGGTGGTTGGTCGGCTCGTCCAGCAGCAGCACCGGCGTGTCCTGGGCCAGCGCCCGCGCCAGCAGCACCCGCTGCCGTTCCCCGCCGGACAATCGCCCCACCGCGCGCCCCTCGAACCCGGCCAGATCGACCCGCGCCAGCGCGTGCTCGACCGCCGCGCGCTCGTCCGGTCCGCCCGCACCCCACGGCGGCAGGTACGGCGTGCGCCCGAGCGTCACCAGCTCGCCCACCAGCAGATCGGCGGGCGGCGTCTCGTCCTGCCCCACCACGCTCACCAGGCGGGCCCGCTCGCGCGCCGAAACCCGATGCACCGCACGCCCGTCCACGGTCACCGCACCCGCTGTCGGCGCGATCAACCCCGCCAGGGTGCGCAACAAGGTGGTCTTGCCCGCCCCGTTGGGCCCGACGATCCCGACCGTCTCGCCGGGCAGCACCTCGAAATCGACGTCCGTGACGACTGTGTGCCGCCCCGCGGCGCACGCCATTCCGGCGACCCGCACCGCGCCCGCGTCCGGATGCCGACCGGGGCGTTGCCTGCCGCCGGTCCGCCACCGGCCGAGCCGATTGCGGATGGAGCCCTCGCGGTCGATCGTCATGCCGCACCGAACCGGTAGGTACGGCGGCCCATCAGCAGCAGGAAGGCGGGCGCGCCGATCAGGCCGGTGAGGACTCCGACCGGGATCTCGGTGGGGCGCACCAGGACCCGGGTGGCCGCGTCGGCGATGACCAGGAACGTCGCGCCGCAGAGGGCGCTCGCGGGCAGCAGGGCGCGGTGGCGCGGGCCGACCAGCAGGCGGGCGGCGTGGGGGACCACCAGGCCGACGAAGCCGATGCCGCCGGAGACGGCCACGAGAACGCCGACCAGCACCGCCAGCAGGACGAACAGCGCGATGCGCAACTCGCGCACCGGAACTCCGATGGAGGCGGCGGTGTCCGAGCCCAGGTTGAGCGCGTCGAGCCAGTTGGCGGCGAGCAGCAGCGCGGTCAGGCAGGCCGCGACCACGCAGCCGGGCAACAGGATTCGGGTCCAGTCCGCGCCGGAGAGGCTGCCCAGCAGCCAGAACAGCACCGATTGGGCGGCCGAGGGATCGCTGCTGCGGAAGATCAGGTAGCTGCTGAAGGCGGCGAAGGCCGAGCCCAGCACGGTGCCGGTGAGCACGAGACGCAGTGGCGTGAGGCCGCCTTGGGCCAGCGCGATGAGGAACACCGCGGCCGCCGCGGCGAAGGCCCCGGCGAGCGCGCCCGCCGACAGCGCCCAGAGCCCGGCCCCGGCGAACATCCCGGAGGTGATGACCGCCGCCGCGCCGACGCCCGCGCCGGAGGAGACGCCCAGCAGGTAGGGGTCGGCGAGCGGATTGCGGACCAGGGTCTGCATGGCCGCGCCGGCGACCGCCAGGCCCGCGCCGACGATGGCGGCGAGAACGGTTCGCGGCACCCGCAATTGCCACACGATGGTGTCGAGCCCGAGATCTGCGTGGATGGTGCCGGTGAGACGGTCGCGCAGGACGGCGAGCACCTCGCGGACCGGAATCGTCTCCGCGCCGAAGGCCGTCGCGACGATCATGGCCACGACCAGCAGCGCCCCCATGACGGGCAGGGCGAGCGAAGTCCGCGCGCGGCTCATCGCGGTAGCTCCTCGGGCATGACGCGGCCTCTCCAGAGTGTTGCGCGGCGGGGGAGGTCTGACTCGCACCGGATCCGGTGCTCACAGTGGCGCGACCGCTCCGGTTTCCCACCGGATTCCCGCACCCGCCGATACTGACGAGGGGAACCCTACCGTCCGGAACCTTTGTCGGTTCCGACTGGTCGGTTCATCGAGGTACCCAGCCCTGATTCGCCCGCGCCCGAACCCGATTCGTCGATGCTCGCGCCCGCCGTTCGCCGGAGCCCGCGCAAGTCATTCACCGGTGCCCTCGGAGGTCAGCGGATCCGCGAACCGAGCAGATGCCGCACGCCGCTCACGAACAGCTGCAATCCGAAGTCGAATCGCGCGGTGGCGTCGGGCATGTCGTAGAGCGGCGAGTTCTCCTCGGTGAGTGCGCCCGCGGAGTCCATCTGGATGCGCGACTGCTCGTCCACCGTCTGCCCGAGCACGTAGTACAGCAGCGTGTAGGCGGCCAGTTCGGCCTCCTCGCGCGTCATGCCCGCGCGAATCGCGGCGCTGGCCAGCCGTTCCCGGCCCTTGCTGGTGGTGAGGCGGGACGCGTAGGTGGCCGAGACCAGTTCGGCCCCGTCGCGGTAGGCGAGCAGGCTCTCGCGCAGCCGGTGCGCGAGTTCGGTCATCTGCTTGGACCATTCCTCGGCCCGGACCGGTTCGTCCATGGGCGCGAGAATGCGGTCGGCGACCGCGCCGAGCAACGCCTGTTTGTTGGGGAAGTGCCAGTACAGCGCGCCGGGCTGGACGTGCAGCGAGGTGGCCAGGCGGCGCATGGTGAGATCCGCCAGTCCGTACTGGTCGAGGATGGCGATGGCCCCGTCGACCACGTCCGTGCGATGGAGTTGCACTGAAGAATCCGACCCTCTCGTGTTCCGGCTCACGTTCCGGGCTGCTAGCCTACCCTGAACACCGTTCAAGTTGCTCGGTCACACGGCCGGACGAAGGGATTCCCGCGGACATGACCCAGGTAGCCGTCACCACCGAAGCCGGTACCAACGCAGGCGATGACATTCTCGCCATCGCTCGCGAGCAGGTGCTCGAGCGCGGCGTCGGCCTGACCCAGGAGCAGACCCTCGCGGTCCTGCGGCTCGGCGACGAGCGGCTCGAGGAGCTGCTCGGCCTGGCGCACGACGTCCGCATGAAGTGGTGCGGCCCCGAGGTCGAGGTCGAGGGCATCATCTCGCTCAAGACCGGCGGCTGCCCCGAGGACTGCCACTTCTGTTCGCAGTCCGGCCTTTTCCAGTCGCCCGTGCGCGCCGCCTGGCTCGACATCCCCTCGCTGGTGGAGGCGGCCAAGCAGACCGCCAAGACCGGCGCCACCGAGTTCTGCATCGTGGCCGCGGTGCGCGGTCCGGACGAGCGCCTGATGGCGCAGGTCGCCGCGGGCGTCGAGGCCATCCGCAACGAGGTCGACATCCAGGTCGCCTGCTCGCTGGGCATGCTGAACCAGGAGCAGGTGGACCAGCTGGCCGCCATGGGCGTGCACCGCTACAACCACAACCTGGAGACCGCGCGCTCGCACTTCCCGAACGTGGTCACCACCCACACCTACGACGAGCGCTGGGAGACCCTGCGCATGGTGCGCGAGGCCGGCATGGAGGTCTGCTGCGGCGGCATCCTCGGCATGGGCGAATCCCTGGAGCAGCGTGCGGAATTCGCGGCCGACCTGGCCTCGCTGGAGCCCGACGAGGTGCCGCTGAACTTCCTCAACCCGCGCCCGGGCACCCCGTTCGGTGACCTCGAAGTGCTCCCGGCCGCCGACGCGCTGCGTGCCGTCGCCGCCTTCCGTCTCGCCATGCCGCGCACCATCCTGCGTTTCGCCGGCGGCCGCGAGATCACCCTCGGCGACCTGGGCGCCAAGCAGGGCATTCTGGGCGGCATCAACGCCGTCATCGTCGGCAACTACCTGACCACCCTGGGTCGTCCGGCCGAGTCCGACATCGATCTGCTGGGCGAACTCAAGATGCCGATCAAGGCGCTCAACGAAACGCTCTGAGCGAAATCCACTGAGAGAAAAAGGGGGTTCGGGGCCAATGCCCCGAACCCGTCTCGTACGGTAGGGGTGCGGGGGTTTGCATTCCCCTGGACCTGATCTGCCCGCCGAGTTCGATACGCGAAGGATCCATCGAGGTGGTCGTGGACATCGAGGAGCGCTACAACCCTTTCACGGGCAAGCGAGTCGTGCCGGGGCTGGACGATCCGGTACCCCCCGCGGCGGCCCTGGGCCTGGAGCCGCCGCGCTTCTGTGAACAATGCGGACGCCGCATGATCGTGCAGGTCAGCCCCGACGGCTGGTGGGCCAAGTGCTCGCGCCACGGGGTGCTCGACTCCACGAGCCTGGAACACCGCTAGTGGCAGCCACATTCGCCGCCGAGCCGGGCGGACTACGCGTCGAGGTATTGATGCGGGAAGTGCGTGCGGCGGCGGCGGTGTGTGCCATGCTCGCCGCGGTGAGCGCCCTGGCCGGGGTGGCGTGGGCGTATCTCGCTCCGGCGGAACAACTGCTGGTGGTCGAACCCGATCGCGGCACCGCGCTGACCGGTGAGAGCCTGCACCGTTTCGACGCGCTCGCCATCTTCGTGCTGATCGGCATCGTGCTCGGCGTGCTCGGCACGGTCGCGGCCTGGCGCTGGCGGCGGGTGCGGGGCCCGGTTCTGCTGACCGGCATCATTCTCGGTTCGGCGCTCGGCGCGTTCCTCACCAAGGTGGTCGGCGAGGCGGTGGCCGAGCAGCGCCATGTCCGCCCGAGCAATCCGCCGATCCACACCATCGTGGAATTCGCGCCCTCCGTGGAGGGTTGGGCCGCCCTCATCGCGCAGCCCCTGGCCGCCGCGGTGGTGATCCTGCTGCTGGCGGCGCTGAGCACCTCCGACGATCTGGGCACCGGCGAATACCTACCCTTCGGCGGCGCGCGCCCCGACCCGGTGATCGTCGCCCCGTCCCAGTACGGCTCCGCCATCCTCTACGGTCCCTACCCCGGCAATTCCGCTGCGCCGCAACCCCATGCCCCCCGCGGGCCGGTGGTCCCGTTCGAAGCCCCCGAGCCCGACGCGCCCCGCTGACCCGAATCCGGCAATAATCGCTGGACCACGCGTGTTGTACCCCCTACCGTGTTCGCGACCACGGATTCGCACCACCCAGGGGGACCCCATGAAGACCGCACCGCCGGGTAAACCCGCGTCGGCCGACGCCGCCGCCCCGGCCGAGCGCCCGGACCTCACCGCCTGGCGTCACCGCCACGAACTCCGCAGATCCAATGCGTCCCAGCCGATCCCGAGCGCCCGCCGCTACCGGCGCACCGCCAAGCACCGGGATCGTTCCCGGGACGACTAGCCGATCATTTGCCGCCGCCGCCCGAGCATGCCGAGAACGTGCTGCTGCCCGACTGGCAGGCGAAGCGCCGCACGGCGTCCTGGTTGCGCCGGATGAATGCCTCGGGCGAGTTGATGTCGATGATGGCGATGGTGACGGTGCGGGCCCATTGCCCGCGATGCGCTGGTAGCCCGATCAGCAGACGGTGCCGCGGCTCGCGGCTGTCGCCTCGAGAATCGTTCGCAGCAGCGGGAAGTCGATGGCTTCGGGCTTGCGGAAGCGCAGGCACCCTTTGCCCATGTCCTTGGTGTCGAGCTGTTCGGCGAAGGCCTCGCGGATGTCGCCGCGCATGAGATAGAAGGAGATGTACTGCTTCTGGCTGGCGAACGCGATCTCGGCGATACCGTCGCGCTCGTAGACCGGCATACCGAAATCCATGTCCTCGTGGAATCCGATGAGGGTGTCCCGGCACAGTTCGCGCAGCCGGGTCAGGGCCGGTCGCCGGTCCTCGGCCAGCTCACCCAGGTAGTCGTCGACGGTGTTCGCAGTACTCCGTGGCATGCTCCCAGCGTATGCCGACAGTTAGCTGAACGGGGCGGCCGCCAGCGTGGCGCGGGTGATCGTTCTCAATGCACGTCCCCTCCGGCAATCGGGCACCCGGCGGAGATGGTGGCGCTGCCCGTCTTGCACGCGAGGCTCCGCACATATGCTCCGGCCCGCTGGGTGAAGGCTTCCAGCGAGTTGTTGTCCATGATCTGGACGGTGACCGACTGCGAGTCGCTGCCCTGCTGCACGGTGATGGTGTTCGGCCCAGCCGTCTGCGGGACCCACAGGATCTTCAGCTCCCCGGGTTCGATCGTGCCCGATGTCGGCGTCGGCAGGGCGGCGGCGATCGTCTTCCCGTTGACGCTGAGGGTGATCGGGGTGGTCATGTCGTAGGCGTACCCGATGACCTGGCACTGTTGCGCCGTCGCCCGGCAGGCCAGCAGGTCCGGACCGCCACCCACCCAGAGTGAGACGTGGCCTGTCGCGGCCGTGGCCGTTCCGGTCGAGAGTTGGACCGCCGCGGCCGCCAGCGCGGCCCCCACGGCGGCGTAGCGACTGGTCTTCTTGGTGTTCATGGCCGAGAAGTATTTTTGAATAACCCTTGTTTCACAAGGACTTTCGGGGACCCAGGTTTTCGGGGGATCGCGCACCCGTCCGCGGTGCGATGCCGGGTGTAGTGTCCGCTGAAGCCCGGATGACACACCAGGGGGAGCCATGCGGATACAGACCGATCATCCGATCGTCGATGCCGTGCTCGACCGGCACCGCGACCAGGTCGGCGCGTCGTTCCCCGCCTACCGCAATCACGTTCTGCGCGGCCTGAACTACCAGCGACTGCTGTTGGGGGAGCCGGTCCCCGATGTCGCGGCGCTGGCGTGGGCCGTGCACGACCTCGGCATCTGGACGGCCGGGACCTGGGATTATCTCGACCCCTCCGCCGATCTGGTCACCGCGCACGCCGCCGATTTCGGTATCACCGATGTTGGCACCGCGCGCCGCCTGGTCCTCGACCATCACCGGCTCCGCGCCGTCGACGACCGCCTCGTCGAGACCTTCCGCGTCGCCGACCGGATCGACGCCAGCCGCGGCCTGGTCCGGCGTCCGCTCACCCGCGCCGACGTCGAATCCGTTGTGGCCCAACTCCCGTACGAGGGCTTCCACGCCTTCCTGGCGCGTCGGGGTGTGGCGTACGCCGTCACTCACCCGCTGCGCCCGTTGCCCATGCTGCGCTGGTAGCCGATCAGCCGATGGTGGCGGGGTTATCGGGAGGCGAGATAGCCCAGGGCCGTGAGGATTTCGTGGACTCGATCGGCATCGCGGCGGTGGACGGCGATGTCGAGATCACTGTGCGGGCAGGCGTGGTGCAGGGCCAGGACATCGGCGGCTCGCATGGGATGCAGCCTAGGGCCGGCGGCTCAGTTGTAGTCGGTGACGAAGCCGAAGGTGAAGTGGTGTCCCTTGGCATTGCACGTGATCGCGCCGCGGAACCCGCTGCCGGTGCAGGTCGTGCCCGCGTAGGTGATGGTGGCGTCGGGACCGTAGGGCGAGTTCGAGCCGGGGGTGGGGCCGCCGCCGGTGAGCGCCGGGCTGCCCGAGCGGCCGTGCACGCCGATCGGGCCCAGCGCGGGATGAGCGGGCAGGAACGCCGCGTCGATGGTCAGGTTGGTGACCGGCAGGCCGTACCAGCGCAGGTCGATATTGGTCGCGTCGCAGCCGACGTCGCCGGTCGGCTTGATGGCGCAGCTGGCCAGGTTGGAGTAGCTGAAATAGACCGTGTCGCCGACGAGATAGGCGTTCGGATCGGCCACCACCGTCTCGGCGGACGCGACCGCGGATCCCGAGATCGACACGGCGGCCGCGGTCAGGGCGGCCCCGGCGAGGGCGGTTCCGATGCGCACGGATGCGGACATGGAACTCCTTCGATAGTGATCTTGGATGTTCATTCCACTATCGGGCGCAGCGCTTTTCGGGTTACCCGCCGCCGTTGCCACCAAAAATGGGGGCCTCAGGCGGGCGGGCGGAAGGCCGCGAACTCGTCGGTGACGCGGATCTCGGAGTCGGTGAAGCGATAGACCGCGGCGGGGCGGCCGCCGGCCCGGCCGGGGGAGGCGGTCTCGCCGGTCGGCGTGATCACCTTCCGGCGGGTCAGGACGCGCTGCAGGTTGGTGGTGTCGACGTCGTATCCCAGTGCCGCGCAGTAGATTTCGCGCAGCGTGGACATGGTGAAGGTGGCGGGCGCCAGCGCGAAGGCGATATTGGTGTAGGAGAGCTTGGCGGCCAGCCGGTTTCGCGCGTGCCGCACGACGGTGCCGTGGTCGAAGGACATGGTCGGCAGGTTCGAGACCGGATGCCAGCGGGTGTCGGGCGGCAGCACCGGTTCGGCGGTCAACGGCACCAGGCCCAGGTACGCCGAGGCGATGCGCCGGTCGCCGGGCACCCGGTCGGGATCGCTGAACACCCACACCTGTTCCAGATGGGTCAGCTCGCGCACATCGACCTTCTCGGCGAGCTGGCGCGCGGCCGAGGCGTCGAGGTCCTCGCCGTCGCGCAGGCGGCCGCCGGGAAGTGACCAGGTGTCCTTGGCGGGTTCGAGGGCGCGCTCCCACAACAGGACCGCGAGTTCGGTGCGCTGGCCGGGCGGGCACCGATCCGTGACCGCGCTGCGCCGGTCCCTAGCGCTCTCACCTGCACCGATGGTTTCCGGGAAGCGACGAACCTGGAACACGGCGGTGAGCGTTTCGTGGATGGTGCTACGATGGGCCACGTTTTCGATTCTAAGTCGAAAACCGTGTGGATGCGAATCGGCGAAGTTGCCGGGCGCATGAGAGAAGGAGCCATGCCATGGCTGCAGCAGTGGGCACGCTGACCGAGCGCATCGCCGACGGGCCGTCGGGGTACACCGGTGTGGAAGCCACCCCGGACTGGGCGGCGGAGATCAAGCGGCTGGCGCGCGAGCGCAATGCCACCATCCTGGCGCACAATTATCAGCTGCCGGAGATCCAGGACATCGCCGACCATGTGGGCGACTCCCTGGCCCTGTCCCGGATCGCCGCGGAGGCGCCCGAGGACACCATCGTCTTCTGCGGTGTGCACTTCATGGCCGAGACCGCCAAGATCCTCAGCCCGGAGAAGACGGTCCTCATCCCGGACGAGCGGGCGGGCTGCTCGCTGGCCGACTCCATCACCGCCGACGAACTGCGCGCCTGGAAGGCCGAGTACCCGGACGCGCTGGTGGTCTCCTACGTGAACACCACCGCCGCGGTGAAGGCCCTGACCGACATCTGCTGCACCTCCTCCAACGCCGTCGACGTGGTCGCCTCCATCGACCCCGACCGCGAGGTGCTGTTCCTGCCGGACCAGTTCCTGGGCGCGCACGTCAAGCGCGTGACCGGCCGCGAGAACATGCACATCTGGATGGGCGAGTGCCACGTGCACGCGGGCATCAACGGCGACGAGCTCAACGAGCAGGCGCGCACACACCCCGACGCCGAGCTGTTCGTGCACCCCGAATGCGGTTGCGCCACTTCGGCTCTGTACCTGGCGGGCGCGGGTGAGTTCCCGGCCGACCGCGTGCACATCCTGTCCACCGGCGGCATGATCGACGCCGCCAAGGCGGCGAAGTCCAGTCAGGTGCTGGTCGCCACCGAGGTCGGCATGCTGCACCAGCTGCGCAAGGCCGCCCCCGGCATCGACTTCCAGGCCGTCAACGACCGCGCGTCCTGCAAGTACATGAAGATGATCACCCCCGCCGCCCTGCTCCGCTGCCTGGTGGAGAACCGCGACGAGGTCCACGTCGATCCCGAAACCGCCGCCCTGGCCCGCAATTCGGTGCAGCGCATGATCGAGATCGGCAACCCGGGCGGCGGCGAGTAGCCACGCCCGCCCCGTCGGGGGAGGGATGAGCAAGTGAACACATCGATTTCGGTCACCTGGGAAGCCGAGGCCGACCTCGTCGTGGTGGGTGGTGGCGTGGCCGGGCTGACCGCCGCGCGCACCGCCTCCCGGCACGGGCTGCGGGTGCTGACCCTGAGCAAGGGCGGACCCACCGACACCTCGACCCAGTACGCGCAGGGCGGGATCGCGGTGGTCGCGCCGCACGGGGATTCGGTGGAATCCCATGTGCACGACACCGTGGTCGCCGGCGCCGGACTGTGTGATGTCGAGGCGGTGCGGTCCATCGTCGAGGGCGGTCAGCAGGCGGTCGACGCGCTGACCGACCTGGGCGCGGTCTTCGACCTGGGCCGCGACGGCGAGGTGTCGCGCACCCGCGAGGGCGGGCACAGCACCCGCCGCATCATCCACGCGGGCGGCGACGCCACCGGCGCCGAGGTGCAGCGCGCCCTGAACACCGCCGGACTGCCGGTGATCTTCGGGGCCGCCGTCCTCGACATCGTCACCGGACCCGAGGGCGTACGCGGTGTGATCGCGCTGTCGGACAAGGGCTTCGGCATCGTGCACACGCCCGCGGTCCTGCTCGCCACCGGCGGCCTCGGCCAGCTCTACGCGTGCAGCACCAATCCCGCGGGCGCGACCGCTGACGGCATCGCGCTGGCGCTGCGGGCCGGGGCGCTGGTCTCGGATCTGGAGTTCCTGCAGTTCCATCCGACCGTGCTGTTCACCCCCGGCGGTCTCGGCCGCCGCCCGCTGATCAGCGAGGCGGTGCGCGGCGAGGGCGCGATCCTGGTCGACTCCCGGGGCGATTCGGTGACCGCGGGCGTGCACCCGCTCGGCGACCTGGCCCCGCGCGATGTGGTGGCCAAGGCCATCGCGGCCCGCATGCACGAGCTCGGCGACGACCACGTGTACCTCGACGCCCGCGCGCTCGAGGGTTTCCCGCAACGTTTTCCGACCATCACGGCCTCGTGCCGGGCGGCGGGCATCGACCCGACCACCGACCTGATCCCGGTCGCGCCGGCCGCCCACTACCAGTGCGGCGGCATCCTCACCGACACCTCCGGCCGCACCACGGTGCCCGGCCTGTACGCCGCCGGTGAGGTGGCCCGCACCGGACTGCACGGCGCGAATCGCCTGGCCTCCAACAGTCTGCTCGAGGGCCTGGTGGTCGGTGAGCGCGCGGGTGTGGCCGCCGCGGAACGCCAGGGCATGTCGGCCCCGATCTCCGAGGTCGGCCCGCTGCGGTTCCAGCGCGCGGACCGGAAACTGTTGCAGGAGCTGATGACCGAACGCGCCGGGGTGGTCCGCGACGGCGACGGGCTGCGCGCCGCCATCCTGCGCCTGGTCGGCCTGGTCTCCGACAACGAGGCTCCCGACATCACCGTCGAATGGGCGCTGAACCGCGGTGCGGTGGACGAGGCCGACGGGTCCGGCGACCCGGCGCGCGTGGATCGGGCGGGCGTGCCCGCCGACGCGGCCGCGGCCTTCCTTCGCGACCTGGAGGATTCGGCCCTCACCCTCACCGCCCGCGCGCTGCTGGTCGCCGCGGCGGCCCGCACCGAGAGCCGCGGCTGCCACACCCGTTCGGACTATCCGGACCCGCGGGAGGAGCTGCGCCGCAGCACCACCGTGCGGCTGGGTTCCGACGGCCGCCCGAAGCTGGTCACCGAGGACGCGGAGGCGGCGCCCGCGTGGGGCCGCGCTGTGATCCCCGCCGCGTCGTGAGCGGCGTCAGAGAACAAGGAGTGCTGTCATGACCCTCGATGCCGGACTCGATCGCGACGAACTGGTCGCGTTGATCCGCACCGCCCTCGACGAGGATCTGCGGTACGGCCCGGACATCACCACCCTGGCCACGGTGCCCGCGGACGCGGTGGCCAAGGCGGGCATGGCTTCCCGGCAGCCGGGCACCGTCGCCGGGCTGGACGTCGGGCTGCTGGTGCTCGACGAGGTGCTGGGGGCGGGCAACTACGAGGTGACCGGGCGCGTGCCCGACGGCACCCGGGTGCAGCCGGGTGACACCGTGCTGAGCCTGGTCGCGCCGACGCGCGGGTTGCTCACCGCCGAACGCACGCTGCTGAATCTGGTGTGCCACCTGTCCGGCATCGCCACCGCGACCGCCCAGTGGGTGGACGCCGTCGAGGGCACCGAATGCCGGATCCGCGACAGCCGCAAGACATTGCCGGGCCTGCGCGCCCTGCAGAAGTACGCGGTGCGGGTCGGCGGCGGCGTGAACCACCGCATGGGTCTCGGCGACGCCGCGCTGATCAAGGACAACCACGTGGTGGCCGCGGGCTCGGTGGTCGCCGCGCTGCGCGCCGTGCGGGAGCTGGACCCGGACATCGAGTGCGAGGTCGAGGTGGACAGCCTCGAACAGCTCGACGCCGTGCTTGCCGAGGACGTGGAACTGGTGCTGCTGGACAACTTCCCGCTGTGGGCCACCCAGGCGGCGGTGCAGCGCCGCAACACCCGGTCGCCGCGCACCAAACTCGAGTCCTCGGGCGGGCTTTCACTGGACATGGCGGCCGATTACGCGGGCACCGGCGTCGACTACCTGGCCGTGGGCGCGCTCACCCACTCGGTCCGGGTGCTCGATCTCGGACTGGACATGTAGGCGGAAACCGTTGCGTCGATGCGGCCCCGGGGTGCCATTCGCCCGGGGCCGCGTCGCTGCTCGGAGCCGGTTCAGGCCCGGGGAATGGGCGGGTCGACGAGCCAGCCGATGCCCCCGCAGCCGGTGCACAGGATGGCCGAACCCGCCTCGGAATAGCCTGCGGCCCCGGTGCCTTCGCACCATCCGCAGTACCGCCAGCCCCGATTCGGGTGGACGGTGTCGAGCAGGATATTGAGAAACCCTTGGATCGCCATGCAGAGTGGATCCCCTCGCTGGGCAGCAAACGACCCAAGAATGCGGGACGGCTCCGGGCAATGTCCAGCAAAAGCCAGGGGGGCTTTACAGACCGAATTCCCGTGGGTCCAACCGCAGCACCTGACATGCCTCGCGAATCACCGTGGCCGCGTGTGCTCCGAGTTCGCCATCGGTTCGCCCCACCGTCAATCCGATGCGCAGCACAGCGGCCGCCTGGTCGGGATACTCGGTGGCCTTGGCGATCTGGGCCATCACGTAGGCGTGGCCGAACGCCGGATCCATGATGAGCCGGGCGCAGTTGTCCTCGAACCGGTTTCGCAGGTCCTCGGCGGGCCGGCGGCCGAGAATCTCGTGCGCCCCGACCATCTGCGCGACCCGCATCCGCGCCGCCGGATCGATGCGGCCGTCGGTCGCGGACAACACCGCGCACATGCCCAGCGCCGCATCGCGGAAGGCATCGCCCCACTGCTCGTCGAGCCCGCCCGGCAACCCGGTGAGATGCGGTGCGGGCCGCGCGTCGGGGGATCCGACGGGCGCGGCGGCGACCGGATCGGTGCGCGGGGCAGCCGGGGAGACCAGCCGATTCGAGAACGCCATGACACACACTCCGAAGAAATGGCCGAACCCGTGGACCTCCCCGAGTCCGGGCCCGGATCGTGCGAACAACACGGACGACAGTAACAGTCCGCCGTGGCGGGGCCCGCAGAAATTCTCCGAATACTCGCGCACAGCAACCGCGTTCGGCGCGCCTGTGATCATCGGGCGCGCTGCGTGCGGGGGCCGGACGGTCAGGCGGACAGTTCGCGTTCGAGCGGCGTGCGGAAGCGGGGGATCGGGCGGACCTCGCCGTACCAGCCGCGCAGCCGGTCGGCCTCGGCAGCGATGGCGCGTTCGGCGTCGGCGCCGACATCGTCGAGCAGCCGCCAGGCGATGTCGCCGTCCGGTCGCTGCGCCCAGCCGCCGACGATGCGGCCGTCCCACCACACCGACGGGCCGATATTGCCGTTGCGGTCGAACAGGGCGGGCTGATGCGGCCCCAGATACCAGTCGCGCGATTGCCAGCCCATCGGCGTGGGATCCAGCGCGGGCAGCAGGGCCGCCCACGGTTCCGGGGCGGGCGTGGGCTCCAGATCGTCGGCCAGCACCAGGCCGGTCTCACCGCCCAGGTCCACTTCGACGGTGTCCACCAGCGCCAGCGCCTTGCGGACCTCGCCCAGCGTCCAGCCTGTCCACCATTTGAGATCGCTCACCGGCGCGGGACCGAAGGCGCGCAACCACTTCCGGACCAGCTCGGCGCGAGCCTCCTCGACCGGCATGACCGCGATCCCGTCGGGCAGCCAGGATTCGATGGGCGCCCAGGTGTATTGGCTGCTGGACCAGGTTCCATTGGGCCGCCCGCGCACGATCCGGCCCTCGCAGCCGAGCGTGACCAGTACCCAGGTGGTGATATTGGTGGGCTTGGAGTACGGCTTGCCCGGCGCGGTGTCCACCTGGGTCCGCAGCTCGGGCACCTCCTTGCTCAGCTGCGCTCCCGTCGCCGCGCCGCGGGCCAGCAAGGCGTCGTGTGTCTTCTGCTCGACCGCGTTCCACCACTTCACGACATTGCCGGGCACCGCACCGGACTGTTCGAGATAGCGTCCGTAGGTCTTGCGCTGCTTGTGCGCCAGCGCGTCGGCGACCGCCGCCTGCAGGACGGGCACCAGATCGATGGGCGCGACGAACATGGTGCGCCGCATGGCCAGCATGCGCAGCAGGGTCCGGTCGTCGTAGAGCGATTTCTCCACGTGGCCGGTCTCCAGGTCCGCCGAGCGCGCCGCGACGGACAGGTACACGGTGGCCGGGTCGGTGGCGTGCAGGACGACCAGGGACCGCACGATCGACTCGACCGTGTCGCCGCGCTGCGCCGCCGCCAGCCGGTGCCGCACCCCGAGTCGAGCCCGCCGCTCCGCGGCATCCATCGAACGCATGGTCGAATCCTAGCCGCCGGCAGCCTGATTCGGGCACACCCCGCCACATCCGTTCCGGCGCGCCGACCGGCCCGGCGTGGGTTCCCGACCGGACCGCCCCGACATGCGACGATGCCGGACGTGCGTGCTCATCGGCGAGGGTTGCGGGTAATCGGTGCGGTCGCGGGCGTGGTGGCGGCGGTCATGGTCGGGCTACCGGGAATCGCGGGCGCGGCCGACGACGGCGTGTCCGTGCGGCCGATCAGTCTCACCGTCGACGGCGAGACCGCCACCGGCCGCGTCTACGAACCCGAGGGCGGGGCTCGGGCGCTCATCGTGGCGGTGCACGGCCACGACGGCAGCGCGAGCGACTTCCCCGACTACATGGCCTCGATCGTCAAGAACACCGGCGCCGCCCTGGTCACCATGGACCAGCGCTCCGACTCCGGTGTGTGGCGCACGGGGGAGTGGAACGTGTGGGCGGGCTGGCGCGACACCGTCGCCGCCACCCAGTGGTATCGCGGCGAACACCCCGGCCTCGGACCCACCGTGCTGTGGGGCTGGAGCCAGGGCGGCGTCACCAGCGGCCTGGCCGCCGCCTACGCCCCGCCCGGCACCTACGACTACTGGGTCGACACCTTCGGCCACGCCGGGGATCTCACCGCCTGGCTGGAGGCCAGCCTGGCCGGCAAGCAACTGCGGCCGGAGATCGAGCGCGATGCGGGCGGCTGTATTCCGCTGACCTGCCCGCAGGCCTACATCGACCGCTCGCCGGTGCTCATGCCCGGGCGCATCGACGTCCAGCGGACGGTGCTGGTGCACGGCACCGCGGACACGGTGGTGCCCTACACCAGTTCGATGGAGATGCGCGCCGCGCTGATGCTCGCGGGCAAGCGGGTGTCCATGTACACCGTCGTCAGCGGCCGCGATCTCGACGGCCGCGTCGTACCCGGCGAGCACGGCATCAATCCGGTGTTCTTCGAATCCGGTTGCGCGGTCATGCGACTGCTGCAGGGCACCGAACCCCTCGGCGGCGATCACGACTACACGATCGATGTCGGCGCGGGCGTCAACACCGCCCCACCGGCCCCGGCGAACGCCAAATGCGCGGCCTGACAACCGGTCCCGCGCGCGTCCGGTGGACGCTCCCGGCGCCGGGCCCCGCGCGGGCCGACCGCCGTGCCACACGATCGGGCGCCGAACACTAGGCTCGGCCCCGGCATCGGCAGGGCGAGACGGGATGAAGCGCAATGAAAGTCGTGGTGGCGGGAGCGACAGGGGCGATCGGGCGGCCATTGGTGACGGCGCTGCGCGCCCGCGGGCACCAGGTGTACGCGCTCACCCGCGACGGCCGCGGCGCGGAGGTCGCGCGGACGCTGGGAGCCACCCCGCTGGTCGCCAATGTGATGGATCGCTCGGAGCTGTTGCGCGCCACCGAACGGCTCACCGCCGACGCGGTCATCCACCAGCTCACCGCCTACCGGAACTCGCCGCCCACCCACTACCACTCGCCGGGCCTGCTGCGCACCAACGCTTTACGCGAGACCGGCGGCAAGCACCTGGTGGAACTGGCCCAGCGCGCCGGCGCGCGCCGGTACCTGACCCAATCGGTGATCTTCGGCTACGGCATGCGCGACCACGGCCCGCGGCCGGTGACCGAGCAGGACCACTTCGGCCGTATCCCCGGCGACGTCAACGACGGCCTCATCGGAGCGCTGCACGAGGCCGAACGCCACGCCTGGCGCGCACCCGGCATGGACGGAATCGCGCTGCGCTACGGGGTCTTCTACGGACCCGGCGCGTCCGCCTCCTTCACCCGCGCGCTGCGGCGACGCCTGTTCCCGCTGCCCAACGGAGCCACCGGGCACACGGGCTTCATCCATGTCGAGGACGCCGCCGCCGCGACCGTGGCCGCCCTCGAACGAGGTGTTCCCGGCCAGGCATACAACATCGTCGACGATGAGCCCGCCACCTGGGAGGCCATGTTCGACGCCGCCGCCGAGGCCGTCGGGGCGCGGCCGCCGCTGCGGGTGCCGCCGCGCCTGATGCGCATCTCTTCCCCGCTGACCGCGGCCCAGATGCTCGACTTCTCCCTCCGCCCCTCCAATGCCAAGGCCCGGGCCGAACTGCGCTGGGCGCCGCGCTATCCGAGCTACCGCGAGGGGCTGCGCACGCTGGCGCGCGTCCACGCCTGACCCGGCGGTCCGGTCGCGTCGGAACACAGCCGCGCCCACTACCGTTGATCTCCACGGAAGACGGATGATCCACGCGAATCGGGCGCGAAGGAAGGCAGTGATGAACACACCGGCGGACCCCACCTACACCTGGCTGGGCGCGGAGCTCGACCTCGACGCCTACCTGGACCGGATCGGATTCACCGGTGCGCGCACGCCCACCCTGGAGACCCTGCGCGCCCTGGTGCGCGCCCACACCACCACGATCCCGTTCGAGAACCTCGAGATCATCCTCGGTCGCGGCATCCCCCTGGACATGGAAGCGCTGCAGGACAAGCTGATCCGGCGGCGGCGCGGCGGCTACTGCTACGAGAACGTCGGACTGTTCGCGGCCGCGCTGGAACGGCTCGGTTTCGAGTTCACCGCCATGTCCGGCCGGGTCACCCTCGGCGCGACCGGCCTGCGACCGGCCACCCACGCACTGCTGCGGGTGAAGGCCGCCGACGACGACCGGCTGTGGCTGTGCGACGTCGGGTTCGGCTTCGGTCCCCTGGAACCGATCGAGCTCACCCCCGACCGCGGTGAATTCGGCGCGGGCGCATGGCGTTTCCGGCTGGAACGGACCACCGACGCGGTCGGCGGCGAGCTGTGGACGCTGTACCAGTTCGGGAAGGACGGCTGGGTGGACCGCTACACCTTCGCCATCACCCCGCAGTACCGCGTCGATTTCGCGGTCGGGAACCACTTCGTGTCCACCGCGCCGCGTTCGCCGTTCACCACGCGGCCCTTCGTGCAGCGCTTCCTGCCCGACGTTCACCACCAGATCGACGGCGCCACCTGGACCACGCACCATCCCGACGGTTCGGAGGAGGTGCGCGAGCTCGAGGTTGCCGAGCTGCCCAAGGTGCTCGCGGAGGTCTTCGATATCGAGCTCGATGCCGCCGATGCCGCCCGCTTGGTCCGCGCGGAGTGGCCGGCGGGGGTGAAAAGTAGCTGAACTCGGTCGGTGTGTGGGAGCAAACACGCACCAAACCGATCGGTATATGTCTGGTCATGCATGGGGCGCGACCAGCGCATACGCCAATCGAGTCACGGGCGGGTCGCCGACGGGCGGCGCAGATCTCATCGAGATCTCCGCCATATCTCACGCTGACGTCGGCGATCCGCGCGTCGCCCGCTACACTCGTGCGGGGAAACGCGCGGGCAACCGCATTGTCACAGTCATCTCGAAGAACCTCGGAGTAGTGCCATCGAAACCGGCCAAGTGATCGCAGGGCATTACCGCCTGGTCGAACGGATTGGTAGCGGCGGCACAGGTGTCGTCTGGCGAGCCGTCGACCAGCGGCTGGAACGTTCCGTCGCGATCAAGCAGATCCTCACCCAGCCGAGCCTCTCGGATGCGGACAAGGACATCGTCAAGCAGCGTGCCGCACGCGAGGCCCGCAACGCGGCCCGCTTCCAGCACCCCAACGCCATCGTCGTCTTCGACATCACCGAGCACGAGGGCGACCCGTGCTTGATCATGGAGTACCTGCCTTCGCAGAGCCTCGCCGTGGTGCTGTCCGCGCAGGGCACGCTGCCGCTGCCGCAGTGCGCGCGCATCGGCGAACAGGTGGCTTCCGCGCTGATCGCCGCGCACCGCGCCGGCATCGTGCACCGTGACGTCAAGCCCGGCAACATCCTGCTCGGCGACAACGGCGCGGTGAAGATCACCGACTTCGGCATCGCCAAGTCCAAGGGCGACGTCACCCTCACCGCCACCGGGCTCATCTCCGGCACCGCCGCCTACCTCGCCCCCGAGGTCGCCCGCGGCGCGGAACCGACCCCGGCCGCCGACGTCTTCGCCTTGGGCGCCACGCTCTTCCACGCGCTGGAAGGCGAACCGCCCTACGGCACCAACCCGAATCCGCTGGCACTGCTCTACGCCGCGGCCAACGGCCAGATCAGCGAGCCGCGCAATGCCGGTCCGTTGTCGGACCTGCTGCTCAGCCTGCTCAGCTTCGAGCCGGAGGACCGGCCGAGCATGCTCGACGTGCGCGACATCATGGCGGAATTCGCCGAGGTCGGCCCGGACGCCGAGGCTGCCCGGGTGTTCGCCGCCCGCCGCTCCGGCCCGATCACCCCGCAGGGGGGCGCCGCGCCGCGCCAGCAGACCCGGCAGATGGAACGCCGTTCGTCGGCCAACGCCGACATCCCGACCGGCGCCATGAGCCAGGCCCAGCTGCTCGAGACCCCGCCGCCGCGTCCGGTGCCCAACGGCGGCCCGCCGACCCGCAATCACCCCGCGCCGGAACCGGATTCGGAGTCGGGCGGCAAGAAGAAGCTGGTCTGGATCCTGCTGGCCGCGGTCGCCGTGGTGGCCGGCGGCATCGTCTACGGCATGATGGGCGACTCCGGCTCGAACGACTCGCCCGGCGCGGGCGGCGTCACCACGTCGGTGAAGGCCTCGACCTCGGCCAGCTCCACCAAGGGCACGCCCTCGGGCCTGGGCCAGACCAAGAGCGCCTCGACCGTGAGCGTGGGCAATGGCGCGGACGCCGTGGACAAGTTCTACGACGCCCTCACCTCGCAGCGGTACCCGGAGGCGTGGACCAAGCTCACCCCGGCCGCGCAGCAGGTGTACGGCAGCGCGACGGCGTTCCAGACCTATTGGACGGCGAACCCGGCCAGCCGCTACTCCATCATCGAGGGCGCGCGCGGGACCGACAGCAACAATGCCGATGGGTCGGTGGACATTTCGCTGGGCAGTCTGGTGACCAAGAACGGCGGCAGTAAGTCGGTGTCGCTGCGCGTGGTCGACAGCGGGGGCTCCCTGCTGATCGACAGCGACACCAAGTAGCGAGAGTCAAGATTTCGCGCCGCACCGGAACTCCGGTGCGGCGCTTTTCTTTTCGGAGGATCGGGCCCGAACCGATCGGGTGCCGCCGCTAGCGCTGCGCCGCCTGCTCAGCGGCCAGACCGGCCAGCAGGCGCAGGGCATCGGCGCTGGGGGAGTCCGGCTCGACGTGATGGGCGACCAGGGCCTGATCGGGATCGTCGGGCAGGCGCAGGGTTTCGTAGCCCAGGTCGAGGCGGCCCACGATCGGATGCCGGTAGATGTGGCGGCCGTGCGTCTTGTCCTTGAGCTCGTGGCGCTCCCACAGCGCGGCGAATTCCGGGCTCGCGGAGTTCATCTCGTCGATCAGCGCGGTGATGCGGGGGTCGCCGGGATTGCGGGCGGCGTCCACCCGCAGATAGGCCACCGTGTCCGCGGCCTTGTCGTCCCAGTCCTCGTAGAGCTCTTTCGCGCCCTCGTCCAGGAAGACCAGGTGCAGGAAGTCGCGCTGCTCGGGCGCGATCGCGCCGAAGTCGCCGATCAGGGCCGCCGCCAGTCGATTCCACGCCAGCACGCTGACCCCGCGGCCCACGATGTAGGCGGGCACGTCGTGCGCGGCGTCGAGCAGCCGCCGCAGACCCGGGCGCACCTGCTGCGCGGCGGGTGGCTCCTCACCCGACCACGGGCGCGCCAGCAGGTAGAGATGGTCGCGCTCAACCTGATTCAGGCGCAGCGCCCGGGCCACGGCGTCCAGCACGGACTCCGAGAACTGCAAGCTGCGGCCCTGCTCGAGACGCACGTAGTGATCGACGCTGACCCCGGCGAGCAGCGCCAGCTCCTCGCGTCGCAGTCCCGGCACCCGGCGGCGGGCCCCGTGCGAAACCAGGCCGACCTCCTCCGGGCTGAGCCGGGCGCGGCGGGAGCGCAGGAATTCACCGAGTTCGGCGCGACGGTCCAGGGGCATGACATCAGGTAACCACGCCGCCCCCTGGTTTCATCCTGGTCATGCGGTGCCCAGGCAGACGCCGCACTGTTTGCCGCTCCCGGATCGGACGAATGTAGTGCTCAGCGCCGCACACGACGGCGAGACAGACCCGAGGAGCACCCGCCATGACCTCCCTTCCCACCCGTCAGCTCGGCGTCACCGACATGCACATCAGCCGGATCGGATTCGGCGCGTGGGCGGTCGGCGGCGCGGGCTGGCGCTACGCCTGGGGCGCACAGGATGACGCCGGTTCGATCGCCACCATCCGCCGCGCTGTCGAAGCGGGCGTCAACTGGATCGACACCGCCGCCGTCTACGGGCTCGGCCACTCCGAGGAAGTGGTCGCCAAGGCCGTCGCCGGGCTGCCCGAGACCGACCGGCCCTTCCTGTTCACCAAGGCCGGACTGGTCTGGGACGAGAACGACCGGGCCGCCGCGCCCAAGCGCATCATGGCCGCCGCCAGCGTGCGCCGCGAGATCGAGGACTCGCTACGGCGACTGAACGTCGAGCGCATCGACCTCTACCAGGTGCACTGGCCCGACACCGGTGCCTCCCTGGACTTCTCGGACCCCGACAGTGTCGGCGACGCCGTCATCACCCCGCTGGCCGAATACTGGCAGACCATGGCCGACCTCGTGACCGAAGGAAAGGTCCGCGCCATCGGCCTGTCCAATCACGATGTGCCGCAACTGGAGCTCGCCGACTCCATCGCCCACGTCGACGCCATCCAGCCCCAGTTCTCCCTGATCAAACGCGCCGCCGCCGACGAACTGGCCTGGGCCGCAGCCCATCACACCGGCGGCATCGTCTACCAGCCGCAACACTCCGGCCTGCTCACCGGCGCCTTCTCCGTCGCCCGCGTAGCCAACCTGCCCGCCGACGACTGGCGCAAAGGCTTCCCGGAGTTCACCACCGACCTCGACCGCAACCTCGCCCTGGTCGAGGCATTGCGCCCCATCGCGGCCGCTCACCACACCACCGTCGGTTCTATCGCCATCGCCTGGACTCTCACCTGGCCCGGCGTCACCGGCGCGATCGTCGGCGCCCGCACCCCCGACCAGGTCGACGGCTGGATCGACGCCGCCACACTGGAACTGACCCCGGCCGACCTCGACGCCATCGCCACCGCCCTGCGCACCACGGGCGCGGGCGAAGGCCCGATCACCCACTGACCCCGCCCCGAGTACCCCACACCGACCCCGAGGAGCCCATCATGACCCTGCACGTCGTCGCCGAACTACACGTCACCCCCGGAAACGAGGACCGCCTCCGCACCGCCCTGGAAGCCATGATCGAACCCTCCCTAGCCGAACCCGGCTGCCTCACCTACCAGCCCTTCACCAACCCCAACGACCCGGCGCACATGGTCGTGGTCGAGCAATGGCAGGACGCCGCCGCCTTGGAGGATCACTTCAAGACCGACCACTTCCAACACGTGGCCGGTGTCCTGGAGGGCATCGTCGCCGAGCCCATGATCATCCGCCGCCTCATCGCCGAATAACCTTGCGACGCCCGGGCCCCCGCGCTTCTCACCGCGGGGGCACAGACATCATCGGCCAGCGAGGCCACATCTCTGGAGTGCCTGGAGAACGCCCTGTAATGCCGAATGCCGAGTGGCACATGGTGGAGGTGAATCTGGACAAAAGCCCTCCAGGATGTGCCCCTCGGCGACGATGGCGCTG
>NZ_JBEXXC010000013.1:0-213722 GCF_040630175.1 Nocardia sp. NPDC005825
CATAGCCGCCCCGGCCGTCGTGGACGTCGGCGGCTCTCATGTTTCGCCCCGGCCAATGCGTGTATTCGCGGCGATTCCGCGGGCCGTCCAGCTGCGGGCGGTGTGGTCAGTGCGCGGACATGCTCGATGACCCGGTCGGGAGTTTGATCTTGGGAATCCGCAGGATCGCGTTCGGCACACCGGTGCCCTCCGGGTCGAGCAATCCGTCCTTGTTGGCGTACGGGCTCTCGCCCGGTGCGGCCTGCAAGGTGGACAGGTACTTCCACAACCCCGTGGTAATCACGCCTCCGCCACCCAGCAGGGTGCCCGCGAGCCCGCCCGCGCCGGCGAAGGCAGCCAGCGCCGCCGGGGCGGTCGCCAGGCACGCGGGGCCGACCACCAGGCACGACCCGAGCCCGATCACCGCTCCCACGAGCAGGCCGATGACCGTCCCGGCCACTGTGCCCACCAGCGTGGCGGTGCTCAGGTTCCCTGCCAGCTCCCCGAGCGCGAGCTGATTCTCCAGCGGTGAGGCGACCGGCTGGGCCGTCGCCCGGGCGGCCGGGTCGGGAGTGAGGGTCAGGCTGCGACCGTCCGATGAGATCTGCTGGGCCACAGCGAATTCACGGCCATCCAGCTCGAATGCCAGCGGCACGCTCGCCACCTCGCGGCCCGCGCCGTCGTGAACCGCGACCGTCCTCAGGTCGTCGGCGAGCACGAACGCGCCCGTGTCCACCGTGGTGACCACGGAGTCCGCGGTCACTGTCGCCCGCATGCCCGGGTCGGCGTCCGCGACGGCGGGCACCGCCGCGACGGTCACCGCCGCCGACACCGCAGCTGCCGCTAGAACCGTTGTACTGATGCGCATTTCGAATCTCCCGCTCAGTGCGCCGCGCCAGGCACGTACTGGGAGTACATGCTGGTTCCCGGCGCCGCGTTCATCGTGGTGAAGTAGTTGTACGCGGCGGCCAGCGCCGTAGGCCCGCCGCCGATGACCAGCCCGGCCAGACCGCCCACAGCGCCGACCAAGCTGACGATCGGCAGCACCGCCACCACGCAGCCCAGACTGATCACCAGACACGCCGCACCCGAAACCGCCAGTCCGACACCGATTCCCACCACACCCCCAATCGCGGAACCGATCAGGCTGCCCACCGAGGTGCCGATGCTCACCGCATTGATGAGATCGTTCATGGCCAACTGGTTCTCCACCGGTGAGGCCACCGGGCGCAGCGCGGTGCGGTCGACGCCCGTGGCGTCGGGGGTCAGCTTCAGGCTGTGGCCGTCGCCGGAGATCTCCGGCCGGATGGGCACGCGCTGACCGTCGACATCGGCGACCAGCGGCAGCACGTCGAGCTGCCACCCCGCCTCGTCACGCACGGCCACCGACGCCTGATCCGCCGTCATCGCGAAGGTGCCGCCCTCCAGCTCGGCGACCACGGCATTCCCGGCCAGAGCGGTGCGATAGTGCACCGCATCGGCCGCCGCCTCCGGCGCCGCTGCGACCGAAGCCGCGCTGACCACGACGCTCACGGCCGCCACGGCCGCCGTCATCGCGCAGGTGCGAATTCTCATGGATTCTCCTCATCATCCTCGAGCCCGAACATGGTGGATGGCGATCGGGCCAACGGCCGAGGTTCCGACCCGCCGCCGACGGCGAGCCGAGTCTGTGTAACGGCCGTCACAAGACGATGCATTCAGTACCGGGCATTCCCTCAAACTTGCCGGATAACGGCACGATCTCAGGTTCTCCACAGGAATCCGTCATCTCTACGCCAATGTCGACAAGGCCGGGCCCGGCGTCGGTCTCGACCGACTCCGGGCGCTCCCGGTCAGTCCGAGCAGCACCGCGGTGTCGGTGCCGTGACCTCAGCCAGTGACAAGCGAACTGCGCAGCTCCACGCAAATCCGTGCCGTCCGCTCTGATTGCCTGCGGAAGAAAAGGCGATCGACGAACATGTGCGCGGCCCGCATCGGCCTCACGGTGTGGGAGCTGGACGGTCTGATACCGATGCTGAACATGTCGAACACGCTCGGCAGGTTGCTCACGGGTTCTTCTCGGCAGGAAGGCACTACACACGACGTCGCGAGTGACGACCAGAGAGTCCTCGGCTACACCGGATACCACGCTCGGTTGACCGGGGCACAGCATTGGCACGCTGCGAGAGTCGTTCACGATGCCGGTCAGAGTCAGAGGTGATGGATTCCGGCAGAATTTCGCAATCTTCGCGGCAATCCGGTGAATTCTCGGACCTGCGTCCAACCCGCTCCATCGTGGCAGGCGTACACCCGCCCGTATCGAAGTGAGGCCCCCAGTGACAATTCCGCTCCACCCGGAGATCTGCGATGCCCCCGCGACGGAACTGGCTCGTCGGCTGCGCACCCGGGAGTTGTCCGCCCGGGAGGTCGTGAGCGCGCATCTGGAACGGATCGAGCAGCTCAATCCCAGAATCAATGCGATCGTCACGCTCACCGCCGAACAGGCCCTGGAAGCGGCGGCGGAGGCCGACGAACGCCTGGCGCAAGGCGAACCGCTGCGGCCTTTGCACGGCATTCCGGTGGCGCACAAGGATACTCACAACACGGCCGGAATACGCACCAGCCAGGGGTCGCCGATCCTGGCCGAATATGTTCCCGCCTACGACGACGTCAGCGTCGAGCGGATCCGTAGGGCCGGGGCGATTACCCTCGGCAAGACCAACGTGCCGGAGTTCGGCGCCGGATCGCACACCTTCAACCCGGTGTTCGGCCCCACCCGCAATCCGTACGACACCACTCGGTCGGCTGGCGGCAGCAGCGGCGGCGCGGGGGCGGCGCTGGCTGCGGGGCTGGTGGCCTTGGCCGATGGCAGCGACGGCGGCGGATCGATCCGCAATCCGGCCTCATTCAACAATGTGGTGGGGCTGCGTCCCTCCCCCGGCCGGGTGCCGCTGTGGCCGAACCTCATGCCGTGGACCCGCCAGATCGTGCAGGGGCCGATGGCCCGCTCGGTATCCGACGTGGCGCTGCTGCTTTCGGTAATGGCGGGTCCCGATTCGCGCTGCCCGATCTCGATCGAGGAGAGCCCGCGAATCTTCACCACGTCCCTTGAATCCGATCTCCGGTCGGTGCGGGTGGCCTGGTCACCCGATTTCGGCGGGACGCTGCCGGTGGAAACGCAGGTCACCGACGCCGTCACCGCCGCTGCGAAGACCTTCGCCGAACTGGGTTGCACTGTGGAACAGGTCTGCCCCGACTTCAGCGGAGCCGACGAGGCCTTCCGCATGCTGCGCGGCTGGCAGATGGCCACCTCGCTGGGCGACATGCTGCGGCACAATCCTGACAAGATCAAGGCGACGCTGGCCGGGAACATCGTCTATGGCCTCGGCCTCACCGCCTCTGATCTGGGCCGCGCCGAATTCCTGCACACCGAGCTCTTTCACCGGATGCGAGAGTTCTTCTCCCGCTACGACATTCTGCTGCTTCCGGTCAGCCAGCTGCCGCCGTTCCCGGTGGACCTCGAATACCCCGAGCAGGTCGCGGGCGCACCGATGCACGACTATCTGGATTGGATGCGGTCGGCGTATTACATCAGCGCCACCGGCTGCCCCGCGCTGGCCGTGCCGGCCGGGTTCACCCCGGGCGGGCTGCCGGTCGGTGTCCAGCTGGTCGGAGCCCATCATGACGAAATGACGTTGCTGCGAGCCGGTTACGCGTTCGAGCAGGCCACCCGTTACGCCGATCGCAAGCCGACGTGGTGAGTGCGACGACAGATCCGGCGGCCTCGCACCGCCTGTTCCCGCTGCTCGAAATTGGCTCGGCCGCAACTGCTTTAAGCTTCCGAGGGGTCGCTGTCGGCGACGATGTGGGCCAGTTCGCGGGTGCCTCTGTTCGGATTGACCGGTATGACGGGCACTCCCGCGAGCAGGGCGGCGACCGCCGCCACGGCCGTCTCCGTCGTCGGTGTGGCCCACAGGGCGACCCGGGTCGCGTCGCTGATGCGTGCGGCCAGCGCGCGGGCCGCCTCCGCCAGTCCGGCGTAATCCAGTGATCGGTCCACACTGGTGCTCGCCGCACCGGAAACCGCTCTGCCCGAAGCGCTGACGTCGCTACCGCGCATCGACATCGACATCACCGCCGCCGCGCCCGCCGGACCATGGCCCACCGAACCCAGCGACGAAACACCCGCGCTGATCATCTACACCTCCGGTACCACCGGCCCGCCGAAGGGGGTCGTGCTATCGCGCCGAGCCGTTCGCGCCACCCTCGACGGGGTCGTGGAAGCGTGGCGGTGGACGGCCTCCGACATCCTCGTACACGGGGATGGTCGGCACCGAGCAGATGGCAATGGGTTGGGGTGGGCGGCAGAGTCCGCCCTGGGTTGGCCATCGTCTCGTAGTCGAGGGTTTCGGTGTAATGCTCAGGCGGCTGTGTGGGCGTGAACGCCCGCGGGGGTTGCCGATTCGTGGCGGGTTCGGCGGATGCCTGCGTAGGCGCGGGGGTGGTAACGCAGGCGTTGGGGCAGGATCGGCCAGATCGTGCGGATGGTGGTGGCCAGGGCGGCGAGTAGTGCCTGGTCGGTTCTGGTCCATTGCCAGCCGAGGGTGTCACGGCAGCGGGTGGGCATCAGGCCATTGGCCAGCCACACGTTGGCGGTCATGACCGGCCGCCAGATGAGGTCCCAGACCGGTTGCGGTATGCCGGTCAGAGGCGGGATCTTGGTGTGGCGCAGGGTGGTGACGTAGTCGGTGGTGGCGTTGGATTCGAGGACTTCGTCGATGGTGCGGTCCCAATAGCGTTGGAAATCGGCGTAGTTGTCGATCACGACGCGCTCGGAGAGTCCGTAGCGACGCCACCACGCCGCGCCTTCGGCGATGAGTTGGTCCTTTTCGGTGTCGGTCAGCGGGGTGCCGAAGTAGTCGTTGAGGGCCACGCAGGTTTCGACGAAGGTGGCATGGGTCCACCAGAACACTTCGGGATCGAGGGCGTGGTAGCGGCGGCCGTGCTCGTCGATTCCTTTGAGGGGCTTGTGATAGTCACGGACCCGCTCGGTCTCCTCGCGGGCGTCGGCGTCGTAGATCATGCCCAGGACCTGCGGGATCGACCGCAGTAGCCGGTCCCACGGGTTGTCGAAGAAGGTCGAATGCTGTTGCAGCGCAGCGTTGACGGCCGGGTGCATGCTCTGCAGGGTGCCGCTGCGCCCGATGAACAGCATGGCGCGGGCGTCGCCGAGGTATTTCCACAGCAGCGAATCGGGACCCAGCGGGTCGACCGGGGTGGCGGGATCGGTGTGTGTCATCGTCTGACCTCCTTGTCGGGATGCAACAACGCGACGAGTTTAACTCTTTGTCGCATTGTCGCAACTGGGGGGTAGACTTGCGTGATGCGCGTACAGGCCGATTCCTGGTCGTCGTCCCTGCCATCTACCGAGGTCGACGACACCGATGCCCGCATCCTCGACGCCGCGGTCGCGCTGTTCGCCGAACTCGGTATCAGCCGGGTCAGCCCCGACGACATCGCCCGCCACGCGGGGATCAACCGTGCCACCCTTTACCGGCGCATCGGCAACAAGGACGAGGTCGTGCGCGCGGCCATGCTGCGCGAGACCACCCGCGTGCTGGCCGAGATCACGGAACGGGTCAACCGCACCGACAGCTTCGAAGAACGGGTGACGGTCGGATTCGCCACGACCGTCACCACGTTGCGCACCAACCCGGTCCTGGTCAAGATGCTCACCGTCGACCGCGACCGTACCCTGGCCGATCTCACCGTGCACGCCGGTCAAATTCTGGAACTGGCAACCACTTTCGTACTCACCGAGATCATCAACCGCCCCGGCGCGATCGGCGACGCGACCGAAACCGAGATGCTCGCCACGATGATGGTCCGACTCGTCCACTCCCTGGTCCTGACACCCGATGCACCCCCACGTCTCACCAGCGACAACGAACTCCAAGAATTCGCAACCCGACTCCTCACGTTGCTGACCCGACCATCCTGACCCGGCCCACGAACCCCACTCTCCGCCAGCACATCCGCTCATACCACATATCGAGCGCTTCAAGTCGGCCTAGAGCTACTAAACGTGGCCTCACTTCTACTGCTGATCAGCCCCTTGGCGATGAGCTGTTCCGAGTAGGTCACCGACGCGCCCATGGTCCGCAACTGGGACTCAGCCGGAGGCGTTCGGGCTCTTCGGCCTCGAACTCGACCGTCGCCGCCAGGCCCACGGATGGGGCCTGGCCAGCACCCTGGCCCACCCCGGCGTCGCCCCGACGAACCTGCTGCGCGCACGCCCCGAAGTCGGGCGCGGCAAGGACACCACGCTCGCAGGCGCGATCCGGATGTTGTCGGCCCGCGGCGTTCTCTTCGGGACGGTACTACAGGCCGCGCAATTGCCCGCTCTCTACGCCGCCACCTCTCCCCACGCCGCACCGGGCGGCTTCTACGGGCCACGCGGGCTCGAGTACTTCGGCGGGCCACCGGGATCGCAGAAGCTCTACTCCCGCCTGCTCAGCACCGAAGACGCTCATCGCATATGGCAGATCTCTGAAGACTTGACCAACGTCGGCTTCCCTACAGCTGAGAAGATTTCGCGGCGGTTTCGTGGCGGGCCGCTTCACCTGCGCGCCCGGCCACGATTCTCGCCGACACCCCCACGACAACGCCCATCCCGTGATGACGGGCCGTATGCGAAGGCGGCGATCCCACCCACCTACCTGGCTGCCTCCTGCCGCACTGCAGGCGGCGTTGTGGGGTAGGCGTGGGCGTCGGTGGTGAATTCCGGGTTGCCGTAGGTCGCGAGGCGACGCTCGAGTACGCGCTGGGTGTATCGGTCGGCCGGGCCGCTCAGCGTGCATCGACCGGACGCGAACCTCACCCCGAGGAATCGGACCAGGATGAACGGCGCGGTCGCGGCGACTCGGGCCATGTCAGCGCCGCCGAAGTGGACGCCCATGCTCGCCGCGAGCTTCTTGTCCCGCCGACACACCTGCAGATAGAAGAACGCCTTGCTCCAGCTGCGTTCCACGGCATCAGCGATGCGATCGAACCGGGATTGGCTGGGGCGCAAGTAGGCACCCATGGTGGAACGCATCAGCTCGCCGCAGGTGGAGTCGTCGAATCCGTCACGCAACATGGCAGATCGCGCGCTGAACATGCGGATGGTGTCCGCAGCCGAGGTCGGGAGCAGTTCCTCGGGCAAACCGAGCAGGAAGCAGCGGTATCGGCACAGTTCGAGCACAGCACGTTCGCGGGCCGTGAATTCGGTTCGCCCGTTGCTCAATGCGTCCATGGCGAGACGGAAGGGCTCGATCAGCCCGGCCGGCATCTGGTCGACCTGCGGGATCGGGACGCCATACACGTCGGGGTCCCACTGCGTCGAACGCTGTAATGCGTTGTAGCGCACCATCGAATGCATCAGGCGCACCATCGCCGCCGCCTCGAATCCGAGACCGTCCCGTTCGAGGGCGCCCTGGAGCGTGGTGACAGCGAAGAAGTTCGCGGTCTCGTTGACCCGCCGCTCGGCCCGGCGGTCCGACAACGCCCCGGTCAATGCCATCGGTAGTGCGGCATAGGTGTTCGCGAACGTGGCCATGAAGGCACCCCGGATCAGGAACGGCGCCAGGAACGCGGCACTGACCCGCTGAGCCCGGGCGCCCTGCTCAACCAGGTCCATGTCCACCCACGCCGGGGTGGCTTCCATCGACGCGATGAAGGCCCGCAGCTCCTCGGGTGCGTCGACAACCGCGTCGATACCTTCGCGGCACGCCTGACGCAACATGCTCATCAGACGGTGGAGACCGTACTGCGGCAGCAGAGCAGCATAGGGGTCGGCGACCACGTCACCGAGCATCGTCCCGGTACGGATCAATTCGACCAGACCGTCGTCGGCCAGCAGCGGTTCGCGGTTGCCTCGCCGAAGCGCGGACCGGACCTCGGGATCGCTGGTGAACCGGTACGGGGACCGATCGAAATCGATCGCACCGTACAGATCCGGCTGCTGCGCGCGCTGGCCGCGGACCCGTTCGGCGAGTTCGGGATAATGGAGCGTCATCGAAACCTCTGCGTTCTGATTGCTTGCAATGGATTACGTTGCGAGAGGCCCAGCTGTGGACATGGGCCACCCGCGAGTCAGTTGATCTGCCGATCCGCCGAGTCCCAATACCGTTGGCGCAGTTGCTGTTTCTGGATCTTGCCCGCGCCCGAGGTCGGCAGCGCATCGACAACGTCGATCGTGCGCGGTGCCTTGTAGCCCGCGATGCGCGCCTTGACGTGGTCACGGATCTCGTCCGAGGTGACCGCGTGGCCGGGGTGGCAGACGAGCACGGCGTGTACCCGCTCACCCCATTCGTCGTCGGGGACACCGATGACGGCGACCGCGGCGACCGCGGGATGGGCGGCGACGGCGTTCTCCACCTCGGCGGAGTACACGTTCTCGCCACCGGTGACGATCATGTCCTTGATGCGGTCGACGATGTAGACGAAGCCATCGTCGTCGAGGTAGCCGCCGTCGCCGGTGTGCATCCAGCCGTCGTGAATGGCGGCGGCGGTGGCGGTGGGATTGTTCCAGTAGCCGAGCATGACCTGCGGGCCGCGCGCCACGATCTCGCCGACGGTCCCGACTGGGACCTTGACGCCCGCGTCGTCGACGACGGCGATCTCGCTGATGGGCGTTGCGCGTCCGGCCGAGCGCAACCGCCCGTCGCGGTGGTCGTCGTGCCCGAGCATCGTTGCCAGCGAACCGAGTTCGGTCATGCCGTACCCCTGGGTGAACCGGGCCCGAGTGAACAGCAGCAGCGCTCGTTCGAGCAGGGACTGTGAGATCGGTGATCCGCCGTAAGTGATGTTGCGGACGCCGGACAGGTCGAATTCGCCGGCTCGCGGATGGTCGAGCAGCATCTGCATCATGATCGGCACCAGCAGCGTCGCGGTCACCCGGTGATCCTGGATCGCTGTGCAGACGGCCATGGGCTCGAAGGACGGGATCATCACATGGGTGCCGCCGAGCAGGAGCACACAGTGCCAGCCGGCCAGGTCTGCCAGATGGAACATCGGCGCGGCGTGCAGGTACACGGCGGCCGGACCGGCCGCGAAGCCGGTCGCGATGGCGCCCAGCGCGGCGGTGACCAGATTGGCGTGACTGAGCATGACGCCCTTGGGGAATCCGGTCGTGCCGCCGGTGTAGAAGATGCCGGCCAGGGCGTCGCCGCTACGGCGCGCGTCGGGGATCGGCTCGGCGTTCGCGATCAACTCCTCGTAGGACAGCATGCCGTCGGGAGTCGGGCCGTCACCGCAATGGATCACCGTGGTGAGCCCGTCGAAATCCGCGCGCAGCGCCGGCAGGTACGCGGCGAAGACGTCGTCCACGAACAGGATCCGGCTGTCGGAATCGGCCAGCGAGTAGGCGATCTCCGCCGGACTCCAGCGAATGTTGACCGGGTTGAGGACCGCGTTCGCCCACGGCACCGCCAGCAGATACTCGTGGTACCGGTCGGAGTTCATGCCCAGTATCGCGACCCGGTCGTCGTCGGTGACCCCCAAGGCGCGCAGTGCACCGGCCAGCCGGGCCACGCGTTGCGCGACCTCACGGTTGGTGCGGGTGCGCGCGCCGCAGATCGTCATCACGCCATCGGGATCCTGTTGCACGGCACGGTGCAATCCCTGGGTCACATACATCGGAACGTCCTTGTCAACGAGGCTGAGCCAGTTGGTACACCGACTGGTAGGTGAGGTAGGCGTCGAGCCCTTCGGGGCCCAGTTCCCGGCCGTAGCCACTGGCCTTGACGCCGCCGAAGGGTGCGCCGAGATCGAGGGCGTAGTGGTTGATCCCGACCGTGCCGGTGTGGATGCGGGTGGCCACCGACATCGCCCGCTCCTCGTCCGCGGACCAGACCGTGCCGGCCAGACCGAAATCGCTGGCATTGGCCAGGGTCAGCGCCGCCGCGTCGCCGCCGTCGTATCGGATGATCGACAGCACCGGGCCGAAGATCTCCTGCTGCGCGATGGCGTCGGCATTGTCGACGTCGGCGAAAACCGTTGGTTTGACGAAGAATCCGTCCCGATCGGCGACCGGGTAGCCACCGGTGGTCACTCGTGCGCCATCGGCCTTGCCGCGCGCTATGTGTCCGAGTACGCGGTCGCGATGGGCGGCGGTGACCATCGGCCCGATCTGTGTGGCGGGATCGAGCGGGTCCCCGACGGTGTAGTCGGCGACGACCGCGGTGACCAGGTCCACCACCTGGTCGTAGCAGGAGGCCGGCACCAGCAAACGGGTATTGGCGTAGCAGGTTTGGCCGTTGTTGGGGAAACAGGCGTCGTAGAGCCCTTCGGCGAGGGTGTCGAGGTCGGCGTCATCGAGGACGATGGCCGCCGACTTTCCGCCCAGCTCGAGGGTGACTGGTCGCAGTAGTCTTCCGCAGGCCTCGGCGATGGCCTGCCCCACGGGGGTGGACCCGGTGAACGCGACCTTGTCGATCCCGGGGTGGGAAACCAGGTGACGGCTCGCTTCTACCCCGCCGGGCATGATGTTGAGCACCCCGGCCGGTAACCCCGCTTCGACGGCGGCCACAGCGAAAACCTGTGCGTCCAACGCTGTTTCGAGTGCGGCTTTGAACACGACCGTGCACCCGGCGGCCAGGGCAGGCGCGATCTTCATCATGGCCAGCGTCTGGGGATAGTTCCACGGCGCGATGGCCGCGACGACGCCGACCGGGACTCGGCGCACGGTGGTGCGCCCCGCCTGGCTCGGCTGGGTCCGTTCAAGATCGATCGACCGGATCTGCTGCGCATACATGGCCAGCAACCCTGCGGGGACCAGTCCACTCGCGTTGTGTGACAACGTGATCGGCATACCGTTCTCCCGCGTCACCAGTGTGGCGGTGGCTTCAGCATGGTAGGCGAGCGCGGCCGCGAACCGCTCCAGGTGCTCGGCGCGCTCCTCGGCGGGCAGGGCCGACCAGGCCGGTTGCGCTGCCCGCGCGGCCGCGACCGCGGCATCGATATCCGACAGCCCGGCTGTACCGGCCACGCCGATCACCAGACCGGTCGCGGCCTCGATGACCTCGGTGGCCGGACCGGACGACAAGGCCGATTTCCCGCCGATGAACAGCGGTGTGGGCTCCATGGTTTCGACCTGCTTGACTTCGGTCATTCTCCGCTCCATTCGGGTTGACGCTTCTCGATGAAGGCACGGGTGCCCTCGCGCAGGTCGGCGCTGACCATCACGCTGCGGGCTTCCAGTTCGGTGCGGCGCCAGGCGTCGGATTCGCCGGGAACCTTGCCGGAGACAATGCCTTTGGCAACTCGTTTGCTCGCTTGAACGGACAGCGGGGCGTTCGCCGCGATCCGCTCGGCCAGCGCCAGCGCCGTCGTCACCGCTGCCCCGTCGGAGACGACACGGTTGACCAGGCCCAGACTGTGGGCGCGGTAGGCGTCGAGGGGCTCGCCGGTGTAGATCATCTCCAAGGCGATCTTCTCCGGAATCTGCGCGGGCAAACGGAATACGCCACCGGCGGCGGCGAACAGGCCACGTTTGACCTCGGGCAGCCCGAATGTCGCCGACTCGACGGCCACGACCAGGTCGCTCGCGAGAGCGAGCTCGGTGCCGCCACCCAGGGCGAAACCGTTGACCGCGGCGATGGTCGGCTTGCTGATCGGATGGCTGACATAGCCAGCGAATCCCCACCATTGGCGGCCCGATGCGAACAGCGACTCACCCCGCGACAGTGCTGCGAGGTCGGCGCCGGCACAGAACGCCCGGTCCCCCGCCCCGGTCAGCACGACGGCGCGAACACCGCGGTCCTGCTCGGCTTCGTCCAAAAGCTCCCCGACCATGCTGCTGGTTTCGCTGTTCACCGCGTTCATCACCGCGGGCCGGTTGAGCGTGATCAGCATGACGTGACCGTGCCGCTCGACCAGGACACTGCTCTGCTCCGTCATCGGTCGCCCATCGCGGGAAACGGCATGAAGACCGGGATGGGCTCGTGTTCGGGAGCTGGGCCCGAGCTCACGAATTCCGTGGCCACCCGCAGGCCCATCAGATCGGAGTCGGGATCGACGTCGGCCAACTGGCACCACCACCACGGACCTTCGTCGAGTTCGACGATGCCCACGGTTACCCGGGTGGGTTGGCCTTCGGCGTCCTTGCCGTGCACCACTGCCCACGAGACGACGGTGCCGAGGCCACTGGCCGTGACCCACCACACCGAACTGTCGTCGCTGCGCAGGTCGAGATGGTCACCGGTGCGCGGGCAGCGACGCACCAGTAGCTTGCCCTCCTTGGCGCCTTCGAAGAAGACAGCCGAAAACTCGTCCCGGACTACCGGTTTCACTTGAACACTCACCTGATGGTTCCCTTTCCGCGCCTGCCCGAACTCAGGCCGCGCCGAGCACGAGGGTGCTGTGATGGTCGAGGATGCCGCCGTTGCCCGAGACCAGCACCACGTCGTGTGTGCCGACCTGTCGCTCTCCGGCCTGGCCCCGCGCTTGGATAATGGCCTCCGACAGCGGGGTCATGCCCCACATGTAGTAGGACGACAGTTGCCCGCCGCCGGTGTTCATGGCCAGCGAACCGCCCGGGCCGAGCACTCCCGGGGTCGACACGAACTGGCCGCCTTCGCCTTTGCCGCAGAAGCCGTAGTCCTCGAGGGTCAGCAGGGCGGTGAAGGTGTAGCAGTCGTAGATCTCGGCGATGTCGACCTCGTCCACCCCGACTCCGGCCATGGCCAGCGCTGCCGGACCCGATCGCGCCGCACCGCTGACCAAACCGAAATCGTCATCGCGGCGCATAAACGTACCCGGGTGGGACTGGCCCCAGCCCAGAATCGAGACCACCGGCTGTGCAAGGCTTTCCGCCCGTTCCGCCGTCGTGACGATCACCGCGATGCCGCCATTGGACACCAGGCAGCAGTCGAGCAGATGGAAGGGTTCAGCGATGTAGCGCGACGCCTGATGGTCGGCGATATCGATCGGTTCACGCAACTGCGCCAACGGATTCAGGGCCGCCCATTGCCGTTGCGCGACCGCTATGGCGCCCAGTTGCTCGCTGGTGGTGCCGTAAGCGGCCATGTGGCGGCGAGCCGCCAACGCGTAGAAGGTGTTCGGTCCCGCGAAGCCGCTGGCCCCCAGCAGGCCGTTGAACCCCGTCAGCGCCCGGCGGCCCGCATAGGCCGCCCCGGTATCACGCCCCTCGCGCAGTGGCGCGTCGGCGAAGACGCAGGCGATGGTGTCGGCCATGCCGGATTCGACGGCCAGGGCGGCGTAGGCCACCATGGCCGCGGCGGTGGAACCGAATTGCTGCATCTGGGTGGCCACTCGCAGGTTCCGCAGCCCCAGCTCGACCTGTAGTCGGATGTCGACGCCATCGGTGACGCCGCCGGAGACGAGCAGCCCGTCGATGTCGGACAGTTCCAAGCCGGCGTCGGTTGCGGCGTGGCGGACCGCGTCCGCCGCGAACTGCTGTGCCGTGCGGCCGTAGACCCGGCCCAGTTCGGTCATTCCGAGCCCGGCGATCACCGCTCGGCGGTCGGCGGACGCTGCGCGTCTGCTGGTCATCGATACCTCTCTGCGAATCATCTGCCGACTCGGGGAGCTCGGCCGCTTTCACGCTCGCACTCACCGATGACCGCCGTAAACGACCTATCCGCACACGTGGACGTGAGCGATCGCGACATGTGTCGCCGCTGTGCGTTTCCGGTCGGGACATCCACGGATGTCGAATTTCGTGATTTACAAGGCATTTCGCGCCACGAAATCTGATCTCGGAAAGACGCGGGAAACGTGCCGGTCGCCCGGACGGCCACCCGCGTCGGCGTAGGAAGGTGGTTCGGGATGGCGATCAGGCTCGACGAATTGGCGGCACTGCGGGCCGCGGTGCGTGATCTGCTCGCCGCCAGGTGCGACGAGGCGCAGGTACGGCGCGTGATGGCCGAAGCCGAGGGATTCGACCGGGACCTGTGGGCGGAACTGGCAGGCATCGGCGTCACCGGCATGCTCATCGGCGACGAGGACTGCGGCACCGGCCTGGGCCCGGTCGAGGTGGAGACGGTCGCCGAGGAAACCGGGGCGGCGCTGCTGCCCGCACCGTTCCTCGGCAGCGCCGTCCTCGCCACCGCGCTGATCCAGGCGGCGGGCACCGTCGAGGACCGCCGGCGTCTGCTGCCCGGCCTCGCGGCAGGCACCTCCATCGCGACGGTGGCGCTGACCGGGCCGCGCGGCTCCTGGACGCCGGCCGGCGTGGCGGTCCGCGCCGCCCAGGACGACACCCTCACCGGCCGCGCGGATTTCGTGCTCTTCGGCCAGGCCGCCGATGTCATCCTCGTTGTCGCCCAGACGGCGGACGGCATCGGAATCTTCGAAATGGACTCCGGCGCTCGCGGTTTCGAGCGCACTGCGGCCTCGGTGTTCGACCCGACGGTGCGGCTGTCCACCTTCGTCTTCGACGCCGCTCCGGCCCGCCGCCTCGGCACCGAAGGCTGGGGCGCGGTGCAGACGGCCCTGGATCTGGCACTGGTCGCGCTCGCCGGCGAGCAGGTCGGCGGGACGCGCCGGATCTTCGACACAACCGTCGAATACCTCAAGACACGCATCCAGTTCGGGCGGCAGATCGGCAGTTTCCAGGCGCTCAAACACGCCGCCGCGGACCTGCTGACGGGCGTGGAATCGGCGACCTCGGCGGCCCGCAATGCCGCCACGACACTGCAATCCGCGCGTGCCGACGGCGCCGTCGATATTGCCGTGTGCGGCGCGGTCGACCTGGCCGGTTTCGTGTGCGCGGAAACCTTCGAGGCAGCCGCCATGCAAGCAATCCAGCTACACGGCGGCATCGGCTTCACCTGGGAACATCCCGCGCACCTCTACGCCCGGCGCGCGCGGTCGGCCCAGCAGTTGTTCGGCGGCTCCCGTCTGCATCGCGAGCGCTACCTCGAGTCGAAAGGCGCCTGACCATGACCGAGATCGCCTCGCCGGAGGCCGCCGATCTGCGCGCCGAAGTCCGGAACTGGTTGGCTCGCAACTGGAACGGACTGCCCGCGGCGGCCGATGTATGGAGCACCAACCCCGAACGCGTCGCCTGGCTCGATCAGGTGGTCGCGACCGGTTACGCCGTGCCGACCTGGCCGGGCGCATGGTTCGGCCGCGGGTACACCGAAACTCTGGCCCGGGTTGTCGAGCGCGAGTTCGCGGCGGTCGGCGCACCTGGAGCGCGGCAGGACAAGTACAGCATTCCCGCCAATACCGTGCTGAAGTTCGGCGCCGACGAGCTCAAAGGTGAGCTGCTGCACGGGTTGCTGACCCAGCGCGTCCGGACCTGTCTGTTCTACAGCGAGCCCGGCGCGGGCTCGGATCTCGCGGCGGTGCGCACGACCGCTGTCCGCGCCGGCGACCGGTGGATTGTCAACGGCCAGAAAGTGTGGACGTCGGGGGCCGGAACCGCCGACTACGCGCTCATGATCGCCCGGACCGATTGGGGTGTGCCCAAACATCAAGGGCTGAGCTATTTCCTGATGCCGATGCACCAGCCGGGTATCGAGATCCGGCCGCTGGTGCAGATCACCGGTGAGTCCCATTTCAACGAGGTCTTCATCACCGATGCCGTGGTACCCGCGGGGCATCTGTTGGGCGGTGAGGGCAATGGCTGGCGGGTATTGCAGACCGCGCTCGCCTACGAGCGATCGATCATGGGCGATTCGGCCCGCAAGTCCCGCCAGGGTTCCCTGGCCGACGATCTCATCGAACTCGCCCGCAGCCGTGGACGTCTTGACGACCCGGTCATCCGCGACTCGCTGGCCACCGTACTGTCCCTGCGCGAACTGAACACGCTCAACAACGCCCGCGCGAAAGCGTCCGCCACGCAAGGCACTTCGAGTCCGATCATGTCGCTGGGCAAGCTGGCGATGTCGCGGATCCTGCACGCCGAAGCGCGATTGCGCACCGAGATCCTCGGCGCGGAAACACTGCTGGCCGGACCCGGCAGTCCGGTGGCCGACGACGCCAACTTCCTGGCCTTCAACGCCTTCTTCACCTCCATCGGCGGCGGCACCGACCAGATCCAGCGCAACATCATCGCCGAACGCGTCCTGGGCCTGCCCAAAGAGCCTGAAGCCGACCGCGCCATCCCCTTCCGCGACGCCCGCCGGAACTGATCACGTCGACACTTTCAGGAGGTTCTTTCCCGTGCCCTTCACCACCCCCGTCTACGACCCGCCCCTGGCCGGTGTCCGGATCGTCGACCTCACCGGCGGCCCGATGACCGCGATCGGCCGGCTGCTGGCCGATCTCGGCGCCGAGATCACCCATGTCATGCTCCGCAACGTCAGCGACGACGCGGTGACCGGACCGGTCGTCGACGCCATCCCCCTCGGCACCGTCATCGACCGACTGGGCATCGAGGGCGTCGCCATCGACACCACCACCAACAAGGGGGCGCGACGGTGGCAGGTGCTGCTGTCCGACGCCGACATCCTGATCGAGATGACTCGACCCGGATCCGCGGCCGAGGACGCACTGAACATCGAGCAGTTGCGCGAGCAGCATCCGGGCCTGGTCGTTCTGTCGATCAGCGACTTCGGCCGCGACAACGACTACAGCCGATGGCAAGCCACCACCCCGGTCTACCACGCGCTCACCAGTGAACTGTCCCGATCCGGCCTGCCCGGACGGGAACCGCTCCTGCCGCCCGGCGAGCTGCCCTACCACGTGGCCGCCGCGCAAGCGGTGACCATGACGATCAGCGTCTTCCTCGACCGCCTGCGCACCGGCCGCGGCGACCGCATCGACTTCTCCATCCTGCACGGAGCGATGCAGGCTCTCGACCCGCCGTTCGGCATGGTCGGAAGCGCCTCGGCCGGACAGGAACTCAGCGCGCTCCCGCGCGGGCGCGCCGACGAACGGCACCGCTACCCGATCATCGCCTGCCGCGACGGGCACGTCCGCATCTGCCTGCTGGCGACCCGGCAGTGGCGCGGCATGTTCGAATGGCTCGGGCAGCCGGACCAATTCGCCGATCCCGCCTACGACCACCTGGTCACACGCTTCCGATCGCCGACCTTGCTCGCAGCGATCGCGGACCATTTCTCCGGCCGGACCCGCGCCGAACTCGAGATACAGGGCCAGGCCTACGGTGTGCCGATCGCCCCCCTGCTCGACCTGGAGGAGGCATTGAGCACCGAACAGCTCGAGGCTCGGGAATTCCTGCGCGAGGTCGAGATCGTGCCCGGCCTGGTCGCGCCGGTGCCGGCCGGGATCGCCGAAATCGACGGCCACCGTGCCAGCGTTCTGACCCCCGCTTACAGCGCCGGTTCCCGAGTGCGGCAGGCCCCGATCCTGGCCCGCCGCGAACGCCTCGGACTCGGGCTCCCGCTCGAGGGCATCCGAGTGCTGGACCTGGGCGTCATCGTGGTGGGCGGAGACACCGGCCGGCTGCTCGGCGACCTGGGCGCGGACGTGATCAAGATCGAGAATTCAATGTTTCCGGACGGATCGCGCGCCGCCCTCCACACGCCGATGGCACAGGGTTTCGCCGCGGGGCACCGCAACAAGCGCGGCATCGGCCTCAACCTGCGCGACCCCGAAGGGCAACGCCTGGTGCACCGGCTGGTCGCCTGCTCCGACATCGTGCTGACGAATTTCAAACCCGGCGTGATCGAAACGCTGGGCCTGGACTACGCGACGCTCGAGGCGATCAATCCGGACATCGTCGTGGTCGACAACTCCGCGTTCGGTCCCACCGGCCCGTGGGCGCAGCGACTCGGCTACGGACCGCTGGTGCGCGCCGCCGCCGGGGTCACCGATCAGTGGGTCTATCCAGGCGAAGCGGGCAGCTTCAGCGACGCGATGACCGTCTATCCCGACCATGTCTGCGCGCGCATCGGTGTGGCAGCAGCGCTGGCCATGTTGATCCGGCGAGAACGCACCGGAACGGGCGGGTCAGTGAGCATCGCCCAGTCCGAGGTCATGCTGAGTCATCTGGCCTCCACCATCGCCGCACGGGCGTTGGCCCGCAGTGGTCGCCAGAGCGTGGCGGACCCGAACCGCGACCTGCCGTGGGGGCTGTACCCGGCTGCGGGAGACGATGAATGGCTGGCGATCACCGCCCGCGACGGCGACGACTGGGCCGCACTGTGCACGGTGATCGGCCGGCCCGAATTGGCCGAGGACCCCGAGCTGAGCACCCGCGCCGGACGCGCCGCTCATGGCGACCGCATCGACGACGCCGTCCGCGAGTGGTCCTCCAAGCAGCAACCGCACACCGCCATGATCGACCTCCAGCACGCAGGTGTCCCGGCCGGTGCCATGCTCAGAGCCGCCGATCTGCAGGACTTCGAGTACTACCGGCAACGGCGCGCGTTCCGCACCGAACTGCATCCGCACGACGACCGGCCCTACGTCCTGGAGAACGTGCAGATCCACGCGGACGCCGTCGCCGACCCCCCCGTGCGGCAGGCGCCGTTGCTCGGCGAGCAGACCTACGAGATCGCCGCCGAGCTGCTCGGTCTCGACGCCGAGCAGGTCGACACGCTGATCACCCGCGGCGTCCTGGAATCTGCGACGATGCGTAGGGTTCGACCGGATGGACATTGATTTCACCCGACTCCGATACTTCGTCGCGGTCGCCGACGAACTGCACTTCAAACGTGCCGCCGACCGGTTGATGATCACTCCACCGCCGCTGAGCAAACAGATCAAGCTGCTCGAGACCGAACTCGGCGGCGAACTGTTCGAACGCAACTACCACGAGGTCCGGCTGACCCCGCTGGGTGAGCATCTCCTCGGCCCCGCCCGCACGATCCTGCAGCAGGTCGACGAATTCAAAAGGGCAGCATCGACTTTCACCTCCAGCGGGATGACCGTACGGATCGGCGCCACCGCCTACGCACCGTCGGACTTCCTCGAACGGTTCGAGACGGCGGTTGCCGAACAGCCGGTCGCCACCTCCCTCGAAGTCCAGGGGTCGGCGGCCGAGGTCACCGCCAAACTCATCGCGGGCAGCATCGAACTCGGCCTCATCCAGTTACCCAGCACCGACCGGCGGATCCGCCGACGGATCGTCGGCACCTACCAAGGGGCGGTCGCGGTGCGTGCGGATGATCCGCTGGCCGACAAAGAGCTGGTGCACGTCGACGAGCTGCGCGATCGGCAGGTCGTCGTCGACCTCGCCCGACCGAATCCCGTCATGCTGGCCGAACTCACCCGTGCTCTCCAACGCGCCGGAATCCATCAGATAGTCCGAGCGGTCACCGGCCGCGGCGGCGAACTCGAGATCGCTCAGCAGGTATTCAACCGGCGACTCGTCGCCGTGGTCCCCTACGCGCCGAAATCGTTTCTCGGCCGGTTGTTCTCACCGCCCCAGTTCAAGCTGGTGCCGATCGATACCGGCAACTGGAAACCTCAGGCCATCGCCCTGGCATGGACCGCCGTCGGCGCCAAACGAGTCCCCGAACTCGAACAACTCGTCGACGAACTCGCGGCCGCCCTCGACCGAACCGCCGAGCACTGACGTGCCCTATCTCGAAGGTCCGGCCACATGAGCGCCGACATCACCCGGCTTCAGTGCTTCGTCGCCGTCGCCGTCGCCGAGGAATTGCACTTCAAGCGGGCCGCTGACCGGCTACGCATCAGCCCGCCGCCACTGACCCGACAGATCAAGCTGTTCGAGAAGCAGCCGGGCGGAGATCTGTTCGAACGCAAGCACCACGAAGTACAGCTGACCTCGCTCGGCGCGCAACTACTCGACCGTGTCCGCGCAATCCTGCAACAGGTCGAGGAATCGACGCAGAAAAGCGGCGTGACAAAGAAAATGCTGCCCCCTCACGACCGGCACGGAGACGCCATGTCGGCCGCGAGTTTCATCGATGGCTACCGGTTGCGTTGACGGACGCGGTTCCCGTCCCAGGTCGGCGCGCCATCTATGTGGATTCCGCATGATTGCAGGGCTCGAATGACGGTGTGTTCGACGATCTCTCGGACTGACTGTGGTCGGGTGTAGAACGCTGGCACCGGGGGCATCACGATGCCGCCGCATTCGGTGACAGCGGTCATCGCGCGTAAGTGCGTCAGCGTCAGAGGTGCTTCGCGGACGAGCAGGACGAGTGGTCGGCGTTCCTTGAGCGTGACGTCGGCGGCTCGCGTGAGCAGGTTGTCCGAGTTTGCATAGGCGACTGCCGCGAGGGTTCGGATCGAGCAGGGCGCGATCAGCATCGAATCCACCGGGTAGGACCCTGATGCGATCGCCGCACCGATATCGCCGATCGGATAGGACACGTCTGCGAGGGATCGGAGGTCGGCGGCCGTGAGGTCGGTTTCGAACGCGCGGGTTTGATCGGCAGCTTTGCTGATCACGAGGTGTGTCTCCACACTGGCCGCACGCGCCAATTCGAGCGCGCGAATCCCGTAGGCGATGCCCGTGGCTCCAGATATCCCCACGACCAGTCGGCGCGGACGCGGGTCGGTCATCAGTCGAGTGTCCTGCCTGCTGGCGGTGAAATGTCGCGCGGAGTCGAGTCGGCGAGAGCGGCCGTGCGCGCGGCAGTTCCGGCACCGACGAGCAGCGTGGCCGCATGCTCGACCAGTTGATCCGGGGTCAGGGTGAGGTCCCCGCTCTGCCAGGCGATGAGAAGTTCGAACATTCCGCCGACGACGAACCTGGCGGTCGATTCACGTAGCGGACTGGCCTGCGTAGGTGCAGTGTAGAAAGCGATGGCTTGAGCTTCGACTATGTCCGCCAGCGTGTTGACGATGCGTTGGCGTCGCTGCGCCATGGCGGCGTTGCCGAGTGATTCCTGGAATGCGATGCGAATCCGCCGTGGGTCTTCGGTCAGGTTTGTCACGAACGCTGAAATCGCGGCGTGGGCTTTTGCTTTGGCGGTGGGCTCCGCCGCTTCGATCGCGGCACCAACTGGTTCCACGGCAGCGAGCAACACCGAATCGAGCAAGGCGACAAGCAAGTCGTCGATATCGCCGAAGCTCTCGTAGAAGTAGCGCGCGGAGAGCCCTGCCTTTCGGCAGACCTCGCGAACCCCGATCGCGGAGACCCCGGCGGTTCCGACGATCTCGAAGGCCACGGCAAGCAACTGCTCGCGCCGTCTTGCCACTCTCATCTCCGCGGACGTGCCCCGCCACAGTGGGGTCGACTCCTCCACGCATTCCCCGTTTCCATGCATTGACAACAATCGTTTCTCATACTACAACAGAGTCGCGGGGGGAGAGGAAAAAGCATGGGACGCACGGGTATTGGTGCCGCACAGCCGCACATGATCACACGGGCACAGCAGCGGATCGAGGCGCGCGCGGTCAAGCTGATCGCAGCCCGGTCCGAAGCGCTCGACAGGTTCGAGCACGGTACGACCCGCAAACTCAACCTCGCCCTGTTGCCAATCGTGTTGCGCACGAAGTTCGATCCCACACGCGCGGGCGACCTCGAGGCGATCCTCCTGTTCCGGTTGTGCAAGCCCGATGGCGAGGGCGAGGACCCGATGACCATTCGGATCGCGCAGGGAAGGTGCAGGATCGATCGCGTCGCTCACGACGACCCGGATGCTTCGGCCTCGCTTGGTCTGGCGGACATGATCCGCATGGCCGTGGGAGCTGTAACGCCTCCGCAGCTGTGGACCAGCGGACGACTCACCCTCACCGGCGATCCGTATCTGTTTGCACGCTTTTCCGTCCTGTTCCGCGCCCAGCCGCCCAAGGAGTAGTTCGAGATGACACCGCCCAAAGACTTCCGTGCCTTCGTTCAATTACTCGATGCCGCAGGAGAATTGGCGACCATCAGCCGGGAGGTTGATTGGGACCTCGAGATGGGTGCGATCTCGCGACGGTGCTACGAGACTGGGGCGCCGGCACCGCTGTTTCAGAGCGTGCGCGGCGCTGCCGGCTTGCGCGCGATCTCGGCGCCTATGAGTGAGAGTGCGGTGCCGAGACAGCGGTTCGCAAGAATCGCTCTGTCGCTCGGGCTCCCGGCCGCTGCCTCGGCGGCAGAGATCATCGACACGATGGTCGCCGCGCGCAACCGCGCTCCGATCAAACCGGTCATCGTCGACGACGCGCCCTGCAAGCAGAACATTCGGCGTGGCGACGAGCTCGACATCATGAAGCTGCCGCTGCCCCTCCTGCATCACGGCGACGGAGGTCGATACCTGAACACGCTCGGGATGATCGTCACCCGGACCCCTGACGGTGCGTGGACTTCGTGGTCGATCGCTCGAATAATGGCCCTCGACGCCCGCCGTGCCGTGGGCATTGTCGCGCCGTTCCAGCACATCGGAAAGGTTCAGGCGCAGTGGCGCAAGCTGCGCAAGGACATGCCAGTGGCCCTTGTTTTCGGTATGGACCCGGTCTCGACGTACGCCGCGGGAATGCCGCTTCCCGAAAACTATGACGAAGTCGACTATGTCGGCGCATTTCGCGGTCGGCCTGTCGAGACCGTGCGGTGCGAGACTATCGACCTGGAAGTACCGGCGAACGCCGAGATCGTCCTCGAAGGCAGGCTGTCGATTCGTGATGTCGAATTGGAAGGACCGTTCGCCGAGGAAGCAGGCTACATCTATCCTGCCTACCCGGTCCCGCAGCCGGTCTACCACTTCGACGCGATGACCTTCCGCGACGACGCGATCTATCCCTTCACCTGCTCGGGCGAACCTCCCGAGGAAGACCACACCGTGTGGGGAGTGGCGATGTCCGCCGAAGCAACACATATGTTCCGCGCGGCGGGCCTGCCGGTGACAACCGCGTGGAGCCCCTTCGAAACGTCGAATGGCTGGCTCGTGGTTGCCGTCGCAGACACCTGGCGGGACTTGGGAATGGACGGGAACGAGTTCAGCCGCCGCGTGGGTCAGATCCTCTACTCGACGAAAGTCGGCGACATGATCAAGACAGTCATCGTGGTCGAAGATGACATCGACCCAACCAACCTGCGGGAACTGGTCTGGGCGCTTGACGGGCGAAATGAGCGAGGCAGCCGCGGCCAGATTCGTGTACCGAATATCAACGGCTGGCCAGGCTCCCCGTATGTCAACCCCGACCCGACTACCTTCCCCGACGGCTAGGCATCCGACCGCCTGATCCAGAACTGCCTCCCGCCCGCCGGCGTTATCCGGCCGCCGCGAGCAGGGTTCCGTCACAACTACCCGGCCGAGATTCGTCGACGCATCGTCGACAACTGGGAGGCATACGGCCTTCCGCCCATCTCACGAGATCTGGCCGGGCTGCCGCATTCATGAGGCTTCGCCTACGAGCGGCAACCACCCCAGTGATTTCAAACCCTCTGATGAAGGAATCTGGTTCATGAGCCTGCCGCCCATCGTGTCCGAGCGCAGGCGCCTGCCTGCGGTCGCCTCCCCCATGTTCATCGTGTCCGGGCCCGAACTGGTGATTGCCCAGTCCAAGGCCGGCATCGTGGGTTCGTTCCCGTCGCTGAACGCGCGCCCGAAGTCACAACGTCCTGTACGCCGAGCGCCGTGTTGGTCTGTTGGCCCCGGCGCGTCATCGTAGAGGGCGCGCGATCAGCTCTCGTGCCGGCCCGCGTCCACGATCCAGGCCGCGATCTGGGAGCGCGAGGTGAATCGGCCCTTGGGGAGCAGATTGACGGAATCCGGCGCTAAGAGGCGATCGCATGTGAGCGCTGTGCGCTGTGGGTGATTTCATGTCGTCGTGACTGATGCGGCTTGAACCCGACGTTCATCGCGTGCGCGCACAGCACCGCCGCCACCGACAGCCCGAGATCGGCGACGCGGGCTTCGTTGCCGGATGTGTGGGTGAACGCCGCGAAGGCAAGACCCAGGCGAACCTGGTCGAGGGACGCCACGACCTGGCCCGCACGATCTACCACGGCCGTAAGGGCGAGATGACCCGCGCCTACTACGAAGGCATGGAAGACCAGCTCTCGGCGCTGGGACTGGTGCTCAACTGCGTCGTGGTGTGGAACACCGTCTACGCCAACCGCGCCCTGGCCGCGCTGCGCACCGACGGCTACCCGGTCCTCGACGCCGACGTGGAGCGGCTCTCGGCGTTCGTACGCTCCCACATCGGGATCGACGGGCACTACAGCTTCCAGCTACCCGACCTCGGCGGCATCCACCGCCCACTGCGCGACCCGGACACCACCGACGACGAATAACCCACCGGCACAACAACGTTCAGTGCGCCGATCCGTCGCTGGAGCTGGTCGAAGAGGGTTTGCGGTCGGCTGCTCGCACGGGCGATCGCCGCAACGCGACCCGAGTCCCTCGGCTATCTGGGTCGGGCACCGTTCCCGCACGACGTACCCCGCCCTCCAGGAGGACCAGCAGCGCGCGTTGCCGGTAGAGCAGGCCAACCGACCGTTCTGAGTGCACCTCTGCGGAGCACGGAACCAGGCGGGAAGTAGCCGTCGGCCTCTTGTTTCATGGGGGGACCCTTCGTGGCAACTGCTGTTAGGGCTGGGCTGTGACGATGGGGTGGAGATAGGTGCGGGCGAACGCGCGAATCTCGTGGTCGGTGTCGAGCGGGAACGTGGAGGTTGGCGCGAGAGTGAGCGAGATACCGATGCGCACCAGTAGTTCGGCAACACGGTCAGCATCGGCTCGGTTCCAGTCCGTACGAAGACTGGGCACAAGCATCGCGGCACCGAGGGCGACGATCGGCGCTCCGGGCTTGGTGAGCAGTTCCACCACAGTCTCGGGCTCAACCTCGAGTAATCCCGTGATCAAGGGATGCTTTCGGGCCGCCTTGAAGGTGCGCACGAATGCCTCAGTCAGCCGCTCGTCGACGTTCTCGGTCTCGGCGAGTGCAGCCTGAGTCTCGGACATGACGCGTGCGGCTTCCCGCAGGGCGACGGCTCGTACGAGGTCTTCTTTCGTGGCGAACTTCCGGAAGACGGTGGCACGCGCAACCCCGGCCCGCCGAGCCACGTCATTGATCGACGTGCGTCTGATGCCGACGCGAGCCAGGAGCTCGAGTGCGGCGTCGAGGATCCGCTCGCTGGTTGCGTCCCCCTGGGAGCCACCCGGTGACGCGAACCGCGACGTCAGATCGACCAGATTCTCTTGCGGTGACGTCATATGCATGAGACTATCGTACCATTGGCGTCTCATCAACTCATACGCTCGCGCATCCTGCACGATCAAGGCAAGGAACGGCATGACCACCTACGCAGAACGCCTCGCCACGCTCGAGCCCGCGACGTCGACCGAAGCGGCGATGACACTGTTCGACGACCTCCCCGCCATCCGATCCGACGATATTCGCGGAACGTGGGTCGGTCGTGAACTCGCCACCGGGCACCCGTCCGATGGACTGCTTTCCGCCTCCGGCTGGTACGGCAAGCAGTTCGATGGCCCGGACTCCGTGCATCCGCTTCTCTTCCGGAACGCCGACGGGCAGGTCTGGATCAGCGAGCCACGACGCATCCCGCTCAAACTCGCCGGCCGCGTGCCTGCTCGTTCCGTCGAGTCACTCCGTCGTCGAGTCGGCGGCCTGGCCGAGCCCGCGTTCAAGACCAAGAAGTACCGCGCACGGATTCGTGATCTGGAACACCGCGGCGTGATGACCGCGGCCATGATCTACGACGGGCTACCGATCATCGACATCTTCCGCCGGGTCGACGACGACACCGTCCTTGGACTCATGGACCAGCGTGACGTAGACCAGCCCTACTTCTTCGTCCTCACTCGCAAGGCCGGCACGCGATGACTGGGTGCCGGATCGAGTTCAGCAGCATTCCGGCGATCACCTCGCCGGACGAGAGGTGGTAGACATGTCCGAGACAACCTCGGAGCGGACCGTGCATCGTTCCGCGTGTCACTTGTGTGAGGCCATCTGCGGAATCGAAGTAACGGTCGCGAACGGGAAGGTCGAAGACATTCGGGGCGACCGGAACGACCCACTATCCCGCGGTCATGTCTGCCCGAAGTCGACGTCGTTGGTCGATCTGTACAACGACCCGGACAGACTCCGTCGTCCCATGCGGCGACGAGGCGACACGTGGGAAGAGATCGGCTGGGACGAGGCTATCGACTGTGCTGCCCGCGGGCTCGCGCGTGTCCAGAAAGAGCACGGCCGAAACTCGCTGGCCGCGTACATGGGCAATCCGACCGCGCACAGCCTCGGTGGCCTTACCCACGGACTTACCTTTCTGTCCGCGTTGGGAACGCAGAACAGATTCGGGGCCACGTCGGTGGACCAATTGCCTCAGCACGTGGTCTCGATTCTCTTGTACGGCCACATCGCGCTCTTGCCCATTCCCGACCTGGACCGCACACGGCAATTACTCATCTTCGGCGCGAATCCGCTGGCGTCCAACGGCAGCGTGATGACCGCGCCCGACATGAGGCGTCGACTCCGGGAAATCCGGGATCGCGGTGGCCGCGTCGTTCTTTTCGATCCACGCCGAACAGAAACTGCCGCCGTGGTCGACGAGCACGTGTACATCCGCCCTGGTACCGACGCGGTGGTCCTGCTCGCCATGCTCAACGTCATCCTGAACGAACGTTCGCTCGAGCTGCCGCGCTATGTGGCCGACATCGACGATCTTCGGTCTGCGGTAGCCGAGTTCGGGCCGGACGTCGCAGCCTCGGTCAGCGGCGTCCCCGCCGAGACGATCAGGCGGCTGGCTCTGGACTTCGCCGATTCCGAGGCGGCTGTCTGCTACGGCCGGATCGGGGTCTCGACGCAAAAGCACGGCACGTTGTGCCACTGGGCAATTCAGGTTCTCAACATCGTCACCGGCAATCTGGGCCGCGAAGGTGGATCGATGATGACCGACCCGGCAGTGGACTTGCTCAGGTTTGCCGAGAAGGGCCACTTCGGCAAATCGTTCAGCCGGGTCCGTGGCCTGCCCGACATGTCGGGCGAATTCCCCGTCGTTGCATTGGCGGAGGAGATCAGTACGCCGGGCGACGGGCAGATTCGCGGCTTGGTGACGCTGTCAGGCAACCCCGTGCTGTCAACACCGAACGGCCGGGCGATGGACGCGGCGCTCGAGCAACTCGACTTCATGGTGAGTATCGATTTCTATCTCAACGAAACGACTCGACACGCAGACGTGATCTTGCCGCCGGTCAGTGCCCTGGAACGGGACAACTGCGACTTGCTGCTTCGCGCCACGGCCGTCCGTAATACAGCGAAGTATTCTCCCGCCGTGATTCCGAAGTCCGCGGACGCACGACATGACTGGGAGATATTCCGCGACCTCGGCCTGGCCTACATGCACTACCGCGCTGGTTCCGGGCTCGCAGCGATCAGGGGACGGTTCGATATCCGGCGTGTGGTTGCCGAGGCGAAGCTACGGTTGCCGCCTCGAATGATCGTCGACCTCGCGTTGCGCACGGGCCGGTACAAGCTGTCGGTCGGGAAGCTTTTGGCCGCGCCGTCCGGGATGGATCTGGGGCCACTGCGGCCCGGTATGGAACACCGGCTCCGGACAGCGGATCGCCGAATTCATTTGCTGCCTAGCTTGATCCGTGACGGTTTGCGGTCATTGCGCAGTGAAATCGCCGCCGACACCGCACTCGACGACGATCTCCCGCTGCGCCTCATCGGTCGGCGGAACGTGCGCAGCAACAACTCATGGGAGCACAACTCCGGTCGACTGGTCGCAGGGCCGGCACGGCATCAACTCCTGATTCACCCCAATGATGCTGCCCGTTACGGCGTCGCAAACGGACCCGCTCAACTGCGCTCGCGGATCGGTGCCATCCGCGTCGACGTCGAGCAGACAACGAACATCATGGAGGGAACCGTCAGTCTGCCGCACGGCTTCGGCCACAACCGCCCGGGCGTCCGGCTTACTGTCGCATCCAAGGTCGCCGGCGAAAGCGTCAACGACATCACCGACCCCCTGCGGATCGACGAACTGTGCGGAACGGCAGCCTTTTCTGGACAGCACGTCGCGATCGAACCTCTTCCGGCGGTGCAGTGATGCCCCACGTCATCACCCAGCCGTGCTGCAACGACGCATCGTGCGTTCCGGTGTGCCCTGTCGGGGCGATCCACCCGCATCCCGGCGAACCAGGCTTCAAGACCACCGAAATGCTGTACATCGACCCCGCTACCTGCGTCGACTGCGGCGTCTGCGTGTCCGCCTGCCCCGTCGGCGCGATCCTGCCCGACAACCAATTGTCCGGGACCGACGAGCGTTACCGCGATTTCAATTCCAGCTACTACCAACAGAATCCGATCCGGCAGAACCTCGACCCCGTTGCAATTGCGCCGCCGCACGCCCCGGTCGGGAAGGGGACACTGCGAGTTGCGATCGTCGGATCCGGCCCCGCCGGTAGCTACGCTGCGGCCGAATTACTCGAGTACCCCAATGTGGAAGTCGCCATGTTCGACCGGCTGCCAACACCCTGGGGGCTCGTCCGTGCCGGCGTTGCCCCGGATCACCCGGGCACGAAAGCGGTCATCCAATCGTTCGAACGCACAGCAGCGAACGGCCGCTTCCGCTTCTATCTCAATGTCGAGATCGGGACGCACATAAGCCATGACGAGCTACTCGAACATCACCACGCCGTCATCTACGCGTACGGCGCCGCAGGCGACCGACAGCTGGGTATTCCCGGCGAGGACCTCCCCGGAAGCGTCGCGGCAAGCGAGTTCGTCAAGTGGTACAACGGTCACCCTGACTACGCCGAGCGCACGTTCGATTTCTCCGGTACTCGGGCGGTCGTCATCGGGAACGGCAACGTCGCACTCGACATCGCGCGGATTCTGGTCACCGACGCCGACACGCTGGCAGCAACCGACATGGCCGACCACGCGGTGAACGCGTTGCGTAACAGCAACATCACTGAAGTTGTCGTCGTCGGAAGACGGGGACCGGCGCAGGCCGGGTACACGACGCCCGAACTTCTAGCACTGGGCGACCTCCCCCAGATCGATACACTGGCCGACCGCGCGGAGACCGAACTCGACGATGTGAGCCGTAGCCAACTCGACGATCCGGGGACACCTACGTCGGTCCGGCACAAGACGCAGATCGCGGCCGAATATGCCCGGCGCGAGGCGACGCCCGGGCATCGGCGAATCGTGCTGCGCTACCTCGCCTCACCTGTGGAAATCCTGGGCGAGGATCGAGTGACTGCACTCCGACTTGTTCGCAACCGATTGGAACGCAAGGACTCTGGTGAGATCGCCGCCCGAGCTACGACGTTCGAGGAACTGGTCGAGACGGGCCTCGTCATTCGATCCGTGGGGTTCCGCGGTCGGCCTATCACCGGTGTGCCGTTCGACTCGGGCCAGTCCACTGTGCCGAACATCGACGGTCGAGTGGTGAACGCGCCTGGCGTGTACACGACCGGTTGGATCAAACGCGGACCGAGCGGTGTCATCGGCACCAATAAGAAATGCGCTCAGGACACAGTCGCCACCCTCGTCGAAGACGGACGCGCAGGCAGACTTCACGAACCGACCGGCTCCGCGGCAGAGATGAGCGACCTCATCGCGCAACGACAACCCGCGCGAGTCGATGCCAGCGGGTGGCGAACGATCGACAGCCGCGAACGCGAACGCGGCCACAAACAAGGCAAACAACGTAGCAAGATCACTCGAACCGATGACCTACTCGCAGCCGCGACTGATTGCATCCCCCTCGATGTCGACGAAGACTGACCCCCGCGCATCTCCGGTGCCTCCAATGCGCGCGGGTCGCCGCAGTCCGACCTTCACAGCACCCCCTGCACTTCCCGACCGTTCGACACTGCACGATCCGCGCGTAACTCCGCTTGGGGCACAGATATCGGCTTTCTCCAGCCGCAACCTCATCCGACCCGTCCGCCCTTGAAGTACCCGGTCAGCGTGACCGCCGCCGCGCGGCGGGATCGGTCTCGGCCTGCCAACGGCCCAACGCCTCAGCCGACACCTTCGCGTACTTGACCAGGCTGCGCACCGAGGTATGCCCGCTCAACGCCATCAGCATCGGCGTGGACGCGCCCTTCTCCGCAGCATGGGTCAACCGAGAATGCCGCAGCTGGTGCAGCGTGAACGGCCCGCGCCGCATCCCGACGGTGTGTCCTTCCAGCAGCGTCGCGGCGCGACGATAGGACAGTCGGGCGCGGCCGGTCGAGTCGTCGGTGTCGGCCTTGGCGACCGACGGCTTGGCCCTGCGATCGGTCAGGAACAGCGGCCCCTTCTTCCGGCCCGCGATCAACCGGGGAAGCAGCCGCGCGGTGCCGGTCTGCCAATAGATCACATCACGCGCACCACCTTTGCGGACCACGGTCGCGCACCGGTTCACTGTGTCCAGATCCTCGATGTCGAGATTCAGGATCTCCTCTGCCCGCGCCGCGGACTCGTACAACATCGACCAGAACACCCGCTCGCGCAGCGCCGCCGCGTCCAGGCCGAGCAGCTCGTCGATTTCGTCGGCGGTCATCGCCTTGCTGTTGTCCGGCGCGGTCGGCCGCGCTCGCAATCGCGTCACCGGATCCCCGGTCAACCACTCCTGATCACGCCAGTACGCGCACGCCGCCGACACCGCCGTCAACCGGAGGTTGTACGTCTTGGGACTCTTGTCTCCCCACACATAGTCGAACCAACCCGACACCCGGTCCGGGTTCAGCAGCCCGACATCGCCGTCCGTGCCGAAGTCGCGCACCATCCGATCCAGCGCCGAGGCGTAGGCGCGGCGCGTGTTCGCCGCCGGAATCGTGCCGAGAAAGATCCGCACCGCGTCCGCCAACCGGACCCCGGCCGCTCGCGGGGGCAGCGCGCTCACCGATCCCATCGAACCACCTCGACCTCTACGGCAGATAGTTTCGCGAGTCGCCCACTCCTCGACGGGCATCGCCGCAGGACCGCTCGCGAGTTACGGCAGATAGTATGCCACTATCTGCCGTAAATCCTTAGCGCCGGATTTCGCGGATCTGCTCCCCGACTGCCGAATCCCAGCTTGGCCAGGATGCGCTCGACGTGGGCAGCCGCGGTGCGCTGGGCGATCACCAGCTGGGAGGCGATCTGCTTGTTGGTGAGCCCTTCGGCGACCAGATCCGCCACTTGACGTTCACGTTTGGTCAATTCGTTCCTCCGGCGTGTGGTGCGGCGGCCAGTTTTTCTTCCTCCAGCGCGTAGGCGACCGCGGCGTTGATTTTCATTGCCTGGCCGCGTCGCCATGCCGCGTCGAAGCGCGCTTCACCGAGCGCGCGACGCACGACGTGCTCGCACTCGAGGTGGGCCTCGACCATCTGGGGCAAGTAGATCGCTACGCCGAGGGCGGTCCGCGTCATACGTGCGGCGGCGCCCATCAGCACCGCGACTCGCCACGACGTGCAGGTTTCCGTGCACGTCTGGACGTGCACGCCGCGGGAGTCTTGTCGGCCTCCTTGCCGGTCTCGGCCTTCTATTCCAACTCCTCGAGCAGCCCACTGAGTGCGCTGCCACTCACGGCCATGAAATAACGCTCCGCACTAGAGCTTCCAGATGGTCAGAGATACGGTCGAGCGGTTCGGCACTGCGTGCAGCCCGGCACATCGCCACACTCCCCTCAACCGCCGCGATAACCAGGGTCGCCACACGGTCAGCTTCCGAACGATCGGCGCCGGCCTGCGTCATCGACGTCGCGAGCAGCTCGGTCCACAGTGTGAACGCCGCCACTGCAGCTTCTCGCGGAGCCCCTTCGGCATCAGGGACGTCTTCAACCGAAACCGCCAGAACCGGACAGCCGGCGCGGAACTCGGTGTCGACCACAACCTGACGCCATCCTGCGAGGAATGCGCACAGACCCTCGACCGGACCCCTGGCGAGTTCACGTTCGAGCAATGCAGCGGTGAAGTCGCCCGCAAAGGCAACCGCTTCGGCCGCAAGTTGGGTCTTCCCCCCGGGGAAGTAGTGATAGGTGGACCCCAGCGGGGCGTCCGCGAACTTCGCCAACTCGCGAACACTCGTGGCGTTGAGGCCACGCCGCCGGATCATGTCCGCCGCTCCGGCGACCAGCTTCTGCCGCGAATCCTGAGGATTCGCCGTTGTGCCCGGCATCCCCATCTCCCTTGTTCATGACAGCCGTCATCTAGTACCGGCCGCAGTATAACGGACGTTATAAGCGGCCTGGACCCACGGGAAGGTCGCAAATGCGCGAGTTGCAGTTCGTTCACACAGGAAAGCTCGAGTCATTTTATATGCAACTTTTTGCCTATGGCGCCACGGACGGGTGTTACATGTTGAAGTCATTCGACTTGGCACTGTAATATCAATCTATGACGACTGCTATACCTCGTGCGCGAGGTGCCCGGCCATGACCTACACCACGATCACCTACGACGTGGCCGACTCGATCGCGACGATCGCCCTGGACCGGCCAAACGCCCGAAATGGCTTCACCGCCGACATGGCCAACGAGCTCGCCACAGCGTTTACCACCGCGGATCTCGACGACCAGGTGAAGGTCGTCGTCCTCACCGCGTCGGGAAAGTACTTCTGCGTCGGTATGGACATGACCGTCGGTAATAACGAGGACATGGACGACCCGAACTGGGTTGAGTGGGCCACGCGGGTCGCCCGCCCCATGACCAACCTCAACAAGCCGATCATCGTCGCTATCCAGGGCCCGGCCGTCGGCGTCGGCATCACGATGACGCTTCCCGCCGATTTCCGCCTCGCCGCGGACGACGCACGGTTCGGATTCGTGTTCGGACGCCGTGGACTGGTACCCGAAGCCGGGTCCTTGTGGTATCTCCCGCAATTGGTCGGATTGGCAAAGGCGAAGGAGTGGATGCTCACCGGCCGCCTCATCGATGCCCAGGAGGCACTGTCGGCCGGCCTGGTGACAAGCCTCCACCCCAAGGAGGAGCTCTTCGAGGCCGTCTACACGCTCGCCCGCGACATCTCAGCCAACGTCGCGCCAGGGTCCGCCGCAGTAGTCCGCCGCGGTCTGACCGCAATGACTGCACACGGCAGCCCGGAAGCAGCGTTCGCTCTCGACCGGAAGACGATTCCACACGCTATCCGCAGCAACGATCTCGCCGAGGGAATCACGGCATTCCTGACCAAACGGCTCGCCAAGTTCACCAGCGTTGCCCGGATCGACTGGCCGCAGTTGTCAGCGTGGTTGAAGGCACCCAAGTGATCATCGGGCGGGGAATGCAGACGCAACAGACCAGGCCATAGGTCGGCCGATCGAGCCAGGGCCGGTTCTCCCACACGGTCAGTGCGGACGAACCGGCCCTTTCCTCTATTCAGCAGCGTGGCCCTTCGGGCTGCAGTCGGTTCAGTGAGCTGGGACAGCCCAAAGAATTCGTGCGGTTCCAGCGGCACACTGGACGGGTCCGGTTGGAAGATCTCGATCAGCAAGTCGTCAGGACCCTTCGCCATCGCGTACGAAGCAGTCGGCTCGGCGCGGATATCGGTCACCGAGTAGCCGATCTCCTTCAACCGATCGACCACCGAGGCCAGTTCATCGGTTTGTATGCCGACATGGTGGACAGTGCCCTGGCCGGCGATCTGAGGAGCTTGGTCGTACATGTGGATCCGATCGGTGCCGACCCGAAGGGGGACATTGCGAGACCCTGCGGAGGTCACGTCGTAGACCACCGCACCGCGAAATCCATCGCGCCAGAACACGATCATGTTCTCGATGTCGCTGGCCAGCAGGTGGGCATGGTGGATGCTGATCATGGGAGCGGTTGCCGTCGGCACAGCCTCACCCGCACTCCGAAGCTGGCGGGGTGTACCGATTAGCGTCATCCGCCCACAGCTGCGCCTCGGTCCCGCCAGCCAGAAGACCGATACGACGCACATCCGCCTCGGCCCATTCACCGCCTTCACGGCGCAGCCCCTTGAGCAGCGCTAGGTCCTCGGCAGCATCGTAGGGCGCCAGTGGTGATGCTTGATTGGTGACGGTGTGGGTCGCCGACCACCCGTATAGAACGATCGTCACAATCCGAATATCACATCAATCCAGCAATCGGCGGCAATGTGTAACATTGCACTGGTGGGGGCAACCCCGACCCTGCGCAGGCCGATAGGCAAAATTGCGATATGCGCACCGAATACGACCAAGATCTGGACCTCGGCCTACGCCCGTTGTCGGCGCGCTCTGTCGTGTTGAGCCTTCTGCTCGGCACCCATCCACCGGAACTTCCAGTGCGCCAACTCATTCGATGCGTTGAGCCGTTCGGCGTCACACAACCGACGCTGCGAGTCGCATTGACCCGCATGGTCGCAGCAGGCGACCTGCAACGCACAGACTCGACCTACCGCCTTAGTGAGCGACTGACACAACGTCAGCGTCGCCAAGATGACGCACTGCGGCCGCAGGTCAAGACTTGGAGTGGCGACTGGGAACTGGCGATCATCACAGTCAGTGGCCGAAGCGCCGCGGAGCGCTCCGATCTCCGCGCCGAACTGACCGCATTGCGGATGGCGGAACTGAGGGAAGGAGTGTGGTTGCGCCCGGCCAACCTGGACCGCGAATGGCCAGTGCATGTCCTCACGCTCACGCAGAAGCTGATCGCGCGCCCCGACCAGGACTCACATGACCTGGCCCGAGCCTTGTGGCCGATCCAGAAGTGGGCACAAACCGGGCGAAACCTACTACACCGCTTCGCTTCTGCCGACAACCCCGCCGAGCGATTCACCATTACGGCGGCTATTTTCCGACACCTGCTCACCGATCCAGTTCTGCCGGACGCGCTACTGCCCGACAACTGGCCCGCAGCTCGTTTGTATACGGCGTACGAACGCTTTCAGAACGAGCTGACTCAGCTCGCGCGAGCGGTCGATGACACCGCTCCAATCTCGCTGCGCCTATCGCCCTTGACGCTGTAGGGGTGCCGAATCCTCTGACATGGGATTCAGCGCGTTTCCCTTCCGTTAATACGCCTTATCGGACGCCAACCTGAACTGGTTCGGGGAAGTGGGTTCCAATTGCGAAAGGCAGTCATTTCACAAGCTGGGCATGACTCGGCCAGTTCGCGACCCCACGCTCTTGCGCAGGCTTAACCTGCACTGACCCCTACCCTGGCGGCTGGCACGGACGCGCGGCAGCCGCCAAGGCTCACTCCTTGCGGGCGTCGAGGTACCGGCGAATCACGTACCTGGTGGCGACAGCGGCAGCCGCCGCGATCATCGCGATCAGCCCCGCATTGGGGCACACCGTCGCAAGCGCGAGCATGGATACGATCCACGACACGACGAAGGCTCGCCGCGTCCGGGACCCGTACCACGCGGGTTCCGGGGACCGGATGACCACTTTGCTGCGGATGTCGTTGTTGGTGATAATCAGGGAGCCCTGCGCGCGGACGGTGGTGACGCCTCGGTGGATGTGCGAGTAGACCGTGTTGGGGGTCACCCCGAGCAGCTCGGCGATCTCGGCCCCGGTCCATTGCTCCACGTGGGCCAGGTAGGTGGCGATGCGCTGGTTGGTCGGGAGCTTCATGATCTCGTCCATGGCACGGTGCGCCACGACATGGGTGTAGGTCGGATCCGGATCCGCCAGGGCTACCAGCATTTCCGCGGCGTCACCGGGGTAGTTGCGCCGGACGATCCTTTTCCATTCCTCGGTGGCGTGTCGCTGGATCTGCCGGCCTGCCACACGGAAGATCCAGTGCGCGGGCTGCTCGATCCGGTCCCATGTGCGCAGGGCCTGCTCGAAGACGTCCTGTACGACGCTCTCCGCGTCGAGCCACGACTCCGAATAGTTGTTGTCGCGCGCGGTCTTCCGCACGAAACGCAGCAGTCGCGGCCGGTAGTCGGCGTAGAACACCTCGAACCCGATGGGTGCCGTCCGGGTGGATTCGTCGCTTGTGGCTGCGTTCTGCTCCTCCGGCGTCACCGGCGACCTGCCCGCCGTGGCCGCTTTCGCCGCCGCTGGATGGCCTCGGCATCTCGCTGGGGCGTTTCGAGCCGATGAGCCAGCGCTCCAGCCAATCGAGAGAGGCTACCCACCAGGGTAATTAGTGCGAAAGCGGTCACGGGATCCATCACCTTGACGCCACCCAACCTTCCACGAATCTGCCACCGAGCCCCGTCGGCTCGGTCGTCCATCTGGTAGTGGCGTGTCGTGAGAATTCTCTTTACACGAAATTTCTAGATCTTTTCCGCAATGGTGCGCAGCCGGGACCCGGGCATCGCCATCGGTCGTGGTGATCGCCCAGGGCATCCTGCCCGAGTGTTTCAAGTCCGAGGAGGATCAGAGTTTGCCCCCGAACGCGAGAATCGTTCGTACCGAACGAGATTGACTCGCTTTCGGACCCAGCGGGCGATCAGACGCCAGCGGCGCGGGCTGCCGCTGTCACCTGTGGATGGCCTGAACGTCACCGTGGTCATGTCCTAGCGCACCGATCGCCGGAACGTCACCGTGCAGATAGTGCCCCAGGTGAGCTCGGAATCCAGCGCTCGCTCGTGGTGGCGGTCTCCCCGGACGATCGGCGAAGCCGGGGATGTGAGTAACCGCGCACACCGTGGTCCAGACCGCCTCGGGTGTCAGGCGGCCGGCGAGTAGCGCCTCAATGCGTGTTCGTGCAAACCCCTCGAGGGCGTCGTGTTCGAGCCGGCTGGCGATTGCGTCATCCATTGCGGCTCCCCCTGTTTCACAGCGCCCTGGGCGCCCAGTCCCTCTTCGCACCGGCCCCGCCGCTGCACTTCGGCTCGCTCCTTACAGCACGGTCGGTGATCAAGGCGTCGATAAGGGGACATTATCGACGCCCTGAACAAGAACCACCCGACTGAGCACGGACCAGCGCGCGACTGCCGGCTTATGTCCGGATATTCAGCCCCACTGCCACCTGAGAGTTCCGCCTGGATGTCAGTGCGATGAGCTGGGATCTTCCCACCCATGTCAGTAGGCTTTCCCGGCCAATGTCAGTGGCTAGCATGGTCGTGACCTGCGAGCGGGGAGGAATGAAGTTCGTGGTCCGCTGCAGGTCAGCGGCGGCGGTCGGCTCCCGGGCCGAGGAGGCGGGCCTGGTCGTAGGACAGCCGCGCGAGCCCGGAGTCGGGGCAGATGTCGCGGTCGGCGAGGTACTTGCCGGGCCCGGGGCGGCGGTAGGTGACGAACAGCGGGCCGGCGCTGCGGTCCTTGATCAGTCTGGGTAGCAGGCGGGCGGAGCCGGCGTCCCAGTACACGGTCTCCAGAACGTTTGCTCACCGCGGCGCGGCGCGCGTTCCAGGCGTTGACCGCAGCGCTGCCCCATAGGGATTCGAGGGCGGTGCCGATCTCGTCGTCGGCCACTAAGTCCAGGGGGGCACTGACACCTAAATGTCGCCTGCCGCTGACATTTCGTGTCGCCACACATCCCGTCAGTAGAAGCGCAGTGCACTGGTCAGGGCGTCGCGTGGCGCTGTATAGGGTCAGAAGGGGAGCCCGTCGGGCGGCGCGGCCATCCGGTTGATCTCGGCTGTACTTGGAAGCTTGAAGAAGACCGGGGGAGTGATTCCGGGGTCGGGGTGGTCGGGGTCCGGAACTCCGAGGACCAGCGGCGTGGCCAGATAGCGCGTGATCGTCGCGTCCACCCCGATGTGCGGGGCCTCGCAAGGTTCGAGCTGCCGTTTGATCAGGCACAGACCCAGCATCTGGGTGCGGCGCCCACGGAACTCCGCAAAAGCGGTCCCGGTAGTGACGCATGCCGGATCCACGGTCATGATCACCCGTACGCAACCGCGCCGGAAATGGACCAATGGGTCGCGGTCCAGGTCGCCGGTCAGCGGCCTCGGCCTCGCCGGAGTCGGGCCGTTGTGAGTGAACAGTTCACGGTCGAAGACCAGCAGGTCCCCTCGCTGCAGCGTGCCCAGGTCGAAGTCATTGGTGAGGCGCTTGACCGGCAGCGAAACCCTCGCCAGCGCCTCGATGATCTTTAGCTCCATCTGCCACCTACGCGAGGGGTCTGTACTCGCACGAGGCGAGTCCGGCATGGTCACCTGGCATCCTGCCAACGCCAGCCGCTGTGCCACCCGCTGCACGCTGACATAGTGGATCACTGACCACCTGGGTAGCGCTCGCTGCTCGACCACGGTCACCGTACCCGGCTCGGGCACCTCGGTGGTTGTGGCCGCGCCTTCGCGCCGGGCGGTGCTCTCCCGACTGGCCTCAGTGAACAGACGCAAACACTCCGGATCCGGGTCGGTGTCGGCAATAGCCCATACCAGGAGCTTGAACTTGCGGAGTTCGCTGGGCACGGCCCTGCCGCGTAGCCACTCGCTGAGGCTCGAAGGAGTGATCCGCACCTTGGGATCGCGCTTGCGTGCCCGGCTGATGATCGTCTTGGCCTGCGGCTTGTCGTGCTCTAGCCATAAACGGTGCAGTGCGTTACCGAGGCGCTGTTTCGCCGCGGTGCTCCGTTCCATTCCGTTTCCCCCTTGACCCGCTCCTCGAATCCGGAACAGATATCTGTCCCACCCTCGGTGAACTGCTGTTTCCGGCAACTGTAGCGGGCTGGGATCTCGCCGGATCGCCTTCAATCCGACACAACTGTCGACATCGGTTCCACCTCGATCGACAGGAGATTCCCGTCTATGTCCACCACCGTGCTCCACCCCCTGCTCGACGCCGGTACGTCCGCCATCGGTGTCGGCGGCGCGCTGTTCGGCACGGTGATCGCCGGTGCCGCGGCGACCGCACTGTGCACCCGCGATCCCGCCCGCCGCCGTACCGCGCTGCAGGTGCTGCGCCTACTGCTTCGGAGACCGGAATAGCCCGCCGGGGCAGGCGCATCAGGCGAGTGTGTCCCGTCACCTCAGGCACATCCACGCCCGGGTGACGGTGAGACCCTACTGACATAGAAGCGGGAACAGCCACTGACATTTCGGTGGGAAGTCGCAATGGCCTGCAGCCTCGTCACGCATGTCCGTGGCTCTCGTCATTGCATGTCAGAGAGAACTGGAGACATTCGCTGATATCCCGTGACGAACCACTGACATCCCGATGACGGGTCCCATCGGGTGTCGCGGGCGAGGGGGCGAACTTCTCCCGCCTGGTGAGCCGGTTCTCGCTCGCTTTCTACGACCCCTCTCGTGCGATCTGATTGCACCCGCGCCCGACTGCGCAAGGCCGGGAACACATTTCGTGTCTTTAGGCAGCCGTGCAGCCAGAGAGTGGCTCGGGCTGCTGAGCACTCGTCGTTGGTGGTGTCGCTGTGTCTGGGACTGTGGACGACCGTCAGTTGAACAGGTTGGCAGCGAAATCGAGAACAGCGATGTCGTTGTCGATGACGACGATGATCGCGCCCCCCGAACTCGCAACAGCGAGCGCCCGAACCGAGTAATCGATCACCGCGATCGAAACCAGACTTGTTAGGTCCCAGACCCGCACAGCGTCTTCGCCTACGGTGATAGCGACCGGCCGCCCATCGACCTTGGTACACGCCACCGCCCCGACCTGACCGGTGTGCGCGGCGAGCACGGCCCGTTCGGCACCGGCGCCGAGATCCCAGATCCGCACAGCGTCTTCGCCTACGGTGACGGCGACCGGCCGCCCATCAACCTCGGTACACGCCACCGCCAAGACCTGACCGGTGTAGAGGACGACGCGTTCGGTGCCGGTGCCGAGGTCCCACACCCGCACCGTATGGTCATGGCCGGCGGTGACAGCGACCGGCCGCCCATCGACCTCGGTACACGCCACCGCCCGGACCGGACCGGTGTGCCCCGCGAGGACGACGAGTTCGGTGCCGGTGCCGAGGTCCCAGACCTCCACAGCGTCTTCGCTGGTGGTGACAGCGACCGGCCGCCCGTTGAGCTCGGTACATGCCACCGACCAGACCCACTCGGCGTGGCTGGCGAGGACGGCCCGTTCGGTGCCGGTGCCGAGGTCCCAGACCTGCGCAGCGTCTTCACCGCTGGCGGTGACGGCGACCGGCCGCCCGTCGACCTCTGTACATGCCACCTCTTGGACAAGAAAAATGGTGTGGCCGGTGGGGATGGAGCGTTCGGTGCCGGTGTCGAGGTCCCAGACCCGCACTACGCGGTCGTGGCCGGCGGTGACGGCGACCGGCCGCCCATCGACCTCTGTACACGCCACCGTTCGGATGCGATCGGTGTGGCCGGTGCGAGTGCTGTGGCGTGCGGTGTTGAGGTCCCAGACCCGCGTCATGCAGTCGTGGCCAGCGGTGACGGCGACCGGCCGCCCATCGACCTCTGTACACGCCACCGCCTGGACCCAATCGGTGTGGCCGGTGAGGACGGCCCGTTCGGTACCGGTGGAGAGATCCCACACCCGCACTGTGCGGTCGTGGCCGCCGGTGACGGCGACCGGCAACCAGTCGACCTCGGTACACGCCAGCGCAAAGATCTGACCAATGTCGCTGGCAAGGACGCGGTGGCGTCCGGTCTTGAGGTCCCAGATCCGCAGCGTTTCGTCTTCGCTGGCGGTGATGGCGACCGGCCGCCCGTCGACCTTGGTACATGCCACCGCCTGGATGCGATCGGTGAGGACCGCGCGTTCAGCGCCAGTGGCGAGGTCCCAGACCCGCACAGCGTCTTCGCCGACGGTGATGGCGACCGGCCGCCGGTCGACCTCAGTACACGCTACATTCCAGAGGGGACCAGTGTGGCCGGTGAGGACGGCCCATTCGGTACCGGTGGCGAGGTCCCACACCCGCACCGAGCGGTCGTAGCTGGCGGTGACGGCGACCGGCCTCCCGTCGACCTCAGTACAGGCCAGCGCCCGAACGATATCGGTGTGGCCGACGAGGACGACGCGTTCGGTGCCGGTGCCGAGGTCCCACACCCGCACCGAGCGGTCGGAGCCGGCGGTGACGGCGACCGGCCTCCCGTCGACCTCGGTACACCCCACCGCCCAGACCTGATCGGTGTGGACGGTGAGGACGGCCCGTTCGGTGCCGGTGCCGAGGTCCCACACCCGCACCACGCGGTCGAAGCCGGCGGTGACGGCCACCGGCCGCCCGTCGAGCCTAGTGCAGGCAACCGCCATCAACGGTTCGGTGTGGCCCGTAAGGGTGCTGCGGTGTGCGATGTGGGTGAGGGCGCCGGTGGCCCATCGGATCCGCCAGGGTAATGGGTTTTCGAGTTGGTGTTGTTGGACACCAGCCCCGAAGCGCGCTGCGTCGATGGCCAGAACGTGGCGGCGTCGATCGGGTGGGAGGTGTCGGTGACGAGCGGCCGAGCAGCGGTAGATCGCGCGAGTGAGCGTGGCTTCGCTGGTTGTGATGTGCACGAGGGCGGCGAGCAGTGGGTCGGGTTCGGCGTGGACGAGGTAGTTCATGTCGGTGATCAGGTCGTCGATCAGCCCGGCGCGGGCGGCGTGGGTGGCCAGGTGCCGCAGGGTGTAGGGGTGGGCGCGGGCCCAGTTCGGTTTCCCGTCGGCGCCGAGGGGCACCCGCTGGCGCAGTACGTGCACGAAGTGGGTGTGCACGGTGGTCGGGTCGTGGTCGCGGGCGAGGTATTCGGCGAGGGCTTGATGGTAGAGCCGGTAGGCCGAGCGGTTGGCTTCGGTGGCTTCCACGACGTAGGAGCCGGCGGTGTGGCGCAGCCACATCAGGTCTAGGTCGGTGTAGGTGGTTCCGGCCACCGCGGAGGCGATCGGCGCCCACAGGTCTTCCCACGGCAGGCCTTGGCCTTGCGCGAATGCCAACGGCCGCAACAGTTCCCGCGCCTTATCGGCGTTCCCGCGGAGGCGGGTTTCGAGGTCGTGGTGCATGGCTTGGCTGGGCAGGGCCGGCAGCCCGGCCCGCCAGGCGGGGTCGTTGGGGTCGGGCAGGTGGGAGTCGGCGGACAGGGTCGCGGCGACGATGCGAGCGACCAGGAACGACGGGTTGGCCTGTTCGGCAACCGCGATGGCGACCGAACGGATCGTGCGAGAGCCGGAGGTCAGGTAGATGCTGTCGGGCTCGGCTTCGAGCAGGCCGCGCACGGTGTAGGTGGTCAATGCGGCCAGGTCGGCGTAGCAGGGTGCGTCCAGATCCAGCGCCCGCTCACGATCCAGGCCCAGGCCTTCGAGCAGATAAGGGCGGGTGCCGACCAGCAGCCGGATCCCGTTCCCGGCGTGAGTGAGCAAAGGCCGCAACAGCTCACGGGTGAGCCGGGCAGGGTCGGCGGCCTCGTCGAGACCGTCGATCAGCACGGTCAACACCACCTCACGCTCCCGCAACGCGAGAGCAAGCTCGCCGACGGTGTTCACGGCTAGGTGCGCGGCCGCGGCGATGCCGTCGCGGACTTGGTCGACGGTGAGGTTCTGCGCGTAGATCGCCACATCGACCAGGCCGGGGGCGGGAATGGCTTCGGGCGGCAGGTCCAGGGTGCGGGTGGGCACGGTGCGCCAGTATTCGGGGTGGGCCAGGCTGGCGATCAGCCCGAGGACCGCGGTCTTGCCTGAGCCGGGGTCGCCGGTGACCGCCAGCAGCGGCCGGGCCGGGTCGGGACGGGACAGCCAGGTCGTGATGTCGGTCAGCGCGGCGTGGCGTCCGCAGAACCACCAGCCCTTGCCGTCGCGGTTGCCCATCGCTCGGATCAGCAGCCGGGTACGGTATTCGACGTCGCGTCGCTCGGCGTGTTCTTCCCATTCCCGGGCCGGTCGAGCCCGTCGAGGCGTTCACCGTGACCGGTGAAATACACGGCCACGATGTCATCAGAACGCCTGTCGGGATCACGGCAGAAACGATCCAAGCCGTCGCGCAGCTGCTCGGCGGTCGGGTTCAACCCGACCGAATCGACCACACGGTAGCCGAACCGGCGCGTGAACAACCGCACCAGTTCTTCACGCGCTTGGCGCAACGCGGGTCGATCCCACGCTGATCCCGCGATGGTGTGCTCGGCCACCGCGACAGCGATCAGGAACCGGCGCGGCCCCTGATCTGCGTCGTCACCGGTCACGCAAACCGTCCGCGATAGCCTGCCCGGTCAGCTTCTCGGTCAAGTACGGCACCGCTGAATGCGCCTGAGCCCCGTTGTCCACCACTGCATCCCCCACCTGTCGCGAACCGCCGCCGAACAACGGAGCGAGTTGCTTGACCAGCGCCACCACATCCCCGGCATCGGCGATGTTCGTCCACACCAGCTCCTCTCCCCCCGGCCAGACCCCGACCCCCTCGACCGGAGCGGGATCAAGGCGGTCGAAGATCAGGTTCGGGATCCCCAACGGCGACCCGATCGTGATCAACGCCCGCACCGAGTGTCCCGGTGTGGCACACAAGGTTTCGTAAGCCACGACCGAACCGAGAGAATGCGCGACCACCACACGCGTGTCATCGGTGATCTGCGCGTGGACCCGGCCGCGGATCTGCTCCCGCAAATCCGGCTCGGTGAGATAGCGACGGACCTGTTTGAGATCGCCGACCGCCGCGCGCAGCGCGATCCCGGCGAAGAACCGGGAATCAGCCAGCGTTTCGAGCATGCGTTGCACCGACACCGGCGTCCGGCTCAAGCTCTGATCGTCGGGGACCTCCACAGCAGGGTCGGTTGCCGCGACCGCTTCCCACCATGAGGTGAGCAGGTCCTGCTCGAAGCCGGACTCGACATCGTCGGCGTCGTACCACGGCTCCGGGCCGGACAACATCTGTCCGGGCGGGCGGAATAAGTCACCGTAGAACCCCGTCGAAACATCGGTGTCGGCCAGGCGGTCCGTGCCGACCAATGCCAGACCGCTATTGAGCGCTGGCAACCACGCATTCAACATCACCTCACTGCCCGAAACCTGCTGCCCGATCCCGTGCACACACACCACCCGTGCCACCAAGCACCCCCAGCTCTCTCACCGCAGCCCTATCCTGCGGGAAACGATCCGCTTCGGCACCGACCCGCGAGGTGAACAGCACAGCGGCACAAGGAATCTAACCTGACCACCCCCCGTCGCGCCGCGAATCCGCGCAGTCGACCTGACACCGGCCGGCGGTGTAATGGGTTCGGTGGGAAGAACAGCCGGAAGCAGGGTCCGCAATGACGGCGCGGATCAGATAAGGTCGGCAGGTCAGGTGGGCAACGGCCGTAGTCGACGGCGATCAGCCCGTCTTGGGCTGTCAGTGACGAGTCAGTCGAGCAGGTTGGCACTGAAGTCGAGAACAGCAATGTCGTTGTCGATGCTGACGACAATCGCGGCCCCCGAACTTGCAGCAACGGGTGCCCACGTCGGGCAATCGATCACTTCGATCGCGGACAAACGTGTCAGGTCCCACACCCGCACTGTGCCGTCGGTGCCGCCGGTGACAGCAACCGGCTGGCCGTCGAGATCGGTACACACGATCGCTTGGACCCCGTTGGTGTGTCCAGTGAGGACGGCCCATTCGGAACTGGTGCCGAGGTCCCACACCCGCACCGTGCCGTCGGTGCCGCCGGTGACAGCAACCGGCTGGCCGTCGAGATCGGTACAAGCGACCGCTTGGACCCATTTGGTGTGTCCAGTGAGGACGGCCCGTTCGGTACCTGTGTCGAGGTCCCACACCCTCACGGTGCCGTCGGTGCCGCCGGTGACAGCGACCGGCCGTCCCTTGAGCGCGGTACACGCGACTGCATCCACCCGTCCGGAGTGGCCCTCGAGGGTGTTGTGGAGTTCAGTGGTGTCGAGGTCCCACACCCGCACCCTGCCGTCGGAACCGGCGGTGACAGCGACCGGCTGTCCGTTCAGCTCAGTACACGCCACCGCCGTGACTGGTTCGGTATAGCCGATGAGGATGCTGTCGTGTGCGGTGTCGAGGTCCCATACACGCAGCGCGCGGTCGGCGGTGACGGCGACCGGCTGGCCGTTGAGCACCGTGTACGTCACCGACGCCGTATCGGCGTGGACGTTGAGGACGGCCCGTTCGGTACCGGTGTCGAGGTCCCAGACCCGCACCGGGCCGTCGTAACTGACGGTGACAGCGACCGGCCGCTCGTCGAGCTCGGTACAGGCCACCGCTGTGACCGGTTGAGCGTGGCCCGCGAGGATGCCGTGGTGTTCAGTAGCGGCGGTGCTGAGGTCCCAGACCCGCACCGTGCGGTCGGTGCCACCGGTGACGGCGACCGGCTGGCCGTCGAGTTCTGTACATGCCACCGCTGCAACCGTGTGGGTGTGGCCGGCGAAGGCGACCCGTTCGGTACCGGTAGCGAGGTCCCAGACCCGCACCGTGTGGTCGGTGCCACCGGTGATGGCGACTGGCTGGCCGTCGAGTTCTGTGCATGCCACGGTGTGGATCCACGGGGTGTGGCCGGTGTGGCCGGTGAGGACGGCCCGTCCGTTACCGGTGTCGAGGTCCCAGATCCGCACCGTGCCGTCGTAGCTGGCGGTGACGGCGACCGGCCGCCCGTCGAGCTCAGTACACGCGACCGCTGCAACCGTGTGGGTGTGGCCGGTGAGGACGGCCCGCTCTGCACCGGTATGGAGGTCCCAGACCCGCACCGCTTCGTCGTCGCCGGTGACGGCGACCGCGTGCCCGTCGAGCTCGGTGCAAGTCACGGCCGTGACGTTGACATCGACGGTGAAGACGGCCCGTTCAGCACCGGTATGGAGGTCCCATACCCGCACCGTGCCGTCAAAGCCGCCTGTGACGGCAATCGGCTGCCCGTCGAGCTTGGTACATGCCACTGCCTGAACGCTCTCGGTGTGGCTGGTGAGCACGGTGCGCTCAGTACCAGTGTCAAGGTCCCACACCCGCACCGCCGCCTCATAGCCGGCGGTGACGGCGACCGGCCGCCCGTCAAGCTCGGAACATGCCACCGCGTTCACCCACCAGGTGTGGCCGGTGAGCACGGCCCGCTCAGCACCAGTGTCGAGGTCCCATACCCGGACCGTGCCATCGGTGCTTCCGGTTACGGCGACCGGCTGGCCGTCGAGCTGAGTACACGCCACCGCTACAACCCCATTTGTGTGACCGGTGAAGGTGCTGCGGTGTGCGATATGGGCAAGAGCGCCGGTGGCCCACCGGATGCGCCAGAGCCGCCCACCGACACAAACCCGGAAGACCCAGCGCACAGCAGACCAAGTCACCAGACGCCACGCATTCGTTTGGGCAGATCAGGTAGCCCCTAGATGCGTGGCCGATGATCTCGGCGGCGGTGCTCGCCGGGTTGCGGCCGACCCTGCCTCCAATATTCGAGTCCGACGACCACCGCATCCTGCGCGAGGTCTAGGGAACAGGATTATCCCCGCAAATGCGGGGCCGACTTGCGGGTAATGCCTGCCTGTTCCCGCAGGCGCGGACCATCCCCGCATGTGCGGGGCCGACGACGACTGGCCGGTCTCGATGCGCCCGATCGTCGGGCCATTCCCGCATGCGCGGGGCCGACCGGCCGAGGTTCTTGCCGGTCCAGTCGTACACCGGACCATACCCGCATGGAGGGGCCGACGAGGAGCTACTCCACACCAAGGGCACGTTCGGACCATCCCCGCTGGTGCGGGGCCGACCCGCGCTCGGGGCCGACACAAGAGCAAGGGTCGAAATCCACACTCCCATACAGATCTTCGAGCCCGAACTCATCCTCACCGACAGCCGCGAATCCTGTATCAGCCTCACGTCGGTCCTCGACCAGGCCCTGCCATTCCTTGTTGAACTGACGCTTGCCGTGCAGCAACGCGACCCGACCAGCAAGATCGCCGTCAATTTTCGCCACCCAAGCGCGCACAGCAGTGAACATCGGGTCACTCGTGGCCTGAGTCGGCATACCCACGAACACTCCGTCGAACCCGAACCGCGCGGACAACACCTCCGCGCACAGCAACGCCGTTTTCGTCTTCCCCTCCCCCATTGGCGCTTCCACAATCATCAATCCCGGCCGCGCCATCCCGGCCGCACATTCGATCGCCAGCCGCTGCGAATGCCGTGGCTCGACGCCGAACCGCACACTGAAATCAGCCGCAGAAGGCTGAACGATTCGCCCCCAACCGCGGGTCAGCCCAAGCTTCTCCCATGCGGCTCCTGCTCTGTTGCGCGCTGCTTCCACGCTGACCCCACCCAGCTGGTCCAGTCCCGGAAAGTGATCCTCGTCGCTGGCGATCCAGTCGGCCATCACGACGAATCCGCTGAGCTGCAACTGCAATGCGCGGGACGGCGATGTCTTCGGTTCGACCGATTGGAGATCCTCGTACCCCACAGCCTTCGTAAACGCCTCGAGCAAAGCCAGACGCGCTGCGGGCCAATCGCCACTTCCGCGCAGCCTCGACTCGGTCCGTGCCTTAGGCCGCAGATCGCCGAAGGACGGGAACCTGCCGTGGTGTCCCGCCACCAGTGGCCACACCCAACCACGCTGTGCAGCAGACCATCCCACCTGTTTCAGATTTCGTCGAGTACCTTCGCGCCAGCATGTTCATGCCGCCAGCGATGGACTTTGACCACAGCTTCATCCCACAACAGCCCGACTGCTCTGACCGCGGCTGCACCCTCGGCATCCACAGACTGAAACGCAGGAACCGCCTTGCCCAAATCATGAACACCACACAGCCACACAAACAATCGACGTCCAACCACGACATCGCCCGCGAGGTCGGAAATCTGCAACCGAACAGACTCGGCCAGATACTCGTCCCAGATCAACCCTGCAACAGCCGCAGTGTCCAACATGTGCGACAGCAACAAGCTCGGCGTACCGCCCGCACGACCAGCCGACTTGCCCCACAACACCGATAGCCAAACCCTCTGCTGCTCAGGCAAATACGCCCAGCAACCCCACCCGGATACGTCTCCAGCCGCCATGGCCGACACCATAGGGCCACCCACCGACACAAACCCAAAAATCCAGGGCGCAGCAGTCGGACTCGCCAGACACTACGCATTCGTTTGGGTAGATCAGGTAACCCCTGTTTGCGTGGTCAACGGTCTCAGCGGCGGCGCTCATGAGGTTGCGGCCGGACCGTCCCGCAAGTTCAGGGGCTGACAGTCGGGCTGTATCTGCCAATTTGCAGGCCAAAGACCCATCCCCGGCACTTGGGGGGCCGACGCGTTGCGCGGTCCGAGGCTTCAATGTCGAGGTTCGGACCATCCCCGCTTGCGCGGGGCCGACGGTCAGGGTGGTGCCCGTCATGCGGTGCCTCTAGGACCATCCCCGCTGGCGCGGGGACGACGCCGACTTCGAACACACCCTCATCTCAGTCGCAGGACCATCCCCACTGGTGCGGGGCCGACCTCGGCCGCCCTCGTGGACACGGCAAGTCGCCGGGATCATCCCCGCTGGCGCGGGGCCGACATCAACCATGGGCGTCCGTCGGCGACTTCCAGCGGACCATCCCCGCTGGCGCGGGGCCGACACTTGTTGACCTGCTGATCTTCCAGCACGGAGTCACGTTTTCATTTACTTGGATCGATCCGACCGTGCAACTAAGCTCCGGCCACCGATGCCTGCTACACCGCCAATTCCGAACTTCCGTGCCCACACACAGCAACAGTATCGATACGCCAAGCATCCGCATTGCCGCCATCGCGACACGTCCCATCCGCCAATTCGGGTGTCTCACAACACTGCCGAGATGCATAGAGTTGCAGGGCAGCAACGCCAAGTTGACCGCACTGCCGACGGCAAGTCGATGGTGACTGCTACCGCCGGCGTGATGGTCAACCTGGCATTGGATCTCGGCTTTGGGCCGTCACACCGGCCAGACGTACCCTGGATGAGGCCGTGCGCACGTTCACCCCGAGGAAGGAACTCCATGGGCAGTGACAACGCGATCGAACGCGCCCACCGGCTGCTCGCACCACGCATCGCGTACCTGATCGGAACCATCAGCGAGGACAAGACACCAAACCTGATCCCGGTCTCGAACCTGACCTCGGTATCCACCCAGCCCCAGCAGGTCGCGCTCGCGGTGTACAAGCAGTGGACAACCTACGAAACTCTCCAAACCGCACCGGGATTCACCGTTTCCGTCCCGGTGATCGACCAGCTCGAAGCCGTGTGGAAGCTCGGTGCCCGCTACTCCCGATTCCCCACCGCCAACCCCAGCGAGAAGCTCGCGGCCAGCGGTCTGACACTCGACCACCAAGCTTCCGACTATGGCCCTGTCCTCCCTGCCGGAATCGGATGGATGAGCTGCCGCGTGATCGCGCGGCTCGATTTGGGTGGCGACCACGGCATCGTGATCGGGCAGACCGAACGCGTGTGGTTCAACCCCGACTACCTGGACCCTGATGGCACCCCACGCGGTACCCCACACCCGGTGATGCAGCAGACTGGAAGCCAGTTCACCTCCACGGCAAACGAATTCACCTCGGTGCCGTACTTCTGACCAAGCCGTGCTCGGTCACAAGGATCAGAACCGATCGTCGAGTTCCTCGTTGTCGACCACGCGGACCGCATCGGCGAGTTGCCGCAGCCGCGCTGTCACGACCTCGGCCGCCGCCCCTGTTCAGTACATCCCGGCGACGCCGCCGAGCATCGGCGGGCGAGTAGCTCGAGCACCCGTCGACGTCGCCGCGGTTCGACACTGCCCTGTCCGGCGGACCATCCCCACTGGCGCGGGGCCGACGATACCGGGGCAGACGACCTGACCGACTGGCTGGGACCATCCCCGCTGGCGCGGGGCCGACGACCCTGCGGCGTTCGTGGAGATCAGCAACCGCGGACCATCCCCGCTGGCGCGGGGCCGACGGGCGAAACCGTCATCACCACCAACTCGACCGGGGACCATCCCCGCTGGCGCGGGGCCGACATCAAGTGGGGGGAGAGTCGGTGCATAGCCTCAGGACCATCCCCGCTGGCGCGGGGCCGACCGGGCGTGGAGGTGGCCGGCGTGATCGCGAAGAGGACCATCCCCGCTGGCGCGGGGCCGACGTTGGTGCTGCGGTAGTAGAAGTCGTCGATGTAGGACCATCCCCGCTGGCGCGGGGCCGACCAAGGTGGTTCCCGAGAATCCGCCGATCGCGGAGGACCATCCCCGCTGGCGCGGGGCCGACACTTGTTGACCTGCTGATCTTCGAGCATAGAGCCACGTTTTCATTCACTTGGATACGACCGGGCATCCAAGGCGCGACCACCACAACCCGCAAAGGATGCCGTACCACCAGATCCGGGCCCTCCGCATCCAACCACGGCACCACAATCGACACACATGGCACCCGCATTGCCGCGATCAAGACCGGCTCCGTGCCAATTCGAATGGCTCACAACACTACCGAATCGAAAAGAGTTGCAGGACAACGACGAGGTGACCGCACCTGCCGACGGGCTGGTGGACCCAAGACTGGATCTCGACTTTGGCCCTCGAAGGAGAATGAGGTAGGAGGCGTAGCTCAGATGTCGGGTCACGATCGTGGCGGCTTCGGCGGCCAAGGCTAGTGGCAAATCGCCGAGCTCCTGCGCCAATTGATCGGCGCCAGTTTCGGGATTCAGCCTCGTGACGTTCCCGAGGTACTCCAGTGATTCTTGGCGGGTGAAACCCTGCTGAGCATCTACGGCAGCGCCGAATCGGGTGAAGGCCCGGTCGGTGCTGGTGATCACGACATGGGTGCCGTGTGTGGGAATCAGGGTCTGCACCAGGTCTGGATTGGTTGCGTTGTCCAGGATCAAGAGACCGTTTGATGTCCGGCCTGATAGGTGGCCGCGTAGGCGATGGGCCATCTCCACCGCATCCGCATTCGGCTCAGCGATCCCCATCCGGATGGCGATCTCCGCGAGGCCAGCATACAGAGTCTCGGCGCTCTCCGCGTTGACCCACCCCACAAGTTCGGCGTCACTGCTGAGGATTTCGCGTGCGTGAGCGGCAGCCAGTTGTGTTTTGCCAGCACCGCGCATCCCGGTGACGACTACGGCGATACGCGATCGTGTGAGCTCTTCGCGTAGTTGCTGAAGCTGTGGCCTCACGATGAAGCAAGGCGGCTCATCGGGGATCTTCCCCACCACCACCCGGGCGGGCAGGACTTCCGCAGTGCCGAGCTGGGTAGGGGTGTTGAGCGCTTCGGCACGGTAGCGGCGCCATCGCTGTTCCAGGGTGCGTAGGTCGTCGATGTTGGTGGTCTGCTGTGCCATCACTCGTACGACCGCCCAGAGTTGGTCCCAGGTTTCGGGAACCTTGCCCTCGTTCAACCAACCGTTCACCGCGGTGCGAGTGATCGGTTTGCGGGTTTCGTTGGGCCAGGGCGTAGCTCGGGACCCGTGACGGATTCGGTGTCCGGTCCGGCGCCTGTGCTCTACCGCTTCCAGTATCTCGTTGGCGGCTTCTGCGATCTGTTGCACCGTGAGCGATCGGGCATTCTCACGAAGCTTGCGCAGCTCCGCCGAATAGCGTTGTCGGACATCCACTGCCGCGCCTCACCGCCCCCTGACACCGTCGAGCATCTGCCGCTGCGTGCCGCTGCCCTCACTGGTCAACCGAGCAAAAAAGGCCCATCTATCAGTGCCTTTGTGCCAGCAAGGGCGACGTCGTGCCGCTGCCTTGGTGACTGTGGCTGGCTTCTGCCGCACGCTCTTTCCCGATTCGCCAACCAGGAAAGAGTCGATCATGAAAACCCCCATGCTGCTGGGCAGTTCGGTCATCGATCAGTTCCCCCTTGCCGCCTTCGTCCTCGTTGCGGCGATGCTTTTCATCAGCATCCTCACCGTCGTCGGTGTGATCTTCGTTGCCATCGCGCATCCCAAACCCGCTCAGCGCCGCTCAGCCCAACGAGTTCTGACGATGATCGTCGATGTCATCAAGGCAATTCTCCAGTAGAACCCGCTGTGACCGCCACCGCCGACACCCGGACCTCCATGGAGGACGATGCTCGCCTACGCGGCACTAGTCGTCATCGTCGTGCTGGTAGTCCGTGTCGGTATGGCTGCAGCCCGCACCTCGCGCGCTATGGGCAATTGGGTTGCCTTCTCTGGGTTCGTTGGCGTCGCCAAGCTGGTCACCTACTGCATATGCAGGATGCTGGAAGGCTTCGAACCCAAGTCGCTCGCATGGACGCCGTGGGCCCAGGTTGATCCATGCCTGCCGACGGTGGTGGCACAGCGGATGTTTCCGTTCTGGACGGTAAGAGCAAATTGGAGCCGAGACATGCGAGTCTGGACGTGGTGCTACTCGACCGCTACGACGCGCTGGGCGACATGTGGATTCAGCCGGAAGCGCAACTCACGATCGCTGTCGCTTTCATCGTCGATGTCATCTCCACGTCACTGCGGATCCGCTACGGCCGAGCGCGCGCCACACCCTCGGCCGGTGGATCCCCCCGCGTCTGGACGAGCGGGCTGCTTGAGGGACTGCGTCGCCTGCGACGGTTCCGGCGGCCCCCTCCCGCGCGGTCCTGCAGCCGATACTCGGCCCTGTACACCGTCACCACGTGAGCCGCCACCACGAGCTCGGCGACACCGCAGAGCTTGATCGACGAATTGCTGGAGTCTGCAGCTGGGAGACGAGGGCTTCGGCATCACGATCACCCGCGGCGGATCGTCGAGGAATATCGCAGACTAGCCACAGAGAACTTGTCATCCAGCCACGCCAAGAACCGGCGCGCCTGAGCGGTGTAGGTACTCACAGTTCTCGGCGAACAGCATCTGCATCAGCCAGATACAGAGCGAACTCCGGATTCAAGACTGGCCGGCACCCTGCCCACATTGGAGTACACCTCCTTCGATGGGTGAACCACAACACTGCCAGCCAGGACCGACAATCTGCCGCGGTCATGGGCGGCGCTCCGGCCGAGCGTGTGGTGCGCGACATCGAGGCCGTCGTCGGTCGGCGTGGCCGCATCACGGCCGAGGCGGGCGGGTGCACCGATGTTGGTGCGAGACATTCCGATCGGGCCATCGGATGCGCGAAAGGCGTGGCGCGCACCAGCAGCAGGCACTTTCCCTCCGGGGGCGCGCCGGTGGCCAGTCCGTAAACACGAATTCGCGCCGTCATACGGCAGCTGATTGCGGCAAGATGGCTTCATGTCAGGATCGAACGGACAGTTGATGATTCGCACTAGCGGCGGTGTCAAAGATCTGTTGGCGCTAGCGGAGTGGTTCCGCCGCGACAATCTTTTGCGGGGACAGGTGCATCTACCACCACCGGGTGGCGTCGCGGGCCAGATGGGTGATGTGTACTCCGTCCTCACCGCGGCGATCGGCGCGGCCGGGTTCGCACCAGCACTGATCGGATCGCTGACAACTTGGCTGACCCAACTGCGTTCGGATATCACCGTGACAGTGGAACGCAATGGGACGAAAGTCGATTTGGATGCCAAACGGGTCAAGTCGGCTGAAGTACTGCGCGAGCTGCGCGAGTTGCTGGAGGAACCGGACGAACCACGATGAGTTCGCCACCATCGCACCCGAACGGCACGCGGGCGGTGCTTATCGGCGTCAGCTCGTACCAGGATCACGCGTTGCCGGATCTTCCTGCTGCAGAGGAAGATCTACGCGGGTTGTCCGCAGCTTTGACCGATGAAGTTCGTGGAGTCTTCTCCCGTGAAGACTGCACCGTCCTACACAATCCGGACGCCCGCTCATTCGGCCAGGTGATCTCGCGCGCCTGCCGTGAACCTGCCGATGTGCTGCTCATCTACTACACCGGCCACGGCCTGCTCGACGATCGTGACAACCTCCATTTCGGGTTGGCTGGTTCCGACCGTGCTCAGATCCCATGGACGGCACTGCCGTTCGAGACGGTGCGCGACGCGTTGGCCAGCAGTTCGGCTGCCGTGAAGATCCTGCTACTGGATTGCAGCTACTCCGGCCTCGCCGCTGATGTCACGGGGTGGGCCACCGCAATGGGCAGCAGGCAGATCGATGCTGGCGTCACGTACATCATGACTTCCACTGACTCCGCTGAAGCTGCCTACATCGATGCAGAACAGCGCTACTCTGCGTTCACCGGTGCCCTCCTCACTGTGGTCGAGAGCGAGAGGGATCGCGATCTGACGCTCGAGGATCTGTACGCCGGTATCAATCGGCTGCTGGTGGCTGGTGGAGCTCCACCGCCGGCATACACGTGGCTAGGCAGGGGTATGGACCCGCGCGCTAGCACCCTGTTTCGTGCATGGAGGCCGCGGGCGGTGCATGGTGCTTCCGCCAGCCGCGCGCAGCGGGAAGCTATGCCGGTCTACCGCAAAGGCGGGTCCCGAGCGGTATTGATCGGGGCTGCCCATTTCGATGATCCGGATCTTGACGATATCCCCGCGGTGGTACAGAACGTCCGGGACCTCGCCGAGGTGGTGACTTCGTCGGCGGGCGGTGGGTTCGATGCCGAGAACTGCACTGTCGTAACCGATCCTGTCGATGACGCGCAGATCCATGAAGCGGTCCAGGAAGCGGCGGCCAGCGCAACTGACGTCCTGCTGGTGTACTACGCGGGTCATGGGCTGCTCGACCGACAGCTGAAGCTGTATTTCACGACGGCCAAGAGCCGGAGTCGCACTCCTCGGCTGCGCTCGTTGGGCTATGACCGACTACGCGAGGAGCTCGAGGACAGTCCGGCCCGAGTGCGGATCTTGATCCTGGACTGCTGCTTCTCGGGTAGCGCGCTGCCTGAGGGCTTCGTGTTCCAGTCCGATGTGGCGAGTGCCGTTCGCGCGCAACTCGATCTGCGTGGAGGCTATGTGCTGACTTCCTCGGACCGGAACGAGCCGTCCGTCGCTCCGGCCGGGCATCGCAATACGGCGTTCACCGCCGCCTTGCTGATCGCCGCGAACTCGCCTGGGCTCACTCTTCAGGAGGTGTATGAGGAGTCCGAAAGGATACTGGTAGCCAACAGCTTTCCGCGGCCGAGAGGGGCAGGAACTGCAGGCAGGGCCAAGATCTTCGGAAAAGGTTCGCAGATCGCGCAGCTTCGAAGGGCGGCCGACTTCGGGGACGTCAAGGCGATGCGGAATCTGTCGATTGAGCTCGAGGCCACCAGCGATCTCGACGGTGCGACGCGATGGTGGCGTCGCGCGACAGGCCTGAGTGGAAGCGCACTCGCGGACCTTATCGGAGACGACTCGGGAAACTACTACCTCCACCTCACCGCTGATGTATCGATGCGGGGCCCGGACTTGATGCGACTGGGCACCCTCCGAGAGAAGCGCGGCGACCTCATTGCGGCTGAGGTCTGGTACAAACGGGCCATCTCTGCCGCTGTACCCGCTGCCGCCGCAAAACTGGCGCTGCTGACCATCGACATGGTGGAGAGGGCGATCACGTCGCCAGATGGTATGGGTCTTGACATACGGGGCAGAAGCACGAGTCGGTCGCCCCGCGAGATCCAGGATCATTTCCAAGAGCAGGCGGAACGCGGGGACCCTCGTGCCATGGTTGCGTTGGCGAACAGCCTAGGGCCGCCACGCTTGTTGGGCTCGCCCTCTGCCGGCGAGCGGTGGACCGAGGCAGAGCAGTGGTACATGCGCGCTGCCCAGGCGGGTAGCACTGTTGCGATGTATCTGCTGGGTGATGAGTATCGGTTCCGGGGCAAACCGGAGTTGGGTCGCGCTTGGCTCGATCGAGCCGCTGAGGCGGGGAGCCCCTTTGCCATGGAAAGCCTCGGCCAGGAATGTGCGGAGATTGGAGATCTGGCGCAAGCCGACCGCTGGATCCGCCGCGCAATGGCCCACGGAGGCCTTCACCTGGGTCTCAAGCTGAGCCTGTGGCGAGATGAGGAATGGATGCGGGCCGCGGCCGCGAGCTGCGACAGCCTTGCAATGTGCAACCTCGGGCTGAAATTGCGAAGACGCGATCAGAGCTTCCCTGAGGAGGCGAAGATGTGGTTCCGGCGGGCCGCGGAGGATGGCAATCCTCTCGGGATCTTGTTTCTCTGCTCGGTGCTCGCCGGCCAGCTTGGCGGAGCGATCGAGTCGTTGGCGCTCGCAGAGGCTGCCGGGCAGACAGTCGAGGAAATCGAAAAGTGGTATCGATTCGCATATGAGCAAGGGGCTATGAACGTGCTCAGGGAACTCGACTTCATACCACTACGGGCAGTGCCTTTTGACTGCATGATCGGCGGTTCGCAGAGTTGGTACGACAAATGCTCGCTGCCACAAGAAGTCTGGGAGCAAAGCCCACCAGCTGAGCTGAGTTGAGTTGCCGTACACGGGGTAGTGGTAGTTAGGTTGCCCTCCCACAGCTGAACATGTATGCAGGCAACGACATTGGGCTGGCCGGTGTCGGTGCGGACCAGTGGGTCAATCCGAGCCGCGCTGTCGGTTGCCAGGGCTACCGTTCTGAGGATGAGCGGGTTTGACGACGCGATTGCGGCCGCGCCCCGCGATGCCGAGATACGCGGCTGGCAGGAATTGACCCGGCAGCAGTTGCAGGCGCGGTCGGTCGATCGGATCAACGAAGTCGTCGTGGAGGCGCCGCAGCGGATGGCGGTGTTCCCCGGATTCCAGCTGGTGCTGATCCGGCCCAAGAAACGGTTCGAACGGGCCAACAGCACCATTTCCGACCTGTTCGGGACGCGGTACGTGGTGATCGACGAGGACGACGACCCGGACCAGCCGCTGTTGCGGAAGCTGAGTGAGGCCCTCGCGAAATGCTACGTGGAACACGAGCGCGGCACTAAATAGCCTGCAGCCCAACGGATGCCCCGGGATGAGCCCTGGGGCATCGTTGTATCCAGCGCCATACAGGTACCGCGGCCGGTCGTGAGGCTCGAGGTCGGCGGTCGGGAGATTCCGGCATTCCGCGTTGTCAGTGCGCGCACCGACTGGCGCCTCCGACTGCGCCACCATCACGCCAACCTTCCACTTGCATACGGCCGCCCAGCAAATCGACCACCCGAGCGGGCATGCCCGCTGCCAGATCCTGGCGAGTTGTCAGTCCCGGTTCGACTCTGGCCACCTGGCATGATTCGAACCGGCGCCACAGGCCATCGACAAGCGCGATGCCCGTGGCTTGACGTCCGACGCCTACAGGATCCTTGCGCTTCGGATCCGGAGAGGCACCGAAAGAATGCAGGACCCATCGAAGTTGATGCGTTCGGGTCCGAGCGAGTCAACGCTTGCGCTGCCCGTCGATGCCGCCCCTGACCTGCCCGGTGAAAGATTCAGTGACACAGGTGAAACGTGTAGTGAAACCTCCAGTGACTAGGTGAAATCTAGAACGACGATTCACACGTGGAGTTCGATCCACCTTCGACCTTGGCCGGCCCTCCCCGAAAGGCCTGGGCATCGCTGACGGGTCGGTCGAGATGGCCGTACCTTCGCCTTCTGGGCAGGGCAAGACCCATGCACTGCCCGGCACGCATACGGCAGCATCGATCAACAGGTCACAACTTGGTAGAGAACGGCGAGACTCCAAAACCGTTCCAGATCCGATCCCGGCAAGCACGCAAGAATCCGCCTCCCTCAACTGGTCACGTTGGTGCCGGCAATTCGCCTCAGCGCCACCACATCACATCCAGGCTTGTTCTCCAAGCTGGTCGGCAAGCCGCTGCGGGGTGAGGCCTTTGGATCTGGCGCCCGACAGTGCGCGTCATAATTTGGAGTCGGGCTTCGTCTCCAGCGCTTGCAGTCTTGCCCACCGCAGTTGTTCGTCCTGCTTGACCGGACTTGGCGCCATCCCCAACTTCTTCTGCGCGGCGATTGCACGTAGATAGTCACGGAGCTGAGGATCGTCGATCTTGTCGATCTGCGCAGTTGCCCACCGGAAGTCGTTGTCTTTGTTAATTTCCTCCCGAACACGATCCGCTTGCTCCGTCACTGCCTTTCGTGCCTTGTGCGCTTGGACGGCAAAGGCTCCACCGCAGGTAGTGACGACCGCACCGGCGCCGCTGGTGATCAATCCCCGGTAGTCGGCTTCGCCTACATGACGTAACGCGAGGACCGCACCGAACAGCACGACGATCGCACCGGCTGCCGTGAAGAGCATGCTCAACAGGAACGTGAAGTTCGACTGGAACAGAGAAGCACGCAGGAAACCAAAGAAGAAGATCTGCCGGGTCGACATCGGCCGCCGCCGAAAGCGCGCGGGCCCATAGGAGTTGAACTGATTGACCGTGACGTTCGAGTTCTCACCGACCTGTACGCCACGATTATCGCCCAATGCCGCTATCTGTCCTCGTGGCCCCTCGAGCACGCGAATGTACCGTGCTGCCCACTCATTCGTAGCCCGCGGTTTGACGATCCCGAGCACGTGAATCAGATGCAGGTAGGTGCTCAGATCGCCGGGGACGTACCCACCGTCGAGATCATCCACGACATGATCCCCGACCGCAGCTACGAGCTGCGGCCGGGTAACACCCACGACGGCCTGACGCCGGGCGAGCGCGAGCGCCAGATCGCGAGCGGAACGCACGTCACTCAACTCGGATGAAGCGTCCGCGGAATCGCTCTCGCGCTGATCGGCCATCTAGGTCTCCACGTGCGGTGTTCGGCTTGAGCTATTCTAGGCACGGACTCTACCTGCTGGCGGCGAATACCCTCTGCATCAGGGGATTTCAAGATCAGCACCACCGCAGAGGAGCCGCCTCGACCGCCATCGGCGACATTGATCCGGAACCACTCTCTCGCCGCTGCGTGCTGAGGAGCCTTTCCTCGTGATGCGCGAGCAACGAGATGCCGCACCGATCCCACGTTGCTGGGCGTCGAGACCGGCTGGACCGACGAGCCACGGAACAGGACGGCGCACAGCCGTCCCGACCACGGGCAATGAACCCCGATGGGCTAATCGAAAGCACACCGCTACAGTCCCGGGTATACCTATTCTTCGGTACGCCGGATCGGGAGGAATCAGGTGGCAACTTCGCTGCAGCCTGGGGAGATATTTGCAGGTTTCAAGGTTGTGAGGCTGCTCGGCTCAGGTGGTTTCGGCGAGGTGTATCTCGCACAGAAGCAACCGAACGGTCTCATTGCGTTGAACCATCCGGAAGGCTCGTACCCGACCACAGTGGCTCTCAAGCTACTCGACCGCAGCGCCACGTCGGATCCGGTCTTGCGCAGACGCTTCGAACGCGAAGCGGAGATCGTTTCAAGGCTCGTGCACCCGAACATCATTACCGTATATGGGCACGGCGAGCACGAGGGCCGACTCTGGATTTCGATGAAGTACATTCACGGCCCCGACCTGGGCAAGGTTCTCCGCTCCGGCGCTATGGATCCCGAGGCTGCAGTCCAAATCGTGAAACAGGTGGCATCAGCGCTCGACTATGCGCGTGACGCGCGACAGATCCTGCACCGCGACGTGAAGCCTGCCAACATCCTTCTTGGCTCAGAGCTTCCAATCGTAGCAATCCTCACCGACTTCGGAATTGCCAAGGACGTCAACGAAAGCACCGCACTGACAGACACTGCGCAATTGATCGGCAGCTTCCAATATTTTCCGCCAGAACGCTTCAACGATGAGGGGCGCATCGACCGCCGCGCAGATGTCTACGCGCTGGGGTGCACCTTCTTCTACATGCTGACCGGTCAGCTTCCGTACCAGTCGACGAACTTGGCACAGTTGGCATTCGATCACTCGCGCGCCCCGATACCGCTGCCGAGCGGCGTAGGCACCAACATCTCGCACCACTTCGACTCGGTCATCACCACCGCACTAGCGAAGGACCGACAATCGCGATTCCGGACGTGCACCGAACTCGCCGAGGCAGCGCAGGAAGCTCTCACGCAGACCCGAGGCGGCAAACGGGTGGAGGATAGACTATTAACGGTGAGGGACGCCATCCTTGCAGCACGGACCGACCACCCATCACCCAAGCTGCTCAGGCAAATTCGCGAGCAATGGAGCGATCTACTCCCCGGAGGGCTCGACAGTGCCGGGCAGAGCCCGCTCACCAAGTCCGATCTGGTCCAGTTGGCCCGTGAGCTCCACATGCAGGAGGCTCGCATGACCAGATTCGAAGCCGGCCAGGCCTTACGGAAGCTGGCCGTCGCGATGGTACGCGTGATGGCGGCCTTCGTCGCATTCGCCATCGCCTGGCTGGTAATCGGCCGGCTGGATATCTTCGAGACAGAAGCTGGCACGCTAAGTCGCGACGCGGTCCTGACACTCGGGGGAATCGCCATCTGGTTGTTGGCATGGTCTGCGATCAGGTCCGCATTCGACTTCGCGAGGGCACGCGAGCTGCAACGTCAGAACTCGGAGGTAACGCCCTTATAAGGACGGATGGCTGTGGCGGACTCCCTTCGTGCTGACCGACTCGGCAGGGATGGAACGCCGCCAAATCCTCGCCACGGCGACCTTCGCCGGATCGCTCCTGATATCGGGCCCCTGCGCCGGCGGTGTCGACGTCGAGCAGGCATGCAAGATGCCGCCTACCGCCCTGCCCGCCGCATGTGGGCTTACAAGCTCGCAGTATCGAAGCCATCAAGGTCGTCCGTCGTCAGCTACTTCGCCAACGAGGGCCTATCGACGTATACGCACGTCACAGACCAGCACGCCACCAACGGCACGAAGGTGATCGTCGCGATCAGACGTGAAGCGTACTACGTGCTCGACGAGATCCTGGGCAACGCCACCGATCTGCCGATCTCCGAGCATGCGGACCGATACGCATGGCGTGACGTTGGTGAATTTCGGCTTGTTCGACCTGCTGGGGTTGCAGCTGTCGCCCCGGATCCGGGACCTGGGCCGTATCGCCCTGTACCGGCCGGGCCCCCGCGCCGACATCGAGTCCCGATTCCCGTGCGTGGGACCGTTGTTCACGCGGAAGGTGAATCTGGGGCTGATCGCCGAGCACTACGATGACCTACTGCGGCTGGCGGGGTCGTTGAAGTTCGGGCACGCCACCGCGTCCCTGCTCGTCGGGAAGCTGTCCGCCTCCGGCCGGCAGAACTCGCTCGCCGCGGCGTTGAAGGAGTACGGAGCACTACGGCGTTCGATCTATGCCGCACGGTATTTGTCCGGCCCGGTCTACCGGCGCCGGATCGCGCGGCAACTGAACAAAGGGGTGTCCTTGCATGCGCTGCGCCGGGACCTGCTCTACGCGCACGAGGGCACGATCCGGGCCAGGTAACTGGACGGGCAGACCGAGCAGGCCTGGTGCCTGACGCTGGCGACGAACGCTGTGATCGCCTGGACCACAGAGTATTACGGGCTGGCAGTCGAGCAGATGCGCCGGGAGGGCCGCCGCATCGACGACGACGTGCTGTCGCACATCAGCCCGGCGCACAGCGAGAACATCAACTTCATCGGCGCCATCGAGGTCGATATCGACGCTGAACTCGCGCAACTCGGTCCGACCGGCTACCGGCCGCTCCGCGTCCGGGACACGCTCTTCTAGCCTTGCCCCACCCGTCGACATCAGGTGCACTGCCCGGCCGATCGGGTTGTGGGACGCCTGTCGGCGCCGAGATCAAATGACTCCAGAGGTGGGTCCAGGTTCGGTCCATCCGGTCGTCGCCTTCGAAAGCACATCCTGGTGAACTGCAACCTCGGACCACCCCGCTGACGCGGGGCCGACTATAGGGGCCAGTCGGACGATGGTGTTTCGCGCGGGACTTTGCTCGCTGGCGCGGGGCTGACCTCGTACTCGCGGCTGTAGTTGGCTGTCCGACGGACCATCCCCGCTGGCGCGGGGGCGTTGAGCCGGTCAGGGATCGGGTGGGCCAGTCGCGGCGGCGGTGTGTGCCGTGATTACGCCGTGCCGACGGCCGCGCCGCGCGCCCCTGGGCCGCCAGGCTGACCCCGACCACAGCCTCGACGAACGTCTTGTCGGTCCTGTAAATGGGCGACCACCTGCCGCGCGGCCCCCGGCAGCGAGTGTCTTTACCGCTGCCGCTGCGACCCGGCGCTGATGGGGACGCAATGTCATCCGCGCCACGAACCTGCGCTCCGCCGCATGCCTCGCTAGTTAAGGTCCTCCCATGTCCAGCGCTCGGCGGGAGCGCCGCTCGCTGGTTCTCGGCCGAAGCCAAACTGCGTTGATCGATCAGAGATTGAATTTAAGAACAGATCGAACATGCCTAGGGCAGGCAGCCGGTCAATGAGCACTTGAGCTTCGTGCGCGCCTGCATCCTGCAGCGCGCTCAGCAGCCTGACCGCCCCCTGCAGATCGTCGACAGCGGCCTCGGCAGCAGCGCGGGTGGCCAAGTGCCGTGTTTGGGCGTCCACACCCGCTTCCCGCAATACGTTGAGCAGCCAAACCACCGCGTCCGGATCATCGACAGCGGCCTCGGCGGCGGCACGGGTCGCCAAGTGTCGCACTTGGGCGTCCGCACCCGCTCTACGCAGCGCGTCCAGCAGCCTGGCCACCGCGTATGGATGGTCGACAGCGGTATTGGTGGCGGCACGGGTGGCCAGGTGCCGGGCTTGAGCGTCCGCACCCGCTTTCCGGAGCTCGTCCATCAACCAAACCACCGCGTCCGGATCGTCGACAGCGGTATTGGTGGCGGCACGGATGGCCAGATGCCGGGCTTGAGCGTCCGCACCCACTGCCCGCAGCGCGGCAAGCAACGAAACCACCGGCCACGGATGGTCGACCGCGACGTCGGCCGCGCGGGCGGTGATGTGGGCGGCGAGGCGTGTGGCCAGTTTCTGAGTTTGGGCGTCCGCACCCGCTTTTCGCAGCGCGTCCAGCAGCGAGACCACCTCTGGATCGTCGACAGCGGCTTCGGCGGCGGCGCGGGTGGCCAGGTGCCGGGCTTGGACGTCCGCACCCGCTCTGCGCAGAGTTTCCAGTAACCAGATCACCTCACGTGGATCGTCGAGCGCCGTTTCAATGGCAGCGAGGGTGGCCAGTTGTTGGACTTGGGCTTTCGCACCAGCTTCCTGGAGTGCCATAAGCATCCAGACCACCGCTCCCGGACGTATGATCACGCGGGCGGCCAGGTGCTGGGCCTGGGCGTCCGTACCCGCTTTCGACAGCGCATACAGCAGCTTGGCCACCGCACCCGGATCGTCGACAGCGGTGTCGGTGGCGGCGCGGATAGCCAGGTGCTGAGCTTGTTCGTCCATACCAGAGTCCCTCAGCGCCTCGAACAGTCGCACCACTGCGTCCGGATCGTCGACAGCGGCCTCGGAGGCGGCGCGGATAGCCAGGTGCCGGGCCTGGTTGTCCGCACCCGCTTTCACCAGTGCATACAGCAGCTTGGCCACCGCACCCGGACGGTTGAGAGCAGTGTCGCTAGCGGCTCGGGTGGACAGGTGCTGGGCCTGGTTGTCCGCACCCGCTTTCACCAGTGCATACAGCAGCTTGGCCACCGCACCCGGACGGTTGAGAGCAGTGTCGCTAGCGGCCCGTGTGGACAGGTGCCGGGCCTGGACGTCCGCACCCACGGCCCGCAGGGCCTTGAACAGCCGGACCACTGCGTACGGATCGTCGACAGCGGCCTCGGTGGCAGCACGGATAGCCAGGTTCCGGGCCTGGTCGTCTGCACCCACAGCCCGCAGCGTGTCCAGCAGCCTGTCCACGCGAGGATTGTCGACAGCGGTGTCGGTGGCGGCGCGGATAGCCAGGTTCCGGGCCTGGTCGTCCGCACCCACAGCCCGCAGCGTGTCCAGCAGCTTGGCTACCACGCCTGGATTATCGACAGCGGCCTCGGCGGCAGCGCGGATAGCCAGGTTCCGGGCCGGGTCGTCCGCACCCACAGCCCGCAGTTCCTCCAGCAACCAGACCACACGCTCCGGATCGTCGACGGCGGCCCTGGGGGCGGCGCGGGCGGCAAGGTGCTGTGCTTGGTCTTCCGCACCCACTGCCCGCAGCTTCTCCAGCAGCCGGACCACAGCGTCCGGATCGTCAACTGTGGCGCGGGCGGCGACCCAGGCAGCCGGGCGCGAGTCGTGAGGGAACAACGTGCCGAGACAGTCGATCAGGTATTGCGCGGCAGCGGGATGGCCGTGATCGCTCGCGTTCTTCCATAACTGCGCGGCACAGCGGTAGAGTCCGCGGTTCCAGGCGGCCTTGGCGAGGGCGTGCTGATCGTCGGCGGCGGCGTATATGGCTGCAGCATCCCAGAACTCGACTGGTGGGATGATGCCTGCACGTTGGCGGCGGCCATACTGATCGAGATAGTCGGCGAGCTGATACACCGGCACCCCCGGCCCTGACTGGCCTCGCCGGTCGGCGGTGTGCCCAATGCGGCGGCCGCGAATGGGACTAATCGGTCCGCGAGCACCTTTGCACGGCTGGCTGGTTTCGGCCAGGACGAGTTCGAACCAGTTCTCCGCCAAACTATCCCAGAAGTCCTCGCTCATGTACGCGGCTGCAGCATCGTGCAACAGCGCATGGGGCAAGACATTGCGGTGGCCCAGGCGCACAGCATCGATTGCAGCTGTGATGGCCACCCGCGCCGCCTCGGTCACTTGGTGCTCGTAACGGTCGATCAGCTCGGGTCCACCAGCCAGATATTGGGTGATCTGGCCGGAACGGGTGGCCCGAGCAAACGCCTGTGCCAGCCGCGGATCCTGCTCGGCGGCGCGGCGCATGGCTTCTAGATCGACGCCGCTGAACACGGGTGGCACCGTGATGACCGCGCCATCGAGCAATCTACGGGTCGCTGTGCCGGGGTCACCGCACAACGCGTTGTAGTGCTCGTGCCACATGGTGCCCAAGATCAGCACCGGGGCGCGGCGGGAGTCGGTGAGCAGACCCAGTAGAGCGTTGGCCGAGCGTTCCTGCTCGGCTGCGGTCTGTCCTTGGAAGTAGCGTTGGGTTTCGTTGAGCCACACCACCGTTCTCGGGCCGACCCGCCGCAGACCTTCACTCAGTTCCTCCTGCCGTGAGGGAGACCGCGGATGCCACACCCTCCATCCGGCCCGCTCGCGTAGCGGTATCAGAGCCTCCCAGAGAGCGCGAGTTTTGCCAGTTGACGATCCAGCCAGCAACACCGCCATCGCACTGGCACCCTCAGCGGCACTGCGCACAATCCTCGCGAGATGCTCGTCGTGGGCTCGATGCACATACGGCGGCAACGGTGGTAAGCCCCTCACCGGACCCTCGCTGATGGGGCGGTGTACTTCCATCTCGAACGGGTCGGTGACCTCAGCCAGCAGCCGCCCTTGCCGGGTCAGGGTGTCGTTCTGTGCACGCGTATGCGCCGCACGCCACATCGTGGTGTCCGTGACACCACAGGCCTTCAGAAGTAAGGCCAAGTTTGTCCACCGCGGGAACGTCTTCCCGCTCACCCAATCATGGATCGTGTTCGGCGCGACATCCTTCGCCCGATTCGACAACGATTGATAGCTCACGCCGCAGTCCCTGACGAGCTTTCCCACGGCAGCATGCAGTTCGGGGCGGGTGTGAATACCGGCGGGATCCACCATGCCGTGCCTATCTGCCCAAGAGCGGTGGTCGTTTTCATTCGGAGGATAAGCCTGCCCGCCTGCCCTAACAGGCGGTTAGCGCGAGTTCACCCCACCGGATGCCACCGGAGGCACCCCTCCACGACGGTAGACCCATGACCGGAACCGAACTCCTCGCGTTCATCGCCTTCACTGTCCTCGTGCTCCAGAACGCGGCCCGCGTCCCGGCCGCGTTCGCTGAACTACTCACCGCCTCCCAGCTCGTCGTGTACGCCGCCCGCTCGCTGATTGCAGCCATCAAGGACACTCCGGATCCCTTCCCCGACAAAGAGACCCACGATGACACCAACCCGCCGTCCAGCCTCACCCCCTGATCGAGAAGGCCGACCACACGTTCCCCCGGGCTCCCTTCGACCAGCCGCAGCCTTGCGGCTGGTGCCGGATCGTTTCCTGCACCCCGTCCAACGGGTTACCCAGCGAGGTGGCCGCCACAGCTTGAGCTCACCGAAGATGCCACAGAGTTCGAACGCACCCGCAAGCGCGAGTCCCAGGAACGGCAGCGGGAGGATCCAGTTGCTGACGTTGGCGGCCACCACCGCAGCCCACAGGGCGCTGCAACGGTGGCCGCCGAAATCCTGTGTCCCGACGTCATCTCCGCATCCTGATACGCCAACCGTGCCTGCACCGCGGATTCGAATGGCGCTGATCGACCTGCTGGACGGATGCTCGACCTGTATCCGCCAGGGCCACCACAGGATTGACAGGCAGGTACGGAGATCGGTTTTCGACTCCGGAATCAACCAGTCTAAACGCACTGGTGTCGCGGTAGCCGCCTGATTCGGCAAAAAGGGTTGCGTCAGTTTGATTCTGCAACGGCCGTTGTCGCTGGTGTTCGCAACTGAGACTACTGGTTTTCCGGGCGGCGGACTGTGAGGATAGAGGTCCCTATTTTGGCGGGAGGGGTTGTCGTGGTGTCAGGACGGACGCTGTCGAGGGTGGTGGCGCCTACGGCGGTGACTGCGGTGATGACAACGGGGTTGGCGGTGGCGGTGAACTACGCAACCGGCGGGGATCACTCGATGTGGACGTGGACTGCCGTCGGGGTGCTGACCGTAGGTGCGTTTGCGGCATCGATGTGGCTACAGCATGTCCAGGCCACACCTTCTCCGGAGCCTGCCGTCGGAATGGTTCTTCGCAACGTCAAGAGTGGAGGAGGGCTGCGGGTCAAGGGAATTCGAGCGTCAGGTACCGGTGTGCGAGCGCACAAGGTACGTTCCCGCGGCGACATGTCTTTCGAGGACATCGACGCCGGCCACGATGGTATTCCACCGTCATGAGCGACGATCGTCGGGCCGCGCCGATCTACGACTTCGACCGAGTGAAGGCCGGGCGCGATCTGTCGGTCTCCCACACCGTCAATCGTTTCGACGTCGGCGTGGTGTCGAATGGGGCACTTCTCTCAGGGCGGTCACTGTACGTGTCACAGGTGCGTGAGTTCCTCGCCCCGGTCGACGGGCTACTCGGCAGAGAAACCGAACTCGACGATGTGGCCGGGTTCTGCCGCGGTGATCAGCCGTACATGTGGATACGGGCCAAGCCGTGGGCAGGCAAATCAGCATTGCTGTCGTGGTTCACGCTGTTTCCGCCTTCGGACGTGGCGGTGATCGGGTTCTTCATCACCGACCGGCTCGCCGATCAGAACGACCACACCGCGTTCACCGCTGCGGTCCTGGACCAACTCGCAGTGCTGTTACCGGACAAACGGACCTTGATTGCGACGGCGACGATCAATCGCGACGGGCTGCGCAACGAACTGCTCACCCTCGCCGCGCGGCGCGAAGCCGACGCTGGGCGCCGACTTGTACTGGTGGTCGACGGACTGGACGAGGACACCGGCACGCCGCCGATCGTGACGCTGCTTCCAGCGCGGCCTGACCCGAATCTGCGGGTCATCGTCGCCAGCCGGCACGGCCCGACTCTGCCCATCGCGCAACGTCATCCGTTGGCCAGAACCGAGCCCTACCGGCTGAGGTCTTCACCGTTCGCCGCTGACATCCAGCGACTCGCTCTTGCCGAGCTCGGCGCCCTGTTGCGTGGGGCCGAAGAACACCGTGATCTGCTCGCGCTGATTACCGCTGCCAATGGATTAACCGCCTCCGAACTCACCGATCTCACCGGTTTGGCGCCGTTCCAGATCCTGCACCTGTTGCATGCGGTAGCCGGCCGCAGCTTGCGCACCCGCTCGCTGGCCGCGCTCGCCCACGCCCGTGTCAAGGTTCTGGTTTTCGCGCTCGCTCACGAGACCTTGCAGCGCACAGCCGAAGAGCAACTCGGTGATGCCTACATCCAGCAGTGCCTGGGCAAGTTGCATACGTGGGCTGACCGTTACCGTGAGCTTGGCTGGCCTGTTGATACTCCGGACTTCCTGTTGCGTCGCTACTTCCCCGTCTTGGAAAAATACGACGACCTGCCACGAATGATCGCCTTGGCTCTTGACGCCGCCCGCCACGACCGGATGCGTGAACATACTGGAAGTGATGTGACCGCGTTGGCTGAGATACGCTCTGTCCAAAGGCGTATCTGTGACCAGCCTGACCCTGATCTGCTCAGTACCGCACGCCTGGCTCGTCATCGCGACAACCTCCACAATCGCAATGACAACATCCCCAGCCAACTGTTGACCGTGCTGGCGATACTCGGCCAATACGAGCGCGCTGAAGCTATTGCCCGTTCATTCTCCGGTTTACGCGAACAAGCCACTGCGCTCATCAAGATCGCAGAAGTGGTGGCGGCTACTGATCCTGACCGCGCTGCGCGACTCATTGGTGATGCCGAATCCATTGCTCGCGCCATCCCCGAACCCACTTGGCGTGACTTCATGCTCGCAATGGTTGCAGTGGTAGCGGCGGCCATCGACGTCGACTGCGCCGAAGCTGTCGTCTGCACGATTGCCGACACGGCATATAGGGCTCAAGCATGCGCCGCGGTCGCTGGGGCAGTATCGGTTGTTGATCCCGACCGCGCCGAGGCCATCGGTAGGGCCATCTCCCGACCGGAGGAAAAGGTCGTGGCATTGGTCCAGATCGCGAAAGCGGTGTCGGCTACTGATCCTGACCGCGCTGCGCAACTCATCGGTGATGCCGAATCCATTGCCCGCACCGTCCCCGATTTGCATGAGCAAGCGAGGGCGCTCACCGCGGTCATCGCGACCGTGGCCGCCTCAGATCCCGACCGTGCCGAGATCCTTGCGAGTGTGGCCGCCGATCCAGGCTCGCGAGAAGGCCAGCTTGTCACCCTCGTCGGCGCGTTGGCTGCTGCTGATCCCTACCGCGCTGAAACGCTCGCACACACTATTACCGACACGGGCAAGCAAGCCATCGCGCTCGCAAAAATCTCAGCGGCAGTGGCTGCTACTGACCCCAGCCGTGCCAGTCAGCTCACCGCCCGTGTTGAGACCCTCGCGCGGTCACACCAATCGATCGCGGCGACCGTCATCCCCGAGCTGGCGGCCAGTGATCCTGCCCGCGCGGAAACCCTCGCCTACACACTCACCGACACATACCAGCGAGATATTGCACTCGCTAAGACCAGCGCGTCGGTGGCTTTAACTGATCCCCACCATGCCGCGGTGCTTGCCCGCGCCGTCTCGCGGGCGTCTGAGCGAGTGGCCGCACTTGCCGATGTCGCGGCAGTAGTGGCAACTACTGATCCTGACCATGCCCGTCAGATCGCCGACCAGGCCGAGACCCTCGCCTACACCTTGGCCAACACCCACAACCAGGAAATCTCACTCCCTGTCATCGTTAAGGCGGTCGCGCCTTTAGATCCTGACAATGCCAAAGCCCTCGCCGACATCATCACCGGCTCATTCCAACGGGCCGACGCGCTTGCCGCGCTCGCGGCACCAGTTGCCGCAGTCGATGCCACCCGTGCCGAAGCCCTCGCCCGTGAAATCTCCGAACCGAGTCGACAGGTCAGAGCACTCATCGGAATCGCGCAGGTGGTGATGGCTACCGATCCCGCCTGTGCCGATCGGCTCGCCGACCTCGCCGAGAAGATTGCTCGCCTCATTTCCAGCACAGACGAGCTGGACGGCATACGTGCCGCTCTCGCTGCAGCGAGAGCCGCGACTGATCCCGACCGCGCAGAGGACAGCATTCGCACCGTCACAGACTCTCATCAGCAGGCTGAGGCTCTTATCAGTATCGCGAAGGTGGTGTCGGCAGCTGATCCCGAGCGCGCTGCGCGACTTATTGACCGTGCCGAGACAGTCGCCCGCACCATCGCCTTCCCGGATACTCGGGCCGAAATGCTTGGTCATATCGCGGAGGTGGCGGCCGTCGCCACCCCCGACCGCGCAGAGGCCATCACACGCACGATCACAGACCCATATTGGCAGGCCAAGGTCCTTGTCAGCATTGCGCAAGTGGTGTCGGAGGCTGATCCCGAGCGCGCTGCGCGGCTCATCGACCGTGCCGAGACAGTCGCCCGCACAATCAACGACCCATTCTTTGAGCCCAGTACAGCACTGGTAAGAATTGCTACCGCGGTGGCAGCCAAGGAACCTCGTCGTGCCGAGGCCATCGCCCGCAACATCATCCACCCGGGCTCTCAGGCCGAAGCATCCCTCCGTGTCGCTGCGGCAGTTGCGGACGAGGATCCTGAGCGCGCTTCGCAACTCACCGACCATGCAGAGACGATTGCGGGCACTATCCCCCAACCGGATATGCGAGCCAAGTCGTTCACGGAACTCGCGCAAGCCGCCACCAGCGGTAAGACGAGAAAACGCTTTCTCGCACTCGCGTGGTCGGTCGCCAGTTGGGATACCCCGATTCAGGCGCTACCTGCAGTCGACGAGGTAGTCCTGCACTCCCTCGTCTCTGATCTGATCAATGAGCACAGAGGTGTGCTTGCACCCGCCCAAGAGAGCGGGTCACTTCCTGGAAGACGGTGATCCTGCCTGTTTCCGGCAGCCTCCTCCGAGGCGCTGAATGTCCTACGTTCAAGGAATCTGCGACCCCTTCGTCCCGAACCACCAAACGGTCCGTTTCGTCGGTGACCTTTGAGATTCGGTTGCTACCAGGGGATTGCGTCGTTGGCGATGTTGGCCGATAGGGATGGTGCGGGCTGCTTCTGCCGTGTGGACTGTGGCCGCGCCGCTCCGCGCTGAATGCGGCATGTCCGGATCGTCCAGTGGCACAGGCCCGCCAGGCGGGACCAAGCCTGCGGCGAGCGCGGCGCCATCTGGCCAGTGAACCTTCCTCAAGTGCCCGTCCTACACCAGAGTGCAAGAATGAGCGATGGTTAACGGGGACTCCGCCCCGCGCAGCGCCGGCACAACGACCGAGAAGGACGCGTGACCATCACCGCAGACCACCTTGGGAGCAAGGCTGAACACAGCTGGTCAACAAGCGATTTCGATTTCCGTGCCGCATACCTCGAGAACGTTGACTTCATCAACTCAAGTTCTCTGGCATCACCCGGTTCGACGGCGCGACGTTCACTGGCACAACCACATTCGATGGCGCGACACTCTCCGGCGTCACCCGGTTCAGACGCGCGAGGTTCGCCGGCCCCATCGCCTGGTTCGCGAGGGTGACGTTCCCCGACACCATCACATTCGACGGCGCGATACTCTCCGGCATCGCCTGGTTTGAAGGCACGTCGTTCTCCAGCGGAGCCCGGTTCCAGCACGCGACGTTCCTCGCCGCCGAGTTCAATGGCGTGACGTTCTCCGGCACCGCCGGGTTCGGAGAGGTCGAATTCGCTACTGCGGTTGTATCTTTCGCCAGTCCGAGGCGGTGGGGTCCGCCGGACCCGGAGTTCGATTGGGACCAGGACGCCAGCCAGAAGCCCCGAAATGTCGAGCCACAAGATTGGCCGCAGCCATCGCCATAACTGCTACTTCCGCGTGACTGTCCGAGAATCGGTCGATTCTCGGCAGGTGACGCAAGCTGCGCGAAGGCGCGGCGCAGTGCGTCCGGAAACGTGTCGAGAACGAGACTGGACTCGGCCGGGCAGGGACGATATCGAAGCATCCAGCTGGTAGACAGTTGGATGAGTACGTTCAGGTTCGGAGCCGCTGCGGCGATTGAGCGGCATGGCGGCCCAGACGTGAAACCGTGAGCCACAGTTCGGTAACTCTGTGGCACCGCATCCCGCAGTCGACTTCGATGGAGGGTGGCCCTCCTATTGCGGCCATTGTCGCGAGTGAAGTTCCAGAGCGTACGATCCCAATCGGTCTCCTGGACATGACATTTGGAGATTGGTCACAATGGCGGATGACGAAGTGTGGCTCAGCACCGATGAAGTCGCCGCGCGACTGAAGATCCCCAAGAAGACGCTGGCAAGCTGGGCCGGCGCCGGTCGGGGCCCACGCTTCGCTCGAATGGGACGGTACAGGCGGTATCGGCTGTCCGACCTCCTCAGCTGGGAGAAGAGCAAGCTGGACGAGGGCGGTCGACCTCAAGCGTCGGAGTAACCGCTGCGGCCGCCGACAGTCGTGTCGATCATCAGCCCGACCGCTTCCCGTCGGATGCATCCGCAACCCGTGATGCTGACAGTTAGCTCAGCGCAAAAGTTCCCCGGCGTGTCCGATCCGACACGCTGACGCTCGACGTGCGGACGGTTCCAAGACGCCCACTCGACAGCGTCCCAACACTCCAGAACCCACACCTCACGAAAACCTCACGTTTTCACCGGGAAACGATGGGATACGCTCAGCACCGGCGCCGGACAACGAGACCACAAAACGTTGGATGACCAGCAGTGATGGGAACCACGGAGATGCGTTCGGCCAACTCGAACCCAGGTCAAGTGGTCGCAGGTTCAAATCCTGTCAGCCCGACAGAACAGTAGAGCCGGTCTTCGGACCGGCTCTACTGTTGTCTGCATACCCTTGTCTGCATACCCTCCAGTTCTGCGACGGAGAACGGGGCAGCGATGAACCTGCACCGCCAGCTCGTGGAGACAGCGGCCGGGATGGACGTTCCTGAGGGTTTCCGCGCCGATGCGAACGGCGATGTGATCGTCGTATACCCTCAATAACCCGAGCACTGGAACATCATCCAGGAGATCGCTTTTCGGGTCCGACTCGCGGACCCGACCCTCGCCACCACATCGGATGTGAAGATCGCCGGAACCGGTGACAACGACAAAGCCCCGGATGTTGCGATCTTCCGCAAAGGCGAGCCGCTGCACGCCCAGAACGCACTCGCATTCTTCGAAGTGGTCTCCCCCAGCAGCATCGAGGCCGACCACATCGACAAGGCTCGCATCTACGCCGAAGCCGGCGTCCCCGAATACCTGATCGTCGACCCCGCCCGGGAAACCTGGACCCTCCACACCAGCCCTTCCGACGGCGAATACCAGGTCACTTCGACAAAGCCGATCATCACCCCCGTCCGGGTGGCCAACATCGAATTCGAGCTCTAGCGACTGCCGCGCGACGACCGGCCCGCTGCGTCACGAAACAGCGCGTCCAACGACTGCGACTCGAAACCGGCACTCGGAGATCCTCACCGGCGAATAACAAGTGGCCGCGGACCGCGCCTACGGGACAACGATGCAGTTGGGCCCGCCGGTCAGGATGCAGATAAGTTGGCCGCTCGGCCCCGGCAGGTGAGCCAGCCACGATGTACTTCCGGTCTCGCTGCTCCCCGATGACCCTGTCCAGTAGGCCACTTCTGTGGCAGCCGATGTATCGGTCAGCGGTGACGGCGCAGCGACCGCCGGTCCGATTCCGACGGACAACGCGCCGGCCACAGCGGCGGCAATGATGAAAGTACGCACAGCAGAACACCTTTCGTCAGATCACGGCTGGCGCACCGCCCGCCGCACCGACAATCTAAATGTTCACGTTTCACAAACTGTCCGAAACGTGTCCTTCCGACCCGCCCCCAATTGCATCGCCCCTAGAACCGCTGGCCCGCCGCCTCGACCTACCAGGCGATCCGTGCCGTCGTGGCCTCGGGCAAGGTCATCTGCCCTGCGCCGGACGACGGCCGCGGGATTTGGTGGTGCAGTCAACAGGCATGACGGCGCATGGGTCAGGCTCGTGCCCTTGGCGGTCACGACCAAATAAGCGGAAGTGCATCTGGCGCAACATTCGGCAACCTCGCTGGCCGCTTCCGTCAGCGCGGCATGCGCCTTGACCGGCCATTCAGCTTGTGATCGCCCATTCCAGCCGTTCGGCGAAATCATCCCAGCTCGTACACGTTTCGGCCGCGTTGCGGTGGGTTGGGCGATCCGGAGCCACTGCAGTCAGTGTCCGGGTGATTCCGTAGAGAGCGTCCTCGGGACCGTCTTCGTTCGCCACTGTGTAGCGAAGTCGTTGTGGGGAGGCGGCCCAGCCATCACGGAAGACCTCCACCAACGCGGCCGCCACCTCCTTACGAAATCTGTCGATATCGGTCCACGCGGTCGAGACTTCGCACACCGCCGGGTCACCCGGGTCCTCGAACACCGAAGAGGGGCCCCACATAGGTTTGTCATCGGCGCGGATCACCTCCCCGGTGGTCAGATACAGCGTCCCGACATTGGTCGTGCGATGCGTTCGGAGGACCTCCACCAAACGCCGTCTCTCTTCCGGTTCGATGGGAAGCGGAACCATGACCTCGACACCACCGTTGTCGCGGAACAACACTCGATACCCGGTCTCGACATCACGGATCTGCAGTAGTGCACCCTCATGCTCACCGGGAGGGTATGGATACAGGTACAGCGGCAACTCTTCGAGCAGCTGCTCCCAGTTGTGATCGACCACGTCTCCCCAAAAACACTTCAGTAACCGAACTCTTCGGTCACCGACAACCTAACGGCGCCAACCGACACCCGTAGACCTTGCAACCACCGGCAATTGTGGACGTTCCGTCGGCCTCAAATCGGTTCGGCCGCCTGATCTTCGGCCACCACGCGAGAGCCGGGCCGGTCCGACTCGCTCGCTACATCCAGCTTTGAAGCGGACCGCGCTGGAAACCTCTGCGGCGAGTGAGCCGTGCCCAGATCGGGTTGAGTCGGCGGCGGGGCGGTCTAGCTAGCGGTAGCAGTAGGAATCGGAGGAGGCGTCACCGCCCTGGAGGCGCACCTGGTGCACCCGCAGACCTCGAAAGTCCTCGTCGTGTGGGAAGAAGGAATCGTCGATGGTCATTCCGCCGTCGGGATCGGTGTGCAGCACGGCCATCCAGGCGCCGACCCCATCCGGGTAGAACTGGTCGTCCCACGTGCCGTAGAGCGAGTTGGTGAGGTAGACCCGCTGACCGTTACGGCTGATCTCGACCATCTGGGGGCCACCCGCGAGCGGCTGGTTCGGCGCGGCCGGGTGGGCGGCGCGGCCCACGATCCCGCCGAGCCGGACGGACGCGGTCTGTTTCGGGCTGGCCGGATCGCGCACGTCGAACTGCTTGAGCTCCCCGGTGCCCCAGCACGAGACGTAGAGGTATGCGTCATCAACCGACAGGTCGATGTCGGTGACCAGCGGCGGCACCGCGCCGAACGGTTTCAGTGCTGGTGGCAGCAGGTCGGGATCAGCCGGCTCGGCCGGGATGGTGATCACCTTGTCGACCGCCCACACACCATCGTCGTGGTGCCAACGCCACACGGAGGCCGACAAATCCTCAGTCGAGATCACCACGCCGACGAAACCCCAGGTGGCGTCCGGATCGTGCGAAGGGCGCAGCTCGAGTGCCATCTGGTTCTGTTCCCCGAGATCGACCCGCTGCTGGTGTCGACCGGCGGTGAGGTCCCAGAAGTGGATGGCGTGGCCGTACTTGTTGGCCAGCAGCAACTCCGGCTGCAACCCGTCCTCGATCATGGACGGAGTGCCCCACTCGCTGCTGATCAGGGTGTTCTGGTTGAGATGCCACCAGGCGTCGTACGCGAGGTATTGCGGCCCGCGGTCGGTCTCCCATTGCCGCAACACATCGAACGTGCCGTGATCGAGCAGCGCGATCCCGCCCGGCCCGTCCGATCCGTCTGCCCCACCGAGGCAGGTCATGAAGACACCGTCCGGCCCGCAGTGCAGCGTGTGCGGGCGGGAGTAGCCGGCCTTGGCCGCGAGCTCGGAGCTGTCCACGATCTTGGAAAGGGTGGGCCGACGCGGGTCGGGCTGGGTGTCGAACACGTACAGGTGCGACGAGCGCAGACCCGGCACGATCAGGTAGCGCCGAGCCATCCCGTCGATGCGGTGGCCCTCGTGCTTCAGCGCGCTGCTGCAGACGTTCCAGCCGAAATGGTGCAGCTCGTTGCCCAGGTGGGGCACCTCGGTCCAGCCCACCACCCTGCCGTAGGTGGCCGAGCCCGGATCCACATCGACTACCGACAGCGCATCCGGCTGCTGTGCCGCCCGGTCGAACGCAACAACGTACGCGAGCCGCTCCGGTGGCGCGGCAGCCGCCTCCGCTGCGCTCCGATAGAAGGTCGGGTCCAAGTCTGAGTGATCCATTTCCAGCCTCCTTCGTGTCGATAGGCGGAGACTCACGCACGTCGCCCGATCTGACGGATCCGAGGTGGGGCGACCCGTGTGGTCGCAATGGCGCGGACAGGTAGTAACCAGTCTCGGCCTTTCGACGTAGATCCACCAGCTAGTTAGTGCTGCAACCGCAGTCGTCGACTGACTCGGTAGCGCCCCGCACTGGTATCTAGGTGTGCCGCACTCTGACCGGGACCGAGGCTACGAGATTTCCGAACACGCCGCGTTTCACCCTTCTCAACCGGCGTCTCGGTCTATTTCTACGACCCGAAGAGGTGACGACGACCCGTTCGACGCCGCTTCCGGCGGCCGCGCGCAGCACCCGCAGGGTGCCGTCCACGGCGGGGCGGACGAGAACAGGGCGTCCTACAGCGGGGTGCCTACGTCCACCCCTGTCTGGAGTCTGCAGTGCCCCTGGCCCTTCGTCATCCCGCGCCGACCGCGGCACCAGGGCATGGCCAGATCCGCTGGAATACCGCAGATACCGAATACATGCACTCCGCCGGTTGGCAACCAGCGCGGACGACTCGAGGTCCGACAGTGGCGTTCACAGCGCGCGTTGTTCCGCGGCCGCCGGCCAATGGTGGACGCCACGTCGACTGATGCGTCCACCCCGTTGTGTGCGGCGCGGTCGAGCGCCTATCAGAACGCGGCAACACGAATGCCTCCGACCGCCCCGTTTGCCATTCGCCGAGTTAACGAAATATGTTCCAGCCCAGTGACTTTCGACCCCATCGCGAGAGCAATGACCCCGCTACTCTCAGCAGAGCGACGATCGTCGCGGTCCGGGTAGTCGGGTGGCCCTGGATGTTCGGGAGTATCGAGAACGGGGCTTATCGATGACAGGTCCGACACGACACGTTCTGCGTGCCGCATTGGTGACGTTCGTCTTGGTGTTCACGGCGCTGGGACTCACCGGCGTCCCCGCGCACGCAGCACCTACGAAAGCTGCCCACCTGCACAGCAGTTGCGTGGTGAAGTCGATGGTCCCCAAGGGCGGTCCCAAGGGTGATGGGTGCGATGTTTGGGGGATTCCGCAATGGATCGGTCCGGGACAGGAGCCCCAGCCGTTCCCGCAGCCGGTTGTCGATCTCATCGCCGGTTGTTCCCTGCACGGGAGTTTGGAGCTGGTCAAGGAGGCCGAACTCGTCGAGGCGGTCCCGCCGGGTTGGATGAAGTACGGTGCCGGCGCGGTCATCTTCGCGGTCGGCTGTGTCGAGAACACGGCCGAGGCGCTGATCGACCTCGGCCTGAACTCGAAGTCGCCGAGCAACGATGCGAGCCTGGGCGGTTTGAACCTCAACGACTACTGCGCCCGCAAATTCAACGGCGCCACAGCCCATGTGCGCGACGAACACAACGCGTTCACCTGGGAATGCGTGCACGGCAAGACCAGTGCCGGGGGCATCGATATCGACGACCAGTGTCGGCATCAGTACGGCTCGAACGCGGTGTCCGGGCTGCGTGAAACCGGAAATGCCTACACCTGGTACTGCCGGAAGAAGCGGTGACGCTCAGCATGGCGGGACGCTGACCATTTGCGCCGGATCGTGGACGTCCGTGTACGGGTGCACGATCCGGCCGTAGGGTGGGCCCCGATCCATTCACGGAACCGCTTACGGACAAGGGCATTCGACATGACACCGGTTCAGCTGCTCAAGGGGCAGAACATGCCACTGAACGTCCCCGATGTCATCGTTTCCGTGAGGACGAGCGCCGCCTCGGATCTGTCGGCGCTGATGGTCACCGCGGCGGGCAGGGTGCGTTCCGATGCGGATTTCATTTTCTACAACCAGCCACACGCGCCGGGATCCGACCTGGTCGCCGGGGCGCTGCGGATCTCGTTGGCGCAGGTGCCCGCTGGGATCGACCAGATACGGACCGTCATCACCCTCGATGATCAGCGCACGAGCTTCGGACAGTTTCCGGCGCCGATGGCCGTCGTCACCGATCAGGCCGGGAACGTGTTGTGTGAGTATCGCATCGACCAACTCGGGCCGGAATCGGTAGTCATCGCTGTCGAGGTGTACCGCCGCGGTGCCGATTGGAAGGTCCGCGCCGTTGGACAGGGGTATGCCGGGGGATTCGCCGCCTTGGTCACCGACCACGGTGTCACCGTTGACGACTCCCCGGCATCCAGCCCGGCGGTACCCGTGACGCCTGCGGCGGACCCGTCGGGGGTGCGCACGGTCGCGGGCGAGGCGACGTTGTCCTTCGAGAAGCGGCAGACGCTCGACCTGCGTAAGCGGGAGGTCGCCAAGGTCTTGCTGACCAAGGGCGCCGGCCCGGCTCGCGCCCGAGTCATCCTGGTCATCGACAAGACCGGGAGCATGAACGCGATGTTCCGTAAGAAGGTCGTGCACCGTGTGGTGGAGCGCATGATTCCGGTCGCCATCCAGCTCGATGACGACGGCAAGCTCGAAACCTATTTGTATGGCAACAAATTCGCGAAGCTGCCCGACGTTGCGGTCGATACAGCCGATGCGTGGGGCGCGACCTTCCTGCACCTGTCCGGAACCCACGGCGGCATCGACTACAACCGGCAGATCGGTGGATTCAATGACGAGATCCCCGTCATGACGGACATTCTCAATTCCTTGCGGGCCGGTGACGGCCCTACCCTCGTGCTGTTTTTCACCGACGGCGGATTCCACAATCGCGCTCAGATCAGCGCACTCATGCGCAGGGCGTCGAGCCTGCCCGCGTTCTGGCAGTTCATCGGACTGGGCCGCAACGACTTCGGCATCCTCCGCAAGCTCGACACCTTGAACGGCCGAGTCGTCGACAATGCGGGCTTCTTCGCCGTCGACAATATCGATACCCTCGCCGATTCCGAGCTGTACCAGCTGCTGCTCGGCGAGTTTCCGACCTGGATCGGGTCCGCTCGCCGCGCGGGTATTCTGCGCTGAATGCCGACTGACGAACGCTACCCCCGGGCGGGATTGACTGGGTACACCGTCACCAAGTCAGCAGAGCGAGCCCCACGGACATGCCTCCGCCGAAGGCGGCCAGCAGTATCAGGTCGCCCGGTTGCAGGGCCCCGCCGCGGTCCGCCGCGTCGAGTGTGATCGGTATCGAGGCGGCGCCCGTGTTGCCGTAGTTCTGTACCGAGCGGTGCACAGTGGCATTCGGGAGATTCAACTCGGCGAAGACTTCGTCGAGCATCACACCGTTGGCCTGATGCGGAACGAAGTGAGCGATATCCGCCGCGACCACGCCGCTGTCGGCAAGGAACTCCTTGATCAATTGCGGCAGACGGCTCGTGACGAACTCGCGAACACCACGACCGTCCATCCTGAAGTAGTGCGAGCCGGCCAACACGGTTGACGCGGTGTAGGGCGTGCGACTGCCGCCTGCGGGTACTTCGATCAGCGGGGACAAGTCACCGAAGGTGTGCAGCGCGTAGTCGCGGATGCCGTGTCGGCCACGAACGGGTCCGACGACCACGGCACCGGCTCCGTCCCCGAACAGCGGGACAGTGCGGCGATCCGCGGGGTTCAGGATGCGCGAGTAGATGTCGGCGCCGATGACCAATCCGTAACCACCGCCGCGAGCGATCATGGCTTCGACGGTTCCGAGAGCGAACACGAATCCGCTGCATACGGCGTTCATGTCGAATGCGGCGGCGGCGGGCGCGCCGAGCCGCTGTTGCACGTAGGCCGCCGTCGGTGGTTGCGGACGGTCCGGCGTCGATGTCGCGACCACTATCACCGTCAGCTGTTCGGCGACGATCCCCGAATCCCGCAGTGCGGCCGCAGCGGCTTCGGTGGCCAGGTCGGAGGTCGCCTGGTCGGGCCGCGCCCATCGACGTTCGAGGATGGCGGTCTTTCGAACGATCCAGTCGGCGTCCACCCCGGCGGGAGGACCGATCTCGGCGTTGGAGACGACACGGTCCGGAACCGCCGAACCGGTCCCGATGATCGCCGCCCCCGGTTGGGGGCGGGCTCGTGGACTCCTCGCCATCCGATGTGGCGTGACGCCTTCGCCGCCGGCGGGGTGGACTACTTCGCAACCGCAATAGCAGTGCGGCTCGTCAATGCTTCCGACGGGCTCGGTGCTGTTTCTGAACATCTCATATCCTCGTCGAATCCGTTAGTGGCGCTCGTAAATTCGCTTATGGTCGGCCACCCCGGCAAGGCGGTAGCGGCCGCGGGTGGTTCGAGCCAACATCCGTTCACTGCCATCGGTGGGCAACGCGTATTCGTGTAGTTCGCGGTATCGCTGGTATTCGACGGGTTCGCGCTGCTCGATCACAGCGTGATTCGCAGCCGTCCGCAGTCGATCTCGATAGCCGGGAACGACTGTGCCGCTGAAGAATTCGGCAACGCTTCCGGAGCCGTAACTGAGAAACGCCACCGCGGCCCCGCTCAGGTCCCTGTCGCCGTCGAGCAAGGATGCCAAGGCGAGGTAGAGGGATGCGGTGTAGCTGTTCCCGATGAGCCGGTTGTACCTCAGCGTGTCTCCGACGGCCGCGAGCAGGCTCGCATCGGAGGTTTCGAGCCCAGCGCACTCGGCCAGATGCCGGTGTGCTTTGATCGCCATCTTCGTGAAGGGCTGGTGGTAGCAGAAGGCGGCGAAATCACTCGCCGGTCTGCCGCCTTGCACCGAATAGTCCTTCCAGGCTCCCTCGACCGCTTCCAGATACGCGGTGATCGACGACTTTCCGTCGACGATCGGCGTGGCTCGATAGTTGGGGCGCCAGAAGTCCATGATGTCTGCGGTGAATACACCCGAGGGGTGGTCGAGTCGAACCAGGGCAGGTTCGGCGGTGATCAGCATCGCGACCGCCGCACCGCCTTGTGTCGCCTCGGCCGAGGTGTCGAGATCGTATTTCGCGACATCACTGGCAATGACCAGCACCCGCTCGGACGGGTTCCTGCAAACCAGGCCCAGCGCGAACTGCAAAGCCGCGGTGGCGCCGTAGCAAGCCTGCTTGAGTTCGACCACGCGAGTGGCGGTCGGCAATCCCAACAGGTCGTGCACGTAGACGCCCGCCGACTTCGATTGATCGATCGATGATTCGGTGGCCAGCACCACCGTCCGCAGTCCGACGGTGCCGTGTTCGGCGACAATCGGCTCCGCCGCGCTCGCCGCCATCGTGACGATGTCCTCGTCCGGCGCGGTGACGCTCATTTGTTCCTGCCCGATCCCGATGTGGAACTTGCCGACGTCGACGCCGCTGTGGTCCGCCAACACCGTGTGAGCAAGCACGTAGTTTCCGGTGGCGAATGACAGGTCGTGGATCCCGACCGTGAACATGCCCGTCATTTGGCCTCCCTCCCTTCAGGTTTACGCTCGAGTCGAAGGTGGCTCCGCATGAGCTCACCCGGATTCGTCTGTGCGGCGAGCAACGAGAGTTCGCCGCACAGGACCGTCGCCGCCGCGATCACCGCGAGACGGCGTGCGTTGTCGCCCACGTCCCGGTCTGCGCGGCACCCCAACCGCCGGAGATTCGCTTCGACGAAATCGAGGCTTTTGCCGTTCCCGACGGTTCCGACGATCAGATTGGGAATCGTGCAGGAGAAGTACAGGTCGCCGTCGCGGTCTTCGGCGAAGGTCACTCCCTGCGAACCCTCCACGATGTTCGCCGCGTCCTGGCCCGTCGCGAGAAAGAACGCGAGCAGCATGTTCGCGTAGTGCGCATTGGCCGAGCGCAACCCGCCCGCGATCGTCGTGCCCACGAAGTTCTTTCGCAGGTTCAGCCTGGCGACCTTGTCCGCGGTCGTGTGCAGCACATCCGCGACAACAGTCCGTGGCACCACGATCTCGGCCACCACGTTCTTCCCGCGACCGAGAATGCCGTTGACGGCACTCGCCTTCTTGTCGATGCAGTAGTTCCCGGAGATGGAGCCGTACGACAGCGTCGGCATGACCGCCAGCAGATGTTCCATCAGCAGGTCGGACGCCAGCGTGGCCATATTGTGGCCGGACGCATCGCCGGTGGTGAATTCGAATCGTACGAACAGCAGATTCGCCACGATCTCGTGATGCATCCCGAGCAATCGCGCGAACCTGCTGTGGTCCGCGACGATCTTGCGAAGAACCTCCAGTTGGGCTTCGATCTCGCCGGCCGCCGCGTGCGCCGCCGCCGCGTCCGGAGCTTCCAGGAGCACCGATCGCGACATCCGATCATCGACGAGGGTTGCGGCGATTCCCTCGGCGACCAGCATCGAGACCTTCGCGCCCCTGCCCACCGAGGGCCAGAGCGGGCTTTCGTAGGTGGCGAGAGGCACCTCCGTCTCGACCGCCGCCGTCTTGCCCGAGATGCGGATCGGCCCGATCCAGCGCATCGGTATACCCGCCGTGGCGGATGATTCGGTCGGATGTTCCGCAACCGGATTCATGATTGAACTCCCTTGTGTAGTTTCAGGACTCGCTACGCGTCCCGGTTGCGCCCGTCGGATCTGACCGGCGCTGGTCACGGAACCGAATCGGATCGACCCCACGAGCGGCACAGGCCACCTGAAGCCCGCCGACGACCACTAGGTCGCAATCCCGCAGTGCCCCAGGCGTATTCGCTCCGAGCACCGTCATCAATGACGTCAACTGTTCGAGCCAGCTGCCGATCTCGGTGATGAGGGTGGGCAGACCTTCCTCCACCAGAACCTGTAGAAATCTCCCCGAGACCCCGGCGGCCACAGCACCCAGCGCCAGGCTCCGGGCGACATCGAGCGGGTTCCGTACGCCACCGGAGGCAAGCAGTGAGATGTCCCGCACGTCATACGTTTCGATCAGGCACTGCGCCGCCGACTGCCCCCAGTCCGCCAGGTATCGGTATTCACCGGCCGTCCGGCGGTCGTTCTCGATGCGGGCGAAGTTGGTGCCACCGCGACCCCCGACGTCGGCCACGCGCACACCGAGATCTCGAAGGTGGGTGACGGTTTCCCGGCTCAGCCCGAATCCGACCTCCTTCACGAACACCGGCACCGGCGCCGCGGCCGCGATCCGCGCGATCTGTTCGGACCAGTCCGCGAAGGAGCGATCGCCCTCCGGCATGACGATCTCCTGGATGGCGTTCAGATGGATCTGCAGCGCGTCCGCCGCGACCAGATCGATGGCGCGCAGGGCGTTCTCGACGCTGGTCGTCGCATTGACGTTCGCCATGATGAAGCCGGCCGGGTTCACCTCCCGCATGATCCGGAACGTTGCGGCCGTGTCCGGGTCCGCGAAGAACGCGCTCATCGAACCGGTGGCGATCGCCAGCCCGGTCTCGCGGGCAGCGATTGCCAGGTCCCGGTTTATCGCACCGGTCCTCGCGGTCCCGCCCGTCATCGCATTGATGTAGAGCGGCGCCCGCCAGTGCACGCCGGCGAATTCGGTATCCAGAACGACATCTTCGCGATTGATGCCGCGCAATGCGTGGTGCACGAACACGACGTCGTCGAAGTCGCTCGCCGGCGGCGGGTTCCGACGCTGGCCGATCGCGAGCGAGACGTGTTCATCCTTGCGAGACCCGATCATCGGCCTTCGTCTCCTTCGGGATGGACGGCGATGCGCAGTGCGAGCGGTTCGATGCCCGCGGCTTTCCACCGTGCGTGTAATTCGGCCGTGTCGGGTCCGGTGTCCGCGTCGAACAACGCGATTCCGCAGTCACCGCCTCCGGCTCCGGATGGCTTCGCGACGCCGCCCAGGGCGTCGGCTATTTCGCACAGCGAACTCAGTCGGGGCGTGAACACCGAAGTCCGCAGCAGCGTGTCGAGAGTGCGCAGCAGCTCTCCCGATCGCTCGACACCGGCGAACAATGCGATCCGATCGCCGTTCTCGATCGCGTCCACGCAGTCCCGGACGATGTCGTGGTGCCGGCCCACGAGGTCATGCCACTGGTCCACGCTGCCCGCGCGAGCCGAATCGAGCCGGGATATCGCAGAGTTCGATGAGGCCGGTGTCCCTGACCAGCCCACTTCCACGGCCACCCCGGACGGTGACGGCAGCGGCTGGACGGACAGGCCCGGACAGTCGGCAGCGAGCATATGCAGGACTCCGCGCCGGGTGTATTCCTCGAGCAATGCCGTGCGATCCGGAGCTCGATAGGCAAGCCATCCACCCCAGGTGCTCGCCGCGATGTCACCGCCGGAGGACCGCGGGTTCAACCGCGCGCTCGCCAGCAGTCCCAATCGGAAGCGATCGGGACGCGACAACTGCAAGCCGTAGTACGCCGATGCGGCGTCGATGACCGCGACCATGACGGCCGCACTGGATCCCAACCCGAACTTGACACCGGCACGGTGCAATTCGCTGGTAATCCGCAATTCCAGCGGTGGCGTCGCCAGCCGCATTTCGTGCACGAGTTGCTGTACGACGCCGAGCGCCACGCGCACCGGACCCATATCGTCGGCCGGCCGAGGATCCGCGGCGACCAGCTGCCCGCCGTAGCCCGAGACGAAACAGGCGGCGGTACCGCCATCGATATCGGACTCGACCGTGACCGTCCGATCCGCTCCACAGCCCGCGGTCGCGGTCACAGAAACGAAGCGGTCCACCGCGACGAGGAGCGCCTCGGTGCCCGGCTCGGTCACGGTGTATTCCCCGGCGACGAACAGTTTTCCCGGGGCGCAGCGCTCGATCATGCTGCACCACTTTCGACCAGGCGGGCGCCGGGACCCGGGAATGCGCACACGACTCGAATCGACTCGTGCAGGGCGGAGATCCGACCGGCGATCGAGGCAGCGTCGCCACGCTCACAGATGATCTTGATGTTCGGCCCGGCGTCGATCGTGACGTACGCCAGGATGCCGGATCGCCGCAGCTGCTCCACGGCATCGATCACATCCAGCGACGTGGCGGTCAAGTAGCGCACCGCCGGCCGAGCCGCCAGCATGGTGGCGTGCATGCCCAGCGCGTTGCGCTCGGCGATCTCACCGACTGCCGCCAGATCCCCTGTTGCGATCGCCCGTTTCATCTCACGCATGTCGTCCGCACTGGACTCGACCCAGGCCGGGTAGAGCGGTGAAGTTCGCACCGTGCGCCGCATGGCCGCGCTGCTCGAGACCTTCTTGGGTCCCGCGTTCACCACCGCGATCACCAGGGCGGGATCGATAGCCGTGCAGTCCAGCTGCTCCGCGAAGCATCCTTGATCAGCGTCCGGGCCGGTGCGCGGACCCGCGTGCCAAACCGCGAATCCGCTGAAGAGAGACCGCGATGCGGAGCCGGAACCACGCCTGGCCACCCGAGACAAGGCAATCGGATCGAGCTCCAGGTCGAACACCGAGCCGGCCGCGACCGCCAGAGCCGCGAATCCACTCGCCGACGAGGCGAGCCCCGCGCCGGTGGGTACCGTGTTCGCCGTTTCAACCGCGACGGGTTCGCTGCGCCCCGTGATCGATCGAATGTGGTCGAGGAACGCGACGATGCGCGATCGCTCCGCCTCCTCGGCCGGGGATCCGTTGAACAGCACCGTATCCCGCACCGCTCCGGGAGCCAGTCGGACGCTCGTGGTCGTCGGATAGACATCCAGTGTCATCGACAGGCTGTCCGAGCGGGGAATTGCCAGCGTCTCGTCGAATTTCCCCCAGTACTTGATGAGCGCGATGTTCGGATGCGCGATGGCGGTACGAATCGTCGGATCGAAGGCTCCGTTCATCGTGCGGCCCTCGTCTGCTGGAAATCGACTCGCCGCCGGAGTTCCACGCGCCAGGTGCCGACTGCGCCGGCCTTCGTCATCGCGGCCTCGACGCGATCCGCTCGCGAATGCGACGCAACGAGCGCGATCACGACACCACCCAGTCCGCCTCCGCTGAGCTTCGCGCCGTAGGCGCCGGACCGCACCGCCGCGCCCACCAGCTGGTCGATGTGGTCGGTGCTCAAGCGGAGTTCGCTCAGCAACAGCTGATTCCGCGTCAGTAACTCACCGACCGCCGACAGGTCACCGACCGCCAGACGCTGCCGGATCCTGCCGGTAATCCAGGCCGAGTCCTTCACGAAAGATGACCGGGCCCCGGCATTCCCCCGGAAATGCCTACCGACGCGCGCTATCGCGGTCTGGGTATCACCGGATTCACCACTGTCAGCGACGACCAGCACGCCGTCCCCGTCGACGAACAGATCCGTCGCGGTGCCCCTCTCGAACCAGATCGGGACCTGCGCGCCGGTCGCTCGCGCGTCGACCCCGCTGGGAGTGCCGTGGGCGATGCCTTCCGCGGCCTGGATCAATTCGAAGCACTCGTCGTCGGTGAGACGAGTTTCGAACAGTTCCGCCACGGCAGCCGCCGCGGCGCGAGCGCAGGCCGCGCTGGATCCCAACCCGCGCCGGCTCGGGATACCGCATCGCACCGTGACCCGCGCGGCATCCGCAGGTCGGACGCGAATCCTGCGGAAGGCGGGGAGAATCTGCGTCAGGTTGTCCGGCCCGACCACGAGCGACCCATCCGCCCCGACCAGTTCGACGGTGTCGGCCGGACCGGTCCCCCATTCGGCGTGGGCGGTCGCCTCCAGTTGCGGAATCGGAATCGCGATGGCGGGCGCGCCGTACACGACGGCGTGTTCGCCGCACAGGATCGCCTTGGCGTGCGCCCGCGCGGCGCCGACGGCCGTGGATCTCATCGGTCACACCTTTCGACTGCGCGGGTCATGTCAGGCTCACTGTGTTCGCGCGGGGATCGGACAGCACGCCGAGCTGATAGAACCGGTCCCGAAATGTCATGGGGCGCAGGCCGAGACCGGACATGTTGTAGGTGAGGATGTGCTGGAGCCGGATGTTGTGCTCATTCCTGAGCATCATTCGTTTGCTGATCGCCTGGAGTGTCGGTGACGTCGAGGTAAAAGCCATCGACAAGTGATGGCTGATCTGCGAGATATATTGCAGGCCAGGACGTCTGGACCGCTCGTACTCGGCCAGCAGGGCATCCGGGACTGTTCCGGCGCCCCAGTCGGTCTCGGTGAGGGTCTCCGCCAGCGCCGCGGCATCCGCGATCGCCGAGTTCATGCCCTGGCCCGCCATGGGATGCACACTGTGCGCGGCGTCGCCGATGATCACCAGACCCGGGGTCCACCAGGCCGGGGCAATGCACCGTCGCGCCGGCAAGGTCTGGGCTTTGAGCTCATCCGAACGGATCAGCGTGGCCACGACATCACGCAGGTCGGGCACCGCGTCGCTGACCGACACCAGCCATTCGTTCAATCCGGCGCGCCGGATATCCCGCGACGCCCCGATCGGCACCTGCACGTAGAGCCGGCCGCGACCGTGCGGCATCGGATACAGCAGCCGGAGACCGTCGGTCGTCACGTAGGCTGTCAGCCGCGCGGGTAGCGAGCCCTCGTCCGGGAAGTCGAATCCGAACAGATCGTGTTCGTAACGACTGACTTTCCCCGTCTCGAGCCCCGCCAGGGTTCGGCATCGCGACCCCTGCCCATCCGCCCCGACGACGAGTGCGGCGTAGACGGTGCGCGGCTCGTCGCCGGCATTGCCGATTCGGACCCCGATCACCCTCCCCCGCTCGCCGCGCACCAGTTCCTGCACTCCGCTGCCATATTCGAGCCGCACCGTGGGCGGCAGCTCGTTCGCCAGCGTTTGCTGGATCTCGTGGTAGTAGTGCACCGAGACCCGATTGAACGGTGTGCTGAGCCGCGCGTAATCGAGTGCTACCAGCCGGGTGCCCGAGGCATCACGGCACTCCAGTTCATCGGCGTGGACCACTCCCGCGCTCGTCAGTCGCCCGAGCAAACCGAGCTCCTGCAAGATCTGCTGGGAACGTGGTTGCAGGACTTCGCCTTTGTACTGCTCGACCGGCTGCTTCTGCTTCTCGCACACCAGTACCCGCAGGCCGCGCCGGCCCAGCGTCGCCGCCAGCACCAGTCCGCCTGGACCCGCACCGCAGATGACGATGTCGTAGTCAGTCATCGTCGCCGTCCCGGAGTCGGCGGTGCTGGAAGGCGCCCAGTGCGCGCAGAGCGAATCCATTGGCCATGTGGTCGCTGTTGAAATAGAGACCGGGGAAGTACACACCCAGCGTCGTCGGCGTCCAGCCACCGTGCCCCAATTGGTGCGCGGCGAGCCAGTGCGCCGCGGACGCTGTGCTGGGTTCCGTTGCCGGCGTGCCGGACTGGAGCAGCGCGTACAACGCCCACGCGGTCTCCTCCGTCGATGCCGCGGCCTGCGCGCCGTCGCCCCAGCCGCCGTCGTCGAGCTGAGCGGCGGTCAGCCACGCCCGGGCTCGTCGCGCCGAATCCGTCTGCGCCCGTGAGAACTTGCCGAAGGCGGACAGCACCGCCGCGGTGCCCATCACGTGGTTCCGGTACCAGATCGTGGTGAACGATCCATCCGGATTCTGGGCTGATTCCAGGTAATCGAGCGCTTTTCGGACCGGCGGGTCATGCGGCCCCAGGCCCGCGCTGATCTGGAGCGCTTCGATGATGTGTGCGGTGAGCATGGGGCACGGGGCATCCAAGCCGACGATGCCCTTGGTCACGAAACAACCCCAGGAGCCGTCCGGTCGCTGCATCCGCAGCAGCCATTCGACGCCCAGTCGCACCTGCGGGGCGAGTTTCGGGTCCGCGAAGGGCGGAATCACCGTCAGCGCGCAGGCCGTGTCGTCGGTATCCGGCCACCCCGAGGGCATCGACCACGACCAGCCCCCTGGTCCGACTCCGGTGGCGTGGAAGGACTCGGCGCGTTGCGCGCTCATGATCCGGTACAGCGAGATCCGCAGGCGCGGATCATCGGTATACCCGGCCTCCTGCAGCCCCATGAGCACCGCGGTACTCGCGGTCAGTTCGAGATCACGGTTGACCGACCAGGAGCCGTCCGCCCGCCGCGTGGCCAGTAGATAGTCGCGGCACCGCCGGACCATGTCGTCGTCGATACCGGCGCGAGCCAGCCCGAGCAGGACCACGCCGACCAGCATCGGTGACTCTTCGAAGCCGCCGATGTAGCCCTCGAAGCGTTGCAGCCGTTCGAGGTACGACAGGGCGGGCCGCTCGGCCAGTCGGTCCAGGAGCCGGCGCAGTGGAGCACGCCGCCGGGTGCGTGCCTGCATCAGTCCCAATGCGAAGATGCCGGGCACGGTGAAGGACATTCGCTGGCGCAGACTCTGTGGCAACAGCGCGAGTTCGAGCGGAATTCTCGGAACCGCCGAGCTCGAACACAAACCTGCCAATTCCCAGAACACCAGGCAGATCGGACTCAAAGGGGTCCGATCACGGTCGGAGAGTGCGGCCAGTCCGCCTTCCGCGTCGATGAAGGCGAGACCGCGCTCGATGGCCGTCGCGGAGTTGTCCGGATCCACGATCGCCAACGCGCCCACAGCGAATGCGGTCCCGTGCAGGTTCGGCGGGTCGTCCGGTGTATCGCCCCACCCGCCCGAAGCCAGCTGCGTTCGGCGCAACCACTGGGCCCCCGCGGCGATGGCGGCGGCGTCGTGCTCGCGCGAGTGGAAGTGCAGTGCGATCAGAGCCGGTGCGGTGCCGACGGCCGAGGAAGGCAGGGTATCGGTCCACAGTCCGTCGGCCCGTTGCTGATCGAACAAGTACTGGACGGATCGTGCTATGGCGGAATCGATTTCGTTGTCGGATAGCGCGGGGTGCTGGTTCAGCAGTTCGGTCATCGGAATCTCGCTTTCAGCTCGCTGCAGCGCAGTGCCGCCGTGGTGTGGTCGTTCATCGCCTTCCCCTGTCGACGGTCATCGGGTCGGCGCCGAATTCGTAGCGAGCCCGCATGGTTCGCTGAGCGAAGCGGCTCACGCTGACGCTCACGGCCAGCAGAGCCGTGCCGACGATCCAGCCCATCCCGCCGATGACGAAGGCCGCGGCGAGGAACAGCCGCTCGAGGACCAGGATCTCGTGCGCGGCGAGGGCATCGGCTCGGAACCTGTCAGCGCCGGCGCTGGTCGGAATCCGGCGCAGCGCCAGAATCCAGAGCGCGAAGGGAATGATCAGGACCGCCACATCGACGCCCGCCCGGTGCCAGAGGGCGATTCCGGCGATCAGGAGTGAGCCGACGGACAATCCGCCCGCGACCTTCGAGGAGACCGCAATCCCATACCGGACCGGAACGGTCTGGTAACCGCCGGCACGATCACCATCGATGTCCCGGACCGCCCCGACCAGATTCGACGCGGCGTCCTGCAGCCAGAAGGCGCAGGCGCCCGCCGCGATCCACCAGGAGAAGGGTGCGTTCGCGACCATCACCCCGTACGCGAACACCGCGGCCGTCAACGAACCGCGCACCAGATGCCCGCTCAGGCCACGCCGTTTGAAGACCTTGTTGTACGACACTCCGAGCAGCGTGGCCACCCCGACCACCGCGAGGGTCCAGGGATTTCGCCACACCGAGAGTGACGCTGCGACCACGATGATCGAGATCATGATGGCGAGCGCGGTCCTCGCCGACACGCGACCCGACGGAATCGGCCGGTGGGGCTTGGACTGCGCGTCCAGTTCCCTGTCGATGAAGTCGCCACCGTACAGACCCGCGATCCAGGCCGATGTCGGTATCAGCCAGGACAACAGGTAGCCCCCGGCATCGGTACTGCCCGACGCCGAGGCCCCGGCCAGCCCCACCAGCCCGACATAGAAGGCGGTATACGGCCGCATCATCTCGAGATGCGCGAACACGGTCTTCATCTCCAGGCCTCAAGCCAACCGCAGGATCGCCAGCTCGACAAACCGTTCGAGTATGGCCTTGCTACCCGAATTCGGCAGTACCACAAGCGCGTTGCGGGCTTCTTCCGCCTCGGCCAACGCGTGCTTGGCTACCGAGTCGACCGCACCGACCGAATGGACCAGTACCCGGATCCGACGTGCGTCGTCCTCATCCGGATCCGTGGCGCCGAAAATGCCTTCGATCAGCCGGCGTTGACCAGCGTCCGCCAGCCGATAGGTCTCGAGGATCGGCAGGGTGATCCGCTTGTTCCGGATGTCGCTCTCGAGCGGCTTCCCGGTGGTCTCGCGAGAACTGGTGTACGGCAGCAGGTCGTCGACCAGTTGAAACGCCATGCCGAGGCTTTCGCCATAGCGTTCGAGCGCCTGGATCTGTTCCGCGTCGCCGCCACCCAGAATCGCGCCCGAGCCGCACGCACCGCGGAACAGCGAGGCGGTCTTCAGTTGAATGACCGTTCGATAATCGTCCGGATCGGCGTTCAGGTCGCCGGTGATCTCGTCTTCACGCATCTGGCCGCGGCACAGCGCTACACCCACTTCGGTGACGACATCGAGCGCGGCCACGACCGCCTCGGCTGGGGCGCCGTTCCGGTGGCATCGGACCAAGCCTTCGAACAGCGAGAAGAACAGCGCGTCGCCGGAGAGAATCGCGTTCGCGAGACCATGCTGCGCATGCACCGAAGGCCGGCCCCGGCGGAAGTCGTCGTGATCGATGATGTCGTCATGGATCAGGCTGGCCACGTGGCCGAATTCCGTTCCGACCGCGGCCGGCAGCAGGTGATCCAACTCGCCACCCACCGCGAGCCCGGCCTCCACGAGCAGGACGGGGCGGAACATCTTGCCGGGCGGAAGCAGCGCGTACCGGCAGATCGAACTGAGCCGATCCGGGCCGTCCCACCAACGCACTATTTGTGATTCGAGAACTTCGAGGTTGCGGAACGGATCGACATTCGAACTGAACGAAGAATCGTTCATCAAGGATCGTGACATGCTTGTTCCCATCGAGAAGATAGCGCAAGAATTCGGCTTGTTTCAGCCTCCGTCGACAACGACGGACTCGACGAATGACACCGACACTGTCGACTGTTCGGCGAGCACTGCAGGGCCGCGCGTTGAATTACACGGGCCTCAGGAGAAGTTGGGCCGGTTCACCATTCGACCGGAAGCCGGGTGAGTCCCTCGAGCATGTGGGTGCGGCCGAGTTCCAATTCCTCGACGGGAACCGCGAGTCGCAGATCGGGAAACTTCTGAAACAGGGTGCCGAATACGGCGGTGAGCTCGGCTCTCGCCAGGGCCGCACCCAGACAGTGCCGAGGGCCGTATCCGAATGACATGTGCTGCATGCGCTTCGCGGTGATATCCACCGCATCGGGCGCCTCGAAGGCGTCGGGATCGCGGTTCGCGACATTCGCGGCCAGCAGTACGGCCTCACCCTTCTTGATGAGGTGGCCGTCGATCTCGATATCGCTGTGCGCATATCTCGGCAAACCGGTGCTGCCCAGCGCGACTATCCGCAGGATCTCCTCCACCGCTTGCGGGAGCAACTCCGGCTGTGACCGCAGCATGGCCAGCTGTTCCGGGTTGATCAACATGAACAAGGTGCCGAAATCGATATAGGCGACGGTGGTCTCGTGGCCCGCGAACAGCAGGATCACCGCGAACCGGACGATCTCGCCGGTGGTGAGCAGCTGGTCGTCGTCCGCCATACCGACCAGATCCGAGATCAGGTCGTCCGCGGGCGATCGGCGCTTCGCCTCCACCAGATCCGCCATGTAGGTTTCGAAGCGCTCATACGCGGTCTTCGACAGTTCCGCGTCATACATGTTTCCCAGATCGAATGCCCACTGCTGGAACTTGTCTCGATCCTCGAAAGGAACCCCGAGCAGTTCGCAGATGACTTGAACAGGGAGCGGAAAGGAGAACCGTGAGTGCAGATCCACTGGCGGTGCGGTCCTCGCCATTTCATCGAGCATGGTGTGCACGATCTCGTGGATTCGGCCCTGTAGCACGCGCATTCGTCGCGGACTGAACGCCGGCGTGAGTAGATTCCGCATCTTCTTGTGTTCGGCGTACTCGGACTCGATATCGCCCTGCGGTCCGGCGAGCAGGAGGAAGTTGTTGATCCTCGCGGCGTTCTCGGGTTCGGGATGTGACCTGCCGAGGCGATGATCGGCGAAAAGCTCACGGACGTAACGGTATCGAGTGACCAGCCACGCTTCGCCGCCCGCGACCGTGCGGACTCTGGCGATCGGCTGTTCACCGAGTAGTGAGCGGGACTTCGGCGCGATATCCAACACGCCATCCCGGGTGAACGGTAATTGAGGAAGAAGCTGTCCGGTCATTGGAGCACCCCCACGGACTCTGCCTGTAATGGTGTCGCACTTCGCCCCGCCGCACTGAAGGACGCCGTCGCAGGTAGATTAAATTATCCGTGACTGTACTGCACATGTGGATCTTGGTCAACGGGTCGATCAAGGCGACGGGTGGCGATCCTCCACGTTACTTGTCACCGAATAGATTTCCGCAAACTAATCGCAAATCATCTGCGCAGCAACGGGACATCCACCCTCGCGGTGCACCCCCGCTCGGCAACAATGGATTTCAAGAGCATCCAATCCGAATCCCTCACCATGATCGGCCCCGAGAGCAAGCCGATAGGCTGCGAATGTAGATGTCAGAACCGGTTTCACCGGGGCGTACGCCGCGGTCGTTCACGAGACGATCCGGTGCCGCCGACCAAACACCGAGACGGCGTTGGCGTTCGGCCACGTGGGGTGGAATCGTCGGACTGGTTGCGGAGCAGGCAAATCCGATTCGACGGCAAATTCACAGCCCAGATCCATTGCGGCGACCTATGAGGCGTGTCTAGATTATCTGTACCTAGATTAGTTTCATCCAGTCGCCTTTGCGGGCTCTCTCCCACTAGGTTCGGACATGCACCAAGACATCGAAGCTCCCGTGCGCCCGTCGACCACCCAGCCCGGGACAGCCGTTCCCGGCGCCGGCACCGAAACCGGCTCCGAGTCGGCACGAGCGCAGGACCAGGCACTCCCCGCCGACGCCCACCCCTCCCTGACAGACCTGACCGACGTCATCTGGCCCCATGCGGTCCGCGCGGCGGTCGGCCTGGGCCTACCCGATCTGCTGGCCGACGCCGGGCGCACCGCGGCCGAGCTCGCCGCTGCCACCGGAACCGAATTCACCACCCTCGCAAGGCTGTTGAACTACCTCGCCACCCGCGACGTCCTTGTCCGCCAGGACGGGACGCGGTACCGGCTGGCGCCACGCGCACAGGTACTGCGCACGGATCATCCGCACAGCCTGGCCAGCTGGCTCGACCCACACGGCGCGAGCGGCCGCCTGGAACAGGCGGCCGCGGAGGTGCTGCACTCGATTCGGCACGGAAAGCCCGGCTATCCGCAGAGGTTCGGACGCACCTTCTGGGAAGATCTGACCGAAAACCCCGTCCTGGGCAACGCCTTCGACACCTTCATGGCCGAATACTCGCTGATGCGGACCTCCGATGTCATCGAGAAGTACGACTGGGCCTCGGCTCGGCGGATCGTGGATGTCGGCGGCGGCAACGGCAGCATCCTGCGACGAATCCTCGAGGCGACGCCGGACACCACAGGCATACTCGTCGACCTACCGGTCGCGACAGCCGCGGCTGCCGCATCCTTCTCCGAGGCGGGTTTCGGCACGCGGGCCGGCGTCCGGACTCAGAGCTTCTTCGATCCACTGCCCACCGCGGACGGCGATGTGTACCTCCTGGCGAACGTGCTGAATGACTGGCCCGACAGCGACGCGTCTCGCATTCTCGACGGCTGTCGGCACGGCGCCGCCGAGGCCGGCGGGAAGGTCGTCGTCATCGAGTGGCATCCGCCCCGCGAAGCCGACTTCACCTCCACCGATCTGCTGTCGCTGGTGTTGGTCGGCGGCCGCCTCCGGCGCACCGAAGACCTGGCCGATCTGTTCTCGAGCGCGGGTCTGACGATCGAACGGGACTACGCGACCGCGACGGGCGCTCTGATGTTCGTCTGTGCCCCCGCCTGATCACGAGCGACATCGGCCGGCAGCTCCCATGGCTGGGAGATGCCGGCCGATTCGCGTGCCGGTTCTCAAGCGGCGGTGGATGATTCGGGTCGAGCTGCTCGTACCAGCAGCGCCAGCAGCAGGCCGGCTACCGACAGCACGGAGAGCACCGCGATGATGTCGTGAAAGCCGGCGATCACCGCCCCGGAGGCGGTGCCATCGGCGGTGTGGTGGTGGACGATCCGCGCGGTGAACAGGCTCGAGATGCCGGCGATTCCGACTCCGGCGGCCAGGCGCTGGACGACATTGAACAAGGTGGTGGCGTCGGGCGCCTGTTCGGTCGGCAGGCCGCGCAGCATTGCGGAGATCAGCGGGCCGATCACCATGCCCACCGCGACGCCGCGGCCGGTAAGGATCACGGCGACCAGCCACAAGGGGGTTGTTGCCGAATAGATCAGCAGCAGGGCGGTGCTCACGGTCATGATCAGCATGCCGGCGATGACCGTGATCTTCAGGTGCCCGGCTCGCCCGGCTCGTTCGCCGAGATCGCTCGACAGGCCCATCGCTATGCCCTGTGGCAGCAGGGCCAGACCGACGCCGATCGGCGAAACATCTTGTGCGCCACGGAGTACGACCGGCACCAGGAACAGCACTCCGAACAGAACCACCGACACGATCGTGATGAGAATCGTCGAAACCAGATTCTGCGGAATGGTCAGCAGATCGAGCCGAACCGCCGGCGACGGGACTCGGCGCGCCCAGATCGCGTACGCCGCGATTGCGAGCAACCCACCCACCCAGAGCGGCCAGACATCCATTGCCAGCCAACCGGTTTCGCCGCTTCGCCCCAGGGCCAGCAGGGTGAGCGCGAGCCCGATCGCCAGCATGACGAGTCCGACGACATCCAGGCGAGTCCGTGGATCGACGGTGTCGGGCGGTAGTGCCTTGGCGGCCTGTCGCATTCCGGCCAAGCCCAGGATGCCGATCGGCACGTTGATGAGAAAGAGGGTCCACCAAGGCCAGATCCCGAGCAGGAACCCGCCGATCGTCGGGCCCAGCGCGGGAGCGAGGAACAGCAGCACGGCGGCCAGTGCACGGCCGTACCGGCCACCGAGGTCGGTGTCGACGCCCTTGCCGCCGAACAGGATTCCCATGGCCATCGGGACCAGGGGCGCGGCGGTGACGCCTTGCGCGACCCGGGCCGCGACCAGCAAGGGCAGGGTCTGCGCGAACACGCACAGCAGTGATGTGAGGGTGAATCCCAGCATGGACCACCGGTAGGTGCGCTGCATTCCGTAGCGGCGCGCCAGGTAGGCCGAAGCCGGCAGCGCGGTGCCCAGGGCGAGAAGGTAACCCGACAACGTCCATTGCACGTTCTCGGGCGTGGAGTTCATGGCTTTGGCGATACTCGGGATGGCGACCGTGAGCACATTGGTGTCCACCATCGAAAGGAAAGGTCCGACAAGCAGTCCTGTCATACCGAACCACGACATTCCGACCTGAGCCGACGGGGGTTCGGTGGTTCTCGAACTCGATTTGATATCCATTACGCTCTCGGGTTCTTGGCGTTTCGCATTGACCGGTCCAACTGCCCACGCAAGTCGTTCAACCAACGCCTCTCCGCCCTGACCAGGTCACGGCTGTAATCGAGGACCGACTCCTGCCACATGCGCCCGCGCTGGCTGTAGGCGCCTTCGCCGTCCAGATCGGTGGGAGTGGATTCCTCGAGTCCGTCGAGGAAGGCGATACGACGTTCGAGGGCATTCGTCCGGGTGTCCAGGATCCGCACGGCGTCGGGCGGGTCGACCAGGTTGAAGAACGCGACGCGCGTGAGGAATTCCTCATCGCTCTGCGCCAAGGTGTCGTCGAAGTCCAGCAGCATGTCGTTCAACTTCGCGCGACCGGTCTCGGTCAGCTCGTACACGAGCCGATCCGGGAAGCCGCTCTGCTGCTCGACTCGCTTGATCAGCGTCCCGTCCGCCTCGAACCGCCGAAGGGCCGGATACAGGGTGTTGCCGTTGAGATTCACCCGCCCGCCCATCGTGCTGCTCACACGTCGGCGTAGCTCATACCCGTGCGCGGGACCACGGGTGAGCTCCGCCAGGATCAAGATGCTGAGGTACATGCCATGTTCTCCTAACCTAGATTAGAATAACATAGCAGGTGGCGGCCTCGTCCTGGTGCGATCATCTGTTCATCGGTTCCCCGAGTCGGCGTGCGCCGCCGCGCCGTTCACCGAAGACAGTGCGGGCGTTCACCGTTCCGTCGAGGATCGTCCCTAGCGTCGAGGGAATGACCGATTTCGCGACCCCAGAGCAACTACTGCGCGACCTGAGCGAGATCGCAGATCTCGAGACCGCGATCGATTTGAGCGACACGGCGGGCTTCACGGTCGACGATCTCGACGACGACGATCCCCGGCTGCTCACCGCCGATGGACATTTCGTCGTCGACACCTGGCGTGAGGGGTATCCCTACGACGAGCGCATACTCCGTACCCATTACGAGGCCGACAAGCGGCTGCTGCAGATCGAACTCCTCAAGCTGCAGAACTGGGTCAAGGCGACGGGTCGTCGGCTGGTCATCGTTTTCGAGGGCCGCGACGCCGCGGGCAAGGGCGGCACCATCAAGCGATTCATGGAGCATCTCAACCCGCGCGGCGCACGAGTGGTCGCACTGGAGAAGCCCACCACGCGCGAGCAGACCCAGTGGTACTTCCAACGCTACGTCGAGCACCTACCCGCGGCTGGCGAGATCGTCCTGTTCGACCGCTCCTGGTACAACCGGGCCGGTGTCGAGCGGGTCATGGGTTTCTGCACCCCCGAACAACACCGCCGCTTCCTCACCCAGGTCCCCCTGTTCGAGCGCATGCTCGTCGACGACGGCATCGACCTGGTCAAATTCTGGTTCTCGGTCTCCCCTCTCGAACAGCGCACCCGCTTCGCCATCCGCCAGGTCGACCCCGTCCGCCAATGGAAGCTATCCCCCATGGACCTGGCCTCCCTGGACAAGTGGGACGACTACACCTCCGCCAAGGAGGAGAACTTCGACCACACCGACACCGACTACGCCCCTTGGACAGTGGTCAAGAGCAACGACAAGAAGCGCGCCCGCCTCAACGCCATGCGCCACGTCCTCGGCCTCTTCGACTACGACAACAAAGACACCGAAATCGTCACCCCGCCCGACCCCCTCATCGTCGGCCGCGCCCGCGACGTCGCCGGCTCCTGACGAGAGAAGAGGAAACCGACACGATCGGGCCGCCCGAATACGCTGGGCCTCATGATCATCTGGTTGAACGGAACGTTCGGAGCCGGAAAGACGACCACGGCAAAGGAATTGATCACCATCCTGCCCGACTCGCGCCTCTTCGATACCGAGGAGGTCGGGCTCATGCTGCGCCACGTCCTGTCCAGCGAGAAGGTTCGCGATTTCCAGGACTGGCAACCCTGGCGCGGGCTCGTCGTCGCGGCCGCAACACAGATTCTCGACCACGTCGGCGGAACGCTGGTAATCCCCCAATCGGTTCTCGTCCAGCAGTATTGGCAGGAGATCCGTACAGGGCTCGAATGCGCCGGAATCCCACTGCGGCACTTCGTCCTACACGCGGAACGGGGCGAGCTACTGCGCCGCATCGAATCCGACCCCATCATGCCGAACTCCTCGTGGCGCCTCGAACACCTCGACGACTACGACGAGGCCCGCTCCTGGCACCGCCGAGAGGCCCACGTCGTCGACACCACCAAGCTGCGACCCCCACAGGTCGCCGAGCGCATTGCAGCAGAGGCTACTCGGGCACCACGGGTCTGATACCGCAGAGACCTACTGGTCGCACGATGGTCAGTCCCACCAGAACTGCCAACTGCTGCGGTTGATCAACGTGTCTGCGTATGTGCCGAGGGTGTCATCCGCGAAGTTGTCCGGACACAATGCTTCATGCTCGATGGCCAGGCTCACAGCGTGCGCGTGGGTGCGGGGTGGTGCGGACACCGACAGTTCCAGGTAGTCGAAACCGACCCCGACAACACGAGCCCCGAAGCGGTCTTCCCATGATCGCAGTACCGATGAGATCACTGCGCTGCTGTCGTAGTAGTTCACCGCGCCATTCCAACCGAACAGTGTGACCGCGTCGGCTCCGCGCGTTGCCGGGACCAGGCCGATCAGCCAGTCGGACTCGCCTACCAGCTCCTGCGCCAGCCAGTGGGCGATGTCATCCGGTCCGTCCTCGTCCGCGAGACCGGGAGCCGCCAACCCCGGCCACTCGAATGGTTTCAGCGGGTCGTACTCGATATCGAAATCGGTGACGAACCATAATCCGCGCAGCTCGAGATTCGGATCGAGCTCGTCGATACTCTCCTTGGGCACGAACCCGAGTTCCCCACTGTGCCACGGGCGATGGGGCGGCGAGCCCACAAGTTTCGGGGCGTCCAGAAGCAACGGATACAGGCCGGTTGTCGAGCGCAGGTCATACAGCCAACTCCAGATCAGGCCAGCGTCCGGCTGACTGGCGTCGGAGGTCCACAGCACCTCACGTCCGTCATACCGTCCACCCCGAGCGGTGACGGTACCACCAGGCGGGAGACCGTCGGGCACTGCGGGAAAGACGAATGAGTCCCTCACGACTGAGAATCTACGGGTTCCCTCCGACAAGGATTGGGCGCTGCGTTGACGTCTTGGCTCGAGGCCCATCGACGTGGCCGGATTGTCGGTCCGGCGGTGTAGGGTCCGCCGGTATGCAGGCTGCGACCGCTGTGGTGTCGGAATTTGTTGGGAGTATCTCGCCGTTCGATGATCTCGAACGGCGGCATATTGCAACGACTTTGGAGTGGGTGGCGTCGACTGATGACATCTTCCGGCGCGCGAAACCCGCGACGCCCTCGCCGCATCTAGTCGCCTACGTGGTCCTTGTCGATCCGGACAAGCGTGGGGTTTACCTAGGGATGCACCGGATGGCGGGGCTGCATTTGCCGATGGGCGGACATGTTGAGCCGCAGGAGCATCCGCTGGAGGCGGCGCGGCGGGAGGCCGGGGAGGAGCTCGGGATCGAGCCTGTGTTCGATGTGGTGGGTGAGAGTCCGCTGTTTCTCACTCGGACCACCACGGTCGGGCTGACGGCCGGGCATGTCGACGTGTCGCTCTGGTTCGTGATTCGGGGGGATCGTGATCGTGGATATCCGCTCGATCCAGGTGAGTTCGATGGTGCTCGGTGGTGGGACCTCGAGCCCAGCCGGCTTCCCGCGACCGATCCGCACCTGCCGCGGTTCATCCGCAAGCTCGAAAGCGTTCTGCGGCCGCGGAGTCTGTAGTGAGTGTGCTGGTGGTGATCGTGGAGGGGATCCTCGACGCTGATCGATATGGCGGGATGCTCGATCGCCTCGGTCGATCGGCGGACCGTGCGCTGCACTACGGGTTCGATCTCTCCTTCGACGAAACGGTGCTGCGGCATGGCGGGCGGGCTCAGGCCCGGGAGTTCACGGCTGAGCAGATGGCGGAGTGGTACCACGGGTGGCAGCCGCTCCCGTTCGTTGATGAAGTCCGGATCGATGCCGCGTGGGGGCTGGACGCGATCGTGGACAGGGTCGAACAGGACATTAGGTGCAGGTAGCGGACTACTTGCTCTGACGTCAGCGTGTCTGGGGGTGCGGTTCGGGGTGGCGGGGGCTTGCTGGGCGGTCGCCCGGGGTTTCGGGTCGGGTCGGGCGGAAGGCACGTAGTAGAGCACTCGTTACAGTGCTGAATCCCGATGCAATTCTTTGATTCTCACAGCACGTCGGTCGCCGTGAGCGGCGGAAATCGCCCTGGTTTCCGCGGGCTTTCACACCATCCGTACCGAGGAGAGAGTCATGGCCATACAACAGTTTCCGGGCGTTGTGCTCGGTCCTCTGGGGAAGAGGATGGTGAAGTTTCTCGAGACCTATCCGAGAGCCGACGAGTTGCGGATCACCAGTGGCATGGACGGCGATCACGGCCTGCAATCGCACCATTACGGGTTGTCCTACGAGGGCTCGCCGACGGCGGCCATCGATATCGGCTGCGATCGTGATGACGTCAAGATGCGGGACTTCGCCAAGTGGATGTACGACAGGTATTGGAACTACACCGTCGAGCTCATCCATTCGACGCCGTTCGCCGACGATGACGGGTTCTACGTCAAGAATCAGCAGAAGTTCCCCGGCGGCGGCCCGTACGGCCCGCCCTCGTCCATCGGCCACTTCGACCACATCCACTGGGCGACCTCGTCCGATCTGATGACGCAGCTGGAGCAGCTCGCCGGCGGGTCCGCGCCCGACCGGGTCCATCCCGAGATCACCGGAACACCCGCCACGGCCGTCACCACGACCGTCGCCAACACGGCACCGGTCTGGGGTTGGGACGCCTCCGACTTCGACTTCGGCCGTGGGCCAATGAATATGGTCGCCGCTCAGACCGACGGGATCTCGTTCTTCATCTACAAGACCAGCGAAGGCAGTGACTGGCGATCCCAGCACTATCAGACGGTCCTCGAGCGGGCTCGCGACGCCGGAATTCCGGTGCTCGGCAGCTACCACTTCCTGTGGCCGGGAGACATCGAGGAGCAGGTCGATTTCTGGGTGAGCTGTGTCGACGAGCAGACGCCGTGGTGGAAGGAGCGGCCGTGGATCTGGCAGGTCGACGCCGAGCAGTCGCCGAATGCCCCGCGCCCGCCCAGCGCCGACGAGGTGCTCCAAGCCGTGGAACTCACCAAACAGCGGCTCGCCGACCGGGGCGCCCCCGGGTACGTCATCGGATACACGCCGTTCTGGATGTACGGCGATTCGCTGCCCGGCGATTACGACATCTGGGCCAGCAATTACAACGGCTCCGGCGCGCCCCGCCCGTTCAAGGAGCAGTACCAGGGCGTCGGCGACCATGCCGTTGGCTGGAACGTGATGTCCGGACGCAAGCCCACCATCCTGCAGTTCGCCTCCGACGGGGTGGTCGGCAATCAGCACACCTGCTGCGTCGACAAATTCGACGGCGACCTCTTCGACCTCATCCGCAAGTGCGGTCGCGAACCCCAGCCGGCGGCGGACACCCGGGCGGTATCGGTCGCACTCAACCGGCCGGTCGGACGGCGTCAACCGGCGACCTCGCCGATCCTGGTTCCGGATACCGACGGTGCTCACTTGCCCGTCCGATAGCACGGATCGCGGACAGCAGCCTGCGGCCACCGCCGCAGGCTGCTGCGGCGGTGCTAACGTCGGGGCATGGCAGACCGGCGCGAGATCCAACATGCTGTGGTGACGGGATTCCAACGGAGAGTGGGAAACCCGATTCTGGGGCGATTGCCGATCCAGACGCTGTTGGAGACGACCGGCCGGGTCAGCGGGCAGCCGCGGATCACGCCGATCGGCGGGCGGCGCAGCGGCGGTGCCTTCTGGTTCGTATCGGAGTTCGGGCGGCGGTCGCAGTACATCCGGAACATCGAAGCCGACAATCGGGTTCGACTGCGGATTCGCGGGCGGTGGTTCACCGGTACCGCGCACCTGATGCCGGAGGACGATCCGGTGGCTCGGCTGCGGTCGTTGCCGAAGGCGAACAGCACTGCGGTGCGGGTGGTCGGTACCGATCTGATGACCGTTCGCATTGATTTGGACTGACACCGGCGGCTGACCGGGAGGCTCTCCCACGCCGGACAATCCAGGCGCGACACACCGCTTCCGGACCGCTTGACCAGCCAAGACAGCGGATACTGTGCTTGCGATGCGGAAGACCATGAGGCGCCGCACGTCATGCGGCATTGTGCAGAAGACCGCCCGGCACGCCCTGTTTCTCGGCGCGCTTGTCCTCGCGTTCACTACCGCGATCTCCTCCGCGGTGGCCGCGCCCGCGCCCGCGCCCGAAGCCGATCCGTTCTACAGCACACCCGCCGACCTCGGCGCCCACCAGAGTGGGGACCCGCTGGCCTGGCGCAGCGTGAAGCTGTTCGGGTTGTCGACGCCGCTGCCCATCACGGTGTGGCAAATCCAATATCTGACAACGGATTCCGAGAACAAGCCCATCACCACGATCGCCACGGTGATCGAACCGACCGCGCCCTGGCGGGGCGCCGGTCCTCGTCCGCTGGTGGCTTTCGCCAGCGCCGAGGACGCTCTCACCACCGCGTGCGCTCCCTCCGCCACCCTGCGCGCCCCTATCAACATCAACAGCCAAACCACCTTGGACCTGCCGTTTCTCGCGGGTCCGCTGCTCCTCGGCTATGCGCTGGTGATCCCCGACTACGAGGGCCCGCAGTCCAGATTCCTCGACGGCGTGATGTCCGGTCGCGCGCTGCTCGACGGCATCCGCGCCGCACGCCGCTTCCCGTCCACCGGACTCGCCAACAGCCCCACCGGAATCTGGGGCTATTCCGGCGGCGCCTACGCGGCACTGTGGGCGGGCCAACTTCGCGCCACCTACGCTCCGGAGCTGCCGCTGACCGGCATCGCCGCGGGCGGCATCCCCGCCGACATCCCCGCCATCGCCCGCGCGGCCGACGGCGGCCCGAAAGCGGCCCTGGCCCTGCTGATCACGGCGGCGCTGATCCGCAACGAGCCGAAGGCCAAGATCGAGGTCCTGCTGAACAAGCGCAGCACCGGTATGCTCGCCGACGTCGGCAAACGCTGCGGAACCGGCCTCCTACAGACCTACTCGGGAACCCACGTCCGCGACTACTCCCTCGCGGCCGACCTCTTCGCCCACCCGACGATCGTGGCAGCCGCCCAACGCCAGGAACTGGGCTCCATCACCCCGGACGTCCCGCTGTACCTCTACCACAGCAACGCCGACGAAATGATCCCCGCCCCCGGCGTCCACGCCCTCATCAACCGCTACTGCTCGATGGGATCGACTCTCACACAACACTTCTCGAACATTCCCGGCCACAGCGGCGCCGCCATGGTCGAAGCCGTGGGCGCCCTGCGCTACCTCGGCGACCGCTTCGCCTCCGGCCCACCCACCCGAGGCTGCGCCGCCGCCTCCTGATCTGCTGTCAGCGGGAAGGCGAGTCGAAGACGTCCAGGCCCGCCGAGCGCAGATGGTGGCGGAGTTCGCGGGCGTTGAGGTCGGCCAGGTAGCGGTTGTAGGCGTCCATCGCGGGGTCGGGTTCGATGGAGATGGCCGGGCGGGCCGGCGGCATGCCATCCGCCAGGTCACGAGTCATGCTGTCCTGCAAACGGTTCCGCTCCTGTGCGGCGGATTCCCGTTCCAACTGACGGAATCGGATCCAACCCCCCACCAGGAAGCCGACGAACAACGGCCACAGCAGGAAGTATCCGAGGTTGTAGTCGATCGAGTCCCAGGCCGGCATGTCGCTCATGATAGGCATCTACTACTGGCCGTCGGACACTCGACCCGCTCACCGGCGACACCACGGTCAAGCCTCAGCCGATTCCCGCGATACGGGAGGACAAGGTCTGCCGGGTGGCCGAACCGGTCTTGGCGAGCACCGCCTTCACGTGATCGTTGACCGTGTACTCGGATACGCCCAGCAGGCGCGCGAGCGCGCGCGAGTCCATTCCGGCGGTGAGACCGTCGAGGACCTGGCGTTCTCGCGGTGTCAGCCCGTGGGCGAGCGCGAACACCTCGCGGCGTTCCGCCGGGGTCGAGGCTTCGATGCTGACGGTGATGTCCCCGGCGCCGTCGCCGACCGGACCGATGCGGGCCGCGCGCAGGGTCACCCAACGTCCCTGTCCCAGATGCACTCTCGACCAGGGCGGCCCCACCGGGATTCCGGCCTCGTCGGCGATCAGCGCGGCCGCGACGTTGTAGGCAGCGGCCGGGATCGCGCTCATCGGCTCATCGGGAGGATTCAGCCGGAACAGGGTCTCGACGGCCATCGGTGTCTGCGCCCGCACGGTGAGATCGGGCCCGAGCAGTACCACTGCCGGACCGATCGAATCGGCGGGCCCGCCCGCGACGAAGGTGCGCGCCTGGGCGCGACGCAGGCCCGCGGTGACCGGTTCGGCGAGGGTGGCCAGGAAGCGGATCTCGGCGGCGGTGAAGTGCGGGCCCGGGCGGAACCGCCACAAATCCAGCCAGGCCCAGCAGCCGAACCGATCCGCGAACACCGCGGCCGCGACATCGATCACCCCGAGCGGGCCCTGCGATTCGCGCCAGATCAGGGACGCGGCGAGGTCTCCCCCGGTGGCCGCCTGCAGTGCGCTCACCCGAGTGTCGGCGTCGATCATGTCGGTCCAGCGGTTGACCTGGGTCAGATAACGCGCCCGCCCGAGCTTCGGCAGATCCGGCCAGCGCAGGCCGGGAATGTCGGCGAGCGGCGAGGTGCCGACCCGGGTCACCGGATCGGTCAGCAACCAGACGTGGGCGTCGAAGGGAACAACGCGCCGGATCTCGGCCAGCACCTGTTCGCGCAGCGCCTTCGCGGTAAGGGACTGGTCACACAGTCGCTCGATGTTCTCCCGCGCCATCACCGCCCGTGTGAACACGAGTTCAGGGTAGGCGGGTCCACGTCGGCTCCGCCCCCGATATCCCCAGAATTCGGGATGGGATGCGCGATCGCCGCAGCGGACGCTGAAGGCATCGTCACCGATGCCCTGGAAGGAGCGCCCCATGTTCACCCTGCATATCGCCAACGAGGTCGAGGACTACGACGCCTGGAAGACCGCGTTCGACAAGTTCGACCGGGTCCGCCGCGACAACGGCGTCCTCGCCTACCGCATCACCAGGGCCGAACCCGACAACCACCGGGTCTACGTCGACCTCGACTTCGACAGCCGCGACCGGGCCGTCGCGTTCGCCACTGTGCTGGAGGGTATTTGGCGCACACCCCAATCCCAGCGAGTCCTGATCGGCCACGGCGCACCCGAACTCCGCGGACTCGCCGAACAGCAGATCCTGCGGGCCTAGCCCCACCGGAATGCGGATTCCACAGAGATTCCTCACGAGCGGCAGGGTTCAGCGCCGGTCTGTTCCCCGTAGTGTGCACGCGGGATGAGAGGAGACCGGGATATGGCCGGTAGGCGCAATGGGTTTCTGCTGCTCGGAGGCGTGGCGGCGGTAGGGGCCGGGGCGTTGCACCTGTTCGCGGCCGGGTTGCACACCGAGCACGCGACGCTCGCGCGAATGATGGTCGTGCTGGCCGCGGCGCAGTGCGCGGTCGGACTGGTGGCGTTCGTGAGTGCGCGGAAGACGGTTCCGGCCATGGTGATCGGGGTGAATCTGGTCGCCGTGGGGGTGTGGGCGTACACCCGGTTCGCGGGGTTGCCGTGGCCTGACGGGCTCGAGGTAGCGGAGGCACCGCAGTTCTTGGATGGCACGTGTGCGACGCTGGGCGCGCTCGCGGTCGCGGGGGCCGCGGTCGCGTTGGCACGACCGGAGGCGAACCTTCCCGCACCGCAGGCTGCGACGGCCGCGGGACTCGCGGGTGTTCTCGCGGTGGCGGCGATGCTCGGCGGGGCCGGGCACGTGCACAGTCATGGCGGGGGCGATCACTCGCATGCGGATGGCGACCACACCTCGCACGATCACGGGACCGGGAATGCTTGGCCGCGGGCGTGGGATCCGGCGAAGCCGATCGATGTGTCCGGGGTGCCGGGGGTGACCGCCGCGCAGGAGCAGCGAGCGATCGCGTTGATTCGGAGCACGCTGGACGACCTGCCCGCGTTCGCCGATGTGCGTTCCATCGGCGCGCTCGGCTACCGGTCCATCGGCGATTCGGTCACCGGGTACGAGCACTTCATCAATACGGCCTACATTCGTGATGACCTGTTCCTCGACGCCAAACATCCTGAGTCGCTGGTCTATCGGGTCGACGGCGACACTCGGACCCTGGTGTCGGCGATGTACATCGCGAAGGGCAAGAAGATCGACGACCCGGATCTGGTGGACTACGGCGGGGCGTTGATGCAGTGGCACGTGCACGACAACCTCTGCTGGAAGGCCGGCGACGGTGGCCCGCAGGTCGCCGGAGTCACCGATGCCCAGGGCAATTGCCCGCCCGCCTCGATCAATCCCGGTGCGGGTAATCCGATGGTTCATGTGTGGATCACCGCGAACCAGTGCGGGCCGTTCGCGGCGCTCGAGGGTCATGGCGCGGGCCAGGCGGCTACCAGTCCCGACGGCCGGCGCACCGACACCTGCTCGCACGACCACTCGGGTGGTCACCGCTGAGTCAGCGGTCTGCCGCTCGGTTTCTCACGAAGTCGGTGGCGATGGCGGCGAGGCTGCGGGTGAGGTCGGAATCCGCGCCTCGGCGCCAGACCAGAGCCCAGCGGGCGGGTGGGGCATCGGGCATGGGGATATAGGTGACGTCGGGGCGGGCGTAATGGCGACTGGCATGGGCGTGCACCGGTGTGATGGCCTTGCCCGCAGCCAGCTGGAGGATCATGTCCTGGAAGTTGTCGACGTAGGCGACGCGGGAGATGGCGCGGCCGGAGGGGGTGGTAAACGGGGTGATGGCGCTCTGCCAGTAGTCGGGGGGCTGGTTGGCGGCGTCGGTGCCCGCGCCGAAGACGCCGTAGTCGGCGAGGTCTTCGTAGGTGGCCGAATCCCGTTCGGCCAGGGGGTGATTCGCGCCGACGAGGAGCATGAACGGTTCCTCGTAGAGGATCGGGCCGACGATCAGATCGGGTTCCTCGATGGGGAGCCAGCTGATCAGAATGTCGATCTCGTCCGCGCGCAGCGCGCCGAAGGGATTGCCGAAATGGACGTGTTCGATGTGCACGCTCGTATTCGGGTGGCGGGCCTGGAAGATGTCCAGCAGCGGCCGGATTTCCTCGAGGCTGCTGCTGGTCACGCCGATACGGAGCAGGCCGTCGTCGCCGTAGCGCGCCGAGCGCTCGGCGCGGCCCAGACTGGCGCACAGGTCGCGATAGTTGACCTGTAGGTCCTCGAACAGGCGGCGGCCGATCGGGGTCAGCGAGACGGTGCGGCTGGAGCGGTCGAAAAGCTTTCCGCCGATGCGGCTTTCGAGTTTCCGGATCACCTGGCTGACGCGGGCCTGCGAGAGGTACAGCCGTTCGGCGGTGCGGCCGAAATGCAGTTCCTCGGACAGCGTCAAGAAGATCTCGATATCGCGCAGTTCGATATCGCGCGGGTCCATACGGGTCAGTCCCTATCGATCGGTACGGGGCTACCGACCCGGCGGGTCGAGCATGGGAAGAAGGAATTGGCGAGCGATCGTCGCGAGTTGCTCGTCGTCGTCGATATCGACGACCTGACTCGGAATCGCCAGGAAGGAAGCGCAGATTCGGACCATCAGTTCGGCGACCACCTCGACCCGCAGATCCGGGGAGATGGTGCCCGCCCGCTGTTCCTGCCGGAGTTGGCGGGCCACGAATTCCCGCACCATGGCCACCGCCCGGCCGCCGTCGCCGACCAGGGAACTCACGAAATAGTCGGGTTCGGCGGTGATCAGGGCGCCGATCAGCGGATTGCCGCGCAGCGCGCGCAGCGAGCTGACGAACCCGACGACCACCCGCTCCCCGACATCGGCCGCCGCCGCGATATCCACCAGGAAGGTGTCGAAGTACCGGCGGAATTCGCGCAGGATGACGCGTTCCACCAGTTCTTCCTTGGTGCTGAAGCGCCGGTAGACGGTGATCCGCGAAACCCCCGCGGTCCGCGCGACATCCTCCATCGTCGACCGCTGCACACCCCAGCGCCGGAACTGCTCGTCGGCCGCGTCGAGAATGCGGGTCCGCATACTGTCGGTGTCGTCGACCTGTTCGACCGCTTGCAGGTAGGCGCGTTCGATCAGAGACTTGCCGAGCGGAAGTTCCTTCGCGCGCGGCGCGGGTTCCACGGCGTCCTCCTGATCGCGTTTCACGTCTCCACATCGTTGCCGATACAGCGATACGTTAGCTGTTTCCTTGGATCGGGAGGCTCGTGGGCGACGGCGAGCCACGGCTCGCCGTCCCCATCAGTGTCCGCCGCCCCGAATCGGCAGGCGAATCACCGGTTGGTCAGCGGGATTTCGATACTGAGCGGCATCCGCAGCTCGGCCATGTACCAGAGCACGAACTGCCGCAGGAACTCGTCGAACATCCAGTAGGGCGCGTCGACCACCGGAGCCACCGACAACACGCCCTCCCGGACCGCGACATACGGACCCCACGCGACCTCCAGCAGCGGACTCCACACCGGCTCCCGCGGAATGGCGAGCCAGTCGGCGACCTTGTCCCCCATGATGAATCGGGTGAACGCGCCCAGAATGCCGTGACTGAGCAGCGTCAGGTCGAGATCCGCGCCCAGATTGAGCAGCTGATGCGCCAGATCGGTGCCCTCGGCGGTCGGGGCGAGGATCGGATCGAGCTGCTGCGCGGCCTGCGCGTCGGCCTGGTCCCAGGTCGACGGGATGTACTCGTCGCGGATCCCGAGCAGGTGGGCCGCCAACTGCCAACTGTGCAGATAGCCAGCCGATTCCGCCGCCGGGATGGGCAGTTTCCACGCGGTCAGGGTGCGCATGATGGTGGTGGCGAGACTGTGCCAGGTGACCATCATGTCCTCCTGGCTGATCGGCGTGACATCCGACGGCCAGTGCGGCGACCGCGGCAGCAGATGCCGTACCGACGCGTGGATGATGCGGGTCTTCACGCAGGTGACGACCATTTCGCCGCCCTCGCCGTAGGCGTTGACCGTGCCGATGTCGTACCCGAACTTCGCGGTCTTGGCGATACGCTCCTTGAGATGCGAGCCGCCGCGCGAGTAGTACACCGCCCGCGCCTCGTGCGGGATGACCGTCGACATCATGCCGCTGGCGAACGCGTACAGCACGCCCAGATAGGTCCCCCGCTTCTTGGTGAATTCGAACGAGCTGGCCAGCTTGCCCTGATCGGTCCAGGACGGCAGCTGCCGCGCGTCCTCGATGAAGTCCGCCAAGGACTTCGGCAGTCCGGCGGGCAGGGGTTGATCGTTGTAGATCCAGGTCGCCAGCAGCCGGTTGATCTGCGGGACGTCGGCGTGGTCGATGATGTCGGCCAGCACGGAGTCGGCGTCGGGGTCGTAGACGGTCATCGGGTCCGCCCCGCCGCCGACGCCGACCACCGAATCGGCGGGCGACCACTTCCAGGGTTCCGCGCGCACGGTGCGCGGTGTCAACGCCATGGCGCCGACGACTCCCAGTAGGCCGCTTCCTGTCCTCAATGCGTCGCGCCTGCTCAGACGGTGTGCATCCATAGCCGTGAATCCTCTTCGATTGGGCCTGATACACAGACACAGTTTGCGTATCTGTGTATCTTGATGAGACCACACCGTGACGGCAGTCACAACCACCTGCCGTAGATCTCCGGAAGAAGGATCAGCCGATGAACCCGTACGTCGTCATCCAGAACCTGCTCAACCACCTCGACACGGGGTCGGCGGGCAGCAGCGGACCGGTCGCCTTGCCGCTCAGCGGTTTTCGGCGCCAGTAGGGCGGCCGGCCGATCTCGCGGCGATTATCGAATAAATCGGTCGTCCGAATTAATGCCGGACGACCGCTGTTCGAAATACTCTCGCGGGCAGCCGATTCGAATTCATTGGAGACTCTCGAACCAGATCACGGTAGATTTGATCAACACGCCTGAACATGTCATCTCTCCGACTGAGGAGGACCACATGATGGACAGTTCCGATTCAGGCTCCTACCCGTTCCGGGAACAGAAAACTCGCCGACGCCGCACCCGGCGGTTCATCGTGCTCTGCGCGGGCGCGGTCGCCGCCACCTATCTGTTCTACGCCTGGCTGTTCGGCAGCATTCTGTGGGTGTTCACCGGCCCCGACTCCATTTGGGTCCCCGGCAGCTACGGCGGCCTCGGCCAGCGCTTCGAGACACAGAAACTCGCCGACGATTACGCCTACCAATGCGGAGAATCCTCGTCGCTCCCGTTTCCCGGCGTCTCCTATTGCCGACAGGAGCCCGAGGAGGCTTCCTCGGTCATCGTCACCTGGTACAACGGCGACAAATACATCTTCGACAACCAGGACCCGCTGGGCAGCTTCTGACCGTTTGGCGCGGCCGCCACGGGGTAACGCGCCAACGTGCGGAAGCTCGTGCGGCGCATCTGCCGGACGGCTCCCTGGAGCCGGAACCGGCTGATGCGACGGTCCGATCGATTCCAGGCGACGTGGCGCATGCTCGCGGCGCTGCTGGTCGCGGCATGCGTCCCGGTCGCCGTCATCGCCGGGTTCCGCACCGCCGATACCGCCGCCGCCCGCATCCACGCCGCCAACGCGACCAAGACCTCGGTCACCGCGACCGTCGTCTCCGATCCGATCCGGCTCCCCCGCGCCGCGGGCCAGAGCGTGGCACCCGGTGCGCCGCAGGCCATGGTGCAGTGGAATATCCACGGCCAGACCAATATCGCGCTCGTCGACGTGCCGGGGACCGCCGAGCGGGGCGACAAGGTCGTGCACTGGGTCGACGCCACCGGGCAGGACACCACTCCGCCCCGGTCCGACTCCGACGCCGTGGCCCAAGGGGTCAGCACGGGGGTCCTCATTGTCCTCGCGACCGCCTGCGGCACGGCATTTCTCGCCTGGTGCGCCGACCGGTTCCTGGCACGGCGGCACAGTGCCGACTGGGCCGACGAATGGCGGAAAATCTCGCCCACCATCGGCCCCAACCACCCCGAGCGGTCCTAGGAACCAGCCGTTAACCAGCCCTTTTCTGGCATTGCGGAGGAAATTCCCGATTCCGCGCGAAGTGTGCGTGAAAGTCACTGTTGCAGATGTACTTACATTTGCTCCTTTCACTGTGCCTAGTCGCTGACAACCAGTGCCAAATAGTGATTTGCGGGAGAAATGCTCGTTTGGGTGCCGTAACAATCGAGAGGCACGGTCCGGAGCTGCAGGGCTCCGGGCCGTTGTCCACTTCGCTGGTCACCCGCAGGGCGGTACGGGTGCCGGCATCGAACACCGCGATGCAGGAGGGCTGGAGGCATGACGCATTCCGACGAAGAACAGCAGATCAGTGAACTCGTCGCGCGGTTGGCCGCTCGGTTTCCCGATTTGACGGTGCGGTTCATCGGGGAGGTCGTGCACGGGGTCCATCGCGATTTCGAGGGCCACCGTGTCCGTGAGTTCATTCCGCTGCTGGTGGAACGGATCTCCGAACGCCATCTGCACCGACGCATGGACTACGCCACGGCCGCAATGGATCTCGACGATCTGCTCCGTACCCCCACCAGGGCCTAGACTCTTCGGAGAGGGCGCCGGACCGAGATCCGGCACCCGATTCCAGTCGACCGGGGGCAGTTGTGGCATTGGAGTGGTTGGCGGTCGTCGGGACGCTGGGAGGGGCGGTCGTCGGGGCCGCGACCACGCTCGCGATCGATACGACGCGGGCGCGCAGGGAGAAGTCCCAGCGATTCAGCGACACCAAGCGTGAGATCTACGTGAAGTACCTGACCACACTCGTGCAGACCGATACCGCCATGCAGGCGTTGGGATTGCACGAGCCGACGCCCTTGGACCGGGAGGCCGTGACCGCGGCCTTCCGGTCCTTCTCCTTGGTGGCGGTGGGATACGAGCTGGATCTGGTGGCGGCCCGGGCGGTCCGCGAGGACGCCGCGGAGGCGTATCGGAAGCTGCGCGATATCCGGGAGGCCCTGATCGAGACCGGCATGACCGTCGGGCGACGGCCCGCCGGTTCACCGGAGTGGCACGCGGTTCACGAGCCGTTCCTCCGGGCCCTGGATCGGCTGCGGCAGACGATGCGGCACGAGTTGAGCGCCCACGACGGGGACCGGGTCAGCGACCCGGAGCAGCTACGGGGTTGACGCAGCTGGAGGGCAGGTCCTGGAGGGAGCACAGGGCCGGGGCCCGGGTGGGTACGTAGCCCGTGGGGACGCCGCCCGACAGGGCGATGTCGCGGAACGCCGGAACCGCGGGCGTGGGACGGCGGGACAGGCCGGGATCGCTGGTCACGTCCACGGTGTACAGGCCGAAACGCGGTGCGTAACTGCCCCACTCGTAGTTGTCGGTGATGCTCCAGTAGTTGTAGCCGATGACGTTCATGCCGTCGGCCTTGGCGCGTTGCACCCAGTAGACGGTGTCGCGCAGGTTGTCGGCGCGGGTCATGCCGTCGGTGGTGGCCGATCCGCCGTAGGTGGGCATGCCGTTCTCGACGACGTAGAGGGGGCGGCCCGGGAACCGGTGGGCGTAGCGGCGCAGCGCGTAGTAGATGCCGTCGGGCTCCAGGATGAGGGGTGACGGCTGATTGGTGAGCTGCGCGAGCACATTCGGCGGGTTGCTCAGCGATCCGCCGTAGTAGTAGTCGACGCCGACATAGTCGATCTTGTCCGCGATCCGGTCGATGAAGGAGGCGTCGGCCTGGTCCGCGCCGACCGAGGTGAAGGCGATATTGCTGGTGACCATCGCGCCGCCCTGCCGGGCGTGGATGTGGTCGTAGATCGCGCGGTGCGCCGCGATCATCCGATCGATCATGGGCACCACGTCGCCCGCGCCGATATCGCCGATCTCCTGCTCCTTGCCGACGTAGGCGAGGGGCTCGTTGAAGGTGACCCACAGCGGGTCGGCGCTCGCGTAACGGTCCACCACCGCACGGGCATTGGTGAGCCAGTCCTCGACCATCCCCGGATTGCGCCAGCCGCCGCGATCGACCGCCCAGCCCGGGAACACCCAGTGGTCGAGGGTGATCATCGGCCGCATTCCGGCGCCGCGAATCCGCGCAATCATGCTGTCGTAGAAGGAGAAATCCCATTCGCCGGGGCTGGGTTGCACGCGCGCCCATTCCACGCTCACGCGATAGACGCCGACACCCAAGTCGGCCGCATTCTGAATATCCTCGCCGTAGCGATGCAGGAAGTCGACGGAGTTCCCATATCCCTCGGCGCGACCGGACCCGGCGAAACGGCTCCAATTGCTGTCCGGCGCAAAGCCTTCGCTCTGGAATCCGGAGCTGGAAACGCCCCAGAAGAAATTCCCGCCCACCGGCGGTAACCACGAATCGGCGGTGGCCTTTCCGGGCGTGACGACCACACCCCAGGCCGCCAGAACGATACATACGAGCGAGAACAGCACACGTTGTCCCACCGCATCGAGAGTACCTGTCGGAGAGCCGTTTCCGTGGCGTTCCGATAGAGGATGCGTATCACGCCTCGGGAAACTATGGCGAATAGTAGATTGGCCGTCGAACCGAGGAGGGTGATGAAAGGACTGGGCGCACTCGAGAGCCGGGTGATGGCCGTGCTGTGGGACAGTTCCGAGGCGCTGTCGGTTCACGACGTGGTCGATCGGCTCAGCGACGACCAGCGAGTTCCCGCGTACACCACGGTATTGACGGTCTTGACCCACCTGTGGGAAAAGCAGTGGCTGCTGCGCGAGAAGGTCGGGCGCTCCTACCGCTATCGGCCCAGCCGCACGCGCGCCGAGGCGACCACCGACCTGCTGCGCGAAATCCTCGACGCCAGCCCCGACGCGCCGGCGGTGCTCCTGCATCTGGCCCGCACCGCCAGCGCCCACGAGGTCGAGGCGCTGCGGCAAGGCCTGTCCGACGACGAGCACCGCCGGTGATTCTGATCGCGGCCCTGCTGGTGGCCGCCGGCGCGGTCGCGGTGGCCACCCCGGCGGCGCTGTCCCGCATCGATTTCAGCGCCGCCCCCGCGATCGGGATGGCGGCCTGGCTGGGCGCGTTCGCCGCCGCGCTCGGGTATGTCGCGCTGGCGTTGATCGCGCTGGCGTGGCCGGGTTATCCACCGGGTGAGACCTTCGTCGGCAGCGCCCTGACGTGCCTGGGCGCACTCGAACCGATCGTCGTCACCTGGACGGCGGGGCTGGTCGCGCCGGTGACCACCATCGGCTTCACGGCGCCCACCGGTCAGCTGGCGCGGATCGCCTTCGGGCATCGGGAACGCGGAGCGGCCCTGCGCCGCCGGCACAATGAGCTGGTCGAGGTGCTGGGCCGCGTCGACGTCGCCCGCGCGGACCTGGTGTGGCTCGAGCATCCGGTGCCGCTGGCCTACAGTGTCGCGGGGCGCGGCGGGTATGTCGTGGTGACCGACGGTCTCGCGCGGTGTCTGACCGAGGCGCAGTGGCGGGCGGTACTCGCCCACGAGCACGCGCATCTGCGCGGATTCCATCATCAGATCCTCGGCGTCTGCCAGGTTTTCGCGCGCGCGTTCCCGAGGATCCCGCTGTTCGCCGCCGCGCCGGCGGCCATGACCACGCTGATCGAGCTCGCCGCCGATCGCGCGGCCGCGGCCGAGGCCGGCCCGCAGGCCCTCGCGGCCGCGTTGCGGACGGTCGCCTCCCGCACGACCACCGCGCTGGACCTGGTCGACGAGTCGCTGGAGCTGCGACTGCAATGTCTCTCGGCCCCACCGGAATCCCGCGTCGCCGTGCGCCGCCGCGCGCTGCTCCTGGTCGTCGGGACGATTCTGCTGGCTCCCGCGGTGTCGGTCGTCGCCATCGGATTGATCGCCGCGGTCGCCTATCTGATCATGATCTGAGATTCATCCGCGAAAAACTATGCTGCATAGTATTTTCGTCGCGTGAAGTACCTACCAGCCCTCGCCACGGTTCTGCTGGCCGCGGGAACCCTCGGCCCCGGAACCGGTTTCGCGACCGCTGAGCCCGCCCCCGATCCGTCGCAGACCCGCTACTCACTGGTCGACGGCTGCTACCGCATCGACACTCCCGCAGGACCGTTGGCGCAGTCGGCGGGACCGTTCCGGATGCACGCGACCACGCTCGGCGAGTACCTGCTGTACGGACGGACCAAGGAGGTCGTCGACGCCTCGGCGGGCTCGATCCACCCCGCGAGGAATCCGTCCGTCACCGCGGTCTGGAAGGTGGAGGGTTCCGGCACAACCGGATTCACGCTCTCGAACGCCGCGACCAAGACCAGCACCCCGGCCACGTTCGTCCCCGACACCGGCTGTGCGGACTTCCCCGAAGCCCAGGACAGCGCCACCGGCACCCCCGGCCGAAGCGTCGGCGCGGACGGTTCGATCATCGGCACCATCGACGCGCACGTGCACGTCTCCGCCTTCGAATTCCTCGGCGGCGACTTCCATTGCGGCCGCCCGTGGCATCCCTACGGCGTGACCTACGCGCTGCCCGACTGCGCGTCCGATCGCACCGGATCCAACGGCCTGGTCGCCGATTTCCTCGACTACGGCGGCCCCCGCACATCCGACACCGCCGGGTGGCCGACCTTCCGGGACTGGCCCGAACCCGCCAAGCTCAGCACCGAGGGCACCTACTGGACCAGCATCCAGCGCAGCTGGAAGGCGGGCCTGCGGGTGATGACCGTGGACCTGGTCGACAACGAGTCGCTCTGCACGATCATGACCGATCGCCGGAACCCGTGCGACGACATGACTTCCGTGCGCACCCAGGCCGCGGACATGCGCGCCCTCCAGGACTACATCGACGCCCAGGCGGGCGGACCCGGTCAGGGCTTCTTCCGCATCGTCACCGATCCCGCGCAGGCGCGTCAGGTGGCGGCGTCGGGCAAGCTCGCGGTGATCCTCGGCATGGAACTGTCCGACCCGATGGGCTGCGGCGTCTTCCTCGGCCAACCCAAGTGCGGCACCGCCGATGTCGACCGCTGGCTGGGCGAACTACGCGCGCTCGGGGTCAGCAGTTTCTTCCCGGTCCACAAGTTCGACAATGCCTTCGGCGGCACCAAGATGGACAGCAACACCACCGGCCTGCTGGTCAATGCCGGCAACTTCCTGCAGACCGGCACCTTCTGGAATGTGCAGCCCTGCACCGGCCCCGGTCACGACAGTCCGCAACCGTCGGTGCCGATCGCCGGTGACATCAACCAGCTGCTCGCCAAGCTCACCGGCCCCCTGCTCGGCGGCGCTCCGCTCCCCCTGTACCCGGCCGGAACGCAGTGCAACGCACGCGGACTGACCGGGCTGGGCAGATACCTGATCAACAAGATGATCGACCAGGGCTTCCTGATCGAGATCGATCACCTGAGCGAGGCCACCGCGGACGAGGTCATGTCCATCATCGAGGCCCGGCACTATCCGGGCGTGTTGTCCTCGCACGGCTGGGATTCCGAGCGCACCACCCGACGCGTCTACGCCGTGGGCGGATTCGCCACCCCGTACGCGGGCGGGCCCGCGGGATTCGTCAAGGCCTGGAGGGAGGCCCGGGCGATGCAGCGTCCCGGCGATTTCGGATTCGGCTTCGGCTCGGACATGAACGGACTCGGCGGCCAAGGCGGACCGCTCGGCGCGGGCGTGATCCAGTACCCGTTCACCTCCCACGACGGCGCGGTGACCTTCGACCGGGAACGCTGGGGCGAGCGGACTTTCGACATCAATACCGACGGCACCGCCACCTACGGCAACTACGCGGATTGGCTCGAGGCGGTCCGGGTGCTCGGCGGACCGGAGATCATGACCGACGTCTTCCACGGCGCGGAGGTCTATCTGCGACTGTGGTCGCAGGTCAGGGGGTAAATCGCCGGAGCATGACGGCGATCACACGGCGAATTCGGCGTGCGGCGGAACATACCCGAACTCTCTAACCTTCTATCAATCGATAACCGGTTAGAAAGACTGATCGGTACGAAACTGGAAGGCCGAGACCATGACCGCCGTGCGCCACCACACCATCGAGATCCAGGGCCTGCCCGTCTTCTACCGCGAGGCGGGCGACCCCGCCAAGCCCACCCTCGTGCTGCTGCACGGATTCCCCAGCAGCTCGGCCATGTTCCGCACCCTGATGCGCGAGCTGGGCGACGACTTCCACCTGATCGCGCCCGACCACATCGGCTTCGGCCGCTCGGCCATGCCGCAGGTGCACGAATTCGACTACAGCTTCGACAAACTCACCGAGATCACCGAGGGCCTGCTCGACGCGCTCGGCCTCGACCGATTCGCCCTCTACATCCACGACTACGGCGCGCCGATCGGCCTGCGCATCGCCTCCGCCCATCCCGAGCGCGTCACCGCGATCATCACGCAGAGCGGCAACGCCTACCTCGAGGGCTTCACCCCGTTCTGGGACATCCTCTTCGCGCACGCCAAGGACCGCGCCGCCAACGAGCCGGGCGTGCGGAAGCTGCTCGAGGCCGACGCGACGCGGTGGCAGTACCTGCACGGCGTCCCGGCCGACCGGCAGGACCTGGTCAGCCCGGACAGCTGGACCATCGATCAGGCGTATCTGGATCGCCCGGGCAACAAGGAGATTCAGCTCCAGCTGTTCTGGGACTACCAGTTCAACCTGGACGGCTACCCGGCGTTCCAGAAGTACTTCGCCGAACACCGTCCGCCGGTGCTGATCACCTGGGGCGAACACGACGAGATCTTCGGAGCCGACGGCGCCCGCGCCTACCTGCGCGACCTGCCCGACGCCGAACTGCACCTGCTCGACGCGGGCCATTTCGCCCTGGAAACCCACGGACCCGAGATCGCCGCGCTGATCCGCGAATTCCTCACCCGCACGGTGTCCTGACCGCCCCGGCCGCGCTGCCCGCTTTTCCCAGCAACACGCGGCGGCGCGGCCGGCCCCACGAGGCGGGTCGCCGCTAGGTTGGCGGTGTGGCCGCTGAGAAATCCCCCGCCGGAGACGGCGAGACCAACACCCGGGACGCCGACGCGAAGTCCGAGGACGCCGCCGCGAAGGTCGAGGACACCGGCGACGCGGGCATCCGGCCCGACGCCCTGGTGGCCTCGGTGATTCCCGCCTGGCTGCCGCGGGCCTACCTGCTGGCGGCGGCCACGGTCGCGGGCATCGTGGTGACCTTCTGGGCGCTGACCCGGCTGCAAGGGCTGCTGACCGTGCTGGTGGTCTCGTTGTTCCTGGCCTTCGCCATCGAGCCCGCGGTGAACTGGCTGGCCGCGCGCGGCTGGAAGCGCGGGGCGGCGACCGGGGCGGTGTTCGCGATCGTGACCGTGATGCTGGTCGGATTCGTCTGGACCATGGGCGAATTGGTGGTCGGGCAGGTGTCGTCGCTGATCAAGAACCTGCCGCACGATATCCAGAGCGTCGTCACCTGGATCAACGACACCTTCCACACCGATCTCTCGGTCGCCGATATCACCGACCGCACCTCGGAGATCAGCGCCAAGCTCCAGACCTGGGCGCTGGACCTCGCCGACGACGTGTGGGGCATCGGCACCACCGCGCTCGGCGTCCTCTTCCAGGGCTTGGGCGTGCTGCTGTTCACGTTCTATTTCGCCGCGGACGGCCCGCGCTTCCGCAACGCGGTCTGCTCGCTGCTGCCGCCGCAGCGTCAGCGGCACGTGCTGCGCGCCTGGGATATCGCCGTCGAGAAGACCGGCGGCTACCTGTATTCGCGGGCGCTGCTCGCGGCCTGCTCCGCGCTGGCCCATTACGCCGCCATGCGAGTCCTCGGCATTCCGTCCGCCTTCGCGCTGGCACTGTGGGTGGGCGTCGTCTCCCAGTTCATCCCGACCGTCGGCACCTATCTCGCCGGGGCGCTGCCGGTCATGGTGGCGCTCGCGCACAATCCGAAGACGGCATTGTGGATTCTCGGATTCATCGTCGTGTATCAGCAATTCGAGAACTACGTACTGCAGCCGCGCATCACCGCGACCACCCTGGACATGCATCCCGCCGTCGCCTTCGGCGCGGTGCTGGCGGGCGCGGCGCTGTTCGGCGCGACCGGCGCGCTGCTGGCGATTCCGGTGACGGCCACCGCGCAGGCGTTCCTGTCCGCGTACGTTCGCCGCTACGACGTGCAGGAGCCGGCCGCGCCCGCGCACAAATAGCCGGACCGAACCAATCGGTCACCACGTATTCCGCCTCGACCCACCGCGACGTACGCTGCGGATGCAGTGAAGCTCGGCGGAAGGATACGCATGACCGTGACGGACGAGCCGCGCGTGAGCGGCGAAACCGCCATTCGGGAATCGCGCTCCGGGGTCGTCGAGCGCATGTCGGCCATCCTCGACGCGTTCGGCAGCGGCCGCGAAACGCTGCGGCTCGAGGACATCACCGACCGCACCGGACTGCCGCGCTCCACCACTTTCCGCCTGGCCTGCCAGCTGACCGAACTGGAATGGCTGATCCACGACGAGCAGGGCTATCGGCTGGGCGCGCGCACCCGGCGGCTGGCCCGCATCACCGACTGCGAGGACATTCGCGCCGCGGCCTCCGCCGCGCTGTCGGACCTGCACGTGGCCACCGGCGCGGTCGTCCATCTCGGGGTGCTCGAGGGCAATATGGTCCACTACCTGGACAAGGTCGGCGGCCCGGCGGCCGCGACGATTCCTTCCCGGGTCGGGTCGCGAATCGACGCCACCCAGACGGTGTGCGGGCTGGCGCTGCTGGCCTCACTGGCTCCCGAGGACGCGGACCGGGTGCTGCGGATGCCCCTGCGCAGCACCGCCGTTCGACCCATCGCGCGGCGGCGCGCGGTGCTGGCCGACCTGTACCGGGTGCGTCAGCGCAACGGGCTGGCGGTATCGCCGGGGACGGCGTGCGAGATGGGCATCAGCGCGCTCGCGGTCCCGGTCCTGGGACCGGACGGGCCGATCGCGGCGATCTCGGTGGCCATGCGCGGCGAGCTCGAGGTGCGCCGTGTCGCCCCGCTGGTCTTCACCGCGGCCCGCCGGACCGCCGCCGAGATGTTCGCCGACGGCTCGCTCATCTCCGGCGCGGCGTCGCCGGGGGCCCGGGCCCGGCTCGCCTGATCTCGGCGCGCAACACCCGAATCTCGGGTGCGCGAACCGAATTCAGATGTTGGCGCCGTCCGCCGGCACGCCCTCGGGGAGATCGGCGGCACCGCCGGTGCCGGAATCCGCTCCGGGACACGAGATTCCGAGCGTGTAAGCGGTCATCGACAGTGAGCCGTAGCTGTAGCCGTCGATCAGGGTGCCGGTGGACTCCGAGGAGGCGGCGGCCAGTCCGGCCAGGTACAGCAGCGGGATGAAGTGGTCCGGGGTCGGCACCGCGAGGTCGTACTCGGGCTGGTCGGTCAGCGCGAGCGCGTCGGCGGGACGGTTCAGCATGATGTGCTGCGCGGCCTCGTCGAAGCGGCGGGCCCAGTCGAAGCCGGAATCGGGGTGGCGGGGGTCCATGCCGCGCAGATTGTGCACCACATTGCCGCTGCCGACGATGAGAATCCCGTTCTCGCGCAGCGTGTTCAGCCGGATGCCGAGCTCGAGATGGTATTCGAGGGGCTTGTCGGCATTGATGCTGAGCTGCACGACCGGGATGTCGGCGTCGGGGAAGGCGTGCCGCAGCACCGACCAGGAACCGTGGTCGATGCCCCAGCTGTCGGTGTCCGCGCCGACCCAGTTGGGTTTGACCGCCTCGCTGACCTCCTCGAACAGCGCGGGCAGCCCGGGCGCGGGGTACTGGACGGCGAACAGTTCGGGCGGAAAACCGTAGAAGTCGTGGATGGTGCGCGGGCGCGGCATCACGGTGACCGCGGTCGCGTTGATGTACCAGTGCGCGGACACGATGAGGATGGCGCGCGGGCGGGGCACGCTGCGGCCGAACGCCTCCCACGCCTGCGTGTACCGGTTGCTCTCCAGCGCGTTCATCGGGCTGCCGTGACCGAGGAACGCGGCGGGCATCCGGGCGGCCGGGTCGGCGGTGGTCAACGCGGATCACCGACCTCGGACACCGGGGCGGGCCGCGCGGGTTGCGGCCCGCGGGTCCGGGTCCGGCCGTGGTTGTCGACGGCGGCGTCGAGCGAGAGGTTGATGTCCATCAGCTGGTCGATGGTGTCGCCGTGCAGCCGGACGAACTCCGCACGAGCCTTGCCCCGCCGGAACGATATGAACGACCGGTCGGATTCGAGCTGCCAGGTGTACCAGAACAGGTACGGCACGGTGAGCACGAAATTGACTATGCCCCAGACGATCCAGACATCGTTGTCGAACCAGCCATCCGAGGGCATCACCTTCGGGAAGACGTTGTAGATGGCGATCACCAGCATCAGCACCGGCAACGTGTAGATGCGCGCCATGATGTAGAGCTCGGGCCGCCGCTTCACCAGCGGATAGATCTCCGCGACCGCGAGAATGCAGACGCTGGCCGCGAAATGCTCCTCCTCGGGCGGGTATCCGCCGAAGGTGAAGCACAGATTCCAGGTGGTGTAGAGGAAGTTCCACGCCATGGTGGTGTAGGCGACGAGCTCGGCATTGCGGCCCGGCAGGATCTCCCAGAACCGCGGCGAGTACGGGATCGTCAGGCACAGACCGAGTCCAACCGCGGCGTTCCAGTAGTTCCCGATCTCCGCATCCCGCAGCGTGGCCTCGGCGATATTGAGGAACAGGATCGCGTACGGGAACCAGAGGAACCGCGGATTGCGCAGGATGTCCCAGAACCGCCCCACCCGTTGCTCGGCCACCGCGACGCGCATCAATCCGACGATGGTCAGCGGAATCAGCACCGACAGGATCTTGGCCCACGAGAACCAGTTCACCAGCCCGATATCGCGCCCGGGTCCCCAGATCCACAGCGGGAACGTCAGCAGCGACAGCCCCCACACCCAGGTCGCCGGACGCGGGTGCACCCGCATGTAGTCGACGATCACCCAGAGGATCGCGCAGAACACGAGCATGGACACCGCGGTCACCCAGGTGAAGGGAGCCGGGTTCCCCGAAACCGCCTCCGAGGCCGCACTGATCACGCTCAACCCGCCTTCCCCTACATGGATTGGCTAACTTCCAGCAATACTCGTGTGACGATAGCCCGGCCCACTCACGAATCCGCCGCGACACCCGGCAACCGGGGGTCGAGCCACCGCGCCCCGAAAGCCATCACGATCATCAGCGCGGCCACTGCCACACAGTTGAGGATGCTGCGCGGATAGCCGAGCGCGTCGGCATCGAGAAACGGGTAGGGGTACCAGTGGATGATCGCGCCGCGAATGAAGGTGTAGATCAGCCAGACCACCGGAATCACGGTGAAGCCGACCAGATCCCGCGCGTCGATGCGGCCGCGCGGGCCGAACAGGAGCCAGCCGATCGCGGCCAGCAGCGGAACCACCATGTGTAGCAGCTTGTCCGCGAGCAGGTCCGCGCCGTGCAGGTCCAGCAACGGTCGCAGGAAGAAGAAATGCACGAGGCCGCCGCCGACGATGACGATCAGACCGCTCAGCCGCAACGCCCGCCAGATTCGGCCGTCCGCAGCGGGATTCACGGCCAGCGTCGCGGCGATCCCGCAGATCAGCGCATTGCTCCAGATCGTGAGGTAGCTGAAGAAGTTGCCCAGGCGCGCGCCGAGCCCGGGTGCGGCGGCGATCTCGGTCGTCGTCTCACTGTTCAGGTGCTGACCGCCCTGAACGACCAGCACCAGTTGCAGGATCAGCGCGAACGCCGTCACCAGGAAGGTCAGCAGGTGCCAGAGCCGCGCGCGAGCGATCATACCCGCAGCGTAAACGGCGTTTCCCCGACGGACGCGCACCGACGCCCGGTGAATCCCGCGGCGTCCGGGCCGCCAACGCCTATCCTGTTGTCAGGCCCGTCCCCGTCTCGGGCCGTTCTCCGCTGCGGACACGTTCACCTCCGGGGGTTGCCTTGATCGACGAGCAGCCGATCGTGTTGACCGACGAGTTCTTCCAGGACCCGCACGCCGTCTATGGACGGCTCCGGGAGCTCGGGCCGGTCCATCACGTGCGGTTCCCGCACGGTGTGATCGGTTGGCTCGTTACGGATTACGCCGCCGCGCGGCAGGTCCTGAGCGATCCGACGGTCAGCAAGAACCTGCAAGCGGTGGCCGGCGACGACCGGCTGCTGGCGGGTGCGACCGTCGCCGATCCAGGCAACCGTCAGCACATGCTCAATGCCGACCCGCCGCACCACACCCGGATGCGCAAACTGGTCGATCGGGCCTTCACCCCCGCCGCGGTCGCCGCGCTCGCGCCGCGGATCACCGCGATCGCGGACGAGCTGCTCGACGCCATCACGCCCGGCACGACGGTGGATCTACTGCGGGAGTTCGCCTTCCCGCTGCCGATCACCGTCATCTGCGAACTGCTCGGCGTCCCCGCCGCCGACCGCTCCGACTTCCAGCGCTGGTCGAGCGAACTGGTCAGTGCGCGGAGTCACGAGTCGAAGGCCGATGCCAACGCACAATTGGCGAAGTACTTCGACGATCTGATCGCCGGGCACCGGGCCGACCGCGGGACCGATGTGCTGTCGGCACTGATCCGCGCCTCCGAGGAGGGCGATCGGCTCACCTCCGACGAGCTCCGGTCCAATGCCATGCTGCTGCTCGTCGCCGGACACGAGACGACGGTGAATCTCATCGGCAGCAGCGTCCTCGAACTGCCCGACGATCCCGAAGCCCGGGCCCTGATCGCCACGGATCCGGTGGCCACCAAGGCTTTCCGGGAGGAGGTCCTGCGGTTCCACAGCCCGGTGAATATCGCGACCTTCCGCTACACGACGGCCCCGCTGACCCTCGGCGAGGTCCGGATCGACCCCGGTGAACTGATCATGGTGGCCCTCGGCGCGGGCAATCGGGACCACACCCGTTTCGACGACCCCCACACCTTCCACGCCGACCGAATCGACAACCACCACATCGCCTTCGGCTACGGAGCCCACTTCTGCCTGGGTGCTCCCCTGGCCCGGCTCGAGGCCGACATCGCCCTGGCCCGCCTGCTCACCCGGTTCCCCGCACTCGCCGTCGCGGATCGGGAACGATTGCGCTGGCGGCCGAGTCTGGTCATCCACGGCCTCACCGAACTGCCGGTCACCTGCCGCTGAACCAGCCCGCGGTCACCCGGCCTCGTGGTCCGAACGCCAGTGGATCGCACCCACCAGAACCATTTTGATCAGGGTCTCCGCCTGCGCCCGGACTTCGGTGTCGGCGGGCAGGTCACCGACGATGACGTCGGCGATGGTCTCCACCATGGTGGCGACGATCAGTTTCGCGACCGCGCGCACGTCATCGCTGGACCAGGCGGGCGCGAGGCGGGCCAGGTCGATGGCGAGCTCACTTTCGAAGAGCGCCAACTGAAGTCGGACCGCCTCGCGGACGACGGGCGGCCCGGCGAAGCGTTCGCGCGCGATGAACGCGAAATGGTCACGGCGCTGACCGGCGTGGGCCACCAGCGCCTCGACCGACGTGCTGACGATCTCGCGCGGCGTGGGCTTGCCCCGGCGCACCTCGCGCAGCACCGCGCGCAGGGACGCGAAGGACTCGTCGACGAGGGCGAGGCCGAGTTCGTCGATCGAATCGAAATGGCGATAGAACGACGCGGGCGCGATGCCGACGACCTTCGCGACATGGCGGACCGAGATGGCCGCCAGCGGCGTCTTGCCGCTCAGCGCCAGGGTCTGGTCGAGGATCGCACGCCGGGTGCTCTCCTTCTGCTCGGCGCGGCTACGTGACTTGGACACGAGAGACACTCTAGCGCGGATTTCAGCGAACACTTGCATGCTGAGTGACAGGTGTCACTGGCTGCATGGATTGACCAATAGGCGGCTATGCGGCCATATTTTCAGCTATCAACTGTTCGCTCAAATTGTCAGGAGGCCCCGATGACTGTCACCGGAGCAATCCTTCGCTCCCGAGTCGTCGCAGCGCTTGCCTCGCCACACGGTGTCGATCGCTTCCTCGAGCAGGTGAACCCCCTGTGGGCGGCCCACGAGGTGCGAGCCCGGCTGGTCGAGGTCCGCCGGGAGGTGGACATCCCCGGCGTGCCGCCGGTCGCCACGCTCACCTTCCAGCCGACCAGCAGCTGGGCCGGCCACCGCGCGGGCCAGTACGTCCAGCTCGGTGTGGAGATCGGCGGCGCGCGGCGCGCCACCCGTTGCTTCACCGTCTCGAGCTCCGATTCCAAACCCGGCGACCGCTTCACCATCACCTTGCGCGCCAACCCCGACGGGATCGTGTCGAAGTATCTGGCCGAGGAGGCGTCCATCGGTCAGATCGTGCACCTCTCGCAGGCCGCCGGTGAGTTCACGCTGCCCGACCACGTCCCCGACCACGTCGTCTTCATCACCGGCGGATCCGGCATCACCCCGGCCATGTCGATGCTGCGCAGCCTGCAGCGCCGGACGCATCGCGGCCGAATCACCTTCCTGCACTACGCGCAAACGCCCGCGCACCAGATCTTCGCGGCCGAGCTCGCCGAGATCGCCCGCACCGGTTACGGCGTCGACCTGCACCTGATCTACCCCGAAGCGGGCGGCCGGTTCTTCACGCCGATGGAGCTGGAGCGGATCGTGCCAGGCTTCGGCGACGTCGACACCTGGGCCTGCGGACCCGCCGGGTTGATCGAGAAGATCCAGGCGGCCTATACCGGTTCGGACAAGCTGCGGGTGGAGTACTTCAAGGCGCCCACGGTCAGCAATGGCTCGGCAGAGGGCGATATCACCTTCACCGATTCCCGGCTGACCGTGCCCAACAGCGGCGCGAGCGTGCTCGAACAGGCCGAGGCCGCGGGCCTGACCCCGAAGTTCGGCTGCCGCATGGGCATCTGCTTCTCCTGCGTCGGCACCAAGACCGCGGGCACCGTCCGCAATGTGCTCACCGGCGAAACCTCCTCCCTCCCCGACGAACAGATCCGCCTGTGTGTCAGCGCCCCCGAGGGCGACTGCGCCATCGAGATCTGAAAGGACCCGACATGACCGTCACCCGCGAAAAGCACCCCCTCACCGCCGCCGAGCTCGAGGCGTTCGGCGCCGAGCTCGACGCCATCCGGCAGCGGACCATCGCCGATCTGGGCGAGGCCGACGCCGCCTACATCCGCAAGATCGTCAAATACCAACGCGGACTGGAGGTCGCGGGCCGGGTGATGTTCTACATCCCGCCGCTGTGGCCCGCCGCGGTCGGCTCGCTCGCGCTCGCGAAGATCCTCGACAATATGGAAATCGGCCACAATGTCATGCACGGCCAGTACGACTGGATGGGCGATCAGGGCCTGAACTCGCGAATCTTCGAGTGGGACAGCCACGCTCCCAGCGAGAACTGGAAGTACGGCCACAACTACGTCCACCACACCTACACCAACATCATCGGCAAGGACCGCGACCTCGGGTACGGCGTGCTGCGCATGGACGACGACCAGGAGTGGGAGCCCAAGCACCTGGCCAACCCGATCTCGGCGTTCCTGCTGATGATCTTCTTCCAGACCGGGGTGGCGCTGCACGACCTCGAGATCGACGAGATCGTGGCCGGGCGGCGAAAGCGTTCGCAGAACAAGGAGATCCGCGCCCGGATCCTGAAGAAGGTGCGCCGCCAGCTCACCAAGGACTACCTGCTGTGCCCGCTGCTCACCGGACCGTTGTTCCTCACCACCCTGCTCGGCAACGCGGTCGCCAACCTGATCCGCAATGTGTGGGCCTTCAGCATCATCTTCTGCGGCCACTTCCCGGCCGGCGTCGCCTCGTTCTCGATCGAGGAGACCGAGAACGAGACCCGCGGCCAGTGGTACTACCGCCAGCTGCTGGGCTCGGCCAACATCTCCGGCGGCCGCCTGCTGCACGTGATGACCGGCAATCTGTCCCACCAGATCGAGCACCACCTCTTCCCCGACATCCCCGCGCGCCGCTACCCCCTGATCGCTCCGGAGGTCCGCGAGATCTGCGAGCGCTACGGCCTGCGCTACAACACCGGCCCCCTCTACAAGCAGCTCTTCTCCGTCGCCACGAAGATCGTCCGCCTCTCGGTGCCCCCGCGCCGCGGGCCGACCCCGGCCGGCGGCGACACCATCACCCTCCCGGCCGCGGCCTGACGACCGCTCCCCTGCTCCCGGCAGCCGCTTCCCATCCGGAAGCGGCTGCCGCGCATTCGCACGAGAGGGTGGATGGGAGACTGTCGTCATCATTCGTCCCACCCGTCGAGGAGGAGCCCGCGCTGTGCCGAAGATCCGGGCGGCGACCGTCGCCGAACACCACGCGACCCAGCGCCGCGCCCTCCTCGACGCCGCGCGGGAGGTGCTGGCCGCCGGGCAGGTGCCGACTCTCACCGAGATCGCCAACCGGACCGGGCTGGCGCGGCCCAGCGTCTACCAGTACTTCTCCTCCCGCGACGATCTGCTGATCGCGGTGATGGAGGATGCCTTCCCGCGGTGGAGCGCGCGGATCGGCGAGCAGATGGGGCGGGTCGCGAATCCCGCCGACCAGGTGCTCGAATACATCACCGCCAATATCGATCTCGTGGTCGAGGGTGAGCACGCGGTGGCCCGGGCGCTGGCCGCCGCGCTGCCGAACAACGATATGGCCGGGCGCGCAAGGCAATTGCACGACGGTCTCACCACGCCGTTGACCGCCGCGCTGGCCGAGCTGGGCGCCCCCGATCCGGAGCTGACGGCCGAACTGATCAATGCCGTCGTGCACGCCGCCACCCGTCTGGTCGAGGCCGGGCACGACGCGGCGGCGGTCGAGGCGCGGTCGCGGGAACTGGTCGCGCCGTATCTCGCGGCGCTGACCGGCTGAGCCGAGCGCGGCGTCCCCGGGCGGAAGTGCGCGCGGACAACTAGGGTCACGTCCCAAAAACAGGGAGTACCGCGTGACCACACACACCGAAGCCCGCCCCTACCCGTTCGGGGAGCCGGTCCGGCTCGATCCGCCGCCGCTCGCGGCGAAACTGCAACGCGAGGAACCGATTTCGCGCATCCTGCTGCCGTACGGCGGCGAGGCCTGGCTCGTCACCCGCTACGCGGACGTGCGCTCGGTGCTCAGCGATCCCCGCTTCAGCCGCGCCGCCACCGTGGGCCGGCTGGATGTGCCGCGGGTGCGGGAAACCCCTGCGCTGCCCAACATTCCGACCAGCATGGACCCGCCGGAGCTGACCCGGCTGCGCAAACTCACCATGACCGCGTTCACTTCCCGCCGCGTGCAGCAGTTGCGCCCGCGCGCCGAACGCCTCGTCGACGACCTGCTCACCGCCATGGAAGCCGCGGGCTCGCCCGCCGATCTGGTGCAGGCGCTGGCCCTGCCGCTGCCCGTCACCGTGATCTGCGAAATGCTCGGCGTCCCACCGGAGGACCAGCACCGCTTCCGCGATTTCTCCGACGCCATCATGTCCACCACCGCCGTCAGCGATATGGAGCGCGCGATGGCGTACGCCGCCGTCGCGGGGTATCTGACCGAGCAGATCGCGGTGCGCCGCGAACGACCGGCCGACGACCTGCTCGGCGCGCTGGTGGCGGCCCGCGACAACGAGGACCGGCTCAGCGAGGAGGAGCTGATCACCCTCGGCATCACCCTGCTGGTCGCCGGGCACGAGACCACGGCCAACCAGATCGCCAACTTCACCTACGTGCTGCTCACCGAGCCGGGCGAATGGGACCGGCTGTGTGCCGATCCCGGGCTGGTCCCGACCGCCATCGAGGAGCTGCTGCGCTACATCCAGGTCGGCAACGGCGGCGCGTTCCCGCGCATCGCGACCGAGGACCTCGAGCTCTCGGGCACCCTGATCCGCGCCGGGGAATCGGTCTTCGTCGATCTGCAGGCCGCCAATCGCGACGAGACCGTCTTCGCCGAGCCCGACACCCTGGATCTGACCCGGCATCACAACTCGCACTTGACCTTCGGGCACGGATTCCACCACTGCGTCGGCGCGCAGCTGGCCCGCCTCGAATTGGACGTCACGCTCACCGCGATGCTGCGCCGATATCCGAATTTGCGATTGGCAATTCCGGCCACGGCTGTCGAATGGAAGACGGGCATGCTGCTGCGCGGCCCGAAGGCGCTTCCGGTGGCTTGGTAGCCAAGTGAATACGCGCTGCCGATACAGACAACTCTGACTTACGGCAGCGCGAGAGCGGCATTGACAGACAAGTCTGTCCACCGCCCAGATCACACCCCCGAACCGTGATCGAATCGCTCTGAGCTGCAAGGCTGTTGAGAGCGAGGGCTCACATTGACAGCATCTGCCACGTCCCGATAGCGTGTTGCCATGGCGTTGCGGGTCAGCTGACCAACAGCGGATAATTGTCGGGGTCGCGCTGTCGGGATTGTTTTGTGACTATTTTTCAATGGGTTTCGCATTCGCGCGGGACGACATCATTTCAGTTTGGAAATACACCATGCCAGCGGTGATATCGGCCGTTGTCGTCGATGAACTCATTCGCAATGGCGTGCATTGGTTCGTGTATTGCCCCGGCTCCCGCAACGGCCCGATCGGCTTCGAATTGGCGCGACGCGCCCGGGCCGGGGAGATCGAACTCCAGGTCCGGCTGGACGAACGCTCGGCAGCCTTTGTGGCACTGGGGATCACGAAGGCGACCGGGCGACCGGCGGTCGTGGTGACCACCTCCGGCACCGCGGTGTCGAACCTGCTGCCCGCGGTCACCGAGGCCAACTACTCGGATCTTCCGCTGGTGCTGGTGACCGCGAATCGCCCGCCCGACGTGCTGGGCACCGGCGCGTCGCAGACCGTGGACCAGACCGCGCTGCTCGCCTCGCAGACCCGTCACGTGCAGCAGACCTGGTCCGGCGGCGCGGTCGACGCGACCGCCAATGGCGTACTGCGGTCGCAGGTGTGCCGCACCCTGGGCATCGGGACCGGCAAGCTGGTCGGCCGGCCCGGCCCGGTGCAGATCGATGTGCCGCTGTCCTCGGGCCTGCCGCCGCAGCCCGAAACCTCTTCTCCCGCTGGACGTCCCGGCGGCGCCCCGTGGATCGCCATGCCCGAGATCCCGCGTCCGGCGCACCCGGATTCGGTCGAGCTCGACCTGCGCCGGCCCACCCTGGTCGTCGCCGGTGACGGTGCGGACCCGGCCGCGCTGCCGCCGCGGCTGCCGGTGATGGCCGAGCCGACCGTCGCGGTCGGTGACCGGACACGCCTGCACCCCTGGGTCCTCGACCAGGTCCGGCCCGAGCAGGTCGTGGTCTACGGCCGTCCGACCCTGCACCGCAATGTGGGTCGCCTGCTGGCCCGGCCCGGCGTGCGCACCGTGCTCGTCGCCGGCGGCGGCGACTGGCTCTACGCCGCACCGGATATCGAACTGCTGTCCCGGGCTCCGCACTGGATCGGCGACCCGGCGACGGACTGGATCGAGGAACTCGACCACGCCGACCAGACCGTGCGCGAGGCCTGGTCGCGGACCATGGCCGAGCCCGCCAACCGCCGCACCGGCGTCGGCGTGGCGCACGCGGTGCTCGGCGCCCTGCGGCCCGGTGACCTGCTGTGGCTCGGCGCGTCCAACCCGATCCGCGATGTCTCGCTGACCGGCCTGATCCCGCCCGGCGTGGACGTGCTGTCCAATCGCGGCGTCGCGGGCATCGACGGAAACGTCAGTGCCGCAACCGGAGTCGCGCTGGCGCACCCCGATCGGCGGGTCGTCGCGCTGCTGGGCGACCTGACCTTCGCCTACGACGCGTCCGGGTTGCAGACCGGGCGGCTGGAACATGTGCCCGCGAACCTGACCATCGTGGTGTCCAACGACGCCGGCGGCGGCATCTTCGAGCTGCTCGAGCAGGGCGACGCCCGCTACAAGCGTGAACCCTACGGCGACACCTTCGAACGGATCTACGGGACACCGCAGAACGTCGACATCGCCCACCTGTGCCGCGCCTACGACGTCGCGCACAGCGCGGTCGAGATCGACGACCTGCCCGCCTCCTTGGGTCGCGCCCGCCGATCCGGTCGGCTGTCGGTGCTCGAAATCCCCGTCACCCGAACCGATCTGCGCGATGTACACGCCCGCACCCGCGAGGCGGTGGAGGCGGCGTTCGACGCGACCGCCGTCTCGGCGCTGGATCTCGAGCTGGAGCTGCACTCCTGATGGCACACCCGTCCGACGCCATACCGCTGACTCCCCTGCTGGTTCCCGAGGATCCCGACGTCGCGGTCGACACGATCCGCCGCGCGATCGACCTCGCGTACCGCGGCGACGAGGCCATCGCCCCGATCACCGATCCCGTTCAGGCCCAGGGACTTCCGCCGACCGTGCCCGCCGGCACCGCGGTGGTGCTGTCCACCTCCGGATCCAGCGGCGTCCCCAAGCGAACCCTGTTGTCCCGCAGCGCCCTCGCCGCCTCGGCGCAGGCGAGTTCGGAGCGGCTCGGCGGCGCGGGCGACTGGCTGCTGTGCCTGCCCGCGGGATTCGTGGCGGGCTTTCAGGTCATCTCGCGGGCCGCGCTCGGCGGCACCCGGGTCACGACGCTGCCCGGCGGTCACTTCGATCCGGCCGGGTTCGCGGCGGCGGCCCGGCGGCTGCCCGCCGGACGCCGCTACACCTCGCTGGTGCCCACCCAGGTCACCCGGCTGCTCGCCGACACCGAATCCCGAACCGCCCTCGCGGTTTTCGACAAGATCCTGATCGGCGGCGCCCGCCTCGACGACGAGACCGGCCGCGCCCTGCGCGAGCTGACCGACGCCGTGGTCACCTACGGCATGACCGAGACCTGCGGCGGCTGTGTCTACGACGGCACGCCGTTGCGCGGTGTGCGGGTCGAGATCATCGACGGCATAATCCATCTCGGCGGCAGCGTGGTCGCCGACGGCTATCTCGATGCCACCGGCGAGCAGCCCTTCTACCGTGAGGGCGACACCCGCTGGTACCGCACCTCGGACCGCGGGCACTGGTCGCAGGAGCTGCTGGTCCCCACCGGCCGCGTCGACGACCTGATCAACACCGGCGGCGTGAAGGTGTCCGCGGTCGCGATCGAACAGGCCCTGACCGGCGTGCCGTGGATCGAGTCCGCGGTGGTCATGGGCGTGCCCGACCGCGAGTGGGGCGAACTCGTCGGCGCGTATCTCGTGACCCGCCAATCGATTCCGGACCACGAGCTGGAGCCGCTGCGCGAACGCGTGCGGCAGCGGCTGGGCCGGGCCGCGGTGCCCAAGCGCTTCGTCCTCGGCGCCGAGCTGCCGTTGCTGCCGAACCAGAAGATCGACCGCCGCGCCGTGCGCGACCGACTGACCACCACCGAATCGGAGCACTCCCATGCATGATCCCGTGCGATTCCGCCTGGCCGGCGCGAACGGCCCGGTAGGCCTGGAAGGCCCGCTGATCTGCTATCACAATCTCGCCGAGGCGGAGGCCGCGGTACGGGCGGGCGCGTACGGCAATGTGGTGGCGGGCGCGATCCCCTTCGACACCGAGCTCGCCGAGTCCTCGCTGTACCTGGGCTGGCGGACCGCCGAGCACACGCGCGCACCGCGACGTCCCGGCCCGCGTCCGGAGTTCCGCGCCGACGTCGAGTTCAACGACACCGCCATCGCGAACTACCTGCGCCACATCGACGACGCGCTGACCCTGCTGCGGGCCACCGAGCCCGAGCTGGAGAAGATCGTCATCTCGCGCTGCGAGCGCTACTTCTACGACGGCGTCGTGGATCCCCTCGCCCTGTTCGACCGGATCACCGAGCTGTACCCGAGCGCGCGCAGCTACTTCGTCGAGCACCTCGACCACCCGGGCGTGTTCACGATGGGCGCGAGCCCGGAGCTGTTCCTGGCGAAGTCCGGGGCCACCATCACCATGACGCCGCTGGCCGGAACCGTGGTGCGCGACACCCGGCTGCCCGAATCCGCGGACCGCGAACGCGCCCGCGCCCTGCTCTTCGACGACAAGTACCTGACCGAGCACCGGCACCTGGTCGACTTCATGGTGAAGGGCCTGTCCGCGTTCTGCCCCGACCTCGACTATCCCGACGATCCCGAACTGGTCACCGCTCCGGGCCTGTGGCACTTGGGAACTCCCATCACCGCCCGCCTGCTCGACCCCGAGGTCCCGGTGACCGAGCTGGTCGCCGCGTTGCACCCCTCCCCCGCGGTGTGCGGGGTGCCGCAGGCCGGGGCGCGGCGCATGATCGCCGACTACGAACCGGCCCGCGCCTACTACGGCGGCCTGGTCGGCTGGATCGACAGCGCCGGCGACTGCGAGTTCCACATGGCGCTGCGCGGGCTCGAATTGGATTCGCACCGCAGCGATCTCACGCTGCGCACCGGCGGCGGCGTGGTGTCGCGCAGCCGGATCGACACCGAGTTCGCCGAGACCTCGGCAAAGCTGGCGACCATGCGCCGGGTGCTGGGGATCCCGTGATGCGTGACGCGGTCATCGTCGCGGCGGTACGGACGCCGATCGGACGGGGAAAACAAGGCGGCGCGCTCGACGGCGTGCACCCGGTGGACCTGATGGCGCACAGTCTGCGCGCCGTGGTCGAACAGGCCGGCATCGATCCGGCGCTGATCGACGAGGTCATCGGCGGCGTGGTCAGCCAGGTCGGCGAACAGGCCACCAATGTCACCCGGCGCGCCTCACTGGCGGCCGGGTTCCCGGAATCGGTGCCCGCCAGCACCATCGACCGGCAGTGCAGCGCCAGCCAGCAGGCGCTGCGCTTCGCCGCGCACGCGGTCATCGCCGGGGACTGCGACCTGGTGGTGGCCACCGGCGTGGAGTCGGTGAGCCGGATCCCGATGGGCACCAGTCTGCTCGACGTGGACAACCTCACCGGATCGGCGTTCCTGGAACGCTATCCGCAGGGCGTGCCGTGGCAGGGCATCAGCGCCGAACTCATCACCGCGCGGTGGGGATTCGGCCGCGGCCAGCTCGACGACTACGCGCTCGAGAGCCACCGCCGCGCCGCCGAGGCCACGCAGCGGGGCGGGTTCGACGCCGAACTGACCCCGCCGATCAACGGTCTGGCCCGCGACGAGACCATCCGGTTCGACGCCTCCGCGGCCGGGCTCGGCGCGCTGTCGCCGTCGTTCTACAACGACGCCATCGCCCAACGCTTTCCGGAGATCGCCTGGCACATCACCGCGGGCAATGCCAGCCAGCTCGGCGACGGCAGCGCGGCGGTGCTGGTCACCACCAGCGAGCACGCCAAGCGGCTCGGGCTCACCCCGCTGGCCCGGATCCGCAGCCACATCGCGGTCGGCGACGACCCGTTCCTCATGCTGACCGCCGTGGTGCCCGCCACCGAGAAGGTGCTCAAGCAAACGGGATTGACGCTGGACGACATCGATCTCATCGAGATCAACGAGGCGTACGCCAGCGTCGTGCTGGCGTGGGCCCGCGAAACTGGGGCCGACCTCGACCGGGTCAACGTCCACGGCGGCGCGATCTCGCTCGGGCATCCGCTCGGGGCCAGCGGGGTGCGGCTCACCGCCACCTTGGTCCACGCGCTGCACGAACGCGGCGGCCGCTACGGGTTGCAGACCATGTGCGAATCCGGCGGTCAGGCCAATGCCATGATCCTGGAAGCACTCTGACGCGGCCCGCGCATCACGCGCCGCGCCCGGCTCAGTGCGCGGCGCGGGCGGCGGCCAGGATCGCGGCGATCGCCGGGTCGCCCGCCGCGACCTCGGCGAACGCCGATGCGAGAGTGTCCTCGTAGGTGGTGCGAGCCTCGCGGTAGCGGTCACGCCCGGCGTCGGCGAGCACGGTGTACACCCCGCGCTTGTCGTCGGGACACAGGTCGCGATAGGTGAAGTCGGCCGCGTTCAGGCGGCCGACCAGCCGGGTCACCGAGCTCTGGTTCAGGCCCAGCTTGTCGGCGAGTTCCTGCATGCGCAGTTCGCTGTCGGGGGCCTGATCGAGGAAGCTCAGCGCCCGGTATTCCGACAATCCGAGCCCGTGGCGGCGTTGCAGGGCCGTCGCGAGGCGGCTCTCCACCTGCGCGTGCAGGATCAGCATGCGGTTCCAGAGTTGGGCGTCCGCACCGGTTTTCACGCTCTCGGCCTGCGACGGCATCGACTCACTCCCTCGATCTGACGGCGGCCGGACGAGACGTCGGCCACCGGGGCTTGACACAAGTTTACATGTACATGCATGCTCTTCTTCGCGAGCATTTACTTGCACGTACATACAATCACATGAAGGGGTGCAGCTCCCATGGCCTGGGTCTATCTGCTGATCGCGTCCGTATTCGAGATCGTCTTCGCGCTGGCGACCAACGCCACCCACGGGTTCACCGTCCTGGGCCCGTCCCTGCTCACCGCCGCGGCCGCCGCGGGCGGGATCTTCTTCCTCAGCCTGGCCCTGAAGTCCCTCGACGTCGGCGTCGGCTACACGGTGTGGACCGGCATCGGGTCGGTCGGCACCGTGCTGTTCGGGGCGGTGGTGTTCGGCGAGGAGTTCACCCCGGCCAAGGTCCTGGCCTTCGTGCTCATCATCGGCGGCGTCCTGGGGTTGAAGATCGCCGACAAGCTCGCCGGCGCTCCCGCCTGATTCCGACGACTCACGTTCCCGTTCCACCCTTTTCGAGGAGAACCGTCATGTCCTGGGTATATCTGCTCATCGCCGCCGTCTTCGAGGTCGCCTTCGCCCTCGGCACCAATGCCACCAAGGGGTTCACCCGCCTGTGGCCGTCGGTGTTCACCCTGGCCGCCGCGGCGGCGGGGATCTACACGCTCAGCCTCGCCCTGCGCACCCTCGATGTCGGGGTGGGGTACACGATCTGGACGGGCCTCGGCTCGATCGGCACCGTCGTCCTGGGTGCGCTGATCTACCAGGAGAAGATCAACGCGCCCAAGGTGATCGCCTTCGGGTCGATCATCGCCGGGGCGCTGGTCCTGCGACTGGCCGCCTGACCTACCCGAGCAGGTAGGCCGGGGTGCTCGGCGGGCCGGACTTGGTCACGAACTCGTGGCGCAGGCGGTGGAACGGCGAGGCGGGATCGAACACCTCCTCGGTGAGGTGTTCGAGCTCCTCGGAGCGGTACGCCGCCAACGGTTTCACCGCCTCGTCGGCCGCGCGGCGGCGCTGCTTCTCCCGGATGCGGGCGGCCAGGTCGGGGCCGGACGCCAGCGCCGCGGCCGCGTGCCGGACCCAGGTGCGGAACTCGGCGGGATCGCCGGGCACCGCGTGATCCACCAGGCCCAGCGCGGCGGCGGCGCGGGCGCCGACCGGAAGCGCCTCTCCCGTCAGGCGATCCGCGCACTCCGCGCCCACCCGCCGCGGCAGGGTGTAGGTCCAGTACTTCGAACCGCGCAGGCCCGACAGGCGGTAGTGCGGGTTCAGGACCACCGATTCGCGGCACCAGACCTCGTCGGCGGCCAGCGCCAGCATCACCCCGCCCGCGGCGGCATTACCGGGCAGCGCGGAGATGACGAGCTTGTCGGTGGTGGTCAGGACGGCCTCGACCAGATCGTTGAAGGCGTTGATATTGCGCCAGGCTTCGGCGGCCGGATCGGCGGCCGCCTCGATCACATTGAGCTGGATGCCATTACAGAAGAAGTCGCGGGCCGGGCCGAGCACCAGCACTTTCACCGCACGGGCGCAGGCCATGCGGTAGGCGTCGAGCAGGCGTTCGCACTGGCGAGCGCTCAGAGCGCCACCGGCATAGGTGAATCCGAGGTAGCCGACCTCGTCGTATTCGTAGTAGCGCAGTTCCGACCAGGTGACGCGCACGGCCGCCTCACTGGGACTCACCGGCGCATCGGGGATATCGGCCAGCACGTCGGGACCGAGGACGTCGGTGGCGGGCAGTTTGAACGTGGGCGGGCCGTCCGGATTCGGGCAGGCCCGCAACTGCGGGATCCACACCGCGCCGTCCACCGTGGCCCGGCAGATCGCGCCGTCGCGGGTGGCGATCACCCGGCCGGGGACACCACGCAGCCGGTCCTCGAGATGACCGCCGTGGAGGAAGTACTCGCCGCCGTACAGCTCGTCGAGCACGCCCGGATTCGAGTCGGCGGCACGGAGTTTGCGCAGCACCGTGGTGGTGCTGTCGTGGGCCCAGTCGATGCGGCGGAAGTACTGGGCGTAGCGCGGATGCGGCGGCGCGCTGACCTCGGTGCGCGGGTCGATCGGTGCGGCGCCGTGCTGTTCGAACCGGTCCAGCGCGCGCAGCAGGGCGGCCACCGCGGCGTCGGCGACCTCGATCCGGTACAGCTCGCTCTTGGAGCACATGCGCATCGGGAACGATTCCGACGCCCAGACCGGACCCAGGCCGGGCGCGTCACCGGCCCGCTGCACGGTGACGCTCCACGACGCGGCATTGGTGCCGATCGCCCAATCCAGTGACGACGGACCGTGATCGCCTTCCGGTCCCGGCTGCACGACCAGCACCACGTGCCGGGCGCGCAGATCCGCCGGGACCGGTTCGGCGAGCATGAGACCGACCATGAGGTCGGGCCCGAAGGCCGCCGCCCCGGCCCTGATCGCGTCGTCACCGAGCGCCAATTCCACCCCGATGCGATGGCCCCGCTCGGCCAGCTCGATCCGGACACGCTGCGTCAGGCTGTCGAAAGCGTCGGCCACGAGCAGGATTCGCATCGGACTTCTCCCCTTGAAACACGGCTCAGCGTTGAGCCAGCTAACTATTTCCATCTAGAAGTAACTGACGGAACAGCGCTTGACAAGTTTCGGGATCAAGCTGTTACCAACAGAAACTCAGAGAGGAAGCACTGTGTCTCTGCAGGCGGGTCGACGCAATCAGGGTGGAGCAGCACATAATTGGTTAATACATCAACAGCTGGTCGGAACCGGATCCCCGCGGAAACGCGACTCCACGTAGTTCCAGGCATCCGGGAAACCCGCCACCGCCGTGGTCATGTGCTCGGCGATCTCGAAGGGCCGGAACATCACCGGCGCGCCGGCCTTGCAGTAGCGGTCGGCCACCTCGGCCACCGGATCGAACGACGTCAGCTCGTCGAACCGGCCCTGCCAGAAGTAGGTCGGGGCGCCAGGGACGGCGGTGTCGTAGCGCAGGCTGTTCTCACGCAGTACCTCGTGCGCCACCGGGCTGTCCATCAGGCTCTTGGAGGCGGCCATCTGCTCGGCATTGCGGAAGATGCCGTGGAACAGCAGGAAGCGACGGCAGGCGTCGTGGGTGAACTCGCGGAACCACAGGCCGTTCTCATTGAGTTGATCCGAGATCGGCAGGCGGTCCGGGTATTCGCGCTCCAGGCCCATGGCCGCGGCGAAGGCCAGGCCGAAGCCCGGGTGCGGGGCGAAGCCCAGCGACAGCGCCATCTGCTCCAGGTCGGCCGGAATGCCGCCCGCCACCACGGCGTCCAGCTTCAGGTCGGGGGCGTACTCGGGCTGCATGGCCCCGGCCCACGCGGTCGCCATGCCGCCGCCGGAGTACCCCGCCAGCGCCACCGGCGAATTGCCCAGACCCAGCTCGGCGACCTTGCGGACCGCCTTCACGCTGTCCAAGGTGACCATGCCGCTCAGCTTCGCCGCGCCGTAGGCCACGTTCGGGCCCAGGTAGTCCGGCATGGAGATGGCCCAGCCGCGGCCGATCGGCAGCATGGCGCCGGCGCCGTCCTGCAGTTCGCCGTTGAACAGCGAGCGCGACGGGTTGCACTGCGAGCCCAGGGAATTGATCAGGGCCTGGTAGGAGACCAGCGGCGGGTTCTTGACGCCCTTGGGCATCAGCACCGTGGTCATGCCCAGGATCGGCCGACCCTGGGAATTGGTGGAACGGAAGGCGACCTGCCAGCCGTCGGTGCCCACGTACAGGCCCGGGTCGATGCGCCGGGTGCGGACCACGTCACCGGGCGCGAAACCGCCCAGGTCGGCGGGCGGGCTGTAGAAAGGATCGGGATCCTGTGTGGGATAAAGGGGTTGAGCCGATACGGGGGCGCACACCGACCCCGCGGTCAGGATGCTCAAAGCCAGGACCACCGCCCTGGCGGATCTTGCGAACAACGACGTTCCCTCACACTTCAGCCGTTCGAGTCTCGCGCCCCGACTGCACGGCGAACGAACGGTCGACCAACAAGCAACGGATTGGCATGCGGCACAGCCGCGCCCATGAACCGGAAGAGGACAGACAGCAAGCCTCTCGCGAATCGTCCAGTGACGCTACAGCTAACCTGGGCTAACGTCCAGGCATACCGACAAACCCGGCACGAACTGTCAGCGGGAAGTCCCACTGAGCAGACGATCGAGCCCACCGATCAGGAAAACTACCTGGTCCTCGTACAAGTCCGATAATTCCTGCGCGGGTGGAGGAGTCGTGGCCGGGTGCCAGTCGTCGGCACGACTGAGCGCCTGCAGGAAACCCATGAGGGCAATGGCCCAGCGGGCTTCCAGACGATCGGGATCCGAGGCCGGGAAGGCGCGGCGCAACTGGACGTGCAACTGATCGGGCAGGTCCTGCTCGGCGGTCGTCAGCGCCGGATGCGAGACCAGCGAGAGCTGGGTGACGATCTTGATCCACCGCATGCCGCGAGTCCGGTGCGCCAGCAGCAGGTCTCGATAGGGCTCGGTGACCGCGCGCACCAGCGTCTCCGCGGTCGGCGGCTCCGGGCGTGCCGCCAGCACGTCGGCATTGGCGCGGATGCGATCACGCACCGTGGCGCCCAGATCCAGCAGCACCGCGGCGATCAGATCGTCCTTGGTGCCGAAGTGGTAGTTGACCGACGACGGACCCAGCCCCGCCGCGGCATTGACCGCGCGCACCGACACCGCGTCCACGCCCTGGGCGGCGAACAGGCGCTCGGCGGTCTTCACCAGCCGGGTGCGGGTCGCATTGCCCTGGCGGTTCTGCATCGGGACGGTCACGCCCACGAGCTTCGCACACCGGCGACGCGGATCCCGCAACGCGGGGTGCTCGATTGGATCGACCGACCGATTTAGGGACGCCGAAACCGCCCATTATCGAGGCAGTAACAAGGCTTCCACCTCAGTTTTCAAATCATGCCCACTCACCGGGACCGCGACATTTCTGGATCACTTGATCCAGGTTTACTCGGGGAACCGCTCCGGACGACGAAGCCCGGCGCACTGGGTAAGGAGATCCCGCATGTGGACCGCTGAATCGATGAAGTTCGGGGCGTTCCTGGCCCCGTACCACCCCCTCGACGCCGACCCGGCCCTCCAGCTGCGGCGCGACATCGATCTCATGGAACACCTCGACCACCTCGGCTTCGACGAGGCCTGGATGGGCGAGCACCACTCCACCGGCGCCGAGATCGTGCCCGCGCCCGACGTTTTCATCGCCGCGGCCGCCGAACGCACCGAACGCCTGCGCTTCGGCACCGGCGTCATGTCGCTGCCCTACCACCACCCGCTGGTCACCGTGGACCGCATCACCCAGCTCGACCTGCAGACCCGCGGGCGGCTCATCTTCGGCACCGGGCCCGGCAAGATCCCGCTCGACGCGCACATGATGGGCATCAACCCCTCCGACCAGCGCCGCCGCCAGGGCGAGGCCCTGGACGCGATCCTGGCGCTGCTGCGCGGCGAAGTCGTCAATATGACCACCGACTGGTTCACCCTGCGCGACGCGCGCGCGCAGCTGCCCACCTACGATCCGGCCGGGATCGAGGTCGCCACCGCCTCCACCATCTCCCCCAACGGGTCGGTGCTGGCCGGCACGCACGGGCTGTCGCTGCTGTCGCTGGCCGCCAGCTCGCCCATGGGATTCGAAGTGCTGGACCGCAATTGGGGCGTCTACGAGAAGGCGTGCGCCGAGCACGGGCACGTCGCCGACCGGTCGCGGTGGCGGCTGGTCAACCCGATCTTCCTGGCCGAGACCCGCGAGGAGGCCGAGCGCGCGGTGAGCCGGCGCATCGGATCCATGGCCGCGTACGTGAACCGGCAGACCGGCGAGAACCCGGCCTGGGCCGACACGCCCAAGGGGATCATCGACCAGTGGCGCAATGACAACCTCGGCGAATTCGGGCAGGCCATCATCGGCACGCCCGCCGAGGCCATCGAGCGAATCGAGAAGCTGATCGAGAAGACCGGCGGCTTCGGCACCATGCTCGTGCTGCACGTGGACATGGCCAGCTGGGAGGACACCAAGCGCAGCTATGAGCTGTTCGCCTCGGAGGTGATCCCGCACTTCAAGAATCGCAACCGCCGCCGCGAGGACAGCCTGCAGTACGCCGCCGACAACCGGGAACTGCTGATCGGGCAGCTGGTCACCGCGATCACCAAGGCCCACACCGACTACTACGGCGAAACCGCCGCGACGGGAGCCTGACATCATGCGCGCCACACAGTTTCTGAACGGCGAGTTCACCGCCACCGAGGTGGCCGAGCCGCCCGCCCTCGGACCCGGCCAGCTGCGCATCGCGGTCGCCGCGTGCGGCATCTGCGGCAGCGATCTGTCGATGTCCAAGGACCCCTGCCGATTCGTGCAGGTGGCCACCGACAGCGGGTATCCGCTCGCGACCTTCGACACCGAGCGGCCGGTGGTGCTCGGGCACGAATACGCGGGCACGGTCAGCGAGATCGGTTCCGGGGTCACCGATTTCGCGGTCGGGGACCGGGTCGCCGGGATCGGGCTGGCCACCGAGACCGCCACCGGGATTCCGACGATCATCGGCTACTCCAACGACTATCACGGGGCGTTCGGCGAGAGCATCGTGGTGGACTCGTGGTGGGTGCGGCACGTGCCCGACGGGTTGTCGCTCGAACACGCCACCCTGGCCGAGCCGCTGCACGTGGGCGAGATGCACGTACAGCAGTCGGGGCTGACGCCCGAGGACTCGGCGCTGGTGATCGGCTGCGGGACAATCGGACTCGGGGCCATCATCGCGGCCAAGGCGCGCGGGGCGCGGCTGGTGGTCGCCTCCGAACCTTCCCCCAAGCGCCGCGAGCTGGCGCGGGCGGTCGGCGCGGACATCGTGGTCGATCCGAACGAACAGGATCCGATCGCGGCTTGGATGGCCGCGGTCGCACAGCAGGATTCGGTCGTGGGCCAGTCCGGCGCCGGCATTCTCATCGCCTTCGAATGCAGCGGGCGCGCCGGAATCCTCGGCACGCTCATGCGGACCATGCCGTTCAATTCGCGCATCCAGGTGGTGGCCGCGCCGTTCGCGGACGAGCCGATCATTCCGGTGGTGGGCCAGTTCCGGCGGATCGCCATCAATTTCGGGCACGGGCCCTACGAGAACGCCTACGAGATCACCCTGGAGCGATTGGCGTCGGGGCAGATCGACGCCGAGGCGATCATCACCGGCCGGGTCGGGCTCGACGGCGTGGCCGAGGCGTTCACCGCGCTGCGGGACCCGGAGGAGCACGTGAAGATCCTGGTGCTGCCGGGGCGCTGAGCTGCCGGTTCCGCCCGATCCGGGGGTGGAGGGCGACATGGGTTGGGGCCCTCCACACCGGGTTTGGCTAACGTCTAGCGATTTCGAGACAAAGCGCCCCGGAGCGGGTCCGCCAGTTCCTCCACGTGACAGGTTATTCTGGCGAAATGTCGGCAAACAATGCTGTTGGGGAGGACGTGGCGACCACGGGCGAGGCCCAGGTGATTGCCCTGTGCAATCAGAAGGGCGGCGTCGGAAAAACCACCTCGACGGTCAATTTAGGTGCCGCGCTTGCCGAGTGCGGACTGCGGGTGCTGCTGGTCGATCTCGACCCGCAGGGCGCGCTCTCGGCGGCGCTCGGCGTGGCCCACCACAACCTGGAATTGACCGTCTACGACCTACTGAGCCCCAACGCTCCGCCCATCGACGATGTCGTGATCAAGACCGCCGTCACCAATCTGCATCTGCTGCCCAGCAATATCGACCTCTCCGCCGCGGAGATCCAGCTCGTCAACGAAGTCGGCCGCGAACACTCCGTCAGCCGGGTGCTGGACCCCATCCGCGACCGCTACGACTACATCCTCATCGACTGCCAGCCGTCGCTGAGCCTGCTCACCGTGAACGCCCTGGCCTGCGCCGACGGCGTCATCATCCCCATGGAGTGCGAGTTCTTCTCGCTGCGCGGCCTGGCCCTGCTCAACGACACCATGGAAAAGGTGCGCGAACGCCTCAACCCGCGCCTCGAACTGTCGGGAATCGTGGTCACCATGTTCGACTCCCGGCTGCTGCACTCGCGCCAGGTCCTCGACCGCGTCGCCGACACCTTCGGCGAACGCCTCTACGACACCATGATCTCGCGCACCGTCCGCTTCCCCGACTCCACCATCGCCGGCGAACCCCTCACCACCCTGGACCCCAAATCCAAAGGCGCCGAACAATACCGGGAACTGGCCCGCGAATTCCTCAAGCGCTCCGGCCGAGACGAGGCCCAGGGCTCCCTGTCCTTCACGCAGTAGATCTACCGCGCGACCTCCGACGCCAGTGCGGCGCGGTGGGTTTCGACGGCCTGGCGGGTTTCCTCGGTGACCAGGTCGGCGTTGATGTGGGCGCCTGCCATGGCGCCGGCGGCGGCGGAATTGCCGACCTGGGCGGAGAGGTCGGCGACGTTTCCGGCGGCCCAGACGCCGGGGGCTTCGGTACGGCCGGTGGGGTCGGCGGGGATGTAGTCGCCTGTGCCCGAGGGGTGGGGTGTGGGGGTGAGACCCAGGTCGGTGAGGAAAGACGCTCGGGCCTTCATGTGGGTGGGGGCGGCGAGGATTTCCCGGGGGATGACGGTGCCGTCGGTGAGGCGGACGCCGGACAGGTGGTCGGCGGTGACCTCGACCGAGGCGATCTCGCCGGGGACGACTCGGATTCCCCTGGCGGCCAGTTGTTCCGATTCCTCCTCGGTGGGCGGGGTGTTGGTGTGGGCGAAATAGACGATGTCGTCGCTCCACTGACGGAAGAGCAGGGACAGGTGGATGGCCATGGGGCCCAGGCCCAGCACGCCGATCGGGCGGTCGCGGACCTCCCAGCCGTGGCAGTACGGGCAGTGGATGACGTCGTGGCCCCAGCGGTCGCGCAGACCCGGAATGGCGGGAAGTTCGTCGACCAGGCCGGTGGTGACGAGCAGGCGGCGGGCCCGGACGGTGCGGGCGTCGGCGAGAGTGACGACGAAATCGTCACCGTCCCTGCGGATTCCGGTCACCTCACCGGAGACGATGTGGCCGCCGTAATCGCGGACCTCCTCGCGGCCGCGGGTCAGCAGTTCGGCGGGCGGGACGCCCTCGCGGGCGAACAGGCCGTGCACCCGGTCGGCGGGGGCGTTGCGCGGGGCGCCCGCGTCGATCACCGCCACCGTACGGCGGGCCCGGGCGAGCATGAGGGCTCCGTTCAGGCCCGCGGGTCCGCCGCCCACCACCACCACGTCGTAGCTGTCGTTCAGCTGATCGGTCATTGATGACCACCTCCTGCCTACGACCATGCGGACCGCGCGGGCATATCGGCAACCTTCTTTGCCGATGTGGCAAACTGGAGTCATGACCGAGGATATCGACGCAGCCCTGGAAGGGGTGGGCCTACGACTCCGTGAGCTGCGTAAACAACGGGAAACCACATTGGCCGAGCTGTCCACGGAGACGGGAATCTCGGTGAGCACGCTGTCGCGGCTGGAATCCGGTGCGCGGCGGCCCACCCTCGAGCAGCTGCTGCCGTTGGCGCGCGCCCACGGCGTCACCCTCGACGAACTGGTGAACGCGCCCGACACCGGGGATCCGCGGGTCCACATGCGCCCGATCACGCGCGGCGGGATGCAGATGCTGCCGTTGACCCGGCGGGCGGGCGGCATTCAAGCGTTCAAGATCATCATGGATCCGAGATCCGGTCGCACCGAACCGAATCCGCAGACCCACGAGGGCTACGAGTGGCTCTACGTCCTCAACGGCCGATTGCGGATGATCCTCGGCGCGCACGACCTGGTGTTGGAGCCGGGCGAGGCCGCCGAATTCGACACCCGCGAACCGCACTGGTTCGGTGCGGCCGACGATCGGCCGGTCGAATTCCTCAGCCTGTTCGGCAAACAGGGCGAGCGCGCCCACTTTCGCGCCCGGCCCCGCAAGGACTGACCGCACCCCGAAGGACTGATCAGGCCGGGTAGCGCGGTCCGATCAGCGCCAGGGCGGTTTCCACCGCCACATCGATGATCTCGGTGACATCGCGCCCGTCCTCCACCGTGGAGGCGATGAGTTCGCGGAAGCCGCCGTAGAGGATGGTCGCCATCTGACGCGTCGGCGGATGCAGCCCCGCGCCCTGGAATTCCATTGTGCCGGTCAGGTTTTGGATCAGGGTGATGAACGCGTCCGCGGCGTCGTGCTGCAGTTCCCGGGCCCGCTCCCCCAGCGCCGGGATATCGCGGATCCAGGCCAGCGTGACGGGGGTGTCCTCACGCGAGGCCCCGATCCACGCCTCGATCGCCTGATGGATCTGGGTGTCCCACGGCGCGGACACGTCCACGGCGGCGTAGATCTGCGCGATGGTGTCGTTGTTGCGTTCGGTCAGCAGCGCGACGAAGCAGTCCTGCTTGTCGTCGAAATGCTCGTAGAAGGTGCGGCGCGAGGTCTTGGCCAGGCGCACGATATCGGCGACCGTGGTGTCGCGATAGCCGCGTTCGCGGATCGCGTCGGCCATGGCATCGAGCAGCCGACGCCGGAAGCCGGACTCGGCGGCGGTGTCGGCGCTGGTGGCGGGGTCGGCGCGGGTCACGAGCATCAGCGTAGTTTGCCCGGATCTCGGTGGGCGCCGCGACGGCCGGTGTGTTCGCCGCGGCGCTGGTCACCGAGGTCAGGCGGTCACCGATTCGGGTCCGCGATCGACGCTGGCGGCACGCACCGAGCGGCGGCCGAAGCGGATGGTGCCGTCCTCGATTCGCCCGTGCCGCAAGGTGATCACGTCCTGCGCGTAGTTCATGCCCAGCCGCCACGGCGGGCGCGATCCGGCCTTGGGGAAGCGGTCCATCGACCGCAGCACGTAGCCCGCCTGGAAGTCGAGCAGCGGCGTGCTGGTCACCGCCGGGTCCGGCCACGGCGTGGCCTGGCTGTACCCGTGCTCGTCGAGGTGCCGCAGCAGCCGGCAGACGAATTCCGCGACCAGGTCGGCCTTGAGCGTCCAGGAGGCGTTGGTGTAGCCGATGGTGAAGGCGAGATTCGGGACGCCACTGAGCATCATGCCCTTGTAGGCCATGGTGTCGGAGGCGGCGATCTCGCGGCCGTCGACGGTGAGCGCGATGCCGCCCAGCGCCAGCAGGTCCAGTCCGGTCGCGGTCACCACGATGTCGGCGGGCAGTTCGGTGCCGGATTCGAGCCGGATGCCGTCCGCGGTGAACCGTTCGATGCGGTCGGTGGCCACCGAGGCGCGTCCGGCGCTGATGGCGCGGAACAGATCCCCGTCGGGCACCAGGCACAGCCGCTGATCCCACGGGTTGTAGCTGGGATTGAAATGCGTGTCGACGTCGTAGCCGTCGGGCAGCTGCTTGATGGTGAGGTTACGAAAGAACTTGCGCATCATGGCGGGTCGCCGCTGGCTGAGCTGGTAGATGACGGTGCCGATGGCCACGTTCTTCCAGCGGGTGACGGCGTAGGCGCGCCGCTCGCCCAGCCATTGCCGCAGCTTGGTGGCGACGGCGTCGACGCTCGGCGCGGACATGATGTAGGTGGGTGAGCGCTGCAGCATGGTGACGTGCGCGGCGGTCTCGGCCATGGCGGGCACCAGCGTCACCGCGGTCGCGCCGCTGCCGATCACCACGACCCGCTTTCCGGCGAAGTCGAGTGCGGCGGGCCAGTGCTGCGGATGCACGACCTGCCCGCGGAACTCGTCGAGCCCGGCGAACTCCGGGACGTACCCCTCGTCGTAGCGGTAGTAGCCGCTGCACAGGTAGAGGAAGTCGCAGGTGATGGTCGAGGCCCTGCCGTCGTGCTCGTATCCGACGGTCCAGCGCGCTTCCTCCGAGTCCCACGAGGCTCCGGTCACGCTGTGCCCGTAGCGGATTCGCCGGTCGATGCCCGCGTCGGCGGCGGTCTCGCGAATGTAGGACAGGATGGCGGGCCCGTCGGCGATGGCCTCGGCCGCCACCCACGGCCGGAACCGGTACCCGAGGGTGTGCATGTCGGAGTCCGACCGCACGCCCGGATACCGGAACAGATCCCAGGTCCCGCCCATGGCCTCGCGGGCCTCGAGGATGGCGTAGCCGCGGTCCGGAAACGCGTCCTGCAGATGATGCGCCGCCCCGATGCCCGACAGTCCGGCCCCGACGATCAGCACGTCCACGTGTTCGGTCATCGTCCCGCTCCCTTCGCGGCCCGGCTCCGCACCAGGCCCATCACGGCCGACAGCACGTCGAAGTAGTGCGTCGGGGTCACCCGGGTGAGGGTGTCGAACAGATACGCGTCGGGTCCGACGAGGATGCGCGCCTTGCCGCGTTCGACTCCGCGGCAGATGATCTCGGCCGCTTTCTCCGGGCTGGTCATGGTCATGGCCTCGAATTCGGCGGCCATCTGCTCGTGGCTGCGACCCCGGCCCTCCGGGTCCTGCCGGACGCGGCCGTTGCGGGCGATATTGGTGCGGATGCCGCCGGGGTGCACGGTCACCGCCGAGACGCCGGTCCCCCGCAGTTCCTGCCGCAGCGCGTCGGTGAATCCGCGCACCGCGAATTTCGCCGCGCAGTAGGCGCTCTGGTACGGCATGCCCGCCAGCCCGAACACGCTGGAGGTGTTGACGATCGCGCCGCTGCCCTGGTCGACCAGGATCGGCAGGAAGGCCCGCGTCCCGTTCACGACGCCGTCGAAGTTGATCTGCCGCAGCCATTCGTCGTCCTCGGGCACGGTGTCGAGCACCGAGGAGGACACGGCCACACCGGCATTGTTGAAGACCGCGGCCAGGGGTGCGGTCAGCCACGCCTTCACCTCTTCGGCGAAGGCCAGCTGGTCGGCGGCGTCGCGCACGTCCAGCACCCGGGTCAGCACCGGCCCGTTCAGTCCGGCCGCGGTCTGCTTCAATCCGTCGGCGTCGATGTCGGCGATGGCCACCGGCGATCCACGGTGGGACAGCAATTGGGCCAGCCCCCGCCCGATTCCCGAGGCCGCGCCGGTGATCATGACCGGGTGGCCGGACAGCGGCCTAGAGGTTCGGGGCATCGGAACTCCTGGATTCGGCGGTGCGGATGTGGGTGTCGATGAGGTCGGCGAAGGTGGGCCAGAGCGCGACCGGCAGATCGTGGCCCATGCCCGGCACGGTGTGCAGGCGCGCGCCCGCGATCGCGGTGGCGGTCACCGCGCCGCCGGTGGGGTTCACCATCCGGTCGCGGTCGCCGTGCACCACCAGGGTGGGCGCGGTGATGGTCCGCACCTCGCGAGTCCGGTCCCCGGACTTGAGGATTCCGGCGAGCTGTCGCCCCACGCCCGCCGCCGGGCGCGGATCGCGATCCCAGGTCAGGCCCGCCGTCGCCCGGATCCGCGGTTCGTCGAGGGGATATCCGGCCGACCCGATGTGCCGGTACATGCGCACCGAGCCCTCGATGTGCTCCTCTCGTGTGCGAGCGGGTTTGGCGAACATGCGCATCCAGGTGGACGGCGCGGGCCGCCCGACGCGCGGCGCGCCCGTGGTGGAGAAGATCGACGTCAGCGAGGACACCCGATCGGGATAGCGGGCGGCGACGGTCTGGGCGATCATTCCGCCCATCGACATGCCGACCAGATGCGCCGACCGCCAGCCGAGGATGTCGAGCAGTCCGGCGGTGTCGGCGGCCATGTCCCCGAGATCGTATTGCTGTGCGTCCCAGCGCTTCCGGGCCATGGCGAGACCGCCCGGCGGCCGGAATCCGGCGTGGGTGGAGGTGCCGACGTCGCGATTGTCGAACCGCACCACGTCGTAGCCGCGGACCACCAGCTGTGCGACCAGACCGTCGTGCCATTCGTGCTTCTGCTGCCCGAGCCCGGCGATGAGCAGCAGCGGCACACCCGAGCCCTGCCGCTCGTAGGTGAGGGTGATGCCCCGCCCCACCTCGGCGACCCGCTCGCTCATGCGGTCACCTGCTCGCCGCGCGCGTTCCGGGAGTCGGCGGATTCGTTTGTGACAGCGCTGGATTCGACCGGCACCGCGCCGGTCTCGACGGATTCGCCGGCGGCGGTCGACCGCGGCGTCCTGCGGTACACGACCGCACGCCCCTTCTTCGCGGGAGCCAGCGCGACCCCGCGGAAATGGGTGCGCTCGTCGGGCGCGTCGGTGGGCGCGAGGGTGAAATCGCGCAGCAGCACCCGCAGCACCACGTTCATCTCCATGGTCGCGAACGCCGCCCCGATGCACCGGCGCGCGCCGCCGCCGAACGGAATCCAGTTGAACGTCCCCGGCCGCGCCTCGAGGAACCGGTCCGGGTCGAAATCGCGTGGGTTGGTGAACAATTCCGGATTGTCGTGCATGAGCCGGATACTGACCAGCACGTGCTGGCCGCGCGGCAGCGTCCAGCGGCCCAGCCGGAAATCGTCCACCCGCACCTTGCGCGCGGTGGCGTCGATGACCGGGCGCACCCGCTGGACCTCGAGCAGCGTCGCCTCACGCAGCGCGGAGCCGCCCGCGTCGGTCTCCTCGACCAGGCGCGCCAGGATGTGCGGGTGCCGGCGCAGCCGTTCGACGGTCCAGGCCAGCGAGGTGGCGGTGGTCTCGTGGCCCGCGGTGAGCAGGGTGAGCAGCTCGTCGGCGATCTCGCTCTGTGTCATGGCCGAGCCGTCGTCGTAGCGGGCCTGCAGCAGCATGGCCAGGACATCGTCGCGGTCGGCCAGGTTCGGGTCGGCGGCCGCGCGGCGGATGAGCCGTCCGACGATCTCGTCGTAGCTCGCGCGGTGGGCCTGGAACCGCGCCCACGGCCCGAAGCGCCCGAACAGCCCCTGCGGCACCGGCAGCGCCGCGAGCGCGGAGGCGACCAGCACCAGTTTCGGGATCACCTCGCGCAATTGCTCGAATTCCGCTCCCTCCGCACCGAATACGGCGCGCAGGATCACATTGAGCGTGATGCGCATCATCGAATCCATGGTCGCGAATTCGCGCCCCGACGGCCAGGTAGCCATCTCGCGGACGGCCTCCTCCTCGATCAGCGATTCGTAGACCGCCAGCCGCCGCCCGTGGAAGGGCGGGGTGAGCAGTTTGCGCTCCTTGCGGTGTTCCTCGCCGCGCCGCGCGAACAGCGAACCGGGGCCCAGGAATTGGCCGAGGTTGATGTCGAGATTGTCGACCAGATCGGTGTGGGTGGTGAACAGCGCCTTCACCTCGGCGGGGTCGGACAGCACGACGGTGGGCCCGAAACGCGGCATCGACACCACGAACGCCGACCCGTAGCGCTGATGCAGCCGCCGCCAGGCGCGGGTGCGCCCGGCCAGAATCTCGATGCCCTGCACGAAGCCCGGCGTCGTCGGTCCGTCGGGCAGTGTCACTGTGGTCATGCGCCATCTCCCAGCGTGGTACCTCTGCGTACCAGCGCGACGGTACGCCCGTGTACCACGGTGTGGCAAGGGTCACTTTCGCGACGCCGGAGGCGAGGGGGTGGCTTTTCCGCTTACTGGCCGGTGCCGACGAGCAGCGCGACGATGGCCTGGACGAATCCCTCGATGCGTTCACGGGGGTATACATCCGGTTCGCTGACCGCCATCCGGCCCAGCATCTCGGCGATGGTGAGCAGGGAATCGGTGAGCAGGCCGGAATCGATTCCGGCCCAGCGGGAATCGGTGATCAGGCCCATGCGGACCAGGGCCTCGGCCTGGTCGAAGATGCCCGCGCGGGAGCTGCGGATGGCCTCGCGGTATTCGTCGGGGGCATTGCCGGGGCCCGAGAGCAGCAGTCGCCACCGGGTCGGATTGTCCAGGGCCACATCGACGAACGCCCGGACCGAGGCGGAGGCGGCGACCACCGGATCCGCGCCGAGCAGATCGGTGGGCAGGGTGTCGGCGACCTGGTCCAGGGCGCGTTCGCGTTCGCGTTCCAGCAGAGCGGCGACCAGTTCGGCTCGGGTCTTGAAGACGGTGTACAGCACGGGTTTTCCCACGCCGGCCTCGACGGCGACGGCCTCCATGCCGAGTTCGTGGAGTTCGGCCTTCTCCAGGACCGCGAAGGCGGCGTCGAGCAATTGCGCGCGGCGTTCCTCGGGTGGCAGCCGGGGCGCGTAGCGCCGGCGCGGGCGGTCCGCCGTCATGCCCTCATCCCCTGCCTCCACCTTCATCGGCCCCATTCTGTCATTCCGGATCGCGAGGTCACACGCCCGTCCAGGGTAAAGCTACGCCACCGTTGTATTCATTCCGGGCAATTGCTACGGTGGCGTTGTATTCCATGGGATCGAACCTGTAGAGGAGCCCCCAGTGACCTTCGATCCGACCACTCTCCGCCGCGACGACTACGGCTTCTTCGGCCCGGATTCCCCGAGCTGGAAGGTGTGGACCTCCCCCACCGCCGTCATCGGATTCCAGCGCGCGGTCACCCTCGAGCACTTCGATCCGTTCCTGACCGCGGCCGTCGCCGACACGGGCAAGATCTACTCCGAGCCGCGCGACCGCCTCGACGCCACCTTCGCGTACTTCCTGATCGTGGCCATCGGCGATTCCCGCACCGCCATCCAGGCCTCGGAGCATCTGATGACGGTGCACGCGAAGAACACCGGCATCGAGCCGATCAGCGGCCAGCGCTACAGCGCCAACTCCCCCGAGACCCAGCTGTGGATCCACATCACCGGCTGGCAGTCGGTGCTCAAGGCCTACGAGATGTTCGGGCCCGGACTGACTCCCGAGGAGGAAGCCCAGTACTGGCGGGAATGCCGCATCGCCGCCGAGCTGCAGACCTGTAAGCCCGAGGACGTGCCGATCACCCGCGAGGGCGTGCGCCAGTACTACGCCGATGTCCGTGCGCGCCTGTGCACTTCGGAGGCCGCCCAGGACGGGATGCGGCAGCTGCTGTTCACCTCGCCCAAGAACGGCGCGGGCTGGACCTACGCGCTGGGCGCGCGGCTGCTGTCGTTCGCGTCGATCGCGACCCTGCCGAAGTGGCAGCGCAAGCTGGGCCAGTTCGACCGGCCCGGCTTCGTGGATCTCCTGGTGCGCCCGGCGGGCCGGATCCTGGTGTGGCTGTTCACCCTTTTCGACAAGAAGGGCCTGATCATGGCCGCGCCGATCATCGCGCCGATGGCCGGGCAGATCCTCGAACAGCACATCAAGAGTGACCTGCCCGCGCGGCTGGAGACGGTGACCCCGGCCGATGCCCGCCGCCGCTACGGGACTCGCGGGCATCGGACCGTCACCGCCGCAAGCTGATCCGAGTCAGATCAGCGGTGTGAAGTCGCGGCTGGCCAGGTACTCCGGCCGCGGACCCGGCGCGGAGTACGGGTCGCGCAGGGTGTTGTCGACGCTGTTGAACACCAGGAACAGATTCGAGCGCGGGAACGGCGTGATGTTGCCCGAGGACCCGTGCATCAGGTTCGAGTCGAACAGCAGCGCCGAGCCCGCCGGACCGGTGAACTGGGTGATGCCGTGCTTGCCTGCCAGATCGGTGAGCGCCTCCTGGGAGGGCACGCCGATCTGCTGCTCCCGCAACGACACCCGGTGGTGGTCGGTGGGCGTCTCGCCCTGACACGGCACGAACGTGCGGTGTGAGCCGGGCATGACCATCAGGCTGCCGTTGAACGGGTAGTTGTCGGTCAGGGCGATCGACAGGCTCACCGCGCGCGGGGCGGGCATGCCGTCCTCGGCGTGCCAGGTCTCGAAGTCCGAATGCCAGTAGAACCCGGCGCCGGTGAATCCGGGCATGTAGTTCACCCGGGCCTGGTGCAGGTAGACATCCGAGCCGAGGATCTGGCGGGCCAGACCCCCGATCCGGTCCTGGCGCACCAGCTCCCCGATCATCGGGCTGAACCGGTGCACGTCGAAGACCGAGCGCACTCGATGCGAGGCCCGCTCGATGATCACGCGCTCGTCGAGCAGCAACTCGGGATCGCTGGTCAGGTGCTGCATCTCGGTCGCCACCGCCCGCACCTCGTCCGGGTCGAGCAGCATGTCCAGCACCGCGTAGCCGTTGTCGTCGAACTCGGCCAGGCCGTGGGAGTCGATCGGGCCCCAGACCGTCGGGTCGTCGCGCTCGATCGGCGGCGTCCCGGCGACCGTGCGGGTGCGGTAGCGGTCGATCAATCCGTAGTCGGACAGGGTCATGCGAATCTCCTAGTCGACGGCGACCAGCGGGTAGACACCGTTCTCGTCGTGGACCTCCTGCCCGGTCACCGGCGGATTGAACACGCACAGCATGCGCATCCGGGTGCGGGCGAACAGGCGGTGGCGTTCGTGGCCGTCGAGCAGATACATCGAGCCGGGGCCCAGCTCGTAGGTGACGCCGTGGTCGAGATCGACCAGGGTGCCGTCGCCCTCGACCAGCCAGACGGCCTCGACGTGATTCTGGTAGTGGAACTCGTGGACGGACTCGGCGTCGATGGTGGTCTCGTGGAACGAGAACCCGACCCGGTCGCCGCCCAGCACGATGCGCTTGCTGCGCCAGCCCGGTCCCGCGACATCGCGGTCGGTGCCGGTGATCTCGGCGGTGCTGCGCACGATCATGTCAGCGCCCCCGCCCGCTGCCGACGACGTCCAGCGAGGAAGCCAGCAGTTCCAGACCGTGATCGAGCTCGTACTCGGAAATGGTCAGCGGCGGAAGCAGTTTCACCACCTCGTCCTCGGGACCGGAGGTCTCGACCAGCAGTCCGCGCTGGAAGGCGGCGGCGCACACCTTCTCCGCCTGGGAGGCGTCGTCGAAGACCAGGCCGTGCACCAGCCCGCGCCCGCGGGCGCTCACGCCGTCGAAGGCGGCGGCCATGCCGGTCAGGGCGCGATCGATGCGCGCGCCCTTGGCCCGGGTGGCCGACTCCAGGCCGTCGTCGGACCAGTAGTGCTCGATGGCGGTGCGGGCGGTCACGAAGGCCGGGTTGTTGCCGCGGAAGGTGCCGTTGTGCTCGCCCGGCTTCCACTGGTCCAGTTCGGGTTTGAACAACACCAGCGCCATCGGCAGGCCGTAGCCGCCGATCGACTTGGACAGGGTGACGATATCCGGTGTGATGCCGGCGTTCTCGAAGGAGAAGAACGGGCCGGTGCGGCCACAGCCCATCTGCACATCGTCCACGATCAGCAGAATCTCGCGCGCGGAGCACAATCCGGCCAGCTTGCGCAGCCATTCCACGCTGGCGATATTGACCCCGCCCTCGCCCTGCACGGTCTCGACGATGACCGCGGCCGGGCTGTCCAGGCCGGAGGAGGCGTCGTCGAGGACCCGCTCCATCCACTCGAAGGAGTCGCCCTCGGCGCCGGACAGGTAGCCGTCGAAGGGCATCGAGGTGGCGTGCTGCAACGGCACGCCCGCGCCCGCCCGCTTGGCGGCATTGCCGGTGACCGACAGCGCGCCCAGCGTCATGCCGTGGAAAGCGTTGGTGAAGTTGAGGATCTCGGTGCGGCCGGTGACCTTGCGGGCCAGCTTCAGCGCCGCCTCCACCGCGTTCGCGCCGGTGGGTCCGGGGAACTGCACCTTGTAGTCCAGCCCGCGCGGCCGCAGGATGCGCTCGCGCAGCGATTCCAGCAGTTCGCGTTTGGCGACGGTGGACATGTCCAGGCCGTGGGTCAGGCCGTCGCCCGCGATGTAGTCGAGCAGCGACTGCTTGAGCACCGGATTGTTGTGGCCGTAGTTGAGCGCGCCCGCGCCGGCGAAGAAGTCCAGGTATTCGCGGCCGGTCTCGTCGCGCAGCCAGGCTCCCGAGGCGGTGTCGAACACCGTCGGCCAGGAGCGGCAGTAGCCGCGCACATTCGATTCCAGATCCGCGAACACGGACAGGTCGGGGGTGGTGGTGATCATCGCGGTTCCTCCTGAGTGGTCACCGGTGCGATGCGGTAGAGATCCTCCGGCTGATGCCCGCCGGGGAATTGATCCGCCGAGAACAAGGTCGTGCGGGTCAGCGCCGCGCCCCGGCGGCGGGCCAGGGCGGCGAACATGGCCACCGACGCCGGATTGTCCGGCGAGATGGTGGTTTCGAGCTGGGTGATGCCGTGCGCGGTGGTGCGTTCCAGCAGTGCGTCGAGCATGTCCACACCGAGTCCGTGCCCGCGGTGCGGCTGGTCCACGGCCACCTGCCAGACGAACAGGACAGTGGGCCACGCCGGCCGGGTGTAACCGATGACGAAACCGGCTACCTCGCCGTCGATCTCGGCGACCATCGACGTGGCCGGGAAATCGCGGCACCACAGCAGATAGGCGTAGCTGGAGTTGGTGTCGAGTACCCGGGAGTTCTCGGCGATCTGCCACATGTGCGCGCCGTCGGCGAGCTCGGGTTCCCGGATCTGGATGGTTTGCTGGGATATCGCGTCAAATTTGCTGATTGGGATCTGCATGACCATCTCAGCCTGACCAAGCAACGTTGAGGTCTTCCATGCGAACTCATTGCGATCTCATGACGATCCGATGACTCCGCCCGGGACGCGAGCCTCAGCGGGGCATGTCGAGGCGGTAGCCGAGCCCGCGCACCGTCACCACGATGCGGGGGTCGGAGGGGTCGGCCTCGATCTTCGTGCGCAAGCGGCGCACATGGACGTCGACGAGTCGTTCGTCGCCGAAGAAGCCTTCGTCCCAGGCTCTTTCGAGCAGCAGGGTGCGGGTGAGCACGCGGCCCGGATTCGCGGCCAGCTCGCACAGCAGCCGGAATTCGGTGATGGTCAACGGAATCTGCTCCTCACCCCGGCGCACCGCGCCACCCTCGGGCGAAAGCACCAGCGGCGCAGCGTCGTCGGGGTCGAGCACGATCTCGGTGAGCGGTTCGGTCACCGATTCGTCGGGCAGCCCGCCCAGGTGCGGGCGCCGTCGCAGCGCCCGCATGCGCGCGCTGATCTCCTTGATCTCGAACGGCTTGGTGACGAAGTCGTCGGCACCCGCTTCCAGGGCGGCGACCACGTCATGGGTGTCGTTGCTGGCGCTGACCACCATGATCGGCACCTCGTGCGCGCGGCGGACCTCACGGATACAGGTGAAGGCGTCCATTTCGCCGGACAAGAGGTCCACGACCATCACGTCCGGCGCGCCGTTCACCCGCAGTTGTTCCAGCGCGGCCTCACCCGCGCCGGCCTCGGCGACCTCGTATCCTTCCTCTTCCATCGCCGCCCGCAAGGAGCCGCGGACCCCGTAGTCGTCCCCCACGATCATCAGGCTCGCACCCATGTTTCAATTCCTTTTCGCGTTCGACAAAGTCGAATACCCGAACCTTAGTTGCCCGAAACATGCTGGCTTTTGCGGTGTGCACGCGATAGCCAGTGCGAATTGTTGGAATTGCCACACGTCAAACGTGCTTTTCGCGCGACGCCGGAGGATGCCGCGGCTATTCACCCGGTCCGATAACCCGCAGGTCGCATGTGCGACATTGTGAGAACAGGCACAAGGTGTTTCGAATGCGAAATCGCGGTTTTCGGGGCCTATTCCCGGACGGCGATATCGATGACCGGCCCGCGTGCCGGATCCAGCCAGCGCATGAGCCGGTCCAGGTCGGCGGCGGGAACCGCGACGCAGCCCGCGGTCGGGTGGCCGTCGCCGACGTGCAGGAAATAGGCCGATCCGGCCCCCGCGACGACGGGAGCGCGGTTGTAGTCGATGACGACGGCGTGATCGTAGGCCGGGCCCGCGCTGCCGAGATCCTCACCGGCGGATTCGTCGAACGGGCAATGACCGGGCGCGCAACTGTAATGCGTGTTGTAGTAGCGCGACGCGGTGTCCGACACCCACCAGTCCGAGGTCGTCACCCGCCGGTACGGCAGCCGGGTGCCGTTGTCGGCGGCGATGCCGAAAGCCTCTGTCAGCGACCAGACTCCGGCGGGCGAACGGGTCGCCGATTCGCTGGCGGGGCCGATGCCCTGCGCGCCGACATCGGCGCGCAACGGTCCGATCGCCCGAACCCACTGCGCCCCAACCCGATCCCATGCGCTGAGAGTGGCGGTGGTCGCGTCGGCCGAATCGGAGATCACGGTGATGACCTGCCCGGCCGGGCCGCTGTAATCGGGTCGATCGTCGGTCTCGGAGTGCCGCCTGCCGCAGCCCACCGTCACGGTCAGCAGGGCCGCGGTGACCGCGGCCGCGCTGAGCAGGCGTCGACGGGAGGCGGCCATCAGGACAGGCGGTGCTCTTCGATATCGGTCGAGAGCGTGTTGCCGTTCAACTCCAGATACAGGTGCCGGTCGGTGATCGAGAGCGTGAGCGCGTTGCGGCGCTGCAGGAACGGGGTCGCGTCCTCGATGAAAGTGGGGTCGAACGAATAGACGCGGATCTCCGAGGCGTGGTGAATCCGCTTCGCCGGGAGCTGCGCCAGCACCTTGACCGGATCCCGGTGGGTGTAGATGACCACGCGGTCGGCCAGTTTGCTGCCCCGGTGGATGCGGGCGGCCTCGGGCGCGCCCACATCGATCCAGGCGGTCATGCGGGTGGTGAGGTCGCGGATCATCACCGGCGGCTCATCGGTCGAGGAGACCCCGCCGACGCTGAACGCGATGCCCTCCTCGTACTCGAGGCAGTAGGCCAGCACCCGGGTCAGCATGTATTCGGCCGTCTCCGAAGGATGCTGGGCGACCCGCAGATCCAGCTCCTCGTACACCCCCCGATCGATATCGGACAGTTGCACGGCGAAGGTGTGGAGAGTCGCGTTCAGGGCCATAGTGCTTGCAGCTTAGAACACCCCTGGTTCAGGGCTCGTCGGCGAACCGGCCCGTCGCCAGCGCCGCGTCGCGCAGCCGCGCCGGGAAGCCCGGGCCGAGCCGGGCGGAGATGTCCTCGTGGCGCAGCGGTTCCCGGCAGTGCGCGCACACCACCTCGGCGTGGGTGTCGTGGTCGCAGGCGGTGTGGTGGAGCAGCACCGGCTCCCCGGATTCGGGGGCCAGATAGCGGTCGCCCCAGGCCATCATGGCCGCGATCACCGGGAAGAAGTCGCGGCCCTGGGTGGTGAGCCGGTATTCGTGGCGCACCGGGCGGTCCTGGTAGGGAACCTTGTCGAGCAGGCCCGCCTCCACCAGCCGGGTCAGTCGCTGGGTGAGGACATTGCGGCTGAGCCCGAGGGTGGACTCGAAATCGTCGAAACGCTTGGCGCCGTAGAAAGCTTCGCGCAGGATCAGCGGCGTCCACCAGTCGCCCAGCAGGTCGACGGTGCGGGCGACGGTGCACGGCCAGTTCGCGAAACTCGTACGTTTCATGTGGTCACGGTATCCAGGCGAGCGGGAACGTACTTGTGCCAGGGGGTGCCGACCCATTCGTCACGGTCCTCGACCGAGGTCAGCTCGTTGGGCGCGGTTCCGGTGGTGACCGGGGCGCCGTCGGCGCCGGCGACCGAGAGGCCGAAACCGTTGGGCAGCGACAGGTGGCCCGAGCGCATCCGGTCGGTGGGTTCGACGGGCACGCGCGCGGTGCCGCGGCGGGTGGTGACCTGCACCAGGTCCCCGGCGGTGAGCCCGAGCCGTTCGGCGTCGCCGGTGCTGATGCGCAGGGTTCCGGCCGCGTCGCGCTTGCGCCAGGCCGGGTCCCGGAAGATGGTGTTGGCGGTGAAGGCCCGCCGCTCCCCGGCGGACAGGACGAACGGCCAGGCCGCGCGGTCCTCGGCGGCGGGCTCGGGCAGGGTGGCGACCACCTCCAGCAGCTCGGGCACCTCCAGCCGGATCACCTTGTCACGCACCCGGTTCCAGGTCTCCTCGTAGTCGTCCTCGGAGATCACGATGCCGTGCTTGCCAGTCAGGATGGCCTCGAACAGCCGCTCCCCGGCTTCCAATCCGCTGCCGTACCCGGCGCGTTCGACACTGGCCGGGAACTTGCGGACCATGTTGTAGGCGGCCGCCCACAGCAGCGCCGCCGATGCCGCGCCGTCGGGCAGGGTCTCCCCCAGCGTCCGGTACAGCAGCACGGGAGCCAGTTTCGAGCGGGCCGGATCGCCCAGAATGCCCAGGAAGGCCATGGCGAACGCCTCCCGGCCCTGAGCCAGCGCGGCCCGCAGCGGCGCGTAGTCGGCCTCGCCCAGCACACCCGCGGCCTCGACCAGGCGGGCGTGGATCTCGGGTTCGGGCAGTACGCCCTCGGGGGCGGGCAGCACCGGGTGGCGCAGATGGAAGATATTGCGCGGGAAGTCGAAGTTGAAGAAGGTGGCCTCGAACTTCTCGAACTGGGTGGGCGCGGGCAGCACGTAGTCGGCCTCGCGGGCGGTCTCGGTCATGGCGACGTCGATGACGACCACCAGTTCCAGCGCCCGCAGCGCCTCGCGCATACGGGCCGAATCGGCCAGGGAGTGCGCGGGATTGGCGCTCTCGACGAACATGGCCCGATAGCGCGCGGGGTGGTCGGTGAGGATCTCCTCACTGATCACATTGCACGGCACCAGCCCGCTCACGATCTGCGCGCCCGCCACCGGGCTCTTGGGGCCCTCCCCGGCGGGGTGTCCGCGGTCGTGGCCGAGATTGCTCAGGCCGGTGAAAGCGTATTGGGTGCCGGGCTTTCCGACATTGCCGGTGAGCAGCCACACCAGCTTCTCGACGTAGCTGACCACGGTCGAGTACCGGTTCATCTGCACGCCGAGATCCTCGAGCGCCGCCACCGACTCGGCCGCCGCCAGCCGGTGCGTCGCCGCGGTCACCAGGTCCGGATCGACATCGGCGATGGCGCAGTACTTCTCGATCGGCACCGCCCGCAGCACCGCGAGGACGGCGTCGAGGCCGGTGGTGTGGGCTGCCAGCCACTCCTCGTCGAGGAGGTTGTCGCGCACCAGGATCGCGGCCATGGCCGTGAGCAGGTACACGTCGGTGCCGGGCTTCAGCTGCAGATGGAAGTCGGCCAGTTCCGCGGTCTCGGTGCGGACCGGATCCAGCACGATCATGGATCGGGCGGGATCCTTGGCGATCTCCTTGAGCACCGTGCGCGCCCGTGGGAAGCCGTGCGACTGATAGGGATTCTTGCCGATGAAGAACGCCACCTCGGCGTGCTCGACATCGGCGCGCATCGGGTAGCCCGTCATACGCGCGCCCACCCAGAAATCGCCGGTCTTCTCCTGGGCCAGCGCGCTGGAGCGGTACTTCATGCCGTAGGCGGCCATGGTCGCCGGGGCGTACGCGCCGCCCAGGTGATTGCCCTGTCCGCCGCCGCCGTAGTAGAAGATCGACTCCCCGCCGAAGTGGTGGCCGATCTCGAGCAGCCGCGCGGAGATCTCGGAAATCGCGGTGTCCCAATCGATTTCCTCGAAGCTGCCGTCGGCGCGGCGGCGCAGCGGCGCGGTCAGGCGGCCGGTGCGCCCGTTCTGGTAGCGGTCCAGCTGCAGGGCCTTGTTGCAGGTGTACCCCTCCGAGGCGGGATGCAGCTTGTCGCCGCGGATCTTCTCGAAGGACCGGCCGTCCGGGCCGAGCAGCACCTGGATGCCGCAGTTGCACTCGCACAGGATGCAGGCCGTGGGCCGCCACTCCGTCATGTGAGCAGCGTAACTCGAGTCAGTTCACTAGCGCTACTAACTCAGAGATCCTTGACCACGATCCCGAACGCGTGCGCGAACACCGGGGCCAGCTCGAGCAGCTGATGGTTGGTGACCAGCGCGCCGGACAACGATTCGACACCACTGGAGACGCCGATCGACCGGGCCTGGCGCAGATCCACCTGCTTCAGCTTCGCGTTGCGCAGCGACAGCCCGGAGATCTCCGAGCCCGGAAAGCTCACCGAGGTCGCCTTGGCCTCGCTGATGTCCACATCGCGCAGCACGCAGTCCACGAACGAGACGTCGGTGAGCGTCGCGCCGCGCAGATTCACCGAATCGAACTTGCAGTTGTGAAAGCTCACCCGGCGCAGCACCGAACCGAACGCCTCCACCCCCGACAGCGCGGCCATCACGAATTCCACGTCCATCCAATTGGTTTCGGACAGATCGGTGCGGATCCAGCGGGTGCTGTTGAGCCAGACGTCGTTGAAGCGCGAATACCGGAAGAAGCCGCCGTTCACCGTGGTGGCCGAGATGGCGCACTCGGTGAAGGTGACCCCGCGCAGCTGCGGGTCGTCCAGGGACAGGCCGTCGAAATGCGCGCAGTCGTACGCGCCTTCGTCACGCAGCGCGTCCTGCGGCTCCAGGAAACGGGCGAAGGGCAGGTCGGCCAGCTCACGCGGCATTATCGGGCTCCTTGCTGATGACGATGACGAGCTCGGATCGGCGAACACGCCCGACTGTATGCCCGTCAGCGCGGCGCGGATTCGCCGGAGGTCAGTGCGGCGAGCAGATCGCGCAGGGTATAGCGCTGTTCCGGAGTGAGGGCGGCGAACATCTCCTCGGCGGCGTCGCGCCGGGCCGCGAACATGCGGGCGAGCGCGTCGTGACCGGCCGCGGTCAAGGTGACCAGGGTGGCGCGGCGATTGGCCGGATCCGCTTCGCGGGCAACCAGACCCGCGGCGACCAGCGCGTCGACCACGGTGGTGGCCGAGCGCGGCACGATGCCCAGGTGCTCGGCGAGCGCGGACATGCGCAGTGGTTCGTCCGCGTGCTCGGCGGCGCGGCCGATGATGCGCAGCGCGCGGGCCTGGGCGGGGGTCAGGCCGAGCGGGGACAGTCGCGCCGACTGGGTGCGGTGCAGGCGTTTGGTCGCGCGCAGGAACAGTTCGGCGAGGTCGTCCTCGCGGGGTTCCCCGGTGGCGCGCGGCTGGTCCGCGGGCGTGCTCGACATGATTCAGAGCATAACTCATTGTCCTCGGAACAATAATGAGTCAGACTCAGTTACAGCGTGTGACTCCCTGCGAAAGGAGGCGCTATGGCTTCGAAAGACACACAGACTCCGGAAACGGAACTTCGCCGGATCGTCCGGCTCTTCCAGCCCTATCGGGGACGCCTGACCCTGGTCGCGGCCCTGGTCGGCCTGGCCTCGCTGGCCGGTCTGGCCTCCCCGTTCCTGCTGCGCGGCATCATCGACGACGCCCTGCCCGGCGGCCGCACCGGCCTGCTCACCCTGCTGGCCGCGGGCATGATCGCCGTGGCTGCGCTGAACAGCGTGTTCGGCGTGCTGCAGACCTACATCTCCACCGGCGTCGGCCAGGACGTCATGCACGATCTGCGCTCGGCGGTCTACGCGCGGCTGCAATCCATGCCGCTGTCGTTCTTCACCGCCACCCGCACCGGCGAGGTGCAGTCGCGCATCGCCAACGACATCGGCGGCATGCAGTCCACCGTCACCTCGACCCTCACCTCCCTGGTCTCCAACTTCACCTCCGTCGTCGCGGCGGTCATCGCCATGTTCGCGCTCGACTGGCGGCTCACCCTGGTCTCGCTGGCCATGCTGCCGCTGTTCGTGTGGATCAGCCGCCGGGTCGGCTCCGAGCGCCGGCGCATCACCGGGGAGAAGCAGCGCAAGCTGGCGGGCATGTCGGCGATCGTGGAGGAATCGCTGTCGGTGAGCGGAATCCTGTTGGCGCGCACCATGGGCCGCTCCCCCGCCCTGGTCGAGGACTTCACCCGGGAATCGCGCGGGCTGGTGGATCTCGAGATCCGCGCCAGCATGGCCGGGCGGTGGCGGCAGTCCACCATCTCCATCGTGATGGCGGCCATGCCCGCGGTAGTCTACTGGGCGGCGGGCATGACCGTGGCCTCGGGGCATCCGCTGGTGTCGATCGGCACCCTGGTCGCGTTCACCACGCTGCAGAGCGGTTTGCTGCGGCCGTCGGTGATGCTGCTGTCGACCGGCGTGGACATCCAGAGCTCGCTGGCGCTGTTCGGGCGGATCTTCGAATACCTGGATCTGCGACCCGATATCGAGGAGCCCGAGCACCCCACCCCGCTGCCCGAGCGAGTGACCGGCGCGGTGCGGTTCGACCGGGTCGGCTTCGCCTACGACGCGGACCGGGACGTGCTCAGCGACATCGACATCGAGGTGCCCGCCGGGACCAGCCTGGCCATCGTCGGCGAAACCGGTTCGGGCAAGACGACTCTCGGCTATCTGGTGGCGCGGCTCTACGACGTGAGCTCCGGACGGGTCACCGTCGACGGGGTCGATGTGCGGGACCTGTCGTTCGCCGAGCTGTCCGCGGCGGTGGGCGTGGTGTCGCAGGAGACCTACCTGTTCCACTCCTCGGTCGCCGACAACCTGCGCTTCGCCAAACCCGATGCCACCGAGGCCGAACTGCACGCCGCGGCACGCGCGGCGCAGATCCACGACCACATCATGAGCCTGCCCGACGGCTACGGCACCCTGGTCGGCGAGCGCGGCTACCGGTTCTCCGGCGGCGAGAAGCAGCGGCTGGCGGTGGCGCGGGCGATCCTGCGCAATCCGCCGATCATGGTGCTCGACGAGGCGACCAGCGCGCTGGACACCCGCACCGAGCGGGAGGTGCAGGCCGCCATCGACACGCTGTCGGCGAATCGGACCACCATCACGATCGCGCACCGATTGTCGACCATCCGCGACGCCGATCAGATCGTGGTCCTCGACCGCGGCCGGGTGGTGGAGCGCGGGACGCATCGGGAACTGGTCGAACGCAATGGGTTCTACGCGGAGCTGCTGGCCCGCGACACCTTCGACGACGTGGTCGGGGCGTTGGACGTCTGACCTGGACGGATCGCACCGATCACGGCGGACCAATCGGTATTCTGGGTCCGGCCGACCGCAGCGGCCGGCCGCCACCGACCGTTACCGGGAGGATCCGGATGCCCACGACAGACAAGGTTTGGCCCCAAGGAACTCCGTGTTGGGTCGACTGCTCGGTCGACGATCCCGCCGCCGCGCGGGACTTCTACTCCCAGCTGCTCGGCTGGGAAGTCCTCGACAGCCCGCCCGAGGCCGGCGGCTATCTGATGGCCATGCTCGACGGCAAACCCGCCGCGGGCATCGGACCCAAGATGGGCCCCGACCCCATGCCCTCGGTGTGGACCACCTACTTCGCCGCCGACAGCGCCGACGCGATCGCGGGCGCGGTGACCAAGGCCGGCGGCGCGGTCTTCATGCCGCCCTTCGACGTCATGGACGTCGGGCGCATGTTCATCGCCGGCGACACCGCGGGCGCGGTGTTCGGCGTCTGGGAAGCCAAGGCGCACACCGGCGCCGGGATCTTCAACGAGCCGGGCGCGTACTGCTGGAACGACCTGCACACCAACGGCTACAAGCCGTCCCAGGACTTCTACAACGCGGTGTTCGGCTGGTCGTACGACGAGATCGGCAACGAGCAGATGCCCTACGCCACCTTCGCCGGTCCGGACGGACGGCCGATGGGCGGCATGGCCGACAGCACCGGGCAGCCGGGCGGCGGCCCCAACTACTGGCTGACCTGGTTCCAGGTCGCGGGCGCGGACGCCGCGCTGGACAAGGCGACCTCGCTCGGCGCGACCCTGCTCATGGGCGCCTCGGACAGCCCCTTCGGGCGCATGGGCATCGTGGCGGGCCCGCAGGGTGAGGTGTTCGGCCTCATCGACACCACCGTCACCAGCGGCTGATATCCGGAGCCGACGAAGGCCGAGTGGCGCTGCGCCACTCGGCCTTTCGCTTTCTCGCGGATGGTCAGGCGAACAGTCGGGCCACGAAGGGCACACTGTCGGCCAGCGAGGCCAGCATCGCGCCGCTGTGGTCCTTGCCCGGGTAGACATGCACCTCGGGGAAGGTGCCCGCCAGCGCCATGTCGGCGACCAGTTTGGCGGTCAGGGGCGCGGGGACGTCGGTGTCGTTGGTGCCCTGGCCGATGAACAGCGGCCGGTCGTAGCCGGTCAGCGGCACATCCATGACCGAGCGCGCGGTGGGCACGAAATCGCCCTGGGCCAGCGGGCGCGACAGCAGCTGCCCCAGCGTCAGCCCGTCGGCGCGTTCGGCCAGCGGCGTGAAGCACAGCGTCTTGGCGTCCTCGACCAGGTCCTTGCCCTCCGGGCTGAGGTAGCTGTCCAGGTCGAAGTCCGGGCGGGCCGCCTTCAGGCCGTCGAGGACGTAGGTGGCGTACGCGGTGATGTGCGGGGACCCGACGGCGGTGCCCGGACCGATCAGCGTGGCGGCGTCGACGATATTGGAGGCCGGGCCGGTGGCGACCGCGCCGCGGTAATCCAGTTCGGGCGCATAGCGAGTCGCGAGCGAGGCGGTGAACACCGCGGCCCCGCCGCCCTGCGACTGACCGATCGCGACCCACTTCGAGGCCAGCGACCGGTCCACCGCGCGGGCGGCACGCACCATGTCGATGGCGGCGTGCGCCTCGGCGCGGCCGTCGAGGTAGGCGTGCACGCCGGGGGTGCCCAGCCCGATGTAGTCGGTGGCGACGATGGCGTAGCCCTGCCGCAGCCAGGTGGCCAGGAAGCCGTTGTCGCGATCGGAGCGACCGGTCACCGACGGCGCGCAGTCGTCGCCGATGCCGACCGTGCCGTGCTCCCACGACAGCACCGGCCAGCCGCCGGGCGGCGGGGCGCCCGCCGGGGTGAACACGACCCCGGTGGACAACGCGGGCTGATCGGACGAATCGCGGGTCCAGTAGGTGAGTTTGCGGGCCGATCCGGTCCCGTCGAGCCACAGGTGTTGCGGCAGCGCGTCATCGCCGACGACCGCGCCCGGGGTCGCGCCCTCGGCCCGCGCGGGCGGGTCGGCCAGGGCGGCGGCGGTGAGCGGGCCGGTGGCCAGCATCGCCGCCGAGACCAGGGTCATCACGGTGCGTCGCGTCATCGAGGAGTCCTCTCGTACTCGTCTCGCTCGGGTGTCGCAGAGCGACATTCCGGTCAGACTATGTGATCGGCGCCGGGCCGCGGCCGTTCGCGTGCCGCGGGTCAGCGCAGCGCCGCCTCCGGTGCGCGCATCAGCCCGCCGACGCGACCCGGGCTCCGGACCAGCTCAGCTACTCGGTGGAAGCCCCTGAGAGCGTGGGCAGCTTCACCGAGATTTGGCGAGTTCAGCACTCCCGCAACCTCCGAAAGGCTCGAAACGCCGGCGTCAGGACGGCGGGAGCAGGCCGCGCAGGCGCAGGTCGGCGGCGTACTTGTCGATGAGCCCTCTGGTCAGGTGCGGGATGTCTCCGGTCGGGCCGAGTTTCGCGTGCTGGACCGCGGCCTGGAAGCGCTTGGCCGGGAGGGCCGCGCCGGGGATCGGGGGTGCGGGGTGGCGGTAGGCGTGCAGCAGCGGGAGCACCGAGTAGGAGCGTTGTTTCTCCGGGAGCGCGCGCAGGGCGGTCTCGAAGCGGGTGAACCAGTCGCGGTGCGCGTCGATGCGGTCGATGGGGTGGCCGGATTCGATGAGCCAGTCCACGAACTCGTCGAGGGAGATCCCGTCGTCGTGCGGGTTGAGCACGTCGAAGCTGTCGAAACCATCGGTGACGCGGGCGCCGAGAGCGGTGATGGCGGCGGCGGTGAAGTCGGCGGGCAGGCCGTCGTAGTGGGCGCGCTGCCGTTCGCCGCGAGCGTCCAAGGCGTAGAACGACTTCGGGGCCAGACCGGTGGCGAGCACGCTGAGCAGCAGGCGGGTGAACATGTCGGGCAGGTTCAGCTGACCGGCGAAGGTGGTGTGGGCCAGGATCATGTCGGAGCGGAACACCGCCACCGGCAGCCCGCACAGATCGTGGGCCTCGCGCAGCAGCACCTCACCGGCCCACTTGCTGTTGCCGTAGCCGTTGGCGTAGCCGTCGTCGAGGGAACGCACGGGGCTGATCTCGCGGATGTCGCCGTCCTCGGTGAAGACCGCGGGATCGATCTGCGCGGCCACGGCGACCGTGGACAGATAGGTCACCGGCTTGCGGACCGTGGTCAGGGCCAGCCGGATCACCTCGGCGGTGCCGACCACGTTCGGTGCGAAGAGCTGGTCGTAGGGCAGCACGTGGTTGACCAGGGCGGCGGGGTGCACGATCAGGTCGACGGTGGCGGCCAGGTCCTGCCATTCCTGGTGGTCCAGGCCGAAATACGGGTCGGCGATGTCGCCGGCGAGCACGCGCAGGCGGCGGTCGGCGAGCTCGCGGTAGCGCGCGAGCAGCGCCGGATCGCCGCTGTCGAAGACCTCGTCGAGCCGCGCTCGCGCGGACTCGGCGTCGCGGCCGCGGATCACGCAGATCAGGGTGCCGCCCGAATCGTCCAGGCGCTCCAGCCATTCCAGGCACAGGAACCGGCCCAGGTAGCCGTTGGCGCCGGTGAGCAGCACCGTGCGCGGCGGCTGCGGGGCGAGCGGCAGCTCGGGGGCCGCGTCGAGGGTCGGCGCGTCGAGGAACTTGTCGAGGGTGAGGTCGGCGGCCCGGATCTCGGTGCCGCCGTGCACCGTCGCCGCGGTCGGGCGGATGTCACCGGCGCGCGCGGCCTCGATGTAGGCGGCCAGCCCGGTGAAGTCGTTGGCGGGACTCACGATGACGCCGACCGGCACCTCGATGCCGAAGATCTCCCGCAGCAGCGTCGAATACGACAGCGCCGACAGCGAATCCCCGCCCAGATCGGTGAAGTGCTCGTCCGCCGCGGGCTCACCGCCGCCGAGGATCGCGCACGCCGCCGTGCGCACCGTCTCGAGCACCGGCCGGTCGGCGGCCCCGACGCGCAGCGCGGCCAGCTCGTCCTCCTGGCGCCGGGCCTGGGCCCGGTAGAGCTCCTCGAGCCGGTCGCCGTAGCGTTCCCGCAGCTTGGGCCGCAACAGTTTTCCGATCCCCGACAGCAGCCCGTTGTCCTGGGTGAAGGGCTCGGATTCGAGCAGGAACTCGCGCGGAATCTCGTAGGACTCCAGCTCCGCGTCCTTGGCCAGCTGCCGCAGCGACTCGGCGATCGCGGCGGTCCGTTCGGCGGGTTCGAGCGCGCGGGCCGCGTCGGTGGGCACGATGACGGCCAGCAGATGCGAGCGTTCGCTGGAGCCGTGCACGAAGATCTGGGAGATGAGCGGGCTGGTGGCGTAGACCGCCTCCAGCGTGGCCACCGTCACGAACTCGCCCTGCGACAGCTTGAGCACATTGTTGCGGCGGTCGACGTAGACCAGGTGGTCGGGGCGGACCTCGGCGACGATGTCGCCGGTGCGGTAGAAGCCGTCCTCGTCGAACATCTCCGCGGTCAGCTCGGGCCGCTTGAAGTAGCCGGGGACCTGCAGGATCGACTTCACCAGGAACTCGCCGCGCGGATACGGCTTGTCGGTGGCGAAATAGCCGAGCTCGGGGACGTCGACCAGCTTGTAGTCGAGCACCGGCGGCCGGCGGATCTCGTTGTCGATGAGCAGGCCGCCGCCCGCCTCGGTGGAGCCGTAGCCGTCGATGAGCGGCTGATCCAGCACCGAGTTCATGAACTCCTTCATCTCCGCGGAGATGGGCGCGCTGCCGACCATGACGCGGGCCAGGCGCTCACCCAGGAAGTCCTGTCGCAGCGCGGTTTTCGCGGCCGCCGCGGCCTCCTCGGCGGACGCGCCCGCGGCCCGGCGGCGCTGCGACTCGCTCTGGTAGCGCTGGAACACCATCTCGCACACGCGCGGCACGAAGAACGCCTCGGTGGGCCGGGCCAGCCGGAAGTCCTCGAACAGGGTCGACATATCGCCCGAGGCGGTGCAGTAGACGGTGCCGCCGCGGGAGAAGGTGCCGTTCACCACCATGCGTCCGGCGACGTGGCTCAGGGGCATGTAGCAGAAGTTCAGCACCGGGACCGGGATCTGGGCCGGGCCCTGCCACATTCCGGTCACCAGGCGGTGGGTGTAGATCGCGCCCTTGGGGGTGCCGGTGCTGCCGGAGGTGTAGATGAGCAGCGCGGGCTCGTCGGGGTCGGCGGGCACGTGCGGCGGGACCGGCGGCAGGTCGCGGCCCCGATCGGTCACGGCCGCAAGGGTTTCCAGCGTCAGCGCGGCGCCCGACTCGGCGATGCGGCGTTGTGCGGCGGCGTAGGTCTCGGCCTGGCGGTCGTCGCCGGGATCGAAATCGAAGACCACCAGCGATTTCACCGGGGTGTCGTCGAGGACGCAGTCGAGGGCGTGGGTGAGCAGTTCCAGGCTCACCGCCAGCGCCCGTGCGCCGGTCTCGGCGATGATCGAATGCCATTGCGCGGCCGGGGCGCTCGCCTGCAACGGCACGCTCACCAGGCCGAGCCGGACGGTCGCCAGCTCGACCGCGGTGAGGTCGCCGCTGACCAGGCCCAGCGAGCACAGGAAATCGCCGGGGCGCAAGGGATTCCGCGTGTCCGCGTGCCAGTCGGCGGCGAGTGCGCCCGCGCGCGACCACAATTCGCGATAGGTGATGGCGCGATACCCGGGCAGCAGCCGCCGGGTGCGTCGGCCGTCCGGCCCGGTGACGATCTCGGCGGCCCGCTCGGCGATGGCCGGACGGTCCGCGTACCCGTCCATGAGGATCGCCACGACCTCGGACTGCGCCAGTCCGGGCTGCTGGGCCGCGGCCGCGATCTCGGGTGAGGGCGCCAGCGCGCGGACCTGATCGTCGACCAGCAGCGCCTGGAAGCGCCGGGCGGCCTCGGCGCGGGCGAGCCGATCCGCCAATCGCTGGGTCAGCTCCGCACGCGCGGCGTCCTCGACCATCACTGCCTCCCTGGATCTCCAGTGACCGCACGCCCCGAATCCGGTTCGGGCGCCGGGATTTCTCCCAATCGCTTAGCCTCGCTAAGTATCCCTACGATGCGGGCGCGGAACAGGAAAGTCAAGACTCCGCGGTGCATCCCCGAACAACAGAATGCACCGCGCGTCAGTCGAGGGCTAGCGGTAGCCCAGATCCGCGACTGCGGCATCGATCAGATCCGCGATCGCGCCCGGCTGCGAGGCCAGCGAGGCGTGGCTCGCGGGCAGCTCCACGATGCCGCGCGGGCCCATGCGCTCGGCCATCCGCCGCTCGTTGTCCGGGTTGATCATGCGGTCCTCGGTGGACACCTGATACCAGGTCGGCTTGGCCTTCCAGGCCGGGGCGGTGACCGCGTCACCGAAGGCCGACCCCACCGGCGCCTTCTGGGTGACGGCCATGACCAGCGCCTCGTCCTCGGTCAGGTCCTGACAGAAGCTGTCGTGGAACTTGTCCTGCGCGATCCACAGGTAGCCGTCCGAATCCGGCGCGATGGCCGCGACCGCCGCCGGGGGCAGCTGCTCGGTGATCTGACCGGGACTCTCCCCCGCGTCCGGCGCGAAGGCCGCGACATAGACCAGACCCTCGACATTGGGCAGGTCACCGGCCTCGGTGATGACCGCCCCGCCGTACGAATGGCCCACCAGCAGGACCGGCCCCGCGATCTGGCGCACCATCTGCTGGGTCCGGGCGGCATCGTCGGCCAGCCCGGTGAGCGGGTTCTCCACCGCGTACAGCGACTCGTAGCCGCGCCGTCGCAATTCCACGATGACCTTGGCCCAGTGCGCCGCACCACCCCAGAATCCGTGTACCAGAACGATCGCAGGTTTGTCCGCCATGGCGTATCTCCTCTCGAAGTACTGATCTCATGTGCTTCCCGGGTTGCGAGATCTACGCTATTCGGATGATGGAGCAAAGACCATGACGGAAACACCGCAAAACTTTGCCGAATCACCGGATGCCGTGTTGCCGGACCCGGCGGAGCTCGCGGGACTTGACGCCCTGTCGGAGATTCTGGAGACGGTGCGGCTACGCGGCGAGACCGTCGCCCGGCACACCGCCGAATCCGATGCCCCGGTGCGGGTTCCGGCCGGCAAGCGGGTGCTCCACATCGTCGAGCAGGGCGCCGTCGAGATCCGGGTGGACGGCGAATCCGGCCCCACCACAGCGCATTCCGGCGACATGGTGGTACTCGCCCGCGGCGACGGCCACACCGTGACGCCGCTGACGGCCGACACCCGCTGGGTCACCGGCTCGTTCCTGGTCGACGAACCCCAGGCCGCCCCACTGCTTTCCGTGCTCGCCTCCGCGATCCACATCGACGCCGCCGGTCGCGCCCGCGACTGGCTGCCGTTGAGCCTGAACCTGCTGATGGTCGAGGTCACCGATCCGCGGCCGGGCGCGGCCGCCATGATCTCGCGCATCCTGGACCTGCTGTTCATCCACGCGCTGCGCGCCTGGTCCACCGACACCGCCGCCCCCGGCTGGCTGACCGCCGCCCTCGACCCGGCACTCGCCCCCGTCCTCACCGCCGTGCACCGCGCGCCCGCCGCCCCGTGGACGGTGTCGGATCTGGCGGCGCTGGCGTCCATGTCGCGCACCACCTTCACCGACCGCTTCACCCGCAGGCTGGGCCGCGCGCCCGCCGCCTATCTGGCCGACCGCCGCCTGGCGCGCGCCGCGACCCTGTTGCGCTCCACCACGATTCCCATCGCCGCGGTCGCCCACCAGGTCGGCTACGACTCCGAGGCCGCCTTCAGCCGCGCGTTCCGCCGCCGCTACGACACCCCGCCGCTGCGCTACCGCAAGGGCGACACCCCGCCCCGCCCCTGACCTGCGCCGCGCGCCCGCTTGTTATGGTGGACAGGTGATTCACATCCGGCAGGCATGGCGCTGGTCGCAGTAGCGGCCCGCTGAACCATGTCCACGGGCTGTACGCGGCCCGTGCTTCCCGACCGGAACACCCTGCTCGTGCAGCCCTCCATGAACTTTCAGGAGTTGTACGGTGACCACCCTTTCGGATTCCTTCGCCGCCACCCGCGAGCGCAGCGACGACCTGGCCGCCGAGGTGGCCGCCCAGCCCGGCCGCTTCCGCGTCCTCACCGGTGAACGGCCCACGGGCAGACTGCATCTGGGCCACTACTTCGGCACCATCCGGGAACGGGTGCGCTTGCAGGGACTGGGCGTGGACCTGTGGGTGATCCTGGCCGACTACCAGGTCATCACCGACCGCGACACCCTCGGCCAGGTCCGCGACAACGTGGTGAACGCGGTGCTGGACTACGCGGCCGCCGGGATCGACACCAGCCGGGCCACGGTGTTCACCCATTCCGCGGTGCCCGCTCTCAACCAGCTGATGCTGCCGTTCCTGAGTCTGGTCACCGAGGCCGAGCTGCACCGCAATCCGACGGTGAAGACCGAACTCGCCGCGTCGGGACGGGCGCTGGGCGGGCTGATGCTCACCTACCCGGTGCATCAGGCCGCCGACATCCTGTTCTGCAAGGGCACTCTGGTACCGGTCGGCAAGGATCAGCTGCCGCACCTGGAGCTGACCCGGGTCATCGCGCGGCGCTTCAACGAACGCTTCGGGCAGGTGTTCCCGGAACCGCAGGCGCTGCTCACCGCCACCCCGGAGATCCCTGGCCTGGACGGGCGCAAGATGAGCAAGAGCTACGGCAACGCCATCTCGCTGTCCATGACCGCCGACGAGACCGCGGCTCTCATCCGCCGCACCCCCACCGACGCCGACCGGCGCATCACCTTCGATCCCGACGCCCGCCCCGGCGTGTCCGCGCTGCTCACCACCGCGGCCTTGTGCCTGGGCAGCGACGAGGTGACCCTGGCCGACAAGCTCGGCGACGGCGGCGGCGCGGCGCTCAAGAAGCTGGCCACCGACGCGGTCAACGACTTCTTCGCCGCCCACCGCGCCCGCCGCGCGGAACTGGCCGCCGACCCGGACTTCGCGATCGGCCTTGTCCGCGAAGGCAATCGGCGTGCGAACGAGATCGCCGAACGCACCCTCGACGAGGTGCGCGCGGCGATGGGGACGGTGTACTAGGAGCCGATGTACGCGGCCAGGTGCTCGCCGGTCAGGGTGGACCGCGCGGCCACCAGGTCCGCGGGCGTGCCCTCGAAGACGATCCGGCCACCGTCGTGGCCCGCGCCCGGGCCCAGGTCGATGATCCAGTCCGCGTGCGCCATGACGGCCTGGTGATGCTCGATCACGATGACCGTCTTACCGGAATCGACCAAGCGGTCCAGCAATCCGAGCAGGTTCTCCACATCGGCCAGGTGCAGACCGGTGGTCGGCTCGTCCAGGACGTAGACGCCGCCCTTCTCGCCCATGTGGGTGGCCAGCTTCAGACGCTGCCGCTCGCCGCCGGAGAGCGTGGTCAGCGGCTGGCCCAGGCTCACATAGCCCAGCCCGACCTCGTTGAGGTGTTCCAGGATCTTGTGGGCGGCAGGGATTTTCGCCTCCCCCTCGGCGAAGAAGCCCAGGGCTTCGGCGACCGGCATGGCCAGCACCTCGCTGATGTCGCGCCCGCCCAGCTTGTATTCGAGCACCGCGGCCTGGAAGCGCTTGCCTTCGCATTCCTCGCACACGGTGGCGACCCCGGCCATGATGGCCAGGTCGCTGTAGATCACGCCCGCGCCGTTGCAGGTCGGGCACGCGCCCTCCGAATTCGCGCTGAACAGTGCGGGTTTCACGCCATTGGCCTTGGCGAAGGCCTTGCGGATCGGCTCGAGCAGGCCGGTGTAGGTGGCCGGGTTGCTGCGCCGCGATCCCTTGATCGCGCCCTGATCGACCGACACCACGCCCTCACCGGCGGGAATCGAGCCGTGCACCAGCGAGCTCTTGCCCGAGCCCGCGACACCGGTGATGACCACCAGCACGCCCAGCGGAATGTCGACGTCGACCTGCTGCAGGTTGTTGGCGGTCGCGCCGCGAATCGGCAGCGCCCCCTTCGACTCACGCACCGCGTCCTTGAGCGCGGCCCGGTCGTCGAAGTGGCGGCCGGTGATGGTGCCGCTGGCGCGCAGTCCGTCGACGGTGCCCTCGAAGCAGACGGTGCCGCCGCCGGAACCCGCGGCCGGGCCGATGTCGACGATGTGGTCGGCGATGGCGATGGTCTCCGGCTTGTGCTCGACCACCAGCACGGTATTGCCCTTGTCGCGCAGGCGCAGCAGCAGATCGTTCATGCGCTGGATGTCGTGCGGGTGCAGGCCCACGGTCGGCTCGTCGAACACGTAGGTGACGTCGGTGAGCGCGGACCCGAGATGGCGGATCATCTTGACGCGCTGGGCCTCTCCGCCCGACAGCGTGCCCGAGGCGCGGTCCAGGCTCAGGTAGCCCAGCCCGATCTCCACCAGCGAGTCCAGCACCTGCCGCAACGCCTCGAGCAGCGGCGCGACGCCCGGATCGCGCAGCCCGCGCACCCAGTCGGCCAGATCGCTGACCTGCATGGCGCACGCGTCGGCGATGCTGATCTCGTCGATCTTCGAGGAGCGGGCCAGCTCGCTGAGCCGGGTGCCGTGGCAGTCGGGGCAGATCTGGAAGGTGACCGCGCGCTCGACGAAGGCGCGGATGTGCGGTTGCAGCGAGTCGATGTCCTTGGACAGCATCGACTTCCGGATCTTGGGGATCAGACCCTCGTAGGTCAGGTTGATGCCCTCGACCTTGATCTTGGTCGGTTCCTTGTACAACAGATCGGCGATCTCACGCTTGTTGTACTTCTCGAGCGCCTTGTCCGGATCGAAGAACCCGCTGCCCATGAAGATGCGCCCGAACCAGCCGTCCATGCTGTAGCCCGGAATCGTGAACGGCCCCTCCCGCAACGACTTCGAGTCGTCGTAGAGCTGGGTCAGGTCGATGTCGTTGACCGAACCACGGCCCTCACAGCGCGGGCACATACCGCCGGTCACCGAGAAGGTGCGCCGCTCCTTGACCTGCTTGCCGCCCTTCTCCACGGTCACCGCGCCCGCGCCGCTGATCGAGGCCACATTGAACGAGAACGCCTGCGGCGAACCGATATGCGGCTGCCCCAGGCGGCTGAACAGGATGCGCAGCATGGCCATGGCGTCGGTGGTGGTCCCCACGGTGGAGCGCGGATCGCCGCCCATGCGTTGCTGGTCCACGCTGATCGCGGTGGTCAGGCCCTCCAGCACGTCCACGTCCGGGCGGGCCAGGCTCGGCATGAAGCCCTGCACGAACGCGCTGTAGGTCTCGTTGATCAGCCGCTGCGACTCCGCGGCGATGGTGTCGAAGACCAGCGAGCTCTTGCCCGAACCGGACACGCCCGTGAACACGGTGAGCCGCCGCTTGGGCAGGTCGACGGAGACGTCCTTGAGGTTGTTCACCCGGGCGCCGACCACCCGGATCAGATCGTGGGCGTCGGCGGCGGGCAGGGCGTTCTTCGTGGACTTGCTCGAGGCCATGCGTGTCTCCATCTGCGGGGCGGGACCGGTCGGGCGGAAAAGCGGTTAGGGCACCTGCTGGATACGGACCATATTGCCCGCGGGGTCGCGCACCGCGAAGTCGCGCACGCCGTAGGGCTGGTCGGTCGGCTCCTGGACGATCTCGACCGCGTCGTTCGCCTGCAACGCCTCGAAGGCCGCGTCGACGTCCTTGGATGCCAGCAGGACGCTGCCGTAGGTGCCCTTGGCCATCATCTCGACGATGAGCTTGCGCTCGTCCTCGGTGATGCCCGGATCGACGGCGGGCGGGTGCAGCACGATGGAGGTTCCGGGCTGATCGGGCGGGCCCACGGTGAGCCAGCGCAGGCCGTTGTAGCCGACATCCTTGCGCAGCTCGAAGCCGAGCGCGTCGCGGTAGAACGCGAGCGCCGCGTCCGCGTCATTGTGCGGGAGGAAGCTCGAGAGAATGGTGATGTCCATGTCGATCAGGCTAGTTGCGAGCCGCTTGCCTGGGCTTCTCGATTCCTGATCGGTCGAGTCACCTGTTTCTCCACGCACGACGGCATGCCTTCGGGCGCGTCGGCCATCTGCTGCTTGTACACACTCGGCGGCACACCGACCAGTTCGGTGAATCGGGTGCTGAACGTGCCCAGCGACGAACAACCCACCGCGAAACAGATTTCGGTGACACTCAGATCCCCGCGCCGCAGCAGCGCCATGGCCCGCTCGATGCGCCGCGTCATCAGATACGCGTACACCGACTCGCCGTAGGCGGCCCGGAACTGCCGGCTCAGGTGCCCGGCCGAGATGTGCGCGTCGCGCGCGAGCGCCTCCACGTCCAACGGCTGCGCGTACTCGCGATCGATCCGGTCCCGCACCCGCCGCAGGCGCGCCAGGTCCCGTAGGCGCTGGTCCTCGTCGGGTTTGCTCGTCACCCCTCGATGGTCGCACGCTGGGCCGACAGCCCCGTGACGACGTGCCCGGCGGATTGGGGACTACCGCCCGGACGATTTGTCAGGTAACAGTTTTGCCTTGACACAAGACATAGCGTGCGGGGAAACCGGGACATCCGGGACCCGGCACCGATCTACATGCGGCCGAGCACGGCCCGAGAACTGGGATCAGCTCTTCGATGAAGCTCTCTGCACTACGTAACCGGACCGCCCTGCGCACCGCCGCGGTCGCCCTCTCCGCCATCCTGTCCGTGGGCCTCGCCGCCGGCACCGGATCGGCCGACCAGGACAAGGCCTCCTCGGTCTCCTCGGTGACCAAGGAGGGCCGCACCTGGCATCTGAAGGTCTACTCGGCGGCCATGGGCAGGGACATCACCGTCGACGTGCAGCGTCCGGTCGACGAATCGCAGCCCGCCCCCAACCTGTACCTGCTCAACGGCCTCGACGCCGGCGAGGGCACCGCCAGCTGGTCCGCGCAGACCAACGCGCTGGGCTTCCTGTCCGACAAGCAGGTCAATGTCATCCAGCCGATCGGCGGCCGCGGCAGCTACTACGCCGACTGGATCCAGACCGACCCGCAGCTCGGCGTCAACAAGTGGACGACGTTCTTCACCCAGGAACTGCCGCCGCTGCTGGACGCCACCCTCGGCTCCACCGGCCTGAACTCGCTGGCGGGCCTGTCCACCTCCGGCACCTCGGTGCTGCAGCTGGCCGAGGCCAAGCCGGGCCTGTTCAAGTCCGTGGCCGCCTACAGCGGATGCGCGCAGATCGCCGACCCGATGGGCCGCCAGTTCGTGAAGCTGGCCGTCGAGACCTGGGCGGGCGGCAACACCGCCAACATGTACGGCCCGGCCGACAGCCCGCTGTGGGCCGCCAACGACCCGGTCATCAATGCCGAGAAGCTGCGCGGCACCCAGCTCTACGTCTCCAGCGGCAGCGGCATCCCGCTCATGCGCGACGTCGAGTTCTACACCAAGTCCGCCCCCGGCGTGCAGGGTGACGTGAACCTGGCGCTGGGCATGATCATCGAGGGCGCGGTCAACGCCTGCACCCACAACCTGCAGAGCAAGCTCGACTCGCTGCAGATCCCGGGCACCTTCCGCTACGACCCGGTGGGCACCCACTACTGGCCGTACTGGGAAGAGGCCCTGCACGACTCGTGGCCGATGCTGGCCTCGGGCATGGGCATCTGACCCAGGCTTCCACGCGGAACGCCGCATACCGACGATCGGTATGCGGCGTTCGGCGTTTCGGGGCGGCTACATGGCCGCGGCGCCCGGAACGCTCATGGGCGTGCGGACGATGCGGCCGCCCAGCCGCTCGTTGACCGAGAACCCTTGGTGGCGGCACCATTTCGCCAGCACCGGCACGGCGGAGTCGTCGTCGCGGAAGGTCGGGACCAGCTGGCCGACGATGCACAGGTGATGGGCGTCCGCGGCGCGGCACAGGTGCTGCAGGATCGCGGTGCCCAGACCGGTGCCGCGCAGCTCCGGATTCACGGTGATGTTGTCGAGCTTGATGGTGTCGGCGTAGATGTCGAAGACCACCTCGGCGAGCTTGTCGTCGCGGCGCAGCGACTCGATGTCGGACGGCACCGGCCGCAGGACGCCGGGCAGATGATCGGAAAGCCGTTGCCGCGCGGCCTCATCGGGGGCGGAGCGGGTAATGGCGAGCAGCTCCTCGGTGAGGTCGGCGACCACGGCCCGATCCCCCACCGCGGCCATCGGGCGAGCCTCCCCGGTCGCGCGCGCCAGCTCCTCCAAGCGGCGCGTCCAGTGCGGGTGCTCGGCGCTGTGGCGCTCGGTCAGCTCGGCGAGGGTGTCCTCCAGGCACAGCGGCGCGCCGAGACTGCGCACGAATCCGCCCGACAGCACACCCCAGCGATGATCGTCCGCGCCGACACCGTGCACGGCCAGATCCCGCATCAGAGCGTCGCGGCGGGCCGTGGCACGAGCGGTCGGCGAGCCGGGCAGCTTGGCCAGCCACTTGTGCCACCCGTTCAGGTTCGCGCGGATCCGGGTGCCGGCGATGTCGGCGCTCGCGTCGAGGTAGTTGCACAGCGCTTGCTGACGACGCTCCAGCAACGCGTCCACCGGCCGACGCGCGGGGTCGGCGGGCGGCGTCTGACCCTCACTCATACTGACCCACGCTAGCGTCCAGTTATCTCGACGCAGGTAACCGGCACGCGTTAAATCACCTACCAGTGGTAACGGACCACCCGCCCCTGCGGGATCCCGCCCGATCCGGGACCGACATCACCCGTCAACCCCGGTTGCCCGGAGATATCCAGATCGGTGATGCGATCCACCAGATCACGTTCGTAGGCGAGGGCCTGCTTGCGCGTCCAGCCCGTCGAATGCCGCAGCGCCGCACGGGCTTCGCGGCGGCGGCGGTAGGTGAGCAGCGGGGCCAGCGCCGCCTCCGACCCGATGGCGCGCGCGGCCGGGCGGGCGATGAGCCCGCGGAACCAGCGCCGCTCGCTCGCCAGCACCCAGGCGTACGCCAGGGCGAAGATGACCAGGTCGATGAGGATCGGCAGGTAGGTCGAGACCAAGGGCGGACCCGGCGGGCGCGGGGCGTCGAAGAGCACGTGCATGGTGAACGCCAGTCCGTAGAACAGGGCGAACATCCCGAACCGCCACAGCCACGACCGGTCCGTACGGACCAGCGCCACCACGATCCCGACCCCCGCCAGCGCCGACATGGCCCAGTGCGAGGTGAGCGCGGTGACCAGCCGCAGCACCGCCACCAGCAGCACGTCCGCCACCGGCGTCTGCGGCGACGACAACGCGGTCTGCGTGCTGTAGAGGCAGTCCTCCGCGATCTGCGCGCCCAGCCCGACCGCCGCGCCCAGCAGCAGCCCGTGCATGGGCCGGGTCAGCCGCGACCGGAACAGCACTGCCACCACCGCGATACCGATCGCCTTGATGTACTCCTCGTCGATCGGCGCGGTGATCGCAGCACTCCAGCTGATCGCGAACCGGTCCCCGAACAGATTCGTGACCGCCCGGCTCAGATGATCGTTGGCCCACATGGCCAGCCCGGTCCACACCGTCGCACCCCAGATCGCGCCCATCACCAGCGGAGCCATCAGGTGCCGCCGCGCCCGGAAAGGGTCCAGCGCGAACAGGATCCGCCCGATGACCAGCAGGGTGAGCGCCGTGATCGGCAGCGCCGCCAGCGCCGCCGCACCCGCGAACCACACCTGCCCCGCCGCCTGCGTCAGGAACAGCAACGGCCCCATCACCACCGCCACGCAGTAGACCCAGAACAATGCCGAACGCGGCTGGAACCAGCTCATGCCTCCACCGCCTTGCCGGAGCTCAGCACCTCGGTGATCAGCTGCAGGCCCGCCTCGCGGGTGGGTCCGGTGGCCAGCAGGGTGACGCCCACGTCGCCGCTCGCGACCACCGCGCACACGCCGCCCGGCTTATCGGGCAATTCGCAGGTGAGACCGTGGAATTCGCCTTCGTCGACGACTCCTCCGTCAAAGCGCGCAGCGACCCCCGCCGCGCGCAGGGGTAGAAGCATGCGGGGTGCGGCCGTGGGGAAATCGGTGATGCCGTCGGTCACCGACACCGACAGCCGCCGCTCGCCGTCCACGGATTTCAGGATCACCACCGATTCGTCACCGGTGGCCTGCCGCCGCATCGGCTCGGGCACCCGGAAGAAGACGGCATTGGCGGGATCCTCGCCGCCGTGCACCGCGCCGATACCGGACGCGGTCAGCGTGATGCCGGTCCCCTCGTCCAGGTCGGTCACCCGGGTCGGCACCGCGTCCGACAACAGGGGCGGCACCACCAGCGCCACCGCGAGCGCCCCCACCGCCGCCACCGCGGGACCTACCGAATGCACAAGGCGCGCCATGTCTTCCACCCTCTCGGCTCCCTGAGGCAACGTCCGGGGACGGTGGATGCGTTCCGGACGCCCGGCTCGAGGCCCGGGTAGTCGCCGCCCGGGCGCTTGCCGCGAGTTAACCACATCGGGCGGCCGAAGCGTGTCCGCAGCGCCGGAGGGATATCGCGGCCGGATACGGAACGAGGATGCCGCCCGCGGCTTCGGCCCGCGTGCGGCATCCTCGATGGCTCATCCGGCGAAATCCGCTGTCCCCCTACAGCGAATCCGCGCGCTCACAGCAGGTCGGCGAGACCCTTCAGCGGTCCGGGCAAGCCCGCCGCGTGCTTCTTGAGGCCCGCGACCACCGGGTTCGGGGTCTCGGCGCGCAGCCGGTCCAGCTCGGTCTGCATGGTCGAGACCGTGCGGGTGTAGTAGTCGTCAACCAGGGCGGAGTCGTCCGGGTCGCCGGGCTCGGTGGACCAGTCCAGGGCGGGCAGGAAGCTCACCGTCACCGAGGCCGGCAGCGGCAGCTGCGGCAGGATCGGGGCGATGCCGAAGGGCAGGCCCAGGGTGTACGGAAACACCTTGGCGCGCACCAGCTTGTCGAGCTGCAGCAGCTTGGCGGTGCGCTCGCCGCGGCTGAGCACGAAGATCGAGTCGTGACCGCCGTTGGCGACCGCGGGAATCACCGGAACCCCCAATTCCAGTGCGAGCCGGATGAAGCCCTTGCGATCGGCGAAGTCGATCTTGCCGCGATCGGTCCACGGGCGGCACGCCTCCCAGTCGCCGCCGGGGTAGACCATGACCGCGCCGCCGTCCTTGAGCCCCTTGGCTGCGGATTCCTTCGAGGCCGCGATGACGCCGAACTGGCGCAGGCTGTCACCGAGAACCGGTGCGCGCAGCAGGATGTCGTGAGCGACGCCGTAGCTGGGCTCGTCGGGGCGGTGCTCCAGCATGGCCATGAAGGTGATCCACACCTCCGGGGCCCAGTAGATGGACGAGTGATTGCCGATCACCAGCGCCGGCCCGGAAGTCGGCAGATTCTCCACGCCGACGACCGTGGGGGTGAAGTAGTCGGTGTAGGCCCGCGCGAGCGGCAGCAGCGGGTGGTTCGGGTCGGGGATTACCTTGTTCTCGGTCATCAGCCATTCCTGTCGATTGCTTTGCCGGGGACGGGCAGCACGCAACGACATCGCGCGACGCTTTCGAAACAACGTCGAGCCGAATTGAATTGCCCCCGGGTCAGATCCCCATTGATTAGCTCCGACGGCCGCGCATGCGCGGTCCGGTTCAGCGTACGGACGTCGCTGCGTTGCGACAGATGCCCGTCACCGTCCTCCTGCACCATCGACGTTATCAACCCAAGCGTTTGCTTGTTAGGAAGTGTGCGAAACCCAACATTCATCTCACTGCCCCGGTTCCGCACACCGCATTCGTCTTAAGATGGCTCACCCGAGATGCCATGCGTAGATGCGCATATCGGCGTAGACATATCTCAGGAGGCCGTCCGGCGACGGGACAGCGCGCCCGCCGCGAGGTACCCGGCCAGAGCCAGACCCGCGCACCACGCCAGCGCGGTCGGCGCGGAATCCCCCACCGGCGTACCCATCAGCAAACCGCGCACGGTTTCGGTGACGGAGGTGACCGGTTGGTGCGCCGCGAAACCGCGCAGCCAGCTCGGCAGGGTCTGGGTCGGCACGAACGCGCTGCTCACGTACGGCAGGAACATGAAGAAGAACATGAAACCGTTGGCCGCCTCGGGATTCGAGGCCAGCAGCCCGAGCGCGGCCGCGATCCAGGACAGCGCCACCACGAAGCAGGCCAGCACCCCCGCCACCGCCAGCCAGCGCAGCGGGTCCGCGGTGGGCCGGAAGCCGAGCGCCACGGCCACCAGCACCACCAGCGAACTGGTGAGCAGATTGCGCAGCACACTCTCCAGCACGTGCCCGGTCAGCACCGAGTTGCGGGACACCGCCATCGCGCGGAACCGGTCCACGATGCCGCTGTGGGTATCGGTGGCCACCGCCACCGCGGTCGCGCCCGAGCCGAATCCCGCGCACAGCAGAATGATTCCGGGTACGACGTAGTCGATATAGGAGCCGCCGACATTCATCGCGCCGCCGAATACGTACACGAACATCAGCAGAATGCTGACCGGCACGGCGATGGTCATGATCATGGTGTCCGGACTGCGCAGGGTGTGGCGCAGATTGCGGCCGACCATGGTGGCGGAGTCCTGGGCGGAGTGCACGAGAGTACGCATTACGCAGCACCTTTCACGGTATTGCCGGTGAGGGCGAAGAAGACGTCGTCGAGATCGGGTGTGTGAATGGACAAGTGGTCGATGGCCACGGCGTGATCGTCGAAATGGCCGAGCAGCTTGCGGATATCGCCGACACTGCCGTTCGAGGGCACCCGCAAGGCCAGCTCCTCGCCGTCGATCTCGGCCACCGGCAGCGCTCGCGCGGCCGCCGCCAGCCCGTGCTCGTCGGCGAAGCCCAACCGCAGGTGCCCGCCGGGCACCAGGCGCTTCAGCTCCTCGGCGCGTCCCTCGGCCACGATGCGGCCGCCGTCGAGCACCGCGATGCGGTCGGCCAACTGGTCGGCCTCCTCCAGGTACTGGGTGGTGAGGAAGATGGTGACGCCGTCGGCCACCAGGCCTCGGATCACCCGCCACAGTTCGCGGCGGCTGCGCGGGTCCAGTCCGGTGGTGGGCTCGTCGAGGAAGACGATGCGGGGCTGCCCCATCAGGCTCATAGCGATGTCGAGGCGTCGCCGCATGCCGCCGGAATAGGAGCCCGCGCGCTTGCCGGCGGCCTCGCCGAGCTCGAACTGCTCCAGCAATCGCGCTGTGCGCCGGGCGGTCTCGCGTGATCCGAGGTGCAGCAGCCGTCCCATGAGCCGCAGGTTCTCCGAGCCGGTGAGGATCTCGTCGACCGCCGCGAACTGCCCGGTGACGCCGATGGCCGCGCGCACGGTGTCGGCCGCGCGCACGGGGTCGTGGCCGCCGACCCGCAGCACTCCCCCATCGGCGCGTTCGAGGGTGGTGAGGATGCGGACCATGGTGGTCTTGCCCGCGCCGTTGGGACCGAGTAGGGAGAACACCGTCCCGGCGGGCACGGTGACGTCGATGCCCCGCAGCACGGGCTGGTCGCCGAAGGCTTTGACGAGGCCGCTCACCTCGATGGCGGGCCCCGATCCGGATGTGGTCATGGAGAGCTCCGTTCAGAAACTGTGTATGCCATATACTCTGTTTATAGGCTACACAGTTTCTTCGATGGCGCAAGATGGAAACCGAACCCACGACAGGAGGTCCGATGACGCCCGAGCCGCAAGCCCTGCCCAAGTCGGTGAAACTGCTCTGGGATCTGGACGAGGCGGGCAGCCGCGGCCCCCGGCGCGGCATGAGCCTCGAGCAGATCCTCGACACGGCCATGACCATCGCCGACACCGAGGGCTACGCGGCGCTCTCCATGGCACGGGTCGCCAAGGAGCTCGGCTTCACCACCATGTCGCTGTACCGCTACGTCGACAGCAAGGACACCCTCGTGGTGCTGCTGCACGACCGCATCTTCGACCACACCCCGGAACTGCCCGCGGGCTGGCGCGCCGGACTGGAAGCCTGGGCCTGGGCCGAGTTCCACGCCATCCGCGCCCACGACTGGTGGCTCGACATCCCGATGACCACTCCCCCGCTCGGCCCGAACAATATGGCCTGGCTGGAGACCGGCATGAACGCTCTCGCCGAGGTCGACATCCCCGAGGCGCTCAAACTCCAACTGCTGGTGAATCTCTCGATCTACGTGATCGGCCGCACCCGGTTCCTGCGCGACGCCATCCGCCAGAGCGAGGACCAGGACTACACCGGCATCCTCATCTCCGTCCTCGACCCGCAGCGCTTCCCCGCCGTCACCAGCGCGCTCACCAATCGCGCCTTCGAGAGCGACGACATGCACTGGGAGGAAGCCGATTTCGGGTTCGCGCTGGACCGGCTGCTGGACGGCTACCAGGTCTTCATCGACGCGAACACCGGCGCACGGTAGGCCACCGGTTCGTGCCGGCGCGCTAGCAGATTCCAGCTATATCAGCTCGAGAGCCTGAACGAAAAGATCTCTTGTCGCTACAGTCCCACGAAACTGCTTGACAGACAGGTGATTACAGTGAGGCTCAGATTCAGAGCGCTGGCGATGGCCGCGGTCGGAGCACTGTTCGCACTCTCGATGACCGGTGTCGCGGCCGCCCCCGCGAACGCGGTCGGCCTGCCCCCGTGCGGCCTGACCTGCGACGACCCCCTGCCGCCATCTCCCGCGGGATGCTCGAGCGCGGCCACCGGCGGCACCCTCGCGCTGACCCTGCCCGACAAGAACGGGGTCAACCGTCCCTTCCGGCTCTTCGTGCCCTCCGGGCTGAGCGGGGCCGCGCCGCTGGTGGTCGCGCTGCACGGCGGCCAGGACAACCCGACGCACTTCGAGACCGCCACCGGCTGGACCGCGGTCGCGCAGAGCAAGAAGTTCATCGTCGCCTACCCCCAGGGCGGCAAGAACGACGGCGCCGCGGACAAATGGGCCTGGGAGTTCAGCGCCTCCAACCCCGCCAATGACGTTCCGTTCCTGCGCAGCCTGGTCCACGCCATCGGCAACGACTACTGCGTGAACCCCAAGCGCGTGCACTTCATCGGACATTCCAACGGCGGGCAGATGACCTCCCGGATGGCGTGCTCCGCCTCGGATCTGGTCGCCTCCGCCGCCGTGTGGGCCGGGCCCAGCGGCGCGTGGGACGCCAACGACTGCCCGACCACCCGCAAGCTGTCGTTCGGCGTGATGCTCAACGACAACGACCCCATCGTGTGGCAGATCGTCGCCGAGCAGCATCGAGACCTGTGGCGTACCAAGGACGGTTGCGGAGCCACCCCGGCCGCGGAGACAGGGACCGCGGTGGTGAAGGGCGAGCGCTACTCGTGCGCGTCGGGCACCCAGGTGCTGTACCGGCTGTACCACACCACCGATGACGCGACGAAGGCTCACCTGTGGCCCACCCCGGGCTCGGCGGCCGCGACCGACGTCAACAACCGCATGTGGTCACTGCTGAACGCCAACCCGCTGCCCTGACAGCCGCGGCTCCGGGGTCCCGCCACGCTCGGGGCCCCGGGGCGACAGCGTGGCGGTGAGCAGCGCGGCGACCGCGAAAAGCACTGCCACACAGCCCACCAGGCCGATCCAGCCGCCCGCCGCGTAGGCGATCCCGGCCGCGCTGCCGACCACCGCGCTGCCCAGGTAGTACGCGAACATGTAGAGAGACGATGCGGCGCCGCGGTTCTCGGCCAGCGCGCCGACCCAGGCGCTGGCCGCGGTGTGCGCGCCGAAGAATCCGGTGGTGAGCAGCAGGATGCCGATCAGCACCGTGCTCAGGTGATCCGGGATGGTCACGGCCAGGCCGACGACCATCAGGGCCAGGGACACGACCAGGATCCGGTGGTGGCCACGGCGATCGGCGAGCCGGCCCGCGTAGGCCGAGGCCGCCGTGCCCGCGAGGTACAGCACGAACACCAGGCCGACCATTGCCTCGGACAGACCGAACGGGCGGTGGGTCAGCCGGTAGCCGAGGTAGTTGTAGATCGATACGAAACTGCCCATGAGCAGGAAGGCCAGCCCGAACAGCGCGGCCGGGCGCGGAGCGCGCACCTGCCGGGCGAGATCGCCGAGCAGCGTCCCGAAACCGGCCGGGCGAGCGGCGAATCGGCGGGAGGCGGGCAGGGTCCGCGCGAACCACACCGCGCCCGCCGCCACCGCCAGCGACACCGTCAACTCCGCCCACCGCCACGACGTCAGCCCGAGCGCGAGCGACGGAATCAACCGGCCCGACAGTCCGCCGATGGTCGTCCCCGCGATGTACACCCCCATCGCCGAACCCAGCCCGCCGGCGCCGACCTCCTCGGCCAGATACGCCATCGCCACCGCCGGCACCCCGGCCAGCGCGACACCCTGCACCGCGCGCACCGCCAGCAACGCGTCCATCGTCGGGCACAACGGCAGCAGCAGCCCGAGCGCCGCGGCCGCCACCGCCGACCCGATCAGCACCCGGGTCCGGCCGATCCGCTCCGACAACACACCCACCGGAATGATCGCCAGCGCGAGGAATCCCGTGGTCAGCGAGACCGCCAGCGCCGCGTGCGCGGGCGACACCCCGAACGCCGCCGACAGACTCGGCAGCAGTGACTGGGTGGAGTACATGGCCGCGAAGGTGGTCAGCCCGGCCGCGAAAAGCGCCACGGTGACCCGCTTCTCGTGGGCTCCGGCGAACTCGGCGGACCCGTCCGGCTCCCGGCGATCGGCGGGGGCGGCCTGCTCGTCCGGCAGGGTGAATTCGCGCTGCGCCGTGAGCTCCGGATCGGTCGCGGGCCGCGGCGCGACGGACGCCGCGGGCGTGAGCGCGGCGATCGGACGCGGTGTGCGCACTGGCTGATCGGCGCTGGTCATCGGGGCCTCCAGGATGGATCGGGTACGGGATCCAGGGTGCGTGACCGGCGCTTAGATCGGAAATGCATCATGGTCGGTAGGCTCATGCTGCTGCGGTATATAGCGAGGAGGCGGTGTGCTCGGCGCGGATCTGGAGTGGTTCACGACACTCGCCGAAACCGAGAATGTGAGCGCGGCGGCCGACCGGTTGCATCTGGCCCAGCCGACGCTGTCGCGGATGCTGGCCCGGTTGGAGCGGCGACTGGGCGCTCCCCTGTTCGATCGGCACGGCAAGCGCATCCGGCTCAACGAGTACGGCCGCCTGTACTACGAGCACGCCCGCCGCGCCCGCGCGGAACTGCGGGCCGGGGAGCAGGCCGTCGCCGACCGGGTCAATCCGGCCAAGGGGGTGGTGCGGCTGTCGTTCCTGCACTCCTTCGGCAGTCGGCTGGCGCCGGAGTTGATCGCCGAATTCCGGCGCGTGGCCGGGCGGGTCGACTTCGGGCTGTTCCAGGGCGCGGCCGAGACGATCACGCGCCAGGTCCTCGACGGGGAGGCCGATCTGGCCCTGGTCTCACCGCGGCCGAGCGAGCCCGGCATCGGGTGGCACACGCTGCTGAATCAGCCGCTGGTGCTGGCGGTCCCGGCCGATCACCGGCTGGCCGGGCAGCGCCGGACCCGGCTGAGCGAGCTGGCCGACGCCGAATTCATCACCATGCATCCGGGATTCGGGATGCGGCGCATCTTCGACGACCTGTGCGCGGCGGCCGGGATCCGGCCGCGGATCGCCTTCGAGGCCAGTGACCTGGTGACGGTGCACGGACTGGTGGCGGCCGGGCTCGGGGTGGCGCTGGTGCCCGCCGAGGAACCGCCGCCGCCGGACCTGGCCGTGGTCCCGCTCGCCGACGCCGGGGCGTCGCGCGATGTGGGGCTGATCTGGTCGGCGACCGCGACACCGTCGGAGGCGGTACGCCGGTTCCGCGATTTCGCGGTGGACCGGGCGGCCCGCCGCCCCGCCCGCTGAGCCCGCGCACTGTCCCGGCGAGCCCACGCACTGTTACGGTTGCCGCACGGTAACTGTTCTGTCACCTCGACTCCAGGGAGCCGCCCGTGCAGCGCTATCGCGCGGCCCTCGACACACTGGGCGGAGGCATCGCCGCCGCGGTCGCGGGCATGGCCTTGATCGTGCCCTACGACGCCGGGTGCGGCACCGACTCGTCCGCCATGCAGATGACGCTGCTGACCATCACCGTGCCCCGGGCCACCGCAACCGGTGCGGTGTTCGCCGTGGTGGCAGCGGTTCTCGTGCGCATGCTCGGCGACCGGACCGCGTGGGCCACCGGCGCTTCCGCGGCGCTGGTCCTCGCCACCGACCACGTGCTGGTCACCTCCACCTCCGCCACCCTGGCCACCGCCAACTTCCTCGACTCGCTCGCCGGCGGCGTGCTGCTCGGCGCGGCCGGGGCGGCGGCGCTGCGGTATCGGCCGCCCGCGGTCGGCTACCTGCTCGGCGGGCTCACCGGTGTCCTGCTCGGACGCCACATCGAGACCATCGCCGCCGAGAACGGGAACCTGTCGGTGCTCGAACGCGCCTTCGTGGATCTGCCGCCGGACTGGCTGGCGGTGCTGGCGGCGGTGCTGCTCGCGGTGTGCGCGGTGGTCTGCGGGCGGGCCAGCACCACGCATCCGACGTCCGTGCAGCTGCCGTTCGCGCCGATCGTGGCCGCGGCGGTGGTGATCGCGACCATCGCGGTGGTCTCCGAACGCCTCACCCCGGGCACCAAGAGCTGGATCGCCATCACCGCCTGGCTCGTCGTCGTGGTCGCGGCCGCCCTCATCGCGGCCCTGTTGCTGCCGGGCCGCGACGGCACCCTCACGCTGCTCGCGGTGTCACTCACCGCGACCGGTGGCGCCCTCGCGACCGTCCACGCCCATTGGAAGCTCGCGCCGGTGCTCGCGATCATGGCGCTCGGACTGTTCGCCGGGATCCTGCTGCCCCGCCCGCAGCCGGTGGCCGCCGCCGCGGCGAGCATCGGGCTGTCGGTCTTCGCGCTGCTGGCTTCCGGCGCGCAGCACCATGATTCGTGGGCCGCGCTGCTCGGCGGATGCCTCTACGCGGGACTGGCCGGATACAGCTTCGGCGCGGTCACCACCCGCCTGGCCGCGAGCACCGTCCTGGGGCTGGGCGTCGTGATGGTCCCGACCGCGGCGCTCACCCTGGAATACCGGGGCTGCGACGCGCTGCCGTCCTTGCCCGACCGCGTCAGCACGGCCGGTGATCGCGCGGCGTGGACGGCCATCGGCCTCGGCGCCGGCTGCCTGGCGGCCATGCTGCTCCTGCGCCGCCTGCGGCCGGAACACGACGAGCCGGCACAGCCGAAACCCCTTGCCCCCGAGTCCGAGCGAACGGACTAGGCGAGCCGGTACAGCCAGATCCGCGGCTCGGCCGGTTCGCCGCCGGTGGACCAGGCATACGTGTGGGCCAGGCCGTCGCCGTGGTAGCCGTGCAGATAGTCACGCAATTCGGTGCGGCCGCCGTGCCCGGACACGATGCCCCGCAGCACGATCGCGGTGAGGTCGTAGGCCTCGACGGCGTACGGATTGGCGGCGGTCCCGGTGGCGTCGCGATACTCGTCGAGGAAGCGCTGCGTGGCCGGACCGCACTGACACGCCACCAGGGTGCCGGTGGCCGCCGACCCGGCGGCGGACTTGAACGCGGGGTCGTAACTCCCGTCGCCGAGTACGAAAGTCGCTGTGACATCGGCTTTCCGAAGCTTGGCCAGCAGGGTCGCGGCGGCGGCCGGATAGCCCGCGTAGAACACCGCGTCCGGGTTCACGGCGGCGATGGCGGACACGGCCTGCTCGGTGTCGCCGCCGAGATCGACGCTGACCTCGCACGCCGGCACCGAGGCCGGGCCGAGGCCCTCCACCACCGCGCCCGCCAGCGACACCCCGAAACCGCCGCCGCTGTCCCGCACCACGCAGACCCGGGAGAACCGGGCGGTATTGGTGAGGTAGCGACCCAGCGCCGGGCCCTCGGCATTGTCGTTGGCCAGGCCGCGGAAGAAACCGCTCCAGCCCGACTGCGCCAGCAGCGGATTCGTCGCGACCGGGGTGAGGAACGGCAGTCCGGCCGCGTCGAAGGTCTTCCCGGCGGCCATGACCTCCTTCGACAGCGCGGGACCGATCACCGCCACCACCGAGTCGTCGGCGGCGATCTGCTCGGCGACCCGCGCCGCCCTCGCCTGGTCCCCGGCGGTGTCGAACTCGCGCACCGTGATGGGGCAGATCTTGTTGCCGCCCTGCGGGTTTCCGCCCTTCACGAACTGATCGACGGCCAGCTTCACCGCGCCCAGCACCGTCCGGCCGAGTGCGGCGTCCGGGCCGGTCAGCGGGAGCGCCGCCGCGATGGTCGCCGGGTCGCACGGCAGACGGCCGTCATTGGCGGGGTCGGCCACCGACACCGGCGCGACCACCTTGGCGCCGAGCCCGTCGATCTGGGTCAGCGGCACGAAACCCGGGTACGTGGCCGGGTAGGGACCGGCCACGCTCACCGGATCGGCGCGACCGGACGGCCCGGAACCCTGTGCCGCCCAGATGATTCCCGCCGCGGCGGCGACGGCGACCACCAGCGCGCCGACTCCCGCCGCCAACCATCGACCGGACCGCACCCGGGCGGCGGTCGCCGGTTCCGGCCGCAGTCGCGGGTCGTCGAGCACGGTGGGGTCGCCGCCGCGCGACAGCGTGACCGTCGCGGCCGTGGCGCCCTCGGATCCGATCGTCGCCGCTCCCGGCCGCGGCGTCCCGGCCACCGTCAGCGGCGGCATGGTCGACGCGGAGACGCTCGAAAGCGCCTGCGCCGCGGCGTCGGCGAAGTCCCGGCAGGTGTCGAACCGGTCCTCCGGCCGCTTGGCCAGCCCCCGCGCGAACACCGCGTCCAGCGCGGCGGGCAGCTCGGGCCGCCGATCGGTCACCTTCGGCACCGGATGCTGCAGGTGCCCCGCGACCACCGCCGCCGCCGTCTCCGCCTGATACGGCGTGGACCCGGTGAACAGCCGAAACAGAGTGCAGGCCAGCGAGTACTGGTCCGATCGCTGATCCAGGGCGGCCCCCGACAGCTGCTCCGGTGACGCGTAGGTGATGGTCGCGGCCAGCATCCCGGTGCGGGTGATCTGCGCGGAGTCGTCGCGCAACCGCCCGATTCCGAAGTCGGTCAGCAGAATTCGACGCTCCTGCCCCGCGGCATCACGGCTGAGCAGGATATTGGCGGGCTTCACGTCCCGGTGGATCACGCCCATCGAATGCGCGTAGTCCAGCGCCTTGGCCGTCTCCCCGATGATCCGCACGGCCTCGGCGGCGGGCAGGGTGAACGGGTCCAGCGCGGAGGCGTCGCCGCCGTCCACATACTGCATGGCGATCCACAACCGCCCGCCCGACACGCCCCGATCGTGTACGCCCACGATATTCGGATGGTCCAGCCGCGCAACGAGTTCGGCTTCCCGCTCGAACCGGGACCGCGTCTCGAGCTGCGTCACCAGCTCCCGCGCCAGCACCTTGATCGCCACCAACCGGGGCAGCCGCGGATGCCGGGCGAGAAAGACCTCCCCCATCCCGCCCCCGCCGAGCCTCCGCTCGATCAGATACCCCGCGAATTCCGTACCCGCACGCACAATTCGGTCCTTCACACCCCGCACATTCCCCCGAACCTTACCCGCTCGAAACCGCCGTCTCAGCTCCCCGGCACGGGTTCGCTCAACGCCCGGGACGGGGTTCGCTCGTCGCCGCGAACCGCGGCGACGCTACCGTCCGGCGCTCACCCGGCACACCCTGCGACAGACCGCGCACCCCGTCCGGTTGCTCCAGGTATGCCCCGGTATTGCCACGGCGAACGGGCTGGAGCAGGCTGGAGGCGTCGGTGGCGTCACCCCGGGCGCTGCCCCCGTAACCGAGGAGGTGGATCGAACGTGTTCGCACGCTCTAACACGATTCAGGCGCAGCTGTCCTCTGTCGATGCCGGGATTGCATTCATGCGCGATGAAGTGATGCCAGAATTGGCCGAAATACCCGGCTGGGTGGGTCTGTCGCTGCTGCTGGACCGCGAGTCCGGCCGCTGCATCCTCACCACGGCGTGGGACTCCGAGAACGCGATGCACGACAGCGCCAGCCGGGTGCGCCCGCTGCGCAACCGCGCACGGGACTACTTCGGCGGCGACGGCCCGCTCATCGAGGAGTGGGAGATCGCCGCGCTGCACCGACTCCACCACGCGCAAGAGGGCGCCTGCGCCCGCCTGACCTGGACCCGAGCCGACGCCGATCGCATCGATTCGGCGATCGACGTCTTCCGCTCGATGGCCATGCCCGCGATGGAACAGATGGACGGCTTCTGCAGCGTCAGCCTGCTGGTCGACCGCACCGCCGGGCGCGGCGTCTCCTGCGCCACCTTCGAGAGCGCCGAGGCCCTGGCCCGCACCGCCCAGGCAGCCGCGGACATGCGGGCCGCTGCCGCCGCCCAGGCCGGTATCGCGGTCACCGAGGTCGCCGAGTTCGAACTGGCCCTCGCCCATCTCCGCGTCCCCGAACTGGTCTGACCCACACCCCGGATGGCGCGGTCGCCCCGGCCGCGCCACCCGGCTAATTTAGAACCCGTTTCAGCGGGCGGCGGCTTCCGGCCACCCGGCGATCGATGGGAGACGGGTATGTCGGGCAATGGTGGCGGTCGATTCGACGGCAAGGTCGCGGTGGTGACCGGAGCCTCCTCCGGTCTGGGCCGGGCCGTGGCGCAGCAGCTGATCGCGGGCGGGGCGCGCGTGCTCGGCGTCGGCCGCGACGAGGCGCGTCTGAAGGACACCTTCGACGGACCCGAAACCGCCTGGCACGCCGCCGATCTCGCCGATCCGGCGGCGGCCGATCAGGTGGTCCGGGCCTGCGTCGACCGCTTCGGCGGCCTCGACATCCTGGTCAACGCCGCGGGCGCGCACACCATGCGCCACACCGGTCAGGTCACCGACGAGGAATGGCAGCACGACCTCGCCGTCAACCTCAGCGCGCCCTTCTTCCTGTCCCGCGCCGCCCTCCCCCACCTGCTCGAACGCACCGGCTGCATCGTCAACGTGGCCTCGATCGCGGGCGTGGAGGGCCAGGCCTACTCGGCGGGCTACTGCGCCGCCAAGCACGGCCTCATCGGTCTCACCCGGGCCATGGCCCTGGAGTTCGACGGCGCCGGCATCCGCATCAACGCCGTCTGCCCCGGCGGCATGATCACGCCGATGCTCGAGAACTTCACCTTCCCCGACGAGCCCGACTACCAGCTCATCCTGAAGACCGCCAGCCCCCGCGGCCTCATGGAGCCCGCGCAGGTCGCCAATATCATCAGCTTCCTCTGCTCCGAGGAAGCCTCCGCCGTGCACGGCGCCGTCTACACCGTCGACAACGGCAAAATGGCCCTCTAGACAGACGAATCGGCCCGGGCGACGCGGATGCCGTCGCCCGGGCCGATGCCGAGGGTGGGTCGGGTTACTTCTTGCGGTCGCGCTTCTCGCGGACGCGCACATTGACCCGGACCGGAGAACCGTCGAAGTTGAACTCCTCGCGCAGCTTCCGCTCGATGAAGCGGCGGTAGCCCGCCTCGAGGAAGCCGGTGGTGAAGAGCACGAACGTCGGCGGCCGGGTCGACGCCTGGGTGGCGAACAGGACTCGCGGGAGGCGGCCGCCGCGCATCGGCGGCGGCGTGGCGGCGATGACCTCCTTGAGCCAGTTGTTCAGGCGGCCGGTGGAGATGCGCTTGTCCCAGGAGTCCAGCGCGGTCTCCATGGCGGGGACCAGCTTCTGCACCGCGCGACCGGTGTGCGCGGAGATATTGACGCGCTGGGCCCAGCGAACCTGGACCATCTCGCGGTCGATCTCGCGCTCGAGCATCTCGCGGCGGTCCTCGTCGACCAGATCCCACTTGTTGTAGGCGATCACCAGGGCGCGGCCGGTCTCGGCCACCATGGAGATCACCCGCAGGTCCTGCTCGGTGACCGGCTCGGAGGCGTCGATCAGCATGACCGCCACCTCGGCCGCCTCGATCGCGCCCTTGGTGCGCAGCGAGGCGTAGAACTCGTGGCCCGAGGCATTGCTCACCTTGCGGCGCAGACCCGCGGTATCCACGAAACGCCACGGCTTGCCGCCCAATTCGACCAGCGAGTCGACCGGGTCGACGGTGGTGCCCGCGACATTGTGGACCACCGACCGTTCCTCGCCGACGAGCTTGTTCAGCAGCGACGACTTGCCCACGTTCGGCTTGCCGACCAGCGCCACACGGCGCGGACCGCCGTGCAGACCCGTGCCCTCGCGGGGAGTCTCGGGCAGCTTCGCCAGAATCTCGTCCAGCAGATCACCGGTACCGCGACCGTGCGCGGCCGAGATCATGTGCGGCTCACCCAGACCCATCGACCACAGCTCGGCGGCGTCGGCCTCCAGCTTCTGGTTGTCGACCTTGTTGGCGACCAGGATGACCGGAGTCTTGCTGCGCCGCAGCGTCTTCGCCACCGCCTCGTCGGCGGAGGTCGCGCCGGTGGTCACATCCACCACCACGACGATCGCGTCGGCGGTGTTCATGGCGACCTCGGCCTGCCGGGCCACCGACTGCTGCAGCCCCTTGGCATCGGGCGACCAGCCGCCGGTGTCCTGCACCAGGAATCGGCGACCGGCCCAGGTGGCCTCGTAGGAGATCCGGTCCCGGGTCACGCCCGGAATGTCCTCCACGACCGCCTCGCGGCGGCCCAGGATCCGGTTCACCAAGGTCGACTTGCCGACATTGGGGCGGCCGACAATGGCCACCGTCGGCAGCGGAACGTGCTCGGCGTCCTGCTCGCCCTCGAATTCGGCGATGTCCCAGTCGGATTCGTCCGACCAGATCCCATCACCGGCGAAGGTGTCCTGCGTCACTGCGCGCCTCCCGCCGAAATCCGTGCGGCCACCACGCGATACAGCTCGTCGATGACCTCGTCCTTGTTCAGTTCGCTGGTGTCGACCAGCTCCGCGTCCTCGGCGGGACGCAGCGGCGACACCTTGCGCGTCGAGTCCAGGGTGTCGCGGCGCTGCACATCGGCCAGCACACCCGCGAAATCGTCACCCCGCCCCTCGGCGATGTTCTGCGCGTTGCGGCGCTGCGCGCGGGCCTCGGCCGACGCGGTCAGGTAGATCTTCACGTCCGCCGCGGGCAGCACGGTGGTGCCGATGTCCCGGCCCTCCACCACGATTCGACCCGCCGCCGCCGACAGCTCCCGCTGCAACGCGACCAGCTGCTCGCGCACCTCGGGCACCGCCGACACCGCCGACACCGCCCGGGTGACCGCGTTGCCGCGGATCTCACCGGAGACGTCCTCACCGTCGAGCAGGATGACCTCCCGGCTCGGATCGGTGCCGATGGTCAGCGGCAGTTCCTTCACCGCGATCGCGATGGCGGCCGCGTCGTCCAGGTCCACGCCGCTGCGCAGCACGCGCAGCGTCGCCACCCGGTACATGGCGCCGGTGTCGAGGTAGCTGGCCTCGAGCCGGGTCGCCAGCATGCGCGACACACTCGACTTGCCGGTGCCCGACGGGCCGTCCATGGCCACGACCAGCTGCGCGGAACCGGTCAGCACGCCGGCCGCATCGATCAGAGATCCCACACCGTTCACAACGACACCGCCTCGTAGAGCTTCCCGACCTCGTCCCGGCCCAGCACGCGCAGCGTGCCCGGCCGCTGATCACCGAGCGCGATCGGCCCGACGTGGGTGCGCACCAGCGCGGTCACCGGATGCCCGACCGCGTCCAGCAGGCGGCGCACGATGTGCTTGCGACCCTCGTGCAGCACCACCTTCACCAGCGACTTGCCGTTGCCGACCTCGAGCACCTGGAACTTGTCCACCGACGCGGGCCCGTCCTCGAGCTCGATGCCGTCCTTGAGCTGCTTGCCGACCTCGCGATTGCGGACCTCGCCGTTCACGGTGGCCAGGTAGGTCTTGGATACCTCGAAGGAGGGGTGCATGAGCCGATGCGCCAGATCACCGTCATTGGTGAGCAGCAGCAGGCCCTCGGTGTCGGCATCCAGGCGTCCGACGTGGAACAGGCGCTGACCGGCGGCGATCCGCTCGGCCACGATATCGCCCACGCACGGGCGGCCCATCTCGTCGGACATGGTCGACTGCCAGCCCTTGGGCTTGTTCAGCGCCAGGTACACCTGCTCGGAGCGGATCACCACGCGCACGCCGTCGACCCGGACCACCGCGGTCTCGGGATCGATGCGCAGACCCTGCTCACGCACGATCTTGCCGTCCACCTCGATGCGACCGGCGTCGATCATGTCCTCGGCCACGCGACGCGAGGCCACACCGGCCTTGGCGAGGACCTTCTGCAGACGCTCGCCCTCACCCCACGGCAGCTTCTTCGGAGCCCGCTCCTCGAAGTCCACGTGCTGGTGCCGGGCGGGTTTGGCATTGCTGATCAGCACCGGCGCGACGATCTTGCGCTCCGGCTTGGGGGTCTTCTTCTTGCCGGTGGTGTTCGGCGAGGTGTGCGGGGCCAGCGGGCGACCGCCGCCGATACCGCGAGACTGGTTGCCGCGCGCGGAGTTACCGCCCGGGCCGCCGACGCCGGAGCCCGAGCCGCCGCGAGCGGGCGCGCCGCCACGGGAACCGCTTGCGCCCCACTGGCTTTCGCCGCGGGGAGCGGCACCGCCACGCGAGCGATCGGAGTCACGGCCGTACGAACCAGCACCACCGCGCGAACGGTCGGAGTCGCGGCCGTACGAACCCGCACCGCCACGCGAGCGATCGGAATCACGACCGTACGAACCGGCACCGCCACGCGAACGGTCGGAGTCGCGGCCATACGAACCAGCGCCACCGCGCGAACGGTCGGAATCACGACCGTACGAACCGGCGCCACCGCGCGAGCGATCCGAGTCACGGCCGTACGAACCCGAGCCGCCGCGGGAGTCACCGCGGGAATTGCCGCCCCAGGAGGGCGAGTCGCCGCGCGAGCCGCGCGACGTGGAGCCGCCACGGGCTCCGTCATAAGAATTGCCGCCGCTGGACCGGTCGTCTCCGGTCCGGCCTCGGGCGGCGCGGGAACCGCCACGGGGCGGTTCGCTGCCACGTTTCCTACGATCCGGTGTGCCATCTCGGCGAGCGGGTGTATTCACGTTGTCCTTGTTTCAGTCTTCGGTGCCGAGGTCGATATTCGCCTCGGCCGGTTTCTTCAGCCTGGTGTACCGGGGGTCGGTCTCCAAGCTCTCATTGATCTCGTCGATCAGGTCGACGCCCGGGAGCAGCGGGGCCAATGGCGGCAGATCCGCCAGTGACGCAAGCCCGATCCGTTCCAGGAACAGCTCGGTGGTGATGTACAGAGTGCCGTTGGTCTCCGGGTCCGCTCCGGCCTCCGCGATCAGCCCCCGCGCCAGCAGGGTCCTGATCACGCCATCCACGTTCACGCCGCGCACCGCGCTCACGCGTGCTCGGGTAACCGGTTGACGGTACGCGATCACCGCCATGGTTTCCAAAGCCGCGCGAGTCAGTTTCGATCGTGCGCCGTCCAACAGCATACGTTCCACGTAGGGAGCGAATTCCGTCCGCGTGTAGTACCGCCAGCCGTCGCCGACGAACCTGAGATCCATGCCACTGCGCCGCGCGGTCAACTCCGCCGACATCTCCCGCAGCGCGGCCTCCACCCGGACCGGGTGATCCCGCAATGCCGAGGCCAGCAGTTCCGTCGGCGCGGGCGCGTCGACCACCAGCAACATGGCCTCCAGCGCGGACCGGAACTCCGCCTCCGACAGCTCGTCCTCGTCGTCGAACTCCTGAGGATCGACCGCCAGGGCGGGTGGCGCGGGGGCCTGCTCCGCCTCCGCGGGCGCGGCGACATCGTCCGCCGGTGCCGTGACTTCGTCCGCGGGCACTGTGACCTCGGTCGCGGTCACTGTGACTTCGGCCTCGGCCGGTGTGATGTCGGCCGCTGTCCCGGTGATATCGGCGTCCGGCGCGGACTCGGCGGTCTCGGCGGCAACCTCGGGCGTGGGGTCGGCGACGGCCTCGGACTCGGTCGTCTCCGGTCCGGCCGCGCGGGCCTTGGCTGCCGCGGCCGCTTCGGCGATGATCTGCTCGGCCAGGGTCGGCTGGGGTGCGGGCTGGCTGCCGGCGGGCTGGTCCTGCACGTCGTCATCCATGTTGTGCACCTCGGTCACCCGTAGTCCTCTTCAATCGTCACCGGTTGGGCGGGTTGGTCCTCGAGCTCGCCGATCCAGCTGACGGACAGCGGGCCCAGCGGGTCGGGCTGGTCGAACTCGATGGTCTTGCCGCGGTAGAGCTCGAGCAGCGCGAGGAAGCGGGCCACGATCTGGATCGGCAGCTCGCAGTCGGCGCAGAGTTCGTGGAAGGTCGTCCAACCGCCCGCGCCCGCGTTCTTGAGCATCTCCAGCACCAGCGCGGCCTGCTCGGCGATCGAGATGGCGTGGGCGTGGATGTGATCCAGCCCCACCCGCGGTCGCGGACGTGGCCGGAACACGGTGGCCGCGACCTCCGCGAATCCCGCGGCGTCCACCCCCAGCGTAACCTCGGGCAACAGCGCCAGATACCGCTCCTCCAGCGACACCGCGCGCGGATACCGTTGCAGCGCCGCCGCCTCCAGCTCGCCCAGCAGTTCCGCGACCTGTTTGAACGCGCGGTACTGCAGCAGCCGCGCGAAGAGCAGGTCGCGCGCCTCCAGCAACTCCAGGTCTTCCTCGTCGGACACCTCGCCCGAGGGCAGCAGCCGGGCCGCCTTCAGATCCAGCAGGGTGGCCGCGATGAGCAGGAATTCGGTGGTCTGGTCCAGGACCTTGTCCGCGCGCAGGCCTTTCACCTCGGACAAGCGGGCGGTGAGGGCCTTGGTGTGGGCGATGAACTCGTCGGTCACCTTGTGCAGCGAGATCTCGGTGACGTCGAGGCGTCGCGAACTGATCAGTTGGAGCAGCAGGTCGAAGGGGCCCTCGAAATTGGCCAGCTTCAGATGGAATTTGCCCGCGTTGTCCGAACTTTCGGATGCCACAGCGGTGCCCGCCGGGGCGGCGGGCTTCGCCACAGCGCCGGATCCGGCGATATCGGATACCACCGACGAACCGGGCGCGGCCGCGTTCTCGGAGGTCTCGTCCGCACCCGCTCCGGCGATGTCCGCGACGACACCGGCCGGGTCCTCACCGGTCAGGTCCGCATCCGCGAGGTCCTCACCGGAAACATCCTCACCAGCACCGACGATGTCGCCTACGACCGGCGACCCGTCCCCGGGCATGCCGGTATCCGCGTCCGCGGGGTCGTGGCCGGACGCCGAGTCGAGAGGATCGCTCAACGGCCCGACCGCTGGATGACTTCCCGGGCCATGGCCCGATAGGCTTCCGCGCCACCGGATTTCGGCGCCCACGTGGTGATGGGCTCACCCGCGACGCTGGCGTCGGGGAAGCGGACGGTCCGTGAGATCACGGTGTCGTACACGAGGTCGCCGAACACCTCGACCACGCGCGTCATGACCTGGCGCGAATGCAATAGGCGGGCATCGAACATGGTGACCACGATGCCGTACAGGGTCAGCGCCGGATTCAGCCGGTCCCGCACCTTCTCCACGGTGTCGTTGAGCAGGGCCAGTCCGCGCAGCGAGAAGTACTCGCACTCCATGGGGATGATGACGCCGTCGGCGCAGGCCAGGGCGTTCACGGTGAGCAGGCCCAGCGACGGCTGGCAGTCGATGAGGATGTAGTCGTAGCGGTCGCGCAGCGGCGCCAGGGCGCGGCCCAGGGTCTGCTCGCGGCCGACCTCGTTGACGAGCTGGATCTCCGCGGCCGAGAGGTCGATATTGCTGGGCAGCAGATCCATGCCGTCGACTTTGGTATTCATCAGCACGTCGTCGGGATTCACCTTGCCGGGCCCGACGAGCAGGTTGTGCACGGTCACGTTCAGATCGTGATGCGCCACACCGAGTCCCGCCGACAGCGCGCCCTGCGGATCGAGGTCCACCAGCAGCACCTTGCGCCCGTATTCCGCCAGCGCCGCACCGAGATTGATGGTCGAGGTGGTCTTGCCGACACCGCCCTTCTGATTGCACATGGCGACGATCAGCGCGGGGCCGGTGTGGTCCGGTTCGGGCGGTTCGGGGATCTCGCGCAGCGGGCGTCCGGTGGGACCGACCTGCTTCGCGTCGTGCACCACATCGGGTGCCTCCCACAGGGTTTGCGCGGCGGTTTCGATCCGCTGGCCCGCACCACCGGTAGTCGTCACGTCCGCTGCTCCTTCGACGTTCCTGCCCTTGCCTCGCCCACCGGCCTGGAATGGACGAAGCACCCGGCCGCGTGTGCGATCGGGTTCCTCCTAGACGCTACCGCCTGTTCGCGCGAGACCAACGTTCGGACACGCACCCTAAACCTGCACTTCAGACCCGGTACAGACGCCCGAGCCGGGCCGAGGACCGGTCCGGGACCTCTCGTTGCACTGTGGCACAGCAGGTTACGGGTTCAGGGTCATGTTCCGCGCCCGAAGCACCGGATAAACCGGAATCGGCGGAATTGGAGGATACGGGTATGGCGCAAATGCGCCGTCCTTCGGGACCCGTGCGGCACTCTCACCGGGCGCGCGGGTGCGCGGTCGCCCAGACCTCGTGCAACGTGCCGACCGTCACCAGGGTGTAGATCTGCGTGGTGGTGACCGAGGCGTGGCCCAAGAGTTCCTGCACGACCCGGACGTCCGCGCCGCCGTCGAGCAGGTGGGTCGCGAACGAGTGGCGCAGCGTGTGCGGCGACACCTGCGCGGCGATGCCCGCGCGCTCGGCGGCGGATTGCAGGACCTGCCAAGCGGTCTGGCGCGACAGCCGGCCGCCGCGATGGTTGAGGAACAGGGCGCTGTTGCCGCGGCCGCGCGCGGACAGTTCGGGGCGGCCCCGGACCAGGTAGTTGTCCAGGGCGGCCAGGGCGGGACGGCCGATCGGGACCATGCGCTGCTTGCCGCCCTTGCCGCGCAGCACGACCGCGCGCTCGGGGGTGTCGATGTCGTCCACGTCCAGGCCGACGATTTCGGAGATGCGCGCGCCCGTGGAGTACAGCAATTCCAGCAAGGCCCGGTCCCGCAGCCCGCGCGGACCGTCGGCGATATCACCGCCGGCCGCGTCGAGCAGCCGTGAGATCTGGTCGTAAGGAAGGGCTTTCGGCAGCCTGCGGGCGGGCGTCGGCGGTTTCACCGGATGCGCCACATCCGCGTCGGTGATCCCCTCCGCCGTCGCGAACCGGTGCAGCCCGCGCACCGCGACCAGCGCCCGCGACGCCGAGGACGCCGCCAGCGCGGGATGCTCGGCGTCGCCGGACCGCAATGACACCATGTAATCGGCAATGTCCGATTCGGCCACGCGCGCAAGCGTTTCCACTCCGCGCTCGGACAGGAAGTGCCGATATCGCCCCAGATCGCGGCGGTAGGCGCTGAGCGTATTGCGCGCGGCGCCGCGCTCGACCGCCATGTGGTCGAGGTACGCGTCGATCTGCCGCTTCAGCACGGGTCACATCATTGCAGCAGCCACCGACGAACTTCCCCAGCCAAACCCCGGCAAACAGAACAAGTTTCCCAATCGGGATCTACTCCGCGTGCCCCCGCGCCTTGCGGTCCAGGAACGCGGTCGGCATGCCGGGCCACGGCGCGTCCGCGGGCCGCAGCACCGCCCCGGAGGCGCGAGCCGTCATCAGCGCGGTGACTCCGGCGACCGCGGTGGCATTGGTGATCTCCCCCGCCAGCGCGGCCTGCACGGCTTCCGCCAGGGGCATCCGCAGCAATTGGAGGTCGGCCTCCTCCATTTCCGGGTCGGGCCGGTCGGTTTCGTACAGCCCGGTGGCGAGATACACTCGCAGCGCCTCATCGGTGAACCCCGGCGACAGCGCCACATCGACCAGCACCGCCCATTCCCGCGCCGCCAGCCCCGTCTCCTCGGCCAGCTCCCGCTTGGCCGCCTCCAGCGGATCCTCCCCCTGCTTGTCCAGCAACCCGGCGGGCAACTCCAGCAACCGCCGCCCGATCGGATGCCGATACTGATTGATCAGCACCAGATTCTCGTCCTCGTCGAGCGCCGCCACCGCGACCGCCGCGTGGTGCTCGATCACCTCCCGCTCGGCCACCTTCCCGCCGGGCATGACCACCTGGTCCAGCCGCAGCGCGAGAATCGCCCCCGAATACACGGTGCGACTGGACAGAACATCGAATTCGTGTGAACCGGGAACCGGACCGGAGGACGTCATCCCAGAACCGTAGCGCGAATCCCCGCCCCGCCCGGCCACACTCGGCCCGCCACCCGCGCTGCCGTGGCCGACGCCACTCCGGCGATTACCACGGCCCGTCAACCGAATGGGACTGCCCACGAGCCACTCGGAGCCGGGCTCTCGATCCGAGCGGAAGCTCGGGCAGGCCCGGAAAACGACACCGCCCGGGCGTACTGGACGCTCGGGCGGTGTCGGGTGGCAAGCCGGCGGAGGGCTACTTGGAGACCTTCTCGCCTTCGGGGGCCGGGGCCTCGGCCGGGATCTCGACCGGGAGCCGTTCGGCGGCCTTGTAATCCAGCGCCGCCGAGATGAGCGCCGCGAACAGCGGGTGCGGGCGGGTCGGGCGGGACTTGAGTTCCGGGTGCGCCTGGGTGGCGACCAGGAACGGGTGCTGGTTCTGCGGGTATTCCACGAACTCGACCAGGTGGCCGTTCGGGGAGGTGCCGCTGAACTTCAGGCCGCTCTTGGCGATCTTGTCGCGGTAGGTGTTGTTGACCTCGTAGCGGTGGCGGTGCCGCTCGGAGACCTCGGTCTCGCCGTACGCCTGCGCGACCAGCGAATCCTTCTGCAGCACAGCCGGATACGCGCCCAGGCGCATGGTGCCACCCAGGTCGGCCTCACCGGCCACGATCTGCTCCTGATCAGCCATGGTGGAGATGACCGGGAACTTGGTGTCGGGCTCGAACTCCGCCGAGTTGGCGTCCTTCATGCCCACCGAGCGCGCCGCCTCGATGACCACGCACTGCAGGCCCAGACACAGGCCCAGCAGCGGAATCTTGTGCTCGCGGGCGAACCGGATGGCGCCCACCTTGCCCTCGATGCCGCGGATGCCGAAGCCGCCGGGGATCAGGATGGCGTCGACATCGGCCAGGTGCGAGCGGGCGCCGGCCTCGGTCTCGCACTCGTCGGACTGCACCCAGCGGATGTTCACCTTGGCCCGCGAGGCGAAACCGCCCGCGCGCAGCGCCTCGGTGACCGACAGGTAGGCGTCGGGCAGGTCCACGTACTTGCCGACCAGCGCGACGGTGACCTCTTCGCGCGGGTTGTGCACGCGGTCCAGCAGATCGCCCCAGACCGTCCAGTCCACGTCGCGGAAGGGCAGCCCGAGCTTGCGGACCACGTACGCGTCCAAGCCCTCCCGGTGCAGCACCTTCGGAATGTCGTAGATCGACGGCGCGTCCGGCGTCGAGATGCAGGCGTCCACATCCACGTCGCACATGAGCGCGATCTTGTTCTTCAGTGGCTGCGGCACATCGCGGTCGCAGCGCAGGATCAGCGCGTCGGGCTGGATACCGATATTGCGCAGCGCCGCCACCGAGTGCTGGGTCGGCTTGGTCTTGAGCTCGCCCGAGGGGCCCAGGTAGGGCACCAGCGTGACGTGCAGGAAGAAGCAGTTCTCGCGACCCACCTCGTGGCGGATCTGACGCGCCGCCTCGAGGAACGGCTGCGACTCGATATCGCCGACGGTGCCACCGATTTCGGTGATCACCACATCGGGCGCCTGCCCGTGCAGATCGGGACCGGTCATCGCGAGGATGCGGCTCTTGATCTCGTCGGTAATGTGCGGGATCACCTGCACGGTGTCGCCGAGGTACTCGCCGCGACGCTCCTTGGCGATCACCTTCGAGTACACCTGGCCGGTGGTGACATTGGCGTCCCCGGACAGATCGCGGTCCAGGAACCGTTCGTAGTGGCCGACGTCGAGGTCCGTCTCCGCGCCGTCCTCGGTCACGAACACCTCACCGTGCTGGAAGGGGTTCATGGTGCCGGGATCGACGTTCAGGTACGGATCCAGCTTCTGCATCGTGACGCGCAGACCGCGCGAGGTCAGCAGCTGACCGAGGCTGGAGGCGGTCAAACCCTTACCGAGTGAAGAGGCGACACCGCCGCTGACGAAGATGTGTTTCGTGGCCGCGCGCGCCGGAATCCGTGAATTACCCACGGGTCTTCACGGTAACACGGATTGCGGAGGCTGATCGCATGCCACGCGTGTTCGGCCGCGCGCGATCGACTCGGTTCCGCGTGTCGCGGGCAACCTTTCCGGTGCTCGGCGTTGGCTTTGTGTTCACCGCGGTCAGTGCGGCATGGCGGCGACTGTGAGCGAGGTCGCCTTCGCACCCGTGCCGTAACGACCGGTACCGCCGTTCAGCTGCTCGGTGAGCCCGAGCACGGTGGTGATCCGCCCGATCTCGCGATCGGCGTTGTCGACGGTGGTGACGGCCGACAGCCCGAGCTCGGACCGGGCCACGGCGATCGCGCCCGGCCCCTCGGCGGCCCCGTAGCGACCCGCTAGCACCACACCGGCGCTGTGAGACCGCAGCCCAGCCGAGAATCGGGCGATGATGGTGCCCCGGTTGTTCTCCTCGGCCCGCGCACCGTCCCCGGTGACCACCACGGCCAGCTGGGCGGGCTGCACGTCCCCGACAGGGGTCAGGAAGCCGCCGCCGCGCAGCGTCTCCAGGACCAGGCCGCGCTCCTGCTGGGTGCCGCGCGGCTGCCCGTTCCCCGGATCGACCAGCAGCACCTGCCCGAGCAGATCGCCCGCGAGGCTGCCCTGGTCGACGGCGTCGACCTTGAGCTGCGCGCCCGCGGGCACCATGTTCACCAGCGCGGTGCGCAGCCGATCGCCTTCGGAGGAGTCGGTGAACGCGCCGGAAAGGCCGACCCGGCCGGTGACCGCGGCCCCGGCGGTGGTGAGCGCCGCGCTGACCGCGTCGACGTCGCCGCTGTCGGCGTCGGGCGTGGTGAAGATCAGCACCGACCGATTGGCCAGAGCCCCGGTCAGCAGCTTGCCGGACGCGCCGGACAGGAAGGCGTCGGCCGCCTTCACCTGTTCGGTCAGCCGCCCGTTCTCGGCTCGCAGGTCGCCGACCTGCTGCCGCTCGCCGGAGAACAACCCGTTGCCTTGCGCCCGGGTGCCCAGCACCACGCCCACCGCCAGGGCCAGGAATACCGCGGCGATCGAAATCGCGTGGTGGCGAAAAGAAATCATTCGGTCCTCTACCTCTGCCGGTCCAATAGCCGCTCCACCCAGTGCCATCCGCGATCCCAGGTGTCGGACATCCAGGTCACCGCTTCACCGCCCATGTGCGTGGCCAGCACCGCGACCACCAGGGCCACCAGCGCCGCCAGCGCCACCAGCGCGATCGCCCAGCCGGAACCCCGGTGCCGGTACAGCGAGGCCACGGCCTTGGCGTCCATGAGCTTGGTGCCCATCTTGAGACGGGTCAGGAAGGTCGCCGGGTTGGAGTCGCGGCGACCGCGGTCGAAGAAGTCGTCCAATGAGGCCGCCGCGCCGACGGTCACGATCAGCGACGCGCCGTGGTGGTCGGCCAGCAGCAGCGCCAGATCCGAGGGTGCGCCCGAGGACGGGAAGGTGGTCGCGCCGATGCCCAGATCCTGGATGCGCTCGAGCCCCTTGGCGTGGCCGTCGGTGTCGGCGGGCAGGATCACCTCCGCACCACACTTGAGCGTGGTGGCCGTGATCTCCTCCGGATCGCCGACGATCAGGTCGGGGCGATACCCGTGGCGGGTCAGCGTGTCCGCGCCGCGGCCCACGCCGATCAGGATCGGGGCGTACTCCTTGATGAACGGCTTGATCCGCTTGAGGTCCTCGATGTGCTCGGGACCGTCGGCCACCACCACGACATGCCGCTTCTTCATCTCGACCTCGACATCGGGCACGCCGATGCCGTCGATGAGCAAGGAGGACTCGGTGCGGATGAACTCTATGGTGTTGCCAGAGAACGCTTCCAGGTGGTCGGCGAGCCCGTTGCGGGCCTCGATCATGCGCTCGGCGATGGTCGTCTCGGTGAGTTCGATGCCCTCCACGAGGGCCTCGGGCTCCTTCTTGGCGAGCTTGTCGGCGTAGACCACACCGCCCTCGACGCGCACCTTGGTGCCGTCCTTGATCTTCTTGAACACGTCCGAGCTGACCGCGTCCAGCAACTGAATGCCGTTGGCCACCAGCACTTCCGGACCCAGGTTCGGGTATCTCCCGGAGATCGAGGGTGAGGCGTTGACCACCACCGCGACCTGGGCCTCGACCAGGCGGTCGGCGGTGAGCCGGTCGAGGTCGCACTCGTCGAGGACGACCACATCCCCCGGGCCCACGCGCTGCAGCAAACGCCTGGTATTGCGGTCCACCCGGGCCATCCCGGTCAGACCCGGCAGCGTTTCGGTATTGCGCGACAGCAGGCCCATCATCTTCATAGCGACCGATGATCACCCCAAACTCTCAACCACTGGTGGAGGCGCGCCGGTCAGCATCATCATTTGATCGCCGAAATGTTGCTCGAGTCCCGGTGGCCGCAGGTTGTCCGGTTCGCGGCTATCTTCTTACCGGCCGGTAAGGATATGCTCCGAATACCGGCACGAAAGGAGACAATGCCGTCATGGCCAGCACCACGGTCGACACCGTCATTCCCGCCCCCCGCGACGTCGTGTTCAAACTCTTCTCCGAGCGCGACAGCCTCAATGCCTTTCTGCCCATCAAGGTCTCGCTGAAGAAGCCGGGCATCGGCAGCCCGTCCGGCGTCGGCGCCCAGTATCAGCTCGGCATCGCCGGCATCGGCCCGACCGAGGAGACCACCGAGCTCGTCCCCGGTGAGCGCATGGTCTACCGCGTCATCGCGGGCGCCCCGGTCAAGCGGCACGTCGGCACCATCGCCTTCTCCGACGCGCCCGGCGGCACCCGGGTCGTCTACACCATGGAGTCCGAGCCGAGCCTCCCGCTGCCGGCCCAGATCCTCGAGCCCGGCCTGCGCGCCCTCACCAATGCCCTCATCGGCGGCGTGCGCAAAGCCGTGAAGTAACGCGACAACGCACGAAAAACCGGCCGGACCCTTGTCGGGTCCCGGCCGGTTTTCTGTTCGGGGGACGCGTTATTCGCCGGAGGCGGCCGCGCCGACCTTCTCGGAGTGCGCGGTGGTGAGCAGCTCCCACGCGTGCGCGCGACCGGTTTCGGTGTCGCCCATGCCCGCCAGCATGCGAGCCAGCTCCACGACGCGTTCGTCCTGAGTCAGCGCCTTCACGCCCGACTTCACGGCCTGGCCGTCATCGAGCTTGTCGACCACCAGGTGGGTGTCGGCGAAGGCGGCCACCTGCGGCAGGTGGGTCACCACGATGACCTGATGGGTGCGGGCCAGACGCGCCAGGCGACGCCCGATCTCGACCGCCGCGCGACCACCCACACCGGCGTCGACCTCGTCGAACACCATGGTGGTGCCGTGCTCGGAACTGGCCAGCACCACTTCCAGCGCCAGCATGATCCGGGAGAGCTCACCGCCGGAAGCGCTGCGGCTCAACGGCAGCGGATGCGCGCCCGAGTGCGCGGCCAGCCGGAACTCCACCTCGTCGACGCCCGTCGATCCGGCGTGCAGTTCCTGACCGTCGATGACCAGCGGTGCCGAATCCTGTACGCCCGCCAGGATCGGACCGACGCCGACCTCGAGCCGGGCGCGGCCCATGGCGAGGCCGCCCAGTTCGGTGCTCACCGCACTGGCCAGCTTGCCGGCGGCCTTGCCGCGCGCGGCGGTCAGCTTGCGGGCGGTCTCGCGCACCTTCTCGGCGGCGGTCTCGACATCGGCGGCCAGCGCGGCCAGGGCCTCCTCGGACACGTCCAGCGAGGACAGCCGGGTGCGCGCCTCGTCGGCCCACTTGATGACGCCGTCGATATCGGGCGCGTACTTGCGGGTCAGTGTCTTCAGCTCGGCCTGCCGGGTCAGCATGGACTCCAGCGCGCCCGGATCCGACGGCAGATCCGACAGATAGGAGCTGAGCTCTGTGGTCAGGTCCACCACCACCGAAATCGCCTCGCCCAGACGGGGAGCCAGCGCCGTCAGCTTCGGATCGTCGGAGGATTCGATGCGCGCGCGGGCGGTGCCGAGCAGATCCAGCGCGCCCGCCGCCTCACCCGGCGAATCGGCCGGACCGGCCAGCGCGTCGTGGGCGATGGAACCGGCCTCGCGCAGCGAGTCCAGGTCCGAGAGCCGCCGCACCTCGCCGACGAGATGCTCGTCCTCACCGGGTTCGGGTGCGATGGCGTCGATCTCGGCCAGCGACTGGGTCAGATGATCGGCTTCCAGCGCCAGTTCCCGGCTGCGCGCGGTGCGCTCCAGCAGCTGATTGCGCTTGTCCAGCCAGGCCTTTCGCGCCTTCTGGTACTTGGCCAGCAGCGGGGCCACCGCGTCCGAGGCGAACTGGTCCAATGCGTGCAGCTGCTGGTCGGGGCGCTGCAAGCGCAGCTGGTCGTTCTGGCCGTGCACGGTCAGCAGCGGACCGGTGAAATCCGAGAGCACCGAGGCGGGTACGGACCGGCCGCCCAGGTGGGCGCGGGAGCGGCCGTCGCTGCCGACGGTGCGGACGGCGATGATGCTGCCGTCGTCATCGCGTTCGGCCCCGGTGGATTCCAGCACATCCTCCACCTCGCCGATGGCGCCGTCGTGCACCTCGTCGACGGTGAAACGCCCCTCCACCACGGCTCGCGACGCGCCCAGGCGTACCCGGCCCGCGTCGGCGCGGGCGCCGCTGAGCAAATGCAGGCTCGTCACCACCATGGTCTTGCCCGCACCGGTCTCACCCGTCAAAACGGTCAGACCTTCGTGGAATTGTGCGGTGGCGGTGGAAATTACGCCCAGCCCGTCAATCCTGATCTCTGTCAGCACTCGTGCTCTCCGTCCGCTGTCGGCCTCTCCAGCCTGTCACGGGCAACTGGAATTTGCGCACCATCCGGTCGGCGAACGGCGCGGAATCGAGCCGAACCCACCGCACCGGTTCGGTCCCGCGGACCGTCTCGACCCGGCCGCCCCGCGGCAATGCGAGGGTGCGTCGGCCGTCGAGAAAAACAATCGCGTCGTGTCCGGTCGCCACCGTCTCCACCGCGATCAGCGAATCCGGGCTGGTCACCAGGGGTCGCGCGAACAGGGCGTGGGCATTGGACGGAATCACCAGCAGCGCTTCGAGTTCCGGCCACACCACCGGACCGCCGGCCGAGAAGGCGTATGCGGTGGACCCGGTCGGGGTGGCGATGAGCACACCGTCGCAGCCGAACGCCGACACCGGGCGGCCGTCGACCTCGAGGACCACTTCGAGCACGCCCATGCGGGCCGCGTTCTCGATGCTGGCCTCGTTCAGCGCCCAGCCGCGTTCCACCACCGTGTCGTCGACGCGCACGGAGACGTCGATGGTCATGCGTTCCTCGACGGTGTAGTCGCGCCGCACCACCTGCGAGAGCGCCTCGTCGAGGTGTTCGGCCTCGGCTTCGGTGAGAAAACCGATGCGGCCCAGGTTGATACCGAGCACCGGCACCGACGCGGCGCGCGCGAGTTCGGCCGCGCGCAGGAAGGTGCCGTCGCCGCCGAGCGCGAGCACCATCTCGGTGCCGACCGCGGCGACCAGGTCGTGCGTCATCACCCGCATCGGGTAGCCGTTGGAGGCGCCGTCGTCGTCGACGTCGAAGCGGGTGCTGTAGGCCTCGTCCTCGAGCACCCGCAGCCCGATCCCGGCCCCGCACAGGATCTTCGCGACCCGATGCGCGGTATCGGTGATCTCCGGGCGTCCCGGATGCGCGACCAGCAGCACTTCCCTGGCCGGGCTCGCCGCGTTCACTGTGGACCCTCCTGCACCGCACGCTCGATCAGCGCCGCCACACGCGTCGCCTCGTCAGCATCGTAGGCGGCCGCACCGACGCCCGCGGCGTCGCCGGTCGCCACCGGTTCGGCCGCATCCGGCCCGACCGGCGCGGACTCCTTGCGCAGCCACAGGAAATACTCGACGTTCCCGGACGGACCGGGCAGCGGGCTGGCCGTCACGCCACGGGTACGCAGCCCGAGGGCCGCTGCCGCGGCGGCGACTTCGCGCACCACCTCGGCGCGCAACGCCGGATCCCGCACCACGCCACCGGAACCCACCCGTTCCTTGCCCACCTCGAACTGCGGCTTCACCATCGGCAGCAGATCCGCGCCCGGCGCGCAGCAGGCGGCCAGCGCGGGCAGCACCAGCCCCAACGAGATGAACGACAGGTCCGCGACCACCAGATCGACGGTGCCGCCGATGAGTTCGGGCGTCAGCGCCCGCACATTGGTGCGATCGTGCACCTGGACGCGGTCGTCGTTCTGCAGCCGCCAGATCAGCTGGCCGTAGCCGACATCGGCGGCCACCACCTCTTTCGCGCCCTTCGACAGCAGCACGTCGGTGAAACCACCCGTGGACGCGCCCGCGTCCAGACAGCGCTTGCCGTCCACCGACACGCCCTGCGGCTCGAACGCCTCGAGCGCGCCCAGCAACTTGTGCGCACCCCGCGAGGCCCACTGCACCTCGTCGGGCTGCTCCCGCACCAGCAGCGGGGTGCTCGTTTCGACTCCGGTCGCCGGTTTGGTGGCGACCGACCCATTGATCAGGACGCGGCCCGCGTTGATCAGCTCGACCGCGTGTTCCCGCGACCGCGCCAATCCGCGGCGAACCAGTTCCGCGTCCACCCGCGCGCGCCTGGCCACCTCAGATCTTGTCCACCGTGGCCAGCGCCTGCACCAGCACCTCGTGCGCCTGCTCCAGAATCTTGGCCCGCCGCACGATGTCGGTGCCCTCCGAATGCACGCTCGGCGCACCCGGAAAGCCGGGATTCGGCGCGCCCGCCGACAATTCGGCCAGCAGCGCGTCCACCTCGGTCCGGACCCGATCCGGGTCGGCGAACTCCTGATTCGCGCCCGCCAGATGCTGTCCCGGCAGCGGCGCGCCCGGGCGGGGACCCGGCATACCGGGCTGCGCTCCGGGCGTGCCGGGGTGTTGTCCCGGCGCGGGAATCGGCGGTCGAGGCATGGGCATAGTCATCGTGGCGATAACGCTACCCGAACCCGCATTCGAACACACGTACCCCGCCGCATCCCGATCCACCCGCCGACCGGGGCGGCCGCGCCGACCACCGTCGGGGGCGGCTGACAGGATGAGGCAAATGGACAGCGACTTCGAGGAACTGATCGCCGAGGCCGACGCGGCCCCGGTGGACGGGTGGGATTTCTCCTGGCTCGCCGGGCGCGCCACCGAACAGCGGCCCTCCTGGGGATTCCAGCGGCAGCAGGCGGCGCGCCTGGCGGTCGCGCGGGCCGCCCTCGATATCCAGACCGGCGGCGGCGAGGTGCTCGCCGAGGCCGCCGTGTTCCCGCCGACCATGGTCGCCACCGAGTCGTGGCCGCCCAACCTGGCCAAGGCGACCCGGCTGTTGCATCCGCGCGGCGCGGTGGTGGTCGCCGACCCGGACGAGCCGCCCCTGCCGTTCGCCGATGCGGCGTTCGACCTGGTGACGAGCAGGCATCCCGCCACCGTCTGGTGGAGCGAGATCGCGCGGGTGCTCGAACCCGGCGGCACCTACTTCGCGCAGCATGTCGGCCCGGCCAGTGTGTTCGAACTCGTCGAGTACTTCCTCGGCCCGCAGCCCGATGCCCGCCGCACCCGTGATCCCGACGCCGAGGCCGCCGCGGCTCGGGCTGCGGGGCTGGAGATCCTGCAGGCCCGGCCGGAACGACTTCGCGTGGAGTTCAACGACATCGGCGCGGTGGTGTACTTCCTGCGCAAGGTCATCTGGATGGTGCCCGGATTCACCGTCGCGGAGTATCGGGACCGCCTGCACGACCTGCATCGGCAGATGGTGCAGGACGGACCCTTCGTCGCGCATTCGGCACGCACCCTGTTCGAGGCGCGAAAACCATTGTGAGGCTTTATACCTCGCGGCGCATCAGACGGACCGGATGGTGATCGCGCGGCCGGGCGCCTTCGCCAGGCAGTCGGCGATCGCCTCGGCGATATCGCCCTCCCCCGGCACCACCGGGTCGAGGTCGGCCACCGGATGGTTCAGGGCATCCAGGGATTCGGCGATATAGGTCGGCATGCGATCGGCGGGCTGGGTGCGCAGATCCTCCAGCGTGCTCACGCCCGTGAGGACCATGAACGACTCCAGCCCGGTGGTGTGCGCGCCGTCGATGTCGGTGTCGAGGCGGTCGCCGACCACGAGCGCGTCCCGGGTGCCCGCGCGTTCCAGCGCGTCCTCCATCAAGGGTGCGTACGGCTTGCCCGCCACGATCGGCTCCAGTCCCGACGCGTGCCGCAACGCCGCCACCATGGACCCGTTGCCCGGCGCCAGACCGCGTTCGGTGGGCAGGGTGGCATCGGTGTTGGCGGCCACCCACAGTGCGCCCTGCTGCAGCGCGTAGGCGGCCTCGGCCAGATCCGGCCAGCCGGTCTGCGGCGAATGGCCCTGCACCACCGCGCTGGGCAGCGCGCCGTCGAAGCGACGGATCGCCTGCAGGCCCACGTTCTCCACCTCCGACATCAGGTCGTCGGTGCCGACCACGAGCACCGTGGACCCCGGCGGGATCCGCTGCGCCAGCAGCCGCGCGGCCGCCTGCGCGCTGGTCACCACCTCGTCCTCGTGCGCGTCGAAACCCAGTTCGCGCAGATGCAGCGCCACCGCGTCCGCCGAGCGGCTCGCATTGTTGGTGACATACATCAGCCGCTGTTCGGGCGCGCCCGCCGACAGCGCTTCCGGCGCACCGGGAATCCGCTCGTGGCCGCGGAACAGCGTCCCGTCCAGATCCAGTAGCAGGGCCTCGAACCGATCCCGCAATCGCATGACGCCGTCCCTCTCACTGTGCACAGAAACAGAAACGACCGTGCGGCTGCGCTGTGGCGCTGCCGCACGGTCGAGTTCACTTGCCGGTCCTAGTTCTCGGAGCCCTCGGCGGGCTTCGCCGACTTCTCCGGTCCATCGTCTTCGGAATCCCGCTCCGCCGCAGCCGAATCCGATTCGTCCTCGGCGTCCTCGGCATCGTCTTCGGCGTCCTCGTCGAAGGCCGCGGTCCAGTCCGCGCCGTCGTCGTCACCCTCGCCGGAGAGTTCGGCGGCGCGTTCCTCGGCGTCGGTCTCGCCGTCGTGGTCCGCGGAGGCCGCGTTCATGAACCAGGTCAGCGCCTCGTCCTCGCGACCGGCGGCCAGCAGCGCCTCGGCGTAGGCGTAGAACAGCCGCGCCGCGGCCGAACCCGAGCGCGCCGGATCCAGCTCCGCGGTCTGCAGCGTCACCACGGCCTGGTCGAACTGCCCCAGGTCCATGCGCGCGCCCGCCACCACGATGCGCAGCTCGGTCGCCTCGTCGCCCTGCAGGGCACGGGCCTCGTCGCTGCGGCCCAGCTCGATGGCGCGCTCCGGACGGCCCAGGCCGCGTTCGCAATCCGCCATCACGGCCAGCAGACCCGAACCACCCGACATGCGCCGCGCGGTCCGCAGCTCCGACAGCGCCTCGGCCCACTCACCCGCGTGATAGGCCGCGACACCGGCGGTCTCGCGCACCACGGCGATCCGGCCGGCCCGCTGCCGCGCCGCCCGCGCGTGCTCGAGCGCCAGCTCCGGATCCTCGTCCAGCAGCTGCGCCACCATCACCAGGTGCCGGGCCACCGTCTCGGCATTGCTCTTGTCCAGGCTCAGCAGATCGCGCCGCACCGCCGGCTCGAGATCGGAGGGCTGCACGTCGTCCGGCAGACCCGGCTCGTCGGGACGACCCGACCGCCGCTCGCCCGGCCGGCCACCACCGGCCCGCGCGCCTTCGCCGCCCCGGCGACGGTCCTCACCGCGATCGAACGACCGCTCGCCCGAACCGTTCCCGGCCCGCTCGAAACCCTTGTCCTCGCGGGCGTCCGCACCGCCGGTCGCGCCGACCTCGTCGCGCGCGAAGCTCTTCTTCTCCTCGCGCGGACCACGATCGCGATCGAATCCCCGTCCGCCACCACGGTTCTCGCCGCCGCGGTTGAACCCGCCCTCACGACGATCCCCGCGGTCACCACGGTCGAATCCACCTTCACGACGCTCGCCACGGTTGAAACCGCCTTCGCGACGCTCACCGCCGCCACGACTGAAGCCACCCTCGCGACGGTCACCGCCACCACGATTGAAGCCACCCTCACGACGATCGCCACCGCGATCGAAACCGCCCTCGCGACGATCGCCACCGCCACGGCTGAAACCGCCCTCGCGGCGCTCCCCACCGCGGTTGAACCCACCTTCTCGACGATCGCTGCTGCCGCCACGGTTGAAGCCGCCCTCGCGACGTTCGCCGCCACCGCGGCTGAATCCACCTTCGCGGCGCTCCCCACCACGATTGAAACCGCCCTCACGACGGTCACCACCGCGATCGAAACCGCCCTCGCGACGATCGCTGCCGCCACGGCTGAAACCGCCCTCGCGACGTTCGCCGCCACGGTCGTAACCGCCTTCGCGACGATCGCCACCGCCGCGGTTGAAGCCGCCCTCGCGGCGCTCCCCGCCACGGTTGAAGCCACCTTCGCGGCGGTCACCGCCGCCACGGTTGAAACCGCCCTCACGACGCTCCCCACCACGGCTGGACCCGCCCTCACGGCGGTCACCGCGGTCCCGGTTGAAACCACCGTCGCGGTCGCCGCGGCTGTAACCGCCCCGGCTTCCGCCGTCACGGTCGGAACCGGTCCGGCTCTCGCCCCGATAGCCGCCGCGATCGCGGTCGCCCTCGGAGCGGTTGAAGCCGCCGCGTTCATTGTCCTTGCCGCGGTTGAAGCCACCGCCGCCACCACGGTTGAAGCCGCCCTCACGACTGCCGCCGCCCTCGCGACGCGGACCACCGCCGTACGACGGCCGGCCCTGGTCGCGGCGTCCGCCATCCTCGCGCCGACCGTAGCCGCCCTGTCCGGATCCACCGTCATTGCGGCGGAAGGGTTTGCGGCCGTCGTTCTGCTCCGCCACGGTGATCCCTCTCTGTACTTTGTAGCCTGCGGTACCCGGCCACGGCGCTGGAGAGCGCGTGAGGAGGGCGGGTGGGCGATCCACCTACCCCAAATTCAATCACGCTGCCTCGAGCGTCAACGCGGCACCGGGTGCTTAAACGCCGATAAGGGGACCCAAGAGGGTCCCCTTATCGCGAAGGATGTTCCGGCGGTGTCCTACTCTCCCACACCCTGTCGAGTGCAGTACCATCGGCGCAGGTGGCCTTAGCTTCCGGGTTCGGAATGGGACCGGGC
>NZ_JBEXXC010000014.1:0-129460 GCF_040630175.1 Nocardia sp. NPDC005825
CAACCGACATGCGCCCGTGCCGGCGGTCAGGTGCCGAAACCATCACGGGCGTACCCGGCGAGTTACCCCAATCGGCACGAAATCAGTTGACATGTCTCCGAACCCCTTCTCACTGTTCACGTGTCACTCGATCGGGACATGGCAACTGATTTCGTGCCGATTGGGGTAACTCGCCGGGTACGCCCGTGATGGTTTCGGCACCTGACCGCCGGCACGGGCGCATGTCGGTTGACGGCTCTCAGCCGCCCGCTGAAGGCGCGGAGAGGCGGGGGAGGTCAGAGGCCGAAAGCTGCCTTCACCTCTCGGGTGCGGTTGTGCTCGAAGACGAAGGACAGGAAGGGAATCGTGCCCGCCAGGCAGGTCAGGAAGGTGGTCATGGGCTGCCACCGCGCCTTGATGCCCAGGTCGATGGTGAAGACCAGGTACAGCATGTAGAACAGCCCGTGCACCTGGCCGATGTAGAACAGCCAGTGCGGGGCGGTGCTGCTGTCGTCGAGGAGCAGGTACTTGTAGACCATCTCGCCGCACAGCACCAGCAGCCAGACGCCGGTGATGTAGGCGAGCACGCGGTAGCGGGTCAGCGCGCCGCGGATCTTCTCGGGCGCGGCCGAACCGAGCGGGCGGGCCGGCGCGGTGGTCTCGGTGGCGACGGGGGACGGCGCGGAATTGTCGCTGGCGCTCAACCGGCGCTCCTCTCGGTGTGCTGCAGTCCCGCGTCACGGACCTGGTCGTCCATATCGCGGGCGTGCAGGTCGGCCAGATACCTGTTGTATTCGGCGAGCTCTGGGTCCTCGTCCCGGGCGGCCTGGGGGCGCTCCGGCAGCAGGCCCGCGGGAATCTCACGCGGTGCGGCCGGTGTCGGGCGACGGGGGCGGGCGGTGGCCTCGGTGCCGGGCTCGACGGGCGGGGTCTCTTCCTCCCCGGCTTCCTTCTCGAGCCGCACGAAGCGGACATAAGCCCAGATCACGAATCCGGCGAAGAGCGGCCACTGCAGCGCGTAGCCGAGATTCTGATAGGTGCCGCCGCCCGATTCGAACCGGGTCCACTGCCAGTAGCCCAGACCCAGGCATGCCGTGAACGCCACGACCACGAACACGATCAGGGCCGGGCGGCGTTGGGGAGCGGACACGCACTCCACGGTACCTGCCTACTACGGGTCCCGTAGTAGGCAGGTTGCCGATCAGAACTTGAATGTGACCCCGGTCAAACGCTCGGATTCCTCCCACAGCCGGCGCAGTAGTTCCGGATCCCGGGAGATCTTGCTGGACGGCGAGGCCTCGACCGGGCCCTGGCTGCCGAAGAAGCGGGTCGGACCCCAGTAGGTGTTCGGGTCGGCGTCGGTCTCGGTGGCCGCGAACAGCGAGGAGTAGGCCGCGTGGAACGGCGACTGGCCGACGATCCGGATGAACGGCTTGGAGACCTTGTCCAGCAGGGTTTCGGTGTGGGCGAACAGGTCGGTGGCCGAGACGCCCGGGTGCACGGCGTAGGAGCGCTTGGCCGAGCCCGCCGCGGCGAGTCGCTGCTGCAGTTCCCGCGCGAACATCAGGTTGGACAGCTTGGCCTGCGCGTAGGCGAGGTTGCGCTGGTAGCGGCGGTGCTCGTAGTTGAGGTCGTCGATCCACAGCTTGGGGGTCTGCTTGTGGGCGATCGAGGCCAGCGTGACCACCCGGTCGCCGATCTTGTCGAGCAGCAGCCCGGTCAGCGCGAAGTGGCCGAGATGGTTCACGCCCCACTGGGTCTCGAAGCCGTCCTGGGTCCGCGAGAACGGGATGTTCATCAGGCCCGCGTTATTGATCAGGACGTCGAATTCGCCGGTGCTCTCGGCGAACTGCCGGACCGAGTCCAGGCTGGCCAGGTCCAGGCTCGCCACCCGCACGTCGCCCTCGATGCGGTCGGCGACCTGCTGGGCCTTGGCGGCATTGCGGCAGGCCATGATCACGGTCGCGCCCTTGCCCGCGAGCACCTTGGTGGTCTGCTCGCCGAGGCCGCCGTTGGCGCCGGTGATGACGACCGTGCGCCCGGTCTGGTCGGGGATATCGCTGGGCTTCCATGCCATGGCTGTTGACCTCGCAGGTTCGGCGTTCGCAGTGCGGCTCCGCACTCGGATGTCCCGACCTTACTGCAGAGTAAGTTCCAGCGGTAGGCCGAACTCGCCCATTGTCTCCCGCAATGCCCGGTTTGCCGTGTCGTTGCCGCATCTTCGCTGGTGAGCGCAACATACTGGGCCGATGACCGGTGCCAGCGTCACCGCCGCCAAGCCCGTCCCGCCGCCGCCGATGAGCCGGGGCCGAAGGAATGTCGTCTTCGGAACCGTCGCGCTCGGCATGCTCATGGCCGCGCTGGACTCCACCATCGTCTCCACCGCGCTGCCCACCATCGTGGCGGATCTCGGCGGGGCCGGGCACATGGCCTGGGTGGTCACCTCCTACCTGGTGGCCGAGGCCATCGCCACCGCCTTGTCCGGCAAGTTCGGTGACCTGTTCGGCCGCAAACTGGTCTTCCAGATCAGTGGGGCCGTGTTCATCGTCGGCTCGATGATCGCCGGGCTCGCGCACGGCATGACGCTGCTCATCGTGGCTCGCGCCATCCAGGGCCTGGGCGCGGGCGGGCTCATGGTCACCTCCATGGCGCTCATCGCCGACGTCATCCCGCTGCGCGAACGCGGCAAGTATCAGGGCGCGCTGGGCGCGATCTTCGGCATCACCACCGTGCTCGGGCCGACCCTGGGCGGACTGTTCACCGACCACCTCAGCTGGCGCTGGTGCTTCTACGTCAATGTCCCGATCGCCGTCGTCATGATCGCCGCCGCTGCCCGCACCATCCCCATGACCCGGGCCGTCGTCAAGCCGATCGTGGACTACCTCGGCATCGCGCTCGTCGCCATCGGCGTCACCTGCCTGATCCTCGGATTGGAGTGGGGCGGACAGGAATACGCGTGGAGCTCGCCCACCATCCTCGGACTGTTCATGGGCGCCGCGGCGGCGTTGGCGACCTTCGTGGCCGCGGAGTTCCGGGCCCGCGAACCCATGCTGCCCATGCACCTGTTCCGCAGCAATGTGTTCACCGTGTGCTCGATCCTGAGCTTCATCGTCGGCTTCGCGCTGCTCGGGGCCATGACCTACCTGCCCGCGTATCTGCAATACGTGGAAGGCGTGTCGGCCACCGCGTCCGGGCTGCGCACGCTGCCGCTCGTGGTCGGCTTGTTCTTCACCTCCATCCTGTCGGGCAATATCGTCGGGAAGACGGGGCACTACAAGGCTTTTCCGATCATCGGGTGCGCGGTGATGGCGGTGGGCCTCTACCTCATGTCGACCATGGGTCCGGGCACCAGCACCTGGTTGATGTCGCTGTACATGCTGATCCTGGGCCTGGGCGTCGGTCTGGCCATGCAGGTGCTGACCATCGCCGTGCAGAACAGCGTCCCGTACTCGGATCTGGGGACCGCCACCTCCGGGGTCACCTTCTTCCGGACCATCGGCAGCGCGTTCGGAACCACCGTGTTCGGCACCCTGTACTCCAATCAGCTGCGGCCGAATCTGGAAGCGGCGCTGATCGAATCGCGGGTGCCGCCGCAGGTCGCGCAGAGTCCGGCGCTGCTGCGGGAGCTGCCGCCACAGCAGGCCGCGCCGATCATCCACGCCTACGCCGACTCCATCGACTTCGTCTTCCGCTGGGTGGTGCCGGTGGCGGTGCTCGGCTTCGTCGTGGCGTGGTTCCTGAAGCAGGTCACGCTGCGGGACAGCGCTCGCGCGGAGGCCACCGATGTGGGGGAGCAGTTCTCGATGCCGGACTCGGGCGACCGGCTGGTGCAGCTGGAGCGGTGTGTGGCGGGAGTGCTGCGCAAGCTGCGGGAGAACACGGTGCCGGATCCGGGAATCCTGGCGGCGGCGGGCAGTTCGCTCGGGCGGGACGAGGCATGGGCGTTGGGTCAGGTGCGCATGTACAACCGGTTGCGCGGCGCCGCCACCCTCGAGGACATCGCCCGAACCCATTGGATCCCCGCGGAATTGATCGATCCGGTGTACGTGAAGGCGGAACGGGAGGGGTTGTTGCGCCGCGACGGCGGCGAACTCGCCCTCACCGCCAAGGGTGAGCAGGAGGTCGATCGGGTGCGGGGCGCGTGGAAGCGCTGGCTCGAAAGTCAGCTCACCGATTGGGATTCCACCGATCCGGCGGATCGGGCGCTGCTGGACCAGGCGATCGACAATATCGCCACCAAACTGCTGGACGAGGCCGACCGGCCCGACGTGCTGCCGGTCGGCCACTAGTCCGATCAGGCGTTGACGGTGGCGGGCCGCACGGTGGCGTCCCAGTCGATCCGGAACCGCTGCTCGCCGCCGAGCATCTTCTCCGGATTCATCCGCTTGAACATGATCGGCATCATCAACTGCATGGCCATCCGGGCGACCGGCCCGGCCGCCTTGGTCTGGTTCATCCGCGCCACCCGGGCCGCGACCCCCTCCACCCGCGGCCGCCGCAGCGCCTCGTAGGTGGCGAAAGCCATTGCCGGGTCGTCGATGTCGCGCAGGCAGCGAGCCAGCTCGATGCCGCTCTCGATGGCCAGGGACGCCCCCTGTCCGGAGGTGTTGCTGGGCGCGTGGATGGCGTCGCCGGTGAGCGCCATCCGCCCGCGGTGCCAGTGCGGCACCGACGGCATGATCTGCAGCGCGCCGATCACCTGGAGCTGGGCGGCGGTGGTGGCCTCGGCCAGCTGCCGGCCGGGCAGGTCATCGGCGTAGGTCTCGCGCAGGGTGCGCAGCCACTGGTCGGTGGATACCGCGCGGGCCTCGGTGAGCGAGTAGTACTGCTCGGCAGGGAGATTCGCGCCCCACGCGACCCGGCCGTCGGGCATGGCCCAGTACAGGTAGTAGGCCCGCTTCCCGAAGGCGAAGGTCATGGTCTCCGGCTCCAGGTCGAGGGGTGCGTCGGTGTACGCGCCGAAGCCGAGCATGCGCAGGTAGGTGGGTCCGGGCGCGTTCGGGTCGACCAGGGTGCGCACGGTGGAGCGGATGCCGTCCGCGCCGATCAGCACATCCGCGGTCGCGCTGCTGCCGTCGGCGAAGATCGCGGTGACGCCGCCCGCGTGCTCCTCCACCTCGACCAGCCGCTTGTCGTATTCGAAGCGCACCCCGGCCGCGACGGCGGTGTCGTGCAGGATCTCGTGCAGGTCGGAGCGGTCGACCACGCGCAGCGGCTCGATGTCGGCCAGTCCGGGCAGCGCGAACTGCTTGCTGTTGACCGACATCGTGGAGCGGCTGACGGGTACGGCCTTGGCGCGCACCGGATCTCCGGCCCCGACCAGATCGAGGGCGGCGACGCCATTGGGCGCGAGGGCGAGATTGGCGCCGATCCCGTAGGCGGGGCCCGGGTAGGCCTCGAAGACGGTGGCGTCGATACCGGCCCGGCGCAGGGCGGTGGCGGTGACGGGGCCGGAGATGCCGCCGCCGATGATGATCGCGGAACGAGTGGATGTGGACATGGGTCTCTCCCGAGAAGTGTTCGAAGGCTTGCCGAAAACCCCGAACCGTCCCGCGCGTGGAGAACCCAGTTATCCTGTAGTTGCCAAACTCGGTGCCGGGTTCGCCTGCACGGACGCGGTTCGAGACGGTGTGTTCCGGGCTTCGGTGGCGGTGTTGCAGCACCCTCGCCGGGGCCCGGTTCCGTTCATGAGTCGTGCTGAGTGTGCGGTGTGTTCGCGCCCCCTTCCGCGGCCAGCTCTGCCAGGTCGGGGGGTACGACGCCGTTGCGATGCCAGGCCCGCCAGCCCTCGGTGTCCGGGAAACTGCCGTCGGCGAGCGCGTCGCGCAGGCCGCGGGCCCAGTCGGCCTCGGCCGCCAGCATGGTCAGTTCGTAGTCTTCTTCGACCAGGAACAGGCGCGGCAGTGAGCCTTCCAGGGCGGCCAGTTGGGCGCGGGTTTCGGCGATGATGCTGTCCAGCTTGGTGATTCGCCGGGTGAGCAGGTCGACGACCTCGTCCGGGGGCAGCACCGAGAGCACGGAGAGTCCGGCCATGAAGCGGCGCTTCTCGGGTTCCGGTTCGGCGATGAGTTCGCGGGTCCAGTCCAGCAGTTCGGCGCGGCCCGCGTCGGTGATGCGGTAGATGGTGCGTTCGGGGCGCGCGCCGTCGCGTTCGCTGCCGGTGATCTCCAGGAAACCGTGTTTGGTGAGGTTGTCCACGACGGTATAGAGCGAGCCCCATTTGATGCCCATGTCGTTGTCCTTGCCCCAGGCCCGCAACCTCGCGGCGATCTCGTACCGGTGCATGGGCTGGAGCACGACGGCGGACAGCACCGCCAGACCCATCAGATTGGCGACCTTGCGCTTGCGGGCCATGCGGCACCTCCTTACTCGTCTACGAATATACGTCTACGAGTAATGAGGTCGCAAGCACTTACTCCGCGGCGAAGCGCGCCCGCAGCAGATCGGAGGTGGCCTGGTCGGCGGGCAGGAACGCCTCCAGGTGCAGCTCCGACAGGGTGATGTCGGTGGCCGTCGCGAACGAGGTGAGGGTGGTGATGAGCCGCAGCTCACCGGCGTCGGAGCGGAGTCGCAGCGGCACCGCGAAACCCAGGTGCCCGGGCCCGGGATCCACCGGCGGCAGATAGCCCTCGAGCTCCGCGATGAGCGCGTCCAGCGCCGGATCGGGGCTGCGGCCCGCCCGATTGCGCAGGCTGTCGGTGATGTGGCGGCCCCACTCGGGCAGGTTCACCACCCGCCGCGCCAGCCCGTCCGGATGCAGGGCCAGGCGCAGCACATTGACGGGCGACTCCAGCAGCTCCGGCGCGCAGCCCTCGGTCAGCAGCTCGAAGGCCGGATTCGCCGCCACCAGCACCCCGAAGGGGCGCGTCACCACCGCCGGATACGGCAGGTGTCCCTGCAGGATGGTGTCGAGCGCGTGCCGGACCGCGCCGAGTTCCGGTGCGTCCAAGGAGGATTCGGGAAACACCGGGGCGTACCCGGCCGCCAGCAGCATCGCGTTGCGTTCGCGCAGGGACAGTCCGAGCACCTCGGCCAGCCGCACCACCATGGTCCGCCCGGGATGCGAGCGGCCCTGTTCCAGGAAGCTCAGATACCGCTGGCTGGTCTCGGCCGCGATGGCGAGATCGAGCTGGCTGAGCCGTCGCCGGGTGCGCCAGCCGCGCAATTCCTGGGCGAAGGGTGTCGTCGTCGCCACGGCCATGGTCGTCATACCTCCACTGTGCGGACGGGGATGCGGTCACGCGATTCCCTCCAGGGAATGACGTGGGCGGCCATCCGATCATTCCCTGGAGGGAATCGCGTGGATTCGCCGGACCGCACAGACTCGCTTCTCGACAACCGGACTCGAACCCACGGAGCAGACCATGAACGGCATTGCCTACCAACTGGAATCGCAGCGCGGCCTCGCCGGGCTGACCACCCGAGCGCAGGAGATTCCGGTGCCGGGCCCGCGCCAGGTCGTGGTGCGGGTGCGCGCCACCGCGCTCAACCGCCGCGACATCATGCTGCTGGAGGGCAGCTATGTGCTGCCCGCCCGTCCCGGCGTCGTGCCGCTGGTCGACGGCGTCGGCGACGTGATCGCGAAGGGCGATCGGGTGACCCGAGCCGCGATCGGCGACCGGGTGGCCGGCACCTACTTCGTCTCCTGGATCGACGGCCCGCAGTTGCAGGCGGCGTCCGCCCAGCAGTACGGCGCGAATCACGACGGGTGGCTCGCCACCTACGTACTGCTGGAGGAGGATTCGGTGGTCCATGTGCCCGCGCATCTCACCGATGCCGAGGCCGCGTCGCTGACCTGCGCGGGGCTCGTCGCCTGGGCCGCGCTGACCAAGCCGATCCCGGCGGGACCGGGGGAGACCGTGCTGACCACCGGCACCGGCACGGTGGCGCTGGCGGCGGTGCAGCACGCCAAAATGCTGGGGGCGCGGGTCATTTCGATCACGTCCTCGGCCGAGAAGGCGGAGCGGTTGCGGAAGCTGGGCGCCGACGAGGTGATCGACCGGGTCCAGGTGCCGGATTGGGAGCGGGCGGTGCTCGAGCTCACCGGCGGCGAGGGCGTCCAGCACGCGGTGGAGGCCGTCGGCATGCCCACGCTGCCGAAATCCGTTGCCTCCGCGGCGTACAACGCGCAGGTGACATTGATCGGGGCGTTTTCGCCGGCGCCGGGACAGCCGCAGCCGCCCAGCCTGTTCGGGGGCAAGTTCGTGTCGATCCGCCGCATCGCGGTCGGCAGCCGGGCGGATTTCGAGGCGATGAATGCCGCGCTGGCCGAGCACGAGGTCCGGCCGGTGATCGATCGGGTGTACCCGTTCGAGGAGTCGGTCGAGGCGTACCGCTACTTCATGGAGGGTGACCCGTTCGGCAAGGTGGTGATCACCATGGAGTGACCGCTATCTGTTGGCAACCAGTTGGAAAAGATATCCACCTGGAACGATTTCCTTATCAAGTGGAAGGTTCTGCAATTCGGCAAATCTGTGTAGCGTGCTTGAAGGAGTGGCTTTTCGGATCTGCGGCTAACGCTTCGACCGAAGGAGTTCCCCGGTGACGGTGGGTGCGGTGCACGAGAGACCCGAGGCGGCGGACGAAGCGTCCGCCGAGGGCACCCCGGGTCTGAGCGCACCGGGGGCGATGTCGCCGAAGATGCTCGCCGGACTCGTGGTGCTGTCGCTGAGCATGGTGATCGCGCTGATCGGTGGCGCCCTGCGGGAGGGCTGGAACAGCCGCGGCGGGCCCGAAGCCCCGGCCGGCCCGGCGCCCAGCACCTCGCAGCAGCCGGTCGACGCCACCACCTCACGGGTCCCGGCCCCCGCCTCGGCTCCGCCGCCCGGACCCGCCCCGGCCCCCGGTCCCGCCGCACCGCCGCCTCCGCCGCCCGCCCCGGTAGCGCAGAATCCCGCTCCCGCACCGCAAACCGAGCATTACGTCCCGCCGCCGCCCCCGGTCGAGGTCGCGCCCGAGCCGGCGCCCGTGCCCGCCCCGGCTCCGGCGCCAGCGCCGGAACCCGTGCCCGCCCCGGCGCCGCCGCCTCCGCCGCCCGCGCTGCCCGACATTCTCGCCCCGATCCTGCCGTTCCTGGTGCCCCCGCCCCCACCGCCCGCTCCCTAGCCGCGCGACGCGGAATCCGAAGGAGGACAGCCATGCTCGGAACCGCCGACGACATCCGGCGTGACACCGGTGATCTCGATCCGCGTCGCCTGGGGCAGGTCCTGCTCGCGGCCGTGCTGATGGCGGCGGGCATCGGGGTGGGCGTGCTGATCACGTCCTCGGCCGAGGGTCCGGTCGCCGACACCTCGGTGGTGAATGTGCCGCGGCTGCGCCACGATCCGCACGCTCCGGCGCAGCGTCCGCCGAATATCGCTCCGGCGGGCCAGGTTCCGCCCGCACCGTCCCAGCCGGCCCGATCCCAGGCCCCGAATCCCCCTGTGTCCGCCCCGCTCCCGACCCCGGTCTGGGCCCGGCCGACCACGCTGCGCCCCGCGCCGCCGCGTCCGGTGGACGTCCCCGTGGTGATAGAGCCCGGCGCGGCCCCGGTCGAACCGCCGGCGCCGCCGCCCGTGGCGGAATAGCCGTAGGGCCGAACGCGTCAGATTCCGGCGACGCCCGCGAGCTGGCCGATGCCGTAGGTGACGGCCATGGCGATCGCGCCGCCGAGCACCACGCGCAGCACCGCGCGGCGCGGGTTGGCGCCGCCCATCCGGGCACTGACCGATCCGGTGATGGCCAGCGCCACCAGCACCGCGGCGAAACAGACGGGGATGCGCCACTGGACCGGCGGCACCAGGATGGCGATCAGCGGCAGCAGCGCGCCGATGGTGAAGGAGACGGCCGAGGACAGCGCGGCGTGCCACGGGTTGGTGAGATCGTGGGGGTTCAAACCCAATTCGGCCTCGGCGTGGGCGGCGAAGGCGTCGTGCGCGGTGAGCTCCGCGGCCACCTGGCGCGCGGTTTCCTCGCTCAGGCCCTTGGCCCGGTAGATGCCGGTGAGTTCGGTCAGTTCGTACTCGGGTTCCTCGGCCAGTTCGCGCTTCTCCTTGGACAGCAGGGCGCGTTCGGTGTCGCGCTGGGTGCTGACCGAGACGTATTCGCCGACCGCCATGGAGATCGCGCCCGCGGCGAGTCCGGCGATGCCCGCGGTGAGAATGGCGTCGGAGTCGGTGGAGGCGGCCGCGACGCCGACCACCAGACCGGCGGTCGAGACGATGCCGTCATTGGCGCCGAGCACGCCCGCGCGCAGCCAGTTGAGTTTGGCCGAGAGACTGGTGTCGTGCGGCTCGTGCGGGTGCGGTGCCGTGGTGCCGGTGGTTTCGGCTCCGATGTCGTCCACCTGATCAGCGTAATTCACAGTTCACGACTCATGCGGGAGCGTGATCGGGCGAGGCATCGCTCCCACTTCCGGGGGAAGCGGACGGTTTGCTGGAACGATGGGGGCCATGGTGGGTTTCTGCAAGCGGTATTGGTCGGTCATCCTTCCGCTGGCGGCGGCACTGGTATTGACGGTGACATGGGGCCGGGAACTGAACTCGACGGTGGCGGTTCTGGTCGGGATCTGGCTGATCGGCGCGGTGCTGTCGTCGGTGCATCACGCGGAGACGGTGGCGCACCGGGTGGGGGAGCCGTTCGGGTCGCTGATCCTGGCGGTGGCGGTGACCATCATCGAGGTCGGCCTGATCGTCACGCTCATGGTGTCCAGCGGCGAGAAGTCCGCCTCGCTGGCCCGCGACACCGTCTTCGCCGCCGTAATGATCACGTGCAATGGCATTTTCGGGCTGTCCCTGCTGGTGGGAGCGTTGCGGCGGCGGGTGGCCGTCTTCAATGCCGAGGGCACGGGCGGGGCGCTGGCCACGGTCGCGACGCTGGCCACGCTGAGTCTGGTGCTGCCGACCTTCACCACCAGTGAGCCGGGTCCGGTTTTCTCGGCCTCGCAGCTGATCTTCGCCGCGGTGGCGTCGCTGGTGCTCTACGGGGTCTTCGTGATGGTGCAGACGGTCCGGCATCCGGACGACTTCCTGCCCGTCGAGGGTTCGTCCGCGGGGGCCGAGGACGAGCACGAGGAGCGGCCGACCCGTCGGGAGTCGCTGCGCAGCCTGGGTTTGCTGCTGGTTGCCCTGATCGGAGTGGTCGGTTTGGCGAAGGTGGAGTCGCCCAATATCGAATACGGGATCGCGGCCGTCGGGCTGCCGCCGTCCGCGGTCGGTGTGGTGATCGCGATGCTGGTCCTGCTGCCCGAGACCATCGCGGCCGTGCGGACCGCGCGCCGGGACCGGGTGCAGATCTCGCTGAATCTGGCGCTGGGTTCGGCCATGGCCAGCATCGGCCTGACCATCCCCGCCATCGCGCTGGCCTCGATCTGGATCTCGGGTCCGCTCATGCTCGGCCTGGGCGCGACCCAGATGGTGCTGCTGGCCCTGACCGTGGTGGTCGGCGCGCTGACCGTGGTGCCCGGTCGCGCGACGCTGCTCCAGGGCTGTGTGCACCTGGTGTTGTTCTCCGCCTTCGTCTTTCTCGCGGTCAGCCCGTAGCCGGGGGCGCGAGATCCGGAGCCGGGGTCACGAGGTCCAGCGGTAGATCTGGCCGTCGCGTAGTTCGACGGATGTCGCCGGTGCGGTGGCGTGGTGCCGGGACAGCAGCGCCATCACCCGGGTGCGCCCGCGCGTGGTGACCCCGTCCTCGGTCCAGTGCACGTAGGGGTGCACCAGTTTCGCGAATTCCGCCCAGTCGCCGGCCTCGATCGTGCGCAGGACCGCCGACACCGTGTTGTCCACACGCGACAGTGAACACGCAGTGTCCGGGTTGCGCGCGGGTTCGCCGGGAAGTCGAGGGTTGCTGAGAGATCACTCGATTCGGCTGCGGGTATGGCCGAGGGGCTCGAACCGGGTTGTCCGCACGGATTTTGGTCAGGTGTCCAGGATCATGGTTATAGCGGATCGGCTCTGATAACACGTTCTAGATTCCCAGGTCACGTGGGCCTTTGTCTCGCTGACCGGGATCAACAACCTCGGTACCCATCGGTAACTCAGAGGCTCCGGTCACACTCTGGTCCGATTTGTTGTAACTCCGGGTAACCATTAGCTTTGATGGCAGGCAGTGTTGCCGATCACGGAGAAGAAATTTGAAGCTCGTCACCCTGCGTCGGTTCCGGCGTCTCGAAGAAGTAGTCCCCCGATGACCCGGGCCGTCCAGAGCCGGTCGGCCGTGCGCATCGTGCGGGACAACTTCTCCAGCACCTCGGTGGCGTCGCTGCGCACCTTCGGCCGCGCGGTCGGCATCGCCGAGGAGGCCGTGGTCGGGACCTTCACCGATATCGCGCGTCGCCAGTTCCAGTGGAAAGAGGCGATCCTGCAGGCGTGGCGGCTGATCACGGTCACCGCGATTCCGGCCATCCTCATCGCGATTCCGTTCGGCGTCATCGTCTCGGTCCAGGTGGGCAATCTGATCCATACCCTGGGCGCGGACTCGCTGCTGGGCGCGACCGGCGGCCTGGGCGTCATCAAGCAGGGCGCACCGCTGGCCACCGGCTTCCTGCTGGGCGGCGCGGGCGCGGCGGCGCTGGCCGCGGATCTGGGCGCGCGCACCATCCGTGAGGAGATCGACGCGCTGAACACCATGGGCATCAGCCCGATTCACCGCCTGGTGATCCCGCGGCTGGTGGCGATGGTCTTCGTGGCGCCGCTGCTGAATGTGCTCATCATCTTCGTCGGCGTGCTCGCCGGGTACGGCGTCGCCATCGGCGGGCAGGGCGTCACGCCCGGCTCGTACTGGTCCACCTTCGGGTCCTTCACCACCACCGCCGATGTGTGGGTGTCGCTGTTGAAGGCCGTCATCTTCGGTTTCCTCGTGGTGATCATCGCCTGCCAGCGCGGGCTCGAGGCGAAGGGCGGCCCGCGGGGTGTCGCCGACGCCGTGAACGCCGCGGTGGTGTTGTCGGTGGTGTCGATCGTGACGGTGAACCTGGTCGCCACGCAGATCACCGATCTGTTCCTGCCCACCAGGCTGGCCTGATGTCGGCTACCTACGTGCCCAAGGGGCTGGGCCCGTTCGCGCGCGCCTATCGCAAGCGGGGCCTGATCTTGCGCCGGGTGGAGAACCTGGGTTTCACGCTGGCCTTCGTCTGGCAGGTGCTGTCGTCGATTCCGTTGACGCTGAAGCGGTATCGCGCGGAGACCATGCGCGCCATCAGTGATATGACCTGGGGCCGCGGCTCGGTCATCGTGGGCGGCGGCACGGTTCCGATGATGATCGTGCTCGGTCTGGTCATGGGCGCGTCGGTGGCGGTGGAGTCCTTCACCACCCTCGACATGCTGGGCATGGGCCCGGTGTCGGGTCTGGTGTCGGCCTACGCCACCACGCGTGAGCTGGCCCCGATCGTGGCGGCCATCGGTTTCGCCGCGCAGGCGGGCTGCCGCATGACCGCGGAGATCGGTTCGATGCGCATCTCCGAGGAGATCGACGCCATCGAATCCCTCGGTCTGCGTTCGGTTCCCTTCGTGGTGACCACCCGCGTGCTGGCGGGCGCGGTGGCCATCGTGCCGACCTTCCTGATCGCGCTGATCCTGTCCTACGCGGCCTGCCGCGGGCTGATCACGCTGGTGCACGGGGCCTCGGCCGGTGTGTACGACCACTATTTCTTCCAGTTCGTCTCCGGCTTCGACGTGATCGCGGCGGTGGTGAAGGTGGCCGTGTTCGCGGTGGTGGTGATCCTGATCCATTGCTACTTCGGCTTCTTCGCGACCGGTGGTCCGGAGGGCGTGGGCATCGCCTCGGGTAAGGCGGTCCGCGCGTCGTCGGTGGCCATCGTGGCCATGGACATGGTGATGTCGCTGGCCCTGTGGGGCTTCAACTCGGCGATTACGTTCACGGGGTAGGGGATGCCGAATTACGGAATGCCGGGTGTGGCCGTCGATCGCAAGCGCGCGATGACGGTCGGCACCGTGGCCTTGGCGCTGGTGGTGACGGTGGTCGCCGGCTGGGCGCTGTACCGGTCTCAGCAGGACGAGCCGGGGATGCCGATCTCGTTGCGCACCGAGCAGATCGGTGACGGCGTGCTGGTCGGCACGGATGTGCGCGCCAATGGCGTGGTGGTCGGCAAGGTCACCGAGATAGCGCCCGACAAGCACGGCACCCAGCAGATCTCGTTGCGGCTCGACAATTCGAAGCTGTTCGGCCTCGACGACAGCCTGCGGGTGGATTACGCGCCCGCCAACCTGTTCGGCATCAGCGAGATCGAATTGCGCAGGGGCGCGGGCGGTTCCCCGCTGCGCTCGGGCACGGTGCTGGACTTCACCGGCCGCCGCGCGGACGAGGTCTACGACGCCACCATGGGCTCGCTGCTGCGCAGTGCCGCGCAGGTGGGCGATTCGGTGCTGACGCCGCAGATGGCCTCGGTCATCGCGCAGGCTGCGGCCGACACGAAGGCCTTCATGCCGCTGGCTCAAGCTTTGATCACCGCGCAGCGCACCATCACCGACAACCAGAAGATGCCGATGTCGCAGCTGTTCGGCGAGCTCGGCCCGGCCTTCGACGGCGGCGGCCAGTTCGCGGGCGCGACCGTGCAGGTGGTGGATCTGATCCGCAGCATGCAGCGCCTGCAGACCGATCGCGCGACCTACGACAAGGGCGTCGCGATCGTCACCGGACAACTGCTGCCAACGTTGGCGGCGACGCTCTCGCAGGCCGGAACTCAACTCTCGGGCGCCACCGACATGCTCGTCCCGGTGCTGACCGCGCTGGCGCAGATGGTGCCGCAGCCACAGCAGTCCTCGGCCGAATTGCGTTTGCTGCTCGAGCGTTTGCGCGCCGCCATGCCCGACAACGGGCAGGGGCCGGTGCTCAACGTGCAGGTCGAACTGAAAGGTGTGCCCGGGATCGCGGTGCCACTGCTGGGAGGCGCGCGATGAGCGTGAAGCAGGCGGGCTGGCGACTCGCGTTGTTCGCGGGCGTCATCGGAGTGGTGCTCATGTTGGTGCTCACCGCGATTCAGCGGCCGGTCTCGGGCGAGACGGAACTTCACGACGCGATCTTCACCGACGCCAACGGCCTCAAGGTCGGCGATGACGTGCGCATGTTCGGCGTGCAGGTCGGCAAGGTGAAGCAGGTCGGCCTGGAGGGCGCGAAGGCGCGGGTACAGGTGTCGGTCAAGACCGATTCGCCGGTCTACGACAATTCGAAACTGGCCATCCGCTACCAGAATCTGACCGGGCAGCGGTACATCGATCTGCAGCAGCAGCCACAGCCGGGCGTCCGGCTGGCGGCGGGCGCGCGCATCGGCGAGGACCACACGGTGCCGTCGTTCGACGTGACGCAGCTGTTCAATGGCCTGAAGCCGGTGCTGCAGACCATCTCTCCCGAGGCCATCAACCAGTTCAGCGCCAGCATGGTCGCGTTGATCGAGGGCGACGGCAGCGGTCTGGGCCCGGCCATGGACGCGATCGGGAAACTGGCGTCGTACGTGGACAATCGGCAGCAGGTGATCTGGACGCTGATCCACAACATGTCGGATCTCTCGGACCGGCTGGGCGGGCGCGTGCACTACCTGGTGCCGCTGCTGAAGCAGCTCTCCGACATCTTCGAGGCGTTGCAGCAGAACATCGGCGGGCTCGCGCAATTCGCGGTGACCGCGCCGTCGGTGCTGCGGCCGATCGACAACCTGCTGCGCACGCTGGGGATCAACAGCGGCTCCGATGTGGACGCGCTGATCCGGCAGATCTTCCCCGACGCCAAGGAGGCGGTGGCGGTCTTCGGCCGGCTGCCCGCCGTGCTGAGCGCGGCCGACGTGGCGCTGCCGACCAGCCCCGGCGGCTGGAAGCCGGTGTGCAGCAAGGGAACCGCGGAACTGCCCGCGGTGGTCAAGGTGCTCGTTTCGGGACAACAGGTGGCGGTGTGCAACGGATGAGACTGCCCGGGTTCTTGAAGCGTGACGACCGCGTCGTGGACGACGCGACCAAGCGGAAGCGGCATCTGCGCCAGGGCGTCATCGGCGCGATCGTGGTCGTGCTCGGCCTGACCGCCGCCGGCGCGCTGTACGTGATCCCGTTCGGCAAGCACACCTACACCGCGGAGCTGTCCGAGGCGCAGTCGGTGAAGGCGGGCGACGACGTGCGTGTGGCCGGGATCTCGGTCGGCGAGGTCAAGTCCCTGGAACTGAAGCCGGACAAGGTCGTCATGCGCTTCACGGTGAAAGACGATGTGTTCCTGGGTGATCAGACCTCCCTCGACATCCGCATGCTCACCATCGTCGGCGGCCATTACGTGGCGGTCTTCCCGGCGGGCAGCAAACCGCTGGGTTCGGCGGCCATCCCCGCCGACCGGGTGCGCCTGCCGTACAGCCTGATCGAGACCTTCCAGGACGCGGCCACCCCGCTGGCCGAGATCGACGGCTCGACGCTGAACCAGAACCTGGCCGCGCTGGGCACTTCGATCGACGGCGCCCCCGACACCCTGCGCACCACGCTGCGCACGGTCGGCACCTATGTGGACGCGCTGAACAAGCAGCGCAGCCAGGTGTCGAACGCGGTGGCGGTGGCCGACGAGTACGTGCGCATGTACGACGGCGCGAAGACCGACCTCGGTCGGCTCATGGACAATGCCAACCTGCTGGTCACGGTGCTCGACGACAAGCATTCGGAGATGGCCGAGGCGATCCGCCTGCTCAGTGACGTGCTCGGCCGCCTGGGCGGGGCGCAGCCGGCCTGGACGGACCTGAAGCCCATGCTGACCGACGCGATCACCCAGCTCGAGCAGCTCGGCCAGAAGTTCGAGCCGACGCTGGCCGCCGCGCAGGGACTCCAGAAGAAGCTCTCGGAGCTGGTGATTCCGGACGGCGGCGTGCAGATCGACCAGTCGCGGCAGACGGTCACCCTGCCCGCCCAGCCTCAGGTGTGCGTGCCGGTGCCCGGGAAGGACTGCTGATGTTCAAGCGGATGCTCGGTTCGCAGGCGTTCATGTCGGTCGCGGGCGCGATGGTCGTGGTGCTGGTGGCCGTGGCCGGCTACTTCGTCTGGTTCGATCCGATGAAGAAGACGGTGGCCTATTGCGCCGTCATGCCCGACGCGGTCGGCCTGTACGCGGGCAACAAGGTGACCATGCGCGGGATCCCGGTCGGCACGGTCGATTCCGTCGACTCCGACGGCACCAAGGTGAAGGTGAAGTTCTCCGTCGACGCGAAGTACCCGGTGTACGCCGACGCCGCGGCCACCACCGTCTCGGATTCCATTGTGGCCGACCGCAATCTGGCGGTGCTCAACGGCGGCAAGAACCTCGCGCACTGGGATTCCTCGAAATGCATCACCAAATCGCTGACGCCCAAGAGCATGACGGAGACTCTGACCGCGCTCGCCGACCTGTCCTCGCAGTTGCAGCAGGCGCAGGCCCCGGACGCGCTGGCGCACGGCCTGTCCGGTCTCGACTCGGCGACCCGGGGCGCGGGCCCGCAGATCAACGAGATCGTCAAGAAGCTGGGCTCGGCGCTGGCGCAACCGGATGCCGACATCGGTCACCTGGCGGGCATCTTCGACGCCTTCGCCTCGGTGGGCGAGAAGGTCGAGCAGCACTGGGGTGACCTGCGCTCCATGCTGCTGCGCCTGGGCCCGGCCCTGAACAACGCCAGCACCGAATTACTCGGTCCCGGAGCGCAACTCATCGACAACCTCGGTGCGGTGCTGCCCATGCTCAACGACCTGGTCACCATCGCGGGCGACCCGATCATGCGCGCGCTGGACGACACGCTGCCGCTGGTGCGCCTGCTGCGCGCCAATGTCGGCTCGCTCTCGGAGGTGGTGCGCAAGATGCCGGTGCTGACCAATGCCGCCCAGACCGTGATGGGCAACGGCGTCACCTACGGTTCGCCGCGGGCCGCGCTCCCGGCCCCGCAGTCCGAGCAGGTCTGCGCCGCCCTCAACGCGGTCACCCCCGGCAGCTGCACCGACGCCGCCAACGGCATGGTGAACGTCCCGCTGGTGCCCCTGGTGCTCGGAATGGCAGGTGCGCGATGAGAATCGGACGCTGGAACTTCCAGCTCGACACCGCGGCCGCCGGTCGCGCCGAGACCGCCCCGGCGCGACGTCGGCTCGATCGCGCGGGTGCGGCTGTGCTGGCGGCCGGATTGCTCGCCGGAGTCGGCGGCTGCGCGTTCGACCCCGCGGCGGTGCCGGTGCCCGGGACCACCATCTCGGGTTCGACCTATCGCATCCACATCGAGTTCGGCAATGTGCTGAACCTGCCAGCCAAGGCGAAGGTCATCGCCAATGGCGCGCAGGTCGGCACGGTCGACGGTGTGCGCGTGGTGGATTCGGCGCACGCGGGCGGACGCGGCGGCTACGTCGTGGTGGACGCCGAGATCTCCTCGAAGGTCCAGTTGCCGACGACCACGGTGGCCGAGCTGCGGCAGAACACCGTGCTCGGCGACATCCACCTGGCCCTGAGCACGCCGCCGGACGGTTTCGGCACGCTGCTGAAGGACGGCGGCACCATCGCCCGGGACCACACCCGGCCGCCGGTGCAGCTCGAGGACACCATGGCCGCGCTGGCCGCCTTCACCCAGGGCGGGGCGGTGAACCAGTTGCAGGACATCATCAATCACTTCAACGCCGTGCTGCCGCAGGACCCGAACGAGACCAAGCGGATCGCGCAGAACGCCGCCGGGAACGCGGTGGATCTGTCCGCGAACCTGGATCAGGTCGACAAGCTGCTCAACGGTCTGGGCGTGAACGCGCAGGTGCTGCACGACCGCGCCGACTTCCTGGACCACCAGCTGAGCCAGGAGTCGGTGGACGCCATGACCGGTGTCACCAATTCCATCAAGGGCGTCACCCAGATCTTCGCGGTGCTCGGGCAACTCGGGCAGTCGCTGGTGTGGCTGGCCCCGCTGGCCACCGCGCTGGATCCGGTGACGCAGTCCTTCGCGCCGCTGGCGCTGTCGGGCAAGCCGCTGGATCTGTCGGTGCCCTCGAACCTGTCGCTGCTGGTCTCGCTGTTGCGCGACAAGCTGATTCCCTTCGTCGAGAACGGCCCGAAGGTGAATGTGACCGGCGTCCACGCGGATTCGGTGTCGCGTGACGATCAGGTCACCACCATGCTGGCCGGGCTGCGCGTGATCGGAGCGGTGCGATGAAGTGGGGTTCGGTGGCGTCGCTGGGCGGCATCGCGGTGGTCACCGTGGTGGGCGCGAGCTATCTGACCTTCGGGGTGGTGCGGGCGGATCCGTTCGCGCACCACACCGACGCGTCGCTGGTGATGGCGAATTCCGGTGGCCTGAGCGTGGGTTCGCCGATTCTGCTCACCGGCATGCGGGTCGGGAAGATCACCTCGGTGGACTCCACCGCGCGCGGCGTGGAGGTGGGCTTCCGCATCGACGGCGACCGGAGACTGCCGACCGACAGCGACATCACCATCGAGCAGCTCTCCGCGCTGGGCGAGCCGTTCGTGGAGTTCCGGCCTCGCACCGCGGGCGGTCCCTACATCCAGGACGGCCAGCGGCTCGACGCCGCGGCGGTGAAGTCGCCGTTGTCGATTCCCGAGGTGTCGCGACTGGTCAACAAGGTCATGAACCAGCTCGATCCCACGGTGGCCGCCTCGCTCGCGAGCACGCTGAGCGCGGCCTTCCACGACACCGATTCGGCCATGCCGAATCTGACCCGCGCGGGCGACCTGCTGGCCGCGGCCATTCTGAGCCGCGAGCCCAAGATTGCCCAGCTACTCAACAGCTTCCAGGTCGCGGCCTCGAATATGGAAGGCATGGGTGCGGCGACCGCGGCTGCCGCACCGGCATTTGTGCAGTTCGAGCAGTCGCTCGAGCAGCTCATCACTGCGGTCGGTAGACTCGTCGAGCGTGCCCCCGGTCCCCAGGCATATGTGGATGGCAACGGACTGGCACCCTTCCTGGTCGGGCTGACCGAATGGTTGCGGCAGGCCGGGCCCGAATTGAAGACCCTCGCACCCCAATTGCAGCCGCTCGCCGACGCGGCGCGCACGGCGGGGCCGCAAATCAATATCAGCAGCTTGATCTCGCAGGCGCTCGCGTCCACCGGTGACGGTGCCGTGCGTGTGCAGGTCGAGGTGAAGTAGCAGTTCCAGCAAGGAGAAGACCCCATGTCCCAGGACGCCGATACGAAGACTCCGGTCGAGCCGGACACCACGCCCGTGGCGCCGGCCGCCGGTAGGACGGTGTCGCTGAAGGTCTCGACGCTGGTGACCGCGGTCGCGGCGGCGGTGCTGATCGCCGCCCTGGTGACCGTCACGGTGCTGTGGCAGTCCGCTCGCGGCGACGTGCGCACGCACGACACCCGCGCGGCCGACGACCAGCACGCCGAGCAGGTCGCCTCCGAGTACGCCATGGGCGCGGCCAACCTCAACTACGCCGACTTCAACGCCTGGACCGCGCGGCTCAAGGCCAACACCACCCCGGCGCTGGCGGGCAAGTTCGACGCCACCTCCTCCAAGCTGCAGGAGATCCTGGTCCCGCTGAAATGGACCTCGAGCCCGACCCTGCTGAGCTCGCAGGTGATCAACCGCGACAACGGCCTGTACAAGGTCAACGTCTATCTGAACGTGAACTCCACCAACGCCCAGAACCCCGACGGCGTGCTGACCACCGTGTACTACACGGTCAATGTCGACCCGAGCGACTGGAAAGTCACCGAGGTCGGCGGCATCGACCTGCCGCTGCCCAAGCAGTAGCCGTCCGCCCGCGAGTGGTCACGCGGTCCGGCGTAGCTCGTCCGCCAGCCGGACCGCCAGCGCCACGATGGTCAGCGTCGGATTGGCGTGGCCGTTGGTCGGGAACACCGAACTGCCCGCGATGTACAGGTTCTCCATGCCGTGCACCCGGCAGTCGCCGTCCACCACGCCGGTGCGCGGGTCGGCGGACATGCGGGTGGCGCCGGTGGGATGCGCCCAGTCGGTGAGCCGGGCCGGCAGCGGACTGGCCTCGCGCACCCATTCGTCCAGCGCGGGCGGGGTGTAGCCGAGCCGGGCGAACTCTCCGGCCACCAGGGCGGCGGCGCGGCGCACGGTGGCGTCCTCCTGGGCGCTGATCTTCCAGTCGATGCGCGGATGCGGCAGCCCGAGCTCATCGACGGTGTCGCTCAGGCTGATCCGGCTGTCCGGGTCGGGCCGCTGCTCGACCATGCAGCGCAGTTCCACCTGTTCGAGCTTGTGCGGCAGGCCGGTGTGGTCGATCAGCCGGCGTTTGGCCCCCGACAGCAGCAGGCCGGGGTTGCTGGCGACGGTGCGCGCGTCGTGCAGGTTCATATGGCCGCGCAGCAGGTTCTTCACCGACTCCCAGGGGTCGTCCTCGGCGGGCACCTCCTGAATCCACAAGGCGCAGTTGAGGAGTCCCTCGGCGGCCTGGATCTCGGGGGAGAGCGCCAGCCCGTGCAGGAACGTGTTTTTGCCGCCGCGAGTTCTCACGACGTATTTGCCGAACCGATCTCGCGCGGCCGCCGAGGTGTGCGGGTCGAGCATGCCGACCACGCCGCAGCGATGGTCCAGCAGATACCGCCCGACGACATCGTGTCGATTACCGATTCCATTGGGGACGATGCGATTCGAGGCGAGCAGCAGACGTGCGTTCTCGATTCCGCCGGTGGCGAGCACAACGCGGGTGGCGTGCACACTGCGTTCGTGCCCGGCCGAATCCGCGACGCGCAATCCCAGTACTCGCGTGCCCTCGGGATCGGTATCGATATGGGTCACGGTGGCATTCAACAGAATTCGACTATTGCTCGCGGTGATATCCGCGGCGTGCGGCCCGAATCGCTTGGAGTCGAACGGATCGGCGGGATCCTTGCTGATCTGCCAGAAGTAGGGCCGCAGCCAGCGCCGGTCCACCTCCTGGTGCGGCGGATGCCGATCGGCGAGCTCCCAGAACCGGTCGCCGGTGAAGCCGGCCCCGTAGCCCAGGCCCAGATGCGCGGCCGCCCGGTCCAGATACGGTTCCACCTCGGACAATCCGATCGGCCAGCCGGAGAACGGGACCCAGGGGCGGGCCGCGAAATCGAGTTCGTCGAGTGGCGCGCAGCGGCCGCTCCAGGTGTGTGAACTGCCGCCGAGAATGCGATTGCGCGCATTCCGATAGGGCTGGGCCCGCGCCGCTCCGACATTCTCTATGTCATTGAGCGCATCGCGTTCGGGGGTGAGTTCGAGGCCGCCGCTTTCGAGTACCAGGACCCGCAGCGAACTTTCCGCGAGTTCGGCGGCCAGAGTCAGACCGGCCGGTCCGGAGCCGATGATGCACAGGTCGGCCGCCAGCTCGCTGTCCCGTACGGCACTGAGGTCGTCGATATGCACCGGAAATCCTCCCGCACCCGCATCCACCCCCGAGAGGACGCGCTTCCCTTTGCCCGGACCTCATCGTAACCGCTCAATTGCGTGGCCGGGGCGCATCTTTCGGGGTCAGCATCCGCGCTGGAGAAATGCGCGCACATATCCGGCGGACTGCCGTACGTACATCCACGACCAGAACAACAGACCCGAATCACTGGGGCTGGCAACCATGGTGATCTGTCCGGAAAAGCACTTTTCGACGATGTAGCGTGCCCGCGACACGTGCGGGGTGTAGGTCACCACGATGATGTGCTGCCAGTGCCCCGCCTGGGCGCGCCGCCGGATCTCGCGCGCCTCGCCCTGGGTGGTCCACGGGTCCGGCACGAAGCACGACACCCGGAAGGTGAATCCGCCGTCGCAGTAGCGGTCCATCACCGTGTCGTTCTGTCCCGTGGACCGCGAGATCAGCAGTTCCGGCGCGTACCCCTGCTGCGCGAGTTCCAGCCCCAGGTCGTAGCGCGCGTACGCGGTCCCGCCCAGCACCACGATGGCGTCGGCCGGGCGCAGCGGATCGACCTGCGGGTGCACGAACACCGGCAGTCCCGCGAACGCGAGACCGGTGATCAGCGCCGCCACCAGGGCGACGGACAGGGCGACCCTCCGGAGAGTTGGCACGCCCTCGACGGTACCGATCGCCGACCTCCCCGCCCGGAACGCCCCGATCGTGCAGACTGGGGGCAGTCACGTGAACGGATCACCCAGGCACACAACATGTGTCATCCGGGAACGAGAGGAGTCCGGCATGGATCTGGGCCTGCACTACTGGAACTTTTCGACCCCCGCCGAAACCGCGCTGATCGCGCCCACCCTGGCGCGCACCGCACGCATCGCCGACGAAGCCGGGTTCGCGCAGTTCTCGGTCATGGACCACTACTTCCAGATGGAGTACACCGCCGCCCACGACGAACCGATGCTGGAGGGCTACACCACCCTCGGCTACGTGGCCGCGTTGACCGAGCGGATGCGGCTGGGCGTTCTGGTGACCGGCGTGATGTACCGGTATCCGGGCCTGCTGGCCAAGATCGTCACCACCCTGGACGTGCTCTCCGGCGGCCGGGCCGAACTCGGCATCGGCGCGTCCTGGTACGAGCGCGAGCAGCGCGCCCTCGGCGTGCCGGTGGTCCCGGTCGGCGAGCGGTTCGAACGGCTCGAGGAGACGCTGCGCATCTGCCTGCAGATGTGGGGGCCCGACACCGGGCCGTTCAAGGGCGAGCACTACGAGCTGGCCGAGACCGTGTGCGTGCCCGCGCCGCTGTCGCGGCCGCATCCGCCCATCCTCATCGGCGGCGGTGGCGAGAAGAAGACGCTGCTGCTGGTCGCCCGCTACGCCGACGCCTGCAACCTGTTCGCGAGTTCGGTCGAAGACGTCGCGCGCAAGCTGGAGGTGCTGCGCGGGCACTGCGCCGCCGAGGGCCGCGATTACGACGCGATCCGCAAGACCGCGCTCTACGTCGCCCCGATCGCGCTCACCGATCCCGACCAGGTGCTGCGCGACGCCGAACAGCTGGCCGGGCTGGGGATCACCCAGCTGGATTTCATGCCCGACCGCGAGCCCGTCGCCTACGCCACCGAGTTCGCCGAACGGCTGCTGCCGCGGCTGTCCGCCATCTGATTCCGGATTACCTGCCGGGGGTTCGGTATCATCGCGCGCGCTTGGCTTTACCACTTGGAGGACACCGTGCCCGCGAACCCCACCGCCGCCGAACTGCTGGCGACCGTCGAAGCCTCACCGCAGGCGGTCGGAGCGCACGACAAGGCCGCCTGGGTGGGCCTTTTCGCCGACGACGGCAGCGTCGAGGACCCGGTCGGCTCGCGCCCGCACGTGGGCCGCGCCGCCATCGAGCGCTTCTACGACACCTTCATCGGACCCAACGGCATCGCCTTCGACGTCACCAATGACGTGGTGTGCGGCATGACGGTGTTCCGCGATCTGAGCATCGCCACCACCATGTCGACCGGGGTCACCCTGCACGTGCCCATGCACCTGCGCTACGACCTGGCCGAGGTGGACGGCGCGCTGAAAATCCGTCGCCTGCGCGCGCATTGGGAACTGGCGGGCATGATCGGTCAGCTCATGGGATCGGGCACGAAGGGTCTGCTGGCCGGAGCCAAACTGGGCCCGCAGCTGCTGGGGAACCAGGGCCTGGGCGGCGCGGTGGGCTTCATGTCCGGACTGCGCGGCGTGGGCGCGCCGGGCAAGCAGGCGGCCGAGCGGCTGCTGGACGCGGTCTCGCGTGGCGATTCGTCCAGCGCCCGTGCGGTTCTGGCGCCGGTGCCGCGCCTGGAGTGGGGTGTCGACGGCGCGATGTCGCTGGAGGACTTCGCCACCCGGGTCAAGGGCGTGCGCTGGGACAAGGCCCTCGCCGCCGGTCATTCGGTGACGGTGTCGGTGGACACCCGCGAGGGCCGCGGCATCGCCGAATTCGACTTCACCGAGCGCGGCCTGCGCATCGAGTCCGCGCGAATCTTCGTGCCGGCGGCCTGATTCCGGCCCCTCCGGGACGGGTCAGTCCCGGAGCCCGGCGATCTCGGCCAGGGGATTCTTCCCGCTGAACGTGGTGCCCCCGGCCGCGCCGACCACCTTCCCGTGGACGCTGATCAACCACTGTCCGCACACGCAGCGGTGGTACTGCACACCGCGGTGGGAGGAGACGGAGGCGGGCGAGGGCCAAGCGCAGGACGGGCATTCGGCGATCATCTGCACATCCTGCGCGTGCGAGCGGCACATGACCATGATCGACACGCGCCAATCCGGCAAATCGATGGCGTTTCTTGCACGACTCGCCGTGCATGATTTGCCAATGGGCGCATCGCAACTCGAGCCGGGCTGTCTGACAAGCCCTGTGGTCAGACCGTTTTACCCTTGCGCACCGCGGTCGGCGTTGCCCCCCACCAGCGCTGACAGCAGCGGGTGAACACCGACTGCTCGGCCAGTCCCAGCAGCGAGGCCACCTGGCTCATCGGCATGTCGGTGGTGGTCAGGTAGCGCCGGGCCTCCGTCTTGCGCACATCGTCGAGAATCGCGGCGAACGTGGTGCCCTCCGCGGTGAGCCGCCGCTGCAACGTGCGCGGGTGGACGGTGAGCAGCCGTGCCACGGTATCGATTTCGGGGTCCGCGGTGCCCAGCAGCTTCTGCAGCGTGGTGCGCACCCGTGGGGTGACGGCGGCCGCCGCGTCGCCGGACTGCTGGGCCAGGAAGGCCAGGGCCAGCCGGTGCAGGTTCTCGTCGCCGCCCGACAGTGCCCGGTCGGCCAGCCCGCTGGGGACTCGCAGCAGCGCGGCCGGGCGCTCGATGCGCACCGGCGCGCCGAAGAATTCCTCGTAGGTCCGGATCGGGGCGGCGGGCCGGTAGGGCAGTTCCACCGAGCGCAGTCCATAGCGGTCCTCGGCGAGTCGCTGAATCGTCCTGTGCACGAAGGTCAATCCGAGGTCGGTGCCCTGGACCGGCGTGGGCAGGCCGGGCGCGCCGGTGCCGTACCGCAGGGCGATGACGCCGCGGTCGCCGTACGGGTCGGGTTCCATGGTCAGGCTCAGCGAGCGGGCGTGCACGAACAGGTAGCGCGAGGTGCACTCCAGCACCGCGGCCAGGGTGGTGGCATTGCGGATGGCCAGCGCCAGCGGGCCCAGCATGTCCAGGTCCTGCCGCCGGGCCATGCGCAGGCCCAGATCCGGGCAGTCCAGCTGATGGGCGGCGAGCTCGAGCACCGCGGCCACGGCCTGGTCGGGGACCAGCAGATCGTCGGTGTCGAGGGCGGCGACCGGCAGGCCGCAGGCGAGCGCCAGCTCCTCGGCGTTCCCGCCCAGCTCGGCCACGGTGGCGCGGAATCCGCGCAGGCCCGCGGATCTGATCACCGACATGTCGTCCAGGATCAAATAGTTGTCGCGTAGTGTCAAGAAACCGAATCCCTAGCCCAACAGACTGGAAGTCATGAACGCCGCGCAGACCCCCGCTGAACACCTCGACGTCGTCATCGTCGGAGCCGGGCTTTCCGGCATCGGCGCGGCGTACCGGCTCCAGACCGAGCAGCCCGGCCGCAGCTACGCCGTCCTCGAGGCGCGCGACGCGCTCGGCGGCACCTGGGACCTGTTCCGCTACCCGGGCATCCGCTCCGACAGCGACATGTTCACCCTCGGATACCCGTTCAAGCCCTGGCGCGACGCCGAGTCCATCGCCGACGGGCCATCGATCCTGCGCTACATCACCGAGACCGCGGCCGAGAACGGCATCGACCGGCACATCCGGTTCGGTACCAAAGTCGTTGCCGCCGAATGGAACAGCGGCGAGTCCCGCTGGACCCTGACGCTGGAGCAGCGCACCGGCGACCAGGTGGAGCGCCGCACCCTCACCTGCGGCTTCCTGTACTCCTGCTCCGGCTATTACAACTACGACCAGGGCCACAACCCGGTGTTCCCCGGCATCGACGACTTCACCGGCACGGTGGTGCACCCCCAGTTCTGGCCCGAGGACCTGGATTACGCGGGCAAGCGCGTGGTGGTCATCGGCAGTGGCGCGACCGCGGTCACCCTGGTCCCGGCCATGGCCGAGCAGGCCGAACTGGTGACCATGCTGCAGCGCAGCCCCACCTGGATCTCCGCGGTCCCCGGCCGCGACAAGGTGGCCGACCGGATGCGCGAACTGCTGCCCGCCGATCTGGCGCACCGGCTCATCCGCACCAAGAACATCCTGTTCAACATCGGCTTCTACCAGTACTGCCGGCGCCGGCCCGAGGCCGCCAAGAAGCTGCTCACCGGGCTCACCACCCGGATCCTGAAGGACGAGGCCCTGGTCGCCGAGCACTTCACCCCCGACTACAACCCGTGGGACCAGCGCCTGTGCGCGGTGCCCAACGCAGACTTCTTCAAGGCCATGCGCAAGGGCCAGGCCGAGGTGGTCACCGATCACATCGAAACCTTTGTGCCCGAAGGCATCCGGCTGAAGTCCGGCAAGGTGATCGAGGCCGACGTGGTGGTCACGGCCACCGGTCTGCAGCTGCTCGCCTTCGGCGGCATCGACCTGGTGGTCGACGGGACCCCGGTCGCGCTGTCGGAGCAGTTCGTCTGGCAGGGCACCATGCTCACCGGCGTGCCCAACTTCGCGGTCTGCATCGGCTACACCAACGCATCCTGGACGCTGCGCGCCGACCTCACCTCGCGCCTGGTGTGCAAGGTGCTCGGCTACATGGAACGCAACGGCCACACCGCGGTGGTCCCGGAGCCGGACCGCGCGCTGCGCGAACGGCCGCTGCTGGATCTCGCGTCCGGTTACGTCCAGCGGTCTATCGGCGATTTCCCGCGTCAGGGCGACCGCAATCCGTGGACGGTCCGTCAGAACTATCTGCTCGACACCGCGACCGTCATGCGCACGGATCTGAGCAAAACCCTGCGTCCGGTGGCAGCCAAGGAGTTGCAGCGGGTGTGACGCTGGTCTCACCGACATCGCCGGGTGCGAAGTTCGTGTCCGGCCGGTGGGCTTCCCCTGTCCCGTGTGATTCTGTGTGGCATCCGAACACGGCGCAGGGGAATTCGAGGGGAGTGGCGATGGGTACGGAGAGCGGATTTCTGCTGCCCGCACCGGGATTCGAGCCGCCATTGCCGTCGGCGCGGCGGCCGGGCGGTGGGGCGCCGGGGTGCGGGGCGCGGGCGGGCTCCGAATCGTCGGCGCGGGCTTCGCGCCCGGCCGGCCTGCAACGGGTTTTGCGGTCTTCGCACCCTGCGAATTCCGGGCGGAGTGACGAACGCAACACCGGCGCAGGGCAATTCGCCCGAACCGCCCTGCGATCGGCGCTCGAGGTGTTGGATGGTCGGCGGCCGCCGGGGCAGTTGGTCCCGCTCGCGGAGCCCGCGGTCGTGGCGGCGGTGCGCACTCTCGCGGGCGGGCGCGGACTACCCGGGCGCGAGCTCGGGACCGCCACCCTCACCAGGGTCGATGTGATCATGACCGGGACCGCCGGGGGCGAGGTTTGCGCGGCCTACGATCGGGGCGGGCGGCATTTCGCGCTCGCGGCACGCATTGTCCGCGGTCGTTCCGGGTGGCGCTTGGCCGCATTCCGGGTGTGCTGAAGACCGGAGGGTCTCAGCGGTAATAGCTGAATTGTCTGGTGGCACCGAATTCGATTCGCGCCTGGTTTGAATCCTGCATCCCGCGGGATTAGCATTTCGGCGAATAGCGGCACCTACACGTGGAAGGGCAGTCCATGGCGAAGAAAGTCACCGTAACTCTGGTTGACGACTACGACGGCGAATCGAAGGCCGACGAGACCGTCTTTTTCTCGATCGACGGCAACGACTTCGAGATCGATCTGTCGAACAAGAACGCCGGTAAGCTGCGGGAAGCCCTGGAGCCGTGGTCGGAGAAGGCCCGCAAGGTGGGTCGTTCCAAGCGCAAGGTGGCCGCCGGCGGCCGTACCCGTCCGGCGGTGGACCGCGAGGAGAGCACCGCGATCCGGGAATGGGCGCGGGCGCAGGGTCATCAGGTTTCCTCGCGCGGTCGTATCCCGGCCGAGATCGTCGAGGCTTACCAGCGCGCCAAGAATTAGCCAGCGCAAATCCGAGCGCGGGAAATTCGGCGGGCTGCGGGGCCGGTTGGCAGCGGCTTCTGACATATCGGGCCAAAACTGACAAATCAGGCCATTAGCTCTCCTGGATTTCTCGCGACAATCGGTGCTGTCGCTATACGCGGCGACCGCACGGCCACCACCCCGGTCGAAAGTGAACAACAGGTGTCAGGGAGAATGCTTCCGAACAGAAGCAACCTGAGTTCTAGGGGTGATCGTTGTGGGCGAGACCGGTATCGAGCCCGAAAGCACCGGCATGTACGTCGATCGGGACGGTGACATGTGGGAAAAGCGGGATGACGGCTGGCATCTGATGCTGCAGCGCGGGGTGGCGGTGGACCCGGCCTCGTTCTGGGACTGGACCGAGGGCCACGTCCGCGACTACGCCCCGTTCCTCCAGGTTCTCGCTGCCCGTTGAGGGTCTTCCTCGCACGCTAGCCCGGCGCCAACGCGCCGCTGAGATGGTCGTAGGCCACCTGCGCGTGCAATCGCACTCCGGTGACGAGCGTGTCGTCGTCGGCGTAGAAGTGCGGATTGTGGTTCATGTACAACCCGCGTCCCCCGGGCGCCGGGACGGGCAGACCTGTCTCGTCGAGCTGGGCGTCCTGTACGCCGAGCGTCACGTAGAGACCGCCGTACCTGTTCACGAACTCGGAGACGTCGTCGTACCCGAGCGTGGGCCCGGTCGGCACCACCCGGTCGTCCCCGGCCACCCGCCGGAAGGTGGGCAGCGCCGCATCCATCCAGGCCTGCGCGTTGTGCACCGCGGGCACGTCCTGGCGGAACTCCACCGCGGCCGAACAGTTGTACGCCGCAGCGCTGTTGGTGGCCAGCGTGCGCAGCCGCGCCTGCACGTCGGCCATGTCCCGTTCGACGGAGCAGCGGATGGTGCCCCACAGGGTGACGGTCTGGCCGATGATGTTGAACCGCCCGACGTCCTCGATGTGCCCGATGCTGACGGTGATCGGGTCGAAGGCGCTGACCTGCCGGTAGAGCTGCCCGACGCCGGTCAGGATCGCCCCGGCCGCGGGCATGGGATCGATGCCCATCCACGGTGTGGACCCGTGCACCTGCTGTCCGGTGACGGTGATCTTCACCAGGGTGGACGCGCCGAACTGATTGCCCACGCGATACCCGATGTAGCCCTTGGGATATGGCGTGACGTGGAAGCCGAACGCCATGGTCGGGGCCGGATCGTCGAGCGCGCCCGCGTCGAGCATCGCTCGCGCGCCGCCCTTCTCGTCGACCGGCGGTCCCTCCTCGGCGGGCTGGAACACGAAAAGCACGGTGCCGGGCAGTTGTTCGCGGACCCCGGACAGGACGGTGGCCGCGCCCATGAGCATGGCCGTATGACAGTCGTGGCCGCAGGCGTGTGACACCGGGAACGGGCCGCCGGGGTAGTCCTGATCGACCACGTGCGAGGCGAACGGCACTCCGCACAGATCGGGTACCGGCAGCGCGTCGATGTCCGCGCGCAACGCGACCACCCGGTCGCCGGGCAACCCGCCGCGCAGCACCCCGACCACGCCGTGTCCGGCGATGTCGGTGCGAATGTCGTCCAGGCCCAGTGACTTCAGGTGGGCGGTGATCAGCGCCGCGGTCTCGGTCTCGCGATTGGACAGTTCCGGGTGCTCGTGGAGGTGTTGCCGCCATCGCACCACCTGCGCGGCCACCGCGGCCGCGCGCGCATCGAGATCTCCGTAGAGGTCGCTCATCGGGGCTGAGGCTACTACTGTGGTCACCGAGTTCGCCATCCGTTAGCTGACGCGTCGGCAGGCTCGTTGTCATTCCGAGTCCTACCGGGTCTGCCGGGGCGTCACCCGAAGCCGCGAGGTGACCGCATGACGCAGGGCTGGCCCAGTTCGATGGATTCCTTCGACGATATCTTCGACCGCTTCTTCGGATCCGGAATGTCGCGTCGGCCACCGGTGCAGCGCATCGACCTGACCCGATTGCTGAGCGAGAGCGCCAAACAGGTCGTCGACACCGCGCGCCAGGCCGCCCACGACTGGGGCAGTACCGAGATCACCCCCGAGCACCTGCTCTACGCGGCCGCGGCCGTCGAGCCCGCGCGCAGCATCATCGCCGAGATCGGCCGCGACCCCGAACAGCTGCGCGAGCACATGCGCACCGCGGCGGGCAGCGGCGTCGGCGCGCACGGCGACGACCATGCCCTGGCCCTGAGCCCGGCCGCCAAGCTGGCCCTGCGCAATTCGCAGCGCGGCGCCGCCGAGGCGGGCAGCAGCTACATCGGACCCGAGCACATCCTGCTGGGCATCGCGGGCCTGCCCGACAGCGCGGCCGCCCAGGCGCTGGCGGGCGCGAAGATGCCCGCGGCCACCGGGGGCCCGACGGCCAAGGAGCCCTCCGACACCCCGACGCTGGACGAGTACGGCCGCGACCTCACCGCCGAGGCCCGCGCGGGCCAGGTCGACCCGGTGGTCGGCCGGGCCGAGGAGATCGAGCAGACCGTCGAGATCCTGTCGCGGCGGCGCAAGAACAATCCGGTGCTGATCGGCGATCCGGGCGTGGGCAAGACCGCCATCGTGGAGGGCCTGGCCCAGCGCATCGTCAACGGCGACGTGCCCGCCACGCTGGCCGACCGCCGCGTGGTCGCCCTGGACGTGAGTTCCATGGTGGCGGGCAGCAAATACCGTGGTGAATTCGAGGAACGGCTCACCAAGGTGCTCGACGAGGTGCGCGCGCACTCCGACGAATTGGTGGTGTTCATCGACGAACTGCACACCATCGTGGGTGCGGGCGGCGGTGGCGAGGGTTCCATGGACGCGGGCAATATGCTCAAGCCCGCCCTGGCCCGCGGCGAATTGCACGCCATCGGCGCGACCACCATCGACGAGTACCGGAAATACATCGAGAAGGACGCGGCGCTGGAACGCCGTTTCCAGCCGGTCATGGTGTCCGAGCCGTCGGTGGCCGACACCATCGAGATCCTGCGCGGTCTCGCCGACGTGTACGAGGAGCACCACCAGGTCCGCTACCTGGACGAGGCGCTGATCGCGGCCGCCGAACTGTCCGACCGCTACCTGACCGACCGGTTCATGCCGGACAAGGCCATCGACCTGATCGATCAGGCGGGCGCCCGCGTCCGATTGCGCACGCGCACACCGGATCCCAAGGTGCGCGAGCTGGAAGAGCAACTGGCGCACCTGAATCGGGAGAAGGACGCCGCGGTCAAGGGCGAGGACTACGAGAAGGCCAACAAGATCAAGGCCCAGATCACGAAGCTGGAGCAGAAGACCGCCGACGAAGTGGATCGCACCGAGATCCCGACGGTCACCATCACCGATATCGCCGAGGTGATCTCGCGGCGCACCGGCATCCCGGTCGCCGACCTCACCACCGAGGAACGCGCGAAACTGCTGAAGCTGGAACAGGATCTGCACCAGCGGGTGATCGGCCAGGAGGAGGCCGTCGTCGCGGTGGCCGAGGCGGTGCGCCGCGCCCGCGCCGGGCTCAAGGACCCCAACCGGCCGATCGGCTCGTTCCTGTTCCTGGGCCCCACCGGCGTCGGCAAGACCGAGCTCGCGAAGGCCCTGGCGGCCGCGGTGTTCGGCGACGAGGACCGGCTCATCCGCTTCGACATGAGCGAGTTCCAGGAGAAGCACACGGTGGCCCGGCTGGTTGGCGCCCCGCCCGGATACATCGGCTACGACGACGCCGCCCAGCTCACCGACAAGGTGCGCCGCCAGCCCTATTCGGTGATCCTGTTCGACGAGGTCGAGAAGGCGCACCCGGATGTGTTCAATGTGCTGCTGCAGCTGCTCGACGACGGCCGGGTCACCGATTCCAAGGGCCGCACCGTCGACTTCAAGAACACCATCGTCATCCTGACCAGCAATATCGGGTCCGATCTCATCCTGTCCGCCAAGGACGGTGACCTGGATTCGATCAAGCCGCAGCTGGAGGAGCGACTACGCAAGCAGTTCCGCCCGGAGTTCCTCAACCGGCTCGACGAGCAGATCATCTTCCACCGCCTCGACAAGGACCAGCTGCGCACCATCGTCGGCCTGGTGCTCGACGGCACCCGCCGCCGGCTGCACGCCCAGGACATCGCCCTGGACGTGTCCGACAAGGCCATGGATTGGCTGGCGGACAACGGGTATCAGCCCGAGTTCGGCGCCCGCCCGCTGCGCCGCACGGTGCAGAAGGAGCTGGACAACGCCTTGGCCAAGAAGCTCTTGGAAGGCGCGCTGGCTCCCGGCGACACCGTGCGCATCGACGCCGACGACAACGGGTTGAACATCGAGGCGTTGCACCACAGCGGCGGCAAGAAGACCGACGCCACGATCACCGAGGAGTCCGTCCTGAGCGTCGGCAAGAGCGGCCGGAAGAGCGCCGCCGGCAAGTCCGACGGTCACAGCAAGAACGGGGTGAAGCCGTCGCACGGGAAGTCGGCGTCGGGCAAGAGCTGACCCCGGGGGGCTTGCGCGTCCGACGTGAACCTGCGTTAACTTTCAGGTATGGAGAACGATCGCGACGCCGCGCCGTTGCCCCTCGGCGACCAGTTCGCTGAGGGGCCCTTCCCGCCGCATCACGCTGGCTGCTTCGGCTGCGGCCCGGCCAATCCGGCCTCCCCGGCCATGTCCTTCGAGCGCCACGGTGACCTGGTCCGCAGCACTTTCGTGCTGGACGAGCGGCATCAGGGCGCGCCCGGCGTGGCGCACGGCGGCATTGTCTCCGCCGCCCTGGACGAGGCCTCCGGGTCGGTGCTGATGCCGCTGCAGCTGCCCGCCGTGACCGTGAAGCTCGAGGTCGACTTCAAGGTGCCCGTCCAGCTGCACCGAGAATTGACGGTCACCGGGAAGCTGGTGGGCCGGGAGGGCCGCAAGCTGTTCATCCACACCGAGCTGACCGACGGCGACACCGTGGTCGCCACCGGCCGCGCGATCTTCGTGGAGGTGACCGCCGCCCACTTCTACCGTTTCGGCGCCACGCCGGGTGAATTGTCCAGCGTCGGAGCCTGATTCGGGGTTCCGGCTCAGCGCAGTCGGCGGATGTCGCCGCGCACCCGGTAGAATCCGCCGCGCGCCGACTCGGTGATCGCGTCGACCACGTACCGCGCCCCGGCTTCGCGAATCTCCCTGGGGAACTGCACATTCCAGCCGCGCTGGTACCCGGCCGAGAGCACGTGCACACGCAGGTTGCCGTTCTCCTGGACGCATTCGACCACGATGCCGTCCCCGGCGTCCGTGATCACCTCCACGGTGGCGCTGGGCATCACCGCGGAGATCTCCGGGGCCTTGATCGACAGCGTCCGCGGCAGCACGCCCTGTTCGGCGTCGCGGATGGCCGCCTCGCTGACATCCAGGCAGGCCAGGGTGCCATTGGTGGTGACCAGGTAGAGCTTCTCGTCGTGGTACTGCATGGAGTACGCCGAGCCGCAGCCGGTGGCCAGCTTCCACAGCCGGTTGCCCGCGGCGTCGAAACAGTACACCGACGAGTAGTTGTCGCCCGCGAACACGAAGCGCCCGTCCGGTGAAGTGGCGCAGGAGAATACGGCCGCGTCGCACTGGTAGGTGCGTTCGGCCTGCCCGTCCTTGGCCACCATGCGCACCTGCCGGGTGCCGGTGCCGGCGTACACGGCGTCGTTCTCCTGCCAGCCGAACAGCACCGCGCCACCGGTGCCGACCTGCCAGCGGGTGTCACCGGTGGCCAGGTCGTAGGTGGTGACGCCGTTCGAATGCCCGTGGTACACACCGGATTCGTCGATGCGCACCATCCAGCCGGAGTCGCCGGTGCTGCGCCGTGTCCACAGCGATTCCTCCTCGTGGTCGATGACGGTGAGCCCGCCCTGCCGGTCGGAGACGCCGAGGATGCCGTCGTGGATGTCGAGCCAGTAGATGTCGACATTGGCGGCGATGTCGTAGGCCGCGCGCGGCACCTTGCCGGTCAGGTCGTAGACGCGGCCGTCATCGCAGCCTGCGTAGATCCAGAAATCGTCGGCGACAATGCATTTCACCGCGTCGGGCAGTCGGAACCGGCCGGTCACCGTGCCGTCGGGGGTGAGGGTGAAGACGTCGCCGTGCTCATTGCCGACCCAGCAGCGTTCGTCGTCGACGAAGATGCCGAACGCCGCCGCGCCGGAGTCGAAGCTCCACAGCACCGGGGCCTTCTTGGCGGTGGAGCGCTGACTGACGATGGCGCGCCGGGTGACCGGCCGGGCCGCGCGGGCGCCCATCACCGCGGGCGCGTAGCCCTTGCGCATCTTCTCGCCGACCTTCTTGGCCGCCGCCGCGCGGGCCTTCTCCGCTGTCGGGAACGAACTCACCTGTCGCTGCCCGGCGTCGCCGATGCGTCCGTACCGGATCGTCACCTGCGTCCCGGTCACGATGACCTCGTAGAACTTGTGTGCCGTACCGCTGTCCTGGGACAGTTCCAGGTACGTGGTCTCCCCGCCGCTCATGTCTTGCTCCAAGATTCACGTTCAACTCGATGTGCGGCGAAAACTAACAAGGCCCACCGACATTCGGCGTTCGCCGAGGTCGGTGGGCCCTGTCGGGACCATTTGATCCGTCGTCAGCCGACGGCGATCATGCGGGCCGCGTTGGCCGCCTCGTCGTCCTTCTCCTCGTTGGCGGCCAGCTCGGCGTGCACGCGGTCGAAGTAGCGGTTGATCTCGGCATTGGTGCGTTCGTCGTCCCAGCCCAGGTGCGGGGCGATGAGCCGGGCGATCTCGCGCGCCGCCCGCAGTCCGCGATCGGGCACCTCGATGGAGATACGGGTGCGCCGGGTGAGCAGGTCGTCCAGGTGCAGCGCGCCCTCGTGGGTGGCGGCGTAGACGGCTTCGGCGCCCAGGTAGTCCTCCGCGCCCGGAATCGGTTCGGCCAGTGCGGGAACCGCCGCGATGAGGTCGAAGATCTCGTCGGTCAGCGAGCCGTAGCGGCCCAGCAGGTGGGTGACGGTCTGCTCGGGCAGTCCGGCGGCCGCGGCCACCTCGGGCGTCCGGTCGAGCAGCTCCTGGTAGCCGACCGCACCCAGGATGGGCAGGTTGGCGGTCACCGAGGGCGCGACGTCGCTGCCCAGGCGTTCGGCGGCGGCGTCGACCACGTCGGCGGCCATCACCCGGTAGGTGGTGTACTTGCCGCCCGCGATGACGAACAGGCCCGGGGCCGGCTCGGCCACCGCGTGTTCGCGCGAGAGCTTCGAGGTCTCCTTGGACGCGCCGGTCATGAGCGGCCGCAGGCCCGCGTAGGTGCCGACGATGTCGGCGCGGGTGAGCGGTTCGCGCAGCAGCGAATTGACGTGGTCGAGGATGTACTGGACGTCCCCGGCGGTGGCGGTCGGGTGGTTCTTGTCCAGCGACCAGTCGGTGTCGGTGGTGCCGATGATCCAGTGCTCGGCCCACGGGATGACGAACAGCACCGACTTCTCGGTCTTCATGGCGATGCCGGTGCCCAGGTCCAGCTTCTCGCGCGGCACCATGATGTGCACGCCCTTGGACATGCGCACGTGGAACGGGAACTCCACACCGGTCATCTTGATCATGTCGTCGGTCCACACGCCGGTCGCCGAGATCACGGTGCGGGCCCGGATGCTGTGCTCCAGACCGGTTTCCAGATCCACCACCTTCGCGCCGGCGATCCGCTCACCGTCGCGCAGCAGACCGGTGACCTTGGTGCGGGTCAGCACGGTCGCGCCGTGCTGGGCGGCGGTGCGCGCGATCATCATGGTGTGGCGGGCGTCGTCGACCTGCGCGTCGTAGTAGCGGATCGCGCCGGTCATGGCGTCCTCCTTGAGCGCGGGCGCCAATTCCAGTGCGCGGGAACGGCTCAGATGCTTGTGCATCGGCACCGAGCGCGCGCCGCCCATGGTGTCGTAGAGGGCGATGCCCGCGCCGATGTAGAAGCGCTCGTAGTGCTTCTGCAGCGGGAACAGGAACGACACCGGGTGCACCAGGTGCGGGGCCAGTTTGCTGAGCAGCAGGCCGCGTTCCTTCAAAGCCTCACGCACCAGCGCGAAGTCGTACTGTTCGAGGTAGCGCAGGCCGCCGTGGATGAGCTTGGACGACCGGCTCGAGGTGCCGGCGGCGAAGTCGCGCGCCTCGACCAGGGTGACGGACAGCCCGCGCGAGGCGGCGTCGAGGGCGGCGCCCGCTCCGGTCACTCCACCACCGATCACGAGCACGTCGATTTCGGTGTCGCCGAGCGAATCAATCGCCCGGGCGCGGTAGGCGGGATCCAGTTGTGCGGACACGAAATGCTCCTTGCTATCGGTATTTTCAGGCTTGTGATGGGCGCCGGTCACCGCTCAGTCCTCGTCGTCGAGGTCGACCCAGTCGAGGGTGCGGGACACGGCTTTGAGCCAGCGCGCGTATCCACGCTGCCGCTGCTCCTCGGTCATGGTGGGTTGCCAGTTCCGGTCCTCGTGCCAGTTGGCGACGAGTTCGTCTGTGCTGCTCCAGAATCCGACCGCGAGCCCGGCGGCGTAGGCCGCGCCCAGCGCGGTGGTCTCCGCGACCACCGGCCGTGAGACCGGGACGCCGAGGAAGTCGGCCTGGATCTGCATGGCGAGTTCGTTGGCGGTGACGCCGCCGTCCACGCGCAGCGTGTCGAGGGTGACGCCGGAGTCCTGCTGCATGGCCTCGACCACGTCGCGGGTCTGGTAGCAGATGGATTCCAGTGTGGCCCTGGCGATGTGGGCATTGTTGCTGTAACGCGACAGGCCCACGATGACGCCGCGGGCGTCGGCCCGCCAGTAGGGCGCGAACAGGCCGGAGAAGGCGGGCACGAAGTACACGCCGCCGTTGTCGGAGACCTGCCGGGCCAGCGCCTCGACCCGCTGCGCGCCGGAGATGATGCCGAGCTGGTCGCGCAGCCACTGTACGGCCGACCCGGTGACGGCGATCGAGCCCTCCAGCGCGTACACCGGCTTGTCCTCGCCGAACTGGTAGGCGACGGTGGTCAGCAGCCCGTGCTTGGATCGCACGATCTCGGTGCCGGTGTTCAGCATGAGGAAATTGCCTGTGCCGTAGGTGTTCTTGGCCTCGCCGGGCCGGAAGCACACCTGGCCGACGGTGGCGGCCTGCTGATCGCCGAGCACGCCCGCGATCCGTACCGCGCCCTTGAACGGGCCGTCGGGGTTGGTGGTGCCGAAGCTCTCGGGGTCGGCCGAGGGCGCGATGCGCGGCAGCATGGCGCGCGGCACGTCGAACACCGCGAGCAATTCCTCGTCCCAGTCCAGGGTTTCGAGATCCATGAGCATGGTGCGCGAGGCATTGGTGGGGTCGGTGATGTGGACACCGCCGTGGACGCCGCCGGTGAGGTTCCAGATGATCCAGGTGTCGGGCGTCCCGAAGAGGGCGTCCCCGGCCTCCGCGTCCTCGCGTACGCCGGGCACGTTGTCGAGGATCCACTTCAGCTTGCCGCCGGAGAAGTACGGCGCGGGCGGCAGTCCGGCGCGTTCGCGGATCAGATCGCCCTTGCCCGCCTTCTCGACCTCGGCGACGATGCGATCGGAGCGGGTGTCCTGCCAGACGATGGCGTTGTAGTACGGGCGTCCGGTGCGGCGGTTCCACACGATGGTGGTCTCGCGCTGATTGGTGACGCCGACGGCGGCCAGGTCGCTCGCGTTGAAACCGGCGCCGGCCAGGGCGCTCTTGATGACGGTGCGGGTACGCTCCCAGATCTCGTCGGGATTGTGTTCCACCCAACCGGCCTGCGGGAGGATCTGCTCGTGTTCGAGCTGATGGCGGGCAACCACAGTGCCGCCGTGGTCGAACACCATGAAGCGCGTGGAAGTCGTGCCTTGATCGATGGCTCCGACGTACTGCGTCATCGCGGTCCTTTCGGGAAGCTCGCCATTGAGTCCGATATCCCTGGGTCCCCGGGGTGGCGGCGGGGGTGGAGCGGGTGGAACCGGTGCGTACCGGGCCGATGCCAACGCTACGAAGGGGAACGTCGTCCGCACAGGGGACGCGTTCGACAATGCCGAACGGTTAGCCGCCGGATAACGACTGATAGGTTTCAAGCGTGCCGGGACCGATTCAGTCGATCGAGCGCGCCGCGGCCATTCTGCGGCTGCTGGCCCGCGGTTCCGGGCGGATGGCGGTCGGCGAGATCGCCGCGGCGCTCGGCCTGGCCAAGCCCACCGCGCACGGCATCCTGCGGACCTTGCAGGGCGTCGGATTCGTCGATCAGGACCCCGTCAGCGGCAAATACCTGCTGAGTCCGGCGCTGCAGGACCTCGGGGCCGGGCATCTGGACGCCAATGAACTCCGCTCCCGCGCGATCAACCGGGCCGACGCCCTGGCCGCGCGCAGCGGTGAATCGGTGCGCATCGCCGCGCCCGTGGAGGGCGGTGTGGTGGTCGTCCACCACGTCTTCCGGCCCGACAACACCGAACAGGAACTCGCGGTCGGCGAGGAACTGCCGCCGCACGCGACCGCGCTGGGCAAGGTACTGCTGGCCTACGACGGCGATCTCGCCGACGGGATGCGCGACGGCGCGCTGCCCGCCCTCACGCATCGCACCATCACCGATCCGGCGGCGCTGCGGCGGGCGATCGCCGAGGTCCGGCGCGCCGGATGGGCAGGCGATATCGGCGAATACCGTTCCGGCGAGGCGAGTGTCGCCGCGCCGATTCGCTCCCGAGGTGGTTTGGTGGTCGGAGCCATCGGCATCACCGGGCCGATCGATCGGCTCTGCGACGGACAGCTGCGCATCCGATCCGCGCCGGTCACCCAGGTCCGCGACGCGGCGGCCGCGGTCTCCCGGGATCTCGGTGGCGCGCAATGACTTTCCCGGACAGGAGTGGTCACGCATGACGCAGCGGTTCGTGCTCGCCATCGACCAGGGCACCACCTCGACCCGGGCCATCCTCTTCGATCAGCGCGCCCGCCTGAGCGGCGTGGCGCAGCGCGAGCACCGCCAGTACTACCCGCGGCCGGGCTGGATGGAGCAGGACGCGGTGCAGATCTGGCGCAATGTGGAGCGCATCGTGCCCGCGGCCCTGCGGGATTCGGGCATCACCGCCGATCAGGTGGCGGCGGTGGGCATCGCGAACCAGCGCGAGACCACCGTGGTGTGGGACCGCGCCACCGGCGTGCCGGTCGCCCGCGCCATCGTGTGGCAGGACGTGCGCACCGAGGACCTGGTCGAGCGGATGCGGGAAACCCCTGGGGCGGAACGTATCCGGGAGCTCTGCGGCCTGCCGCTGGCCACCTACTTCGCCGCGCCCCGGCTGCGCTGGCTGCTGGACCGCACGCCGGGCCTGCGGGATCGGGCCGAACGCGGCGAGGTGCTGTTCGGGACGATGGAGACCTGGCTTGTCTGGAACCTCACCGGGGGGCCGGACGGGGGAGCGCACGTCACCGACGTCACCAATGCCGGGCGCACCCTGCTGATGAATCTGGCTACGCTGCAATGGGATTCGGAGCTGCTGCGGTTCTTCGACATTCCGCGGGCCATGCTGCCGGTCATTCAGCCCTCCACCGGAGACTTCGGGACCGCGGCGAAGGTGCTGCCCGGCGTGCGCATCGCGGCGGCGCTCGGGGACCAGCACGCGGCGCTGTTCGGTCAGACCTGTTTCGCGCCCGGCGAGACCGAATGTACTTACGGCACCGGCGGATTCCTCTTGATGAACACCGGCAAGGAGCTGGTGCGGTCCGAACACGGGCTGCTCACCACCATCGGCTATCAGGTGGGCCCGGATCCGGTGTACGCCCTGGAGGGCCCGATCGCGGTGACCGGCTCGCTGGTGCAGTGGCTGCGCGACAATATCGGCCTGATCGCGAGCGCTCCCGAGATCGAAACCCTCGCGGGCACAGTGGAAGACAATGGCGGCTGCTACCTGGTGCCCGCCTTCTCCGGCCTGTACGCGCCGCACTGGCGCAGCGACGCGCGCGGGCTGCTCATCGGGCTCACCTCGTACATCACCAAGGGGCACATCGCGCGGGCCGTGCTGGAGGCGACGGCGTGGCAGACCCGCGACGTGCTCGAGGCCATGAACGCCGACTCCGGGCTGCGGGCCGCATCGCTGCGGGTGGCGGGCGGCATGACCTCGGACAACCTGCTCATGCAGATCGTCGCGGACGTCCTCGACATCCCGGTGCTGCGCCCGATCGTGGCGGAGACGGTGTCGCTGGGTGCGGCCTACGCGGCGGGCCTCGCGGTCGGTTTCTGGCCGGATCTCGAGGGCCTGCGCCACAATTGGCGCGTCGCGGCCCAATGGCTGCCGCGTATGGACCCCGCGCTGCGCGCCGAGGAGTACGACAACTGGCGGCGGGCGGTGGAGCTTACCTTCGGTTGGCTGCGCCCCAAGAAGCCCTTGACCTAACGTGGCAGGTATGCGGCTCTACGTCGGTTGCGCAATGTGGACACACCCGGACTGGCAGGAGAAGCCGATACCCCCGGCCGAACGCCTGCGCACCTACTCCTCCTGGTGCAACGCGGTGGAGGGCAACACCACCTTTTACGCGGTCCCGCAGCGTCGGACCGTCCAATCCTGGGCCCGGCAAACCGATCCCGACTTCCGGTTCGTCATGAAGCTGCCCCGCACCATCACCCACGACCGCCGGCTCACCGGCGTGGACGACGAGATGTCGGGCTTCCTCGATGCCATCGAACCGCTGGGCCGCCGCCTGCACGCGTTGTGGATCCAGCTGCCGGGCTCGTTCACCAACCTGACCGCGCTGGCCGACCTGCTGCAGGCCATCCCGTCCCACCACCGCTGCGCCGTGGAGGTGCGCCACCCGGCCTTCTTCGAGAATCCGCGCGCCACAGCGCAACTCGAGGCGGTACTGAACGCGGCCGGGGCCGAGTGGATACCCTTCGACACCACCGTCCTGTTCGCCGCCCCGCCCACCAGCGCCGCGGAGTACGAGGCGTCGTCGAAGAAGCCCGACAACCCCCGCCGCACCCGCGCGCTCACCGAGTTCCCGATCGTCCGCTATCACGGCCGCGACGACACCGCCGCCACCGTGGCGGGCTGGCAGCCGTGGATCGACGCCACGGTCGACTGGCTGCGGGAAGGTCGTTCCCCCACGGTGTTCATCCACACGCCGGACAACGCGGCCTCCCGCACGCTGGCCCGCCGCTTCCACGCCGAGGTGGCCGCGCGCGTGCCCGATCTGGAGCCGCTGCCCACCCCCGAACCCACCGATCCGATGACGCTGTTCTGACGCGCCCCGACGGCACCCGGTGGATGTCGTCCGGCCACCGGGTGCCGCCGGGTGATTCAGCCGATGAGCAGCGGCGGGTTGCCGGTGCGCCGGGCCTCGCGGGCCAGGGACTTGTCCCGCTGTTCCTCGAACCGGACGACGTCCTTCTGGAGCTTGTCCAGGTACACCCCTACCTCGTTGCGGCGGCGGTCGCCCTCGGGCCCGAAATCGTTGCGCTCGAAGATGTTCCACTTCTTGAGGTTGGGCAGCAGCACCTCCTCCAGGTGCTGGCGCAGATCGTAGATGCCGTGCTTGGCCATCAGCACGCCGTTGCGGCGGAAGTTGGGCATCCCCAGGCCGGGCATCTGGAAGCGGAGCACGACATTGGCGATGGCCTCCATGGCCTGATCCGGCGAGAGGTCCAGGGCCGCGGCGCACATATTGCGGTAGAAGATCATGTGCAGGTTCTCGTCGGCCGCGATGCGCTGCAGCATGCGGTCCGCGATGGGGTCGTCGCACGCTTTGCCGGTATTGCGGTGCGACACACGCGTCGCCAATTCCTGGAACGTCACATAGGCCACGGAATGCATGAATCCGGCATCGGCGGGCACGTAGTCGGTGCCGGCGTGTTTCCTGATCAGCTGGGCGGCGTTGTAGCCGCTCGTCATGTGCGTCATCCGCGCCTGCTCCAGCGCCACCGGGTCCACGCCCCGGGTCACCACCAGGTAGTCCCGGATCACGATGCCGTGCCGGTTCTCCTCGGCGGTCCAGCGGCCCACCCAGGTGCCCCAGGGGCCGTCCTGGGAGAAGTTCTCAGCGATTTCCCGGTGATAGCTGGGCAGATTGTCCTCGGTGAGAAGATTGGTGATCATTGCCGCCTTGGCGACTTCGCTGAGAGTCGACTGTTCCGGCTGCCAGTCCGTGCCGTCCATAGCTGCGAAGTTGCGACCTTGGTCCCACGGCACGTAGTCGTGGGGGTGCCAGTCCTTGGCCATCGATAGATGGCGGTGCACGTTCTGCTCGGCAATCGGTTCCAGCTCGAGGAGCAGCTCCAACTGCGTGAGACTCCTGGCCACGATCGTATGCCCTCCCTTGAAATGGCTCGGCACTGCGGGAATGATGCTCGGGAGATCCGGCGATCGGCCGCCGCGTCGAGAAGGACCCTGGGGATTGAAAAGGGATGCCCGCGTGTCGCTTAATGGGACTGGTCGGCTTCGCCTTGGATAATCTAGCCCAGTTCGCCGAATATTGTCTTCATCACCCCGCCGGAGTCTCTACAGCCGGGCCCGCTCGTCAGTTTCCACCTGCCCTTGACAGCCCACGCGGATCGAGCGTCGATTCGCCGAAGCATTGCTACGGAGAGTGTGAACATGCAGACGCCCAACCGCCGGAAATACCCCAGTGTCGTAGTCACCTCCCTGGCGGCGACCACCTCGATCGCGGGAGACGTCGACTCGACGTGGAAGGGGCTACTCAACGGCGAGAGCGGGATCGACGTCCTCGAGGACAGCTTCCTCGACGACTTCGGCCTGCCCGTCCGGATCGGCGGGCACCTCAAGGTGTCGCCCACCGACCAGTTGTCCAAGGCGGAGGCCCGGCGCCTGTCCTACGTCGAGCAGATGGCCGTGGTGCTGGGCCGCGAGGTCTGGGCCAACGCCGGATCCCCGGAGGTGGACAAGGATCGCCTCGCCGTCTCCATCGGCACCGGTCTCGGCGGTGCGGAGATGCTCATCACCACCCGCGACAAGCTGATCAACGGCGGCTACCGGAAGGTGCTGCCGCACACCGTGCAAGCCGTCATGCCGAACGGCGCGGCCGCCTGCGTGGGTGTCGAACTGGGTGCGAGGGCCGGTGTGTCGACGCCCGTTTCGGCGTGTTCATCCGGTTCCGAGGCGATCGCGAACGCCTGGCGCACGGTCGTCATGGGCGATGCCGACATGGTGGTCACCGGCGGCGTGGAGGGTTCCATCCAGGCGCTGCCCATCGCGGGCTTCTCCATGATGCGCGCCATGAGCACCCGCAACCACGACCCCAAGGGCGCGTCCCGCCCCTTCGACATGGAACGCGACGGGTTCGTCTTCGGTGAGGCCGGGGCGCTCATGGTGATCGAGACCGAGGAGCACGCCAAGGCGCGCGGGGCCACCATCCACGCCCGCATCATGGGCGCGGGCATCACCTCCGACGGGTTCCACCTGGTCGCCCCCGATCCCGAGGGCACCGGCGCGGCCCGCGCGATGAGCCGCGCCATGGAGTTCGCGGGCCTGGCCAAATCCGATGTCACGCATATCAATGCGCACGCCACCGCCACCCCGATCGGGGATACCGCGGAGGCCAACGCGATTCAGCAAGCGGTCGGCAATCATGCCGCGGTGTACGCGCCCAAGTCCGCGCTCGGACATTCGATCGGCGCGGTCGGTGCGCTGGAGTCGGTCATCACCGTGCTCAGCGTGCGGGACGGAATCGTTCCTCCCACACTGAATCTGGAGAACCAGGACCCGGAGATCGACCTCGACGTGGTGAAGGGCCAGGCCCGGCCGGGACGCTACGAGTACGCGCTCAACAACTCGTTCGGCTTCGGCGGGCACAACGTCGCCATCGCTTTCGGCAGGTACTGACGCTCTGCTAGAGTCCCCAAGCCCCCAGCTACATTCGGGCTTTCGTGTCGATCTTTGTTCGGTGTCACTGCGCGGTTCTGACGGACCGCGAGCTGAAAAAGGATAGGGAATGATCGGCGAGACCTTCGATGACTATCTGGACGAGCACGGCCACATCAAGATCCCTGACAACCAGACCATGGTCGACCTGGTCGACAAGCATGCCGCGGCCAACGGGGACGAGCTCGCCTACCGCTATATCGACTATTCACGCGAACGCGACGGTGAGTACCACGACATCACGTGGAACCGCTTCGGCGTCCGGCTGCGCGCGGTAGCCGCCCGGCTGCAACAGGTCACGCAGCCGGGGGACCGCGTCGCCATCCTGGCGCCGCAGGGTCTGGACTACATCGTGTCCATGTACGCCTCGGTGTACGCGGGCAATATCGCCGTGCCGCTGTTCGATCCGGACGAGCAGGGCCACACCGACCGGCTCCACGCGGTGCTCGAGGACTGCAAGCCCTCGGCCATCCTGACCGTCGGCTCGGCCGCGGCCGGAGTGCGCGAGATCTTCAAACACCTGCCCGCGCCACAACGTCCGCGCATCATCGCGGTCGAGGCCATCCCGGACGGGGTGGGGGAGAGCTGGGTGCGCCCGCACCTGGACATGGACGATGTCGCCTACCTGCAGTACACCTCCGGATCGACGCGCATCCCCGCCGGCGTCGAGATCACCCACCGGGCGGTCGGCACCAACCTGCTGCAGATGATCGACGCCATCGGCATCACCGAGAAGGCGCGCGGCGTCACCTGGCTGCCGTTGTTCCACGACATGGGGCTGCTGACGGTCATCCTGCCCACCCTGGGCGGCAAGTACATCACCATCATGTCGCCCAGCGCCTTCGTGCGCCGGCCGCACCGCTGGATCAAGGAACTGGCCGCCCAGGAGGACGGCGCCGAGATATTCGCCGCCGCACCCAATTTCGCCTTCGAGCACGCGGCGGCGCGCGGATTGCCGAAGCCCGGTGAGGAATTGGACCTGTCCAATGTCATCGGCCTGATCAATGGCAGCGAGCCGGTGTCGGTGACCTCCATGCGGAAGTTCAACGACGCCTTCGCCCCCTACGGCCTGCCCAAGACCGCCATCAAGCCCTGCTACGGCATGGCCGAGGCCACCCTGTTCGTCTCCGCCACCAAGCGCGAGGACGAGGCCCGCACGGTCTGGGTGGACCGCACCAAGCTCAATGCCGGGCGCATGGTGGAGGTCGACGAGCACGCGGAAAACGCTGTGTCCCAGGTGTCCTGCGGGTACGTGGCGCTATCGCAGTGGGCGGCCATCGTGGATCCGGAGACCGGCGCGGAGAAGCCCGACGGTGAGGTCGGCGAGATCTGGTTGCACGGCGCGAACATCGGGCGCGGCTACTGGGGGCGTCCCCAGGAGAGCGAGGCCACCTTCCACAACCGGATCGTCACCCGGCAGTCCCGGAGCCACGCCGAAGGCGCCGAGCCGGAGGCGAACTGGATGCGCACCGGCGACTTCGGTGCGTACTACGACGGCGAGCTGTTCATCACCGGCCGGGTCAAGGACCTGGTCATCGTGGACGGGCGCAATCACTACCCGCAGGATCTGGAGTACTCCGCCCAGGAGTCCAGCACCGCGCTGCGACCCGGATTCGTGGCTGCCTTCTCGGTCGCCGGCGACCAGCTGCCCGGCGAGGTGGTCACGGTCAACGGCTCGGATCCGGCAACCGGCGCCGAGCAATTGGTCATCGTGGCCGAACGCGGAACCGGCGCGGCCAAACTCGATCCGGAGCCGATCACCGAGACCGTGCGGGCGGCCATCGCCAAGCGGCACGGCGTGACCGTCCGAGACCTGCTGCTGGTGCCCGCGGGGTCCATTCCCCGCACCTCCAGCGGCAAGATCGCGCGCCGCGCGTGCAAGGCAGCCTATCTGGAGGGCACCCTCCGGGGCGGCCATCGCCAGCAGGCCTTCCCCGACCACGTCGACTGAATCCGGCGCGCGTCGCCGAGGGGCACACCGGTGGTGGTGTGCCCCTCGGCGTGTCCGGGGGCGTTCAGGCGTCGAGCCGGACCGTGGTCGCCGACTCGGCGGGGCGGGCGGCGTGTTCGGCCAGGGCGCGGGCGGCGGCGTTCAGGCGGGCGCGGGCCTCGGTGTCTTCGACCGATCCGTCCGGTCCGACGGCGCTCTGCAGGACCGTGATTCGCCCGCAGGCCGCTTCGACCAGTTCGGCCCCGACATAGCCGAGCACCGTGCGCAGCGTCGCCACGGCCGCCTCGCCGCGGCCCTCGTAGGCGACGTTCACGTAGGCGACCGGCTTGTCGCTCAGATCGGCATTGCCGACCGTCCACTCCAGCAGGTTCTTCAGGCTGCCGGGGATCATGCCCGCGTATTCGGGGGTGCAGAACAACACCGCGTCGACCTCGGCGAGCTGCCGGTGCAGGGCCTCGACCACCGGCGGTTCGGGATCGGCGCCGGGCACGAAGGCGGGCAGGTCGAGCAGGCCCTCGTATCGGACGGCCACGAAGTCGGGCCCGGCGTCGGCCGCTATGGTGCGCAGCGCGGCGGTATTGGTCGAGGCCTCACGGGTGCTGCCGGAGACCAGCAGGATGCGTGGAACGGTCACAGCTTCGGTAACCCGCGGCGGGGCGGGAGTATTTCGGGTGATCTGGACGGTTGTCTCGTATGCGCCGTCCCACCGACTGGGAGTTGTTGTGACAACAGGTGTCGTTATCTCGCATAGTGGGTATGGTTTCGATCAGCCGGACTGTCCGGGACAGCTGATGCCCCTTGGATCCGGTTGCGCGACAACTGCATAACGCGAGTTAGTGCAAGAAGGGCAGGCAACGATGACTGCGAACGCCAACCGCTTCGATGAGGCGGCGGTCGGTGCGTTCGGACCCGGCAGACTGCTGGCCGCCGAACCGATGACGGCGAGAATGCTGCCCGGACTGAAACTGCCCGCGCGCGCCTGGCGCATCAGCTACACCTCGACCACCGCCACCGGAGCTCCGTCGCAGGTCAGCGGTACCGTCCTGGTTCCGAACACGCCGTGGCGCGGTCCCGGCCCCCGGCCGCTCGTCGGCTACGCGGTCGGCACCCAGGGTCTGGCGAGCACGGTCGCCGCCGCCTCCTGGCAGCTGCGCTTCGGCGTCGAGTACGAGTCGGTCTTCCTGCGTGTCGCCCTGAATCGTGGCTGGGCCCTGGCCGTCACCGACTATCCCGGACTCGGCAATCCCGGCCTGCACCCGTACGTCATGGGCCGCGCCCTCGGCCCCGCCGTCCTGGACAGCATCCGCGCCGCACGGCACGTGACCGGAGCGGACCTGGATCACGACGGTCCGGTCGGTATCTACGGTTACTCCGAGGGTGGCAATGCCGCGGGCTGGGCTCTCCAGCTGGCGCCCACCTACGCTCCCGAGCTGCGAATCGCGGGCGGGGCGGTCGGTTCGGCCCCCGCCGACATGCTCGACATGGTGAAGTTCCTGGACGGGACCCCCGCGGCGTTCCTCCTCTTCTACGGCGTCCTCGGCATCGAGGCCGCCTATCCGGAACTGAATGTCCTGCGGCACCTCAATACCCAGGGCCGCGCCCTGGCCGCGCTGTTCCGCCGCACCCACATCGCCGCGGCCGGCCTGCTCGGCGTCGGCGCGGGTCTGCTGGTCCCGACCCGCGTCTCCACCTACTGCCACCGCCTGCCCTTCGAGGTGCCCGAGGTGAAAGCCCGGCTGCTGGAGAACCGGCTCGGCGGGATCGCGCCCACCGCACCGGTGCTGGTCGCGGGCGGCACCGCCGAACAGGTCATCCCGTATCCGCAGGCCGTGCGGCTGGCGGAGGACTGGACGGCGCTCGGCGCGGACGCCACCATGCGAACCCTGAAGGGCCGCGAGCACATCGGCGGCGCGATGGCCTTCGCCGGACCGGCCATGCGCTTCCTGTCCGAGCGGCTCGCCGAGGACGCCGCCGCACCCGCGCTGCAACGCGGCGCGTAATCCACGACACGCGAAGGGCCGGGATCCGACTCGGATCCCGGCCCTTCGTCATATCCGGTCTCAGCCCGCGACACCCCAGTGCAGGACGCGCGAGGTGAACAGCACCAGCCCCAGCGACACCACCGCGACCGTCACCAGCCCGGCCACCGCGACCACGAGCGGCCGCCACCCGGTCCGGGCCAGCTCACGAATATTGGTGTTCAACCCGACGCCCGCGAAGGTCAGCAGGAACGCCCACCGGGACACATTGGCCAGGTTGGTGGTCTGCTGCTTGGACAGCCAGTGGAAGGTGGCCACCGCCGACACCGCCAGGAAGCCGAGCACGAACTTCGGGAACTTGGACCACACGAACGCCGCCTTGGCCCGCACGCCCGGCGCGATCGCGTCGGCCTCACCCCGCGCGGCCCAGTAGGCCGCGAACCCCAGCACCACGAACCCGATCAGCGCGTTCCGCGTCGACTTCACCAGCACCGCGACCTTGCCCGCCGCATCGGAGTACAGGTACCCGGTGGCGGTGGTCTCGGCCGTATTGTCCACGGCCAGACCGGCCCACAACCCGAACTCGTGATCACTGAGCCCGATCGCGTGTCCGAGCGGCGGCAGCGCGAACAGCGCGACCGCGCCGAGCGCCAGGATCGCCGCGATGGCATAGCTGACCTCGGAGTTCCGTGCCCGAATCGCGCCCTTGCCCGCGATGATGGCCGACACCCCGCAAATCGAGGTGCCGATGGCCAGCAACGACCCGAGCTTGCCGGACAGCCCGAGCCAGCGCGCCACCGCGAGAATGATCGCGCCCGACACCGTCATGTCGATCAGGATCTGCAGAAAGCTGGTCCCACCCAGCTTCGCCACATCGCCGAGCACGAACCGCGACCCCAGCGCCACGATCCCGATCTTGAGCCAGAACTCGTAGGTCCCCACCCCGGGCCGGAAGATCGGGTGCAGCCCAACGGTATTGGTGATGACCAGCCCGATCAGAATGGCCCACAACACGTATTCGATATCGGGAACGGTCCAATGCTGATGCTTGGCGGCGCTGTTCCACCAGATCTGCGCGTACTTCCCGAGCACGCCGACCGCGACGAGCAGCAGCACGCCGGGGACATAGCCGAGCAGTCGCGCGAAGGTGAGCGGCCCCGACGGCTGCTCGAATTCGGTCGCGGCGGCGGGGTTCTCGATGTTCTTTCCCGCGTCGACGGTGGTGTCACGCATGTCGTCACCACGGAATCTTCGGCAGCACGCCGAGCACAGCGAGCGCGACCACCGCGCCCGATACGATCACGGACCACCAGTCGGCCCCGAGCCGCCCGAGGGCCTCGAGCCTCGACGGCGGGGGAGTGGGACTGTTCACCAGGAACCTCCAGGTCATAACGCGGTACAGCGTCGTGAACTATGGGCCCGCCGGAGGTTTTCGGACACCATTGCACTCGCCCTGATTCCAGCCCTGGTGGCCGAAAGTGTGGATTTTCTGGCCGCCGGTCTGTCATGTCGTCATATCCGCTGGTCGTAGCGTCGATGCATGCGATTCGACTACGACGTCATCGTGATCGGCTCCGGGTTCGGGGGCAGTGTGAGTGCGCTGCGGCTGACCGAGAAGGGCTACCGCGTCGGCGTGATGGAGGCCGGGCGACGGTTCGAGGACCATGAGTTCGCGAAGACGTCCTGGCGGCTGCGGCAGTATCTGTGGGCTCCGGCCTTGGGGTGCTTCGGGATTCAGCGGCTGGCGCTGTTGAACGACACGTTCGTGATGGCCGGGGCGGGAGTGGGCGGTGGCTCGCTGGTGTACGCCAACACGTTGTACGAGCCGCCGGACAAGTTCTACGCGGATCGGCAGTGGGGGCACATCACCGACTGGAAGAGCGAACTCGCACCGCACTACGACCAGGCCAAACGGATGCTGGGGGTGACGGCCAATCCGGCGACCACACCCGCGGACCGGGTGCTGCGGGACGTGGCCGAGGGCATGGGGATCGGCGACAGCTACCAGGCCACGCCCGTCGGCGTCTTCTTCGGCGGGTCCGGTCGGCGTCCGGGTGAGGATGTGCCGGACCCGTTCTTCGGCGGGGCCGGGCCGAGTCGGCGCACCTGCACCCATTGCGGCGAATGTATGACGGGGTGTCGGCACAATGCCAAGAACACGCTGGTCAAGAACTATCTGTATCTGGCCGAGCAGGCCGGGGCCGTGGTACATCCGCTGACCACCGTCACCGATGTGCGGCCGTTGAACGGCGGCGGGTACGCCGTGGAGACGGCCCGCACCGGGCGGCTGTTCCGTAAGCGGCGCAACGAATTCACCGCCGAACAGGTGATTTTCGCCGCCGCCTCATTGGGCACGCAGCGCCTGCTGCACCGGCTGCGGGACAAGGGTTCGCTCACCGGGATCTCCGACCGGCTCGGCTATCTGTCCCGCACCAACTCCGAGGAGCTGCTCGGCGTGCGCAGCCGCGACCCGCAGGCGGATTACACCAAGGGCGTGGCGATCACCTCCTCGATCCACCCCGACCACGACACCCATGTGGAACCGGTTCGATACGGCAAGGGCAGCAATGCCTTCGGCGTCATGAGCACCCTGATGGTCGACGACGAGGGCGATACCCCGCGCTGGCGGCTGTGGCTGCGGGCGGCCCGCCGCCACCCCCGCGACGCGGTGCGGGTGCACAATTCGCGGCACTGGTCCGAGCGCACCATCGGCCTGCTCGTCATGCAGTCGGTGGACAACTCCATCACCACCTACACCAGACGCGGGCTGTTCGGCCGCCGCATGACGACCAAACAGGGTGACGGCCAACCCAATCCGACCTGGGTACCGGCCGGACACGAGGTCGCCCGGCGGGTCGCCGACGCGGTCGACGGCATTCCGATCGGCGCGAGCTCGAGCATCCTGAAGATTCCGATGACCGGCCATTTCCTGGGCGGCTGCGCCATCGGGGACTCGCCCGCCACCGGTGTCGTGGACGCCTATCACCGCCTCTACGGCCATCCGGGCCTGCACATCGTCGACGGCTCCACCATCTCGGCGAACCTCGGCGTCAACCCGTCGCTCACCATCACCGCCCAGGCCGAACGCGCGATCTCCTTGTGGCCCAACAAGGGTGAGCCCGATCCCCGCCCGGAGCCGGGCGCGGCCTATGCGCGGATCGCTCCGACCGCACCGCGCAGTCCCGTGGTCCCGCCCACGGCCCCGGCCGCGCTGCGCCTGCCGATCGTGGAGATCACGATTCCCCGGGTCGACGCGCCGGGGGTATAGCTTCCGGGAAGCGAGAGTTCCGGAAAACACGAAGGGCGGGCGCGAAACATGCGCCCGCCCTTCGTATTCGGTCAGAGCGCCAGCAGGCGCGCCTTGGCCTCGTCGTACTCGCGGATCAGCCGCTCGACCAGGTCGGCGGCCGGGAGGACCGCGTCGACCGAGCCGATGCCCTGGCCCGAGCCCCAGATGTCCTTCCACGGCTTGGCGCCGGGCGTGGTCGAATCCGACTCGCCGGTGCCGAAGTCCATGGCCGACGGGTCGGACTGGCCCAGATTGTCGGGGTCCATGCCCGCGGCGGTGATGCTGCCGCGCAGGTAGTTGCCGTGGACGCCGGTGAACAGATTGGAGTACACGATGTCGCTCGCGGCGGAGTCGACGATCATCTGCTTGTAGCCGGGGACCGCATTGGCCTCGTCGGTGGCGATGAAGGCCGAGCCGATGTAGGCCAGGTCCGCGCCCGCGGCCTGCGCGGCCAGGATGGACCGGCCGTGCGCGATGGACCCCGACAGCAGCAGCGGCCCGTCGAACCACTCCCGGATCTCCTGGACCAGCGCGAACGGCGACTGCGGCCCGGCGTGCCCGCCCGCGCCCGCCGCCACCGCGATCAGGCCGTCCGCGCCGCGCTCGACGGCCTTGTGCGCGAACACATTGTTGATGATGTCGTGCAGCACGATGCCGCCGTAGGAGTGCACGGCCTCGTTCACGTCCGGGCGCGCGCCCAGCGAGGTGATGACGATCGGCACCTTGTGCTCGACCACCGTGGCCAGGTCCTCTTCCAGCCGGTCATTGCTCTTGTGCACGATCAGGTTGACCGCGTAGGGCGCGGACGGCTGGTCCGGATTGTCGGCGTCGTGCTTGGCGAGTTCCTCGTTGATCCGCACCAGCCACTCCTTGAAGAGTGACTGCGGGCGCGCGTTCAGCGACGGGAACGAACCCACGATGCCGGCTTTGGACTGGGCGATCACCAGTTCGGGCCCGGACACGATGAACATGGGGGAGGCGACCGCGGGCAGGCGCAGGCGCTCGGACAGGATGGGCGGCAGGCTCATGAACCAGATTCCTTCATCAAGGGGTTACCCGACGAACCTTACTCGTCGGTAATAACTCATGCCGCGCGGGTTTCGGCCAGCCGGTCGTGGCGGGCGTAGCTGTGGTCGGGCCGGTTCGCGCGCACGATCCGGGCGTGCATGCGCTCGGTGATCCGGCGGCCCACGGTCTCGCTGAGCCGGGTCGCGCCCGGAATGATCCGGCGCGGAACCTCCAGCGCCCCATTGATCGCCGCGGTCGCGAGAATGGCCGCCATGAAGAACCGGCTGCGCGGCATCTCCAGGAAGTCGGCATTGGTGCGGCCCACCATGATTCGGCCGTAGGACGCGGCGTAGCGGGTGTAGGCCCGGCTGATCAGCCGGGAGCGCAGGTCGCGGCCGTCGAAACCGTAGATGCTGCCGAGCGCCGAGATGAGCGCCTTGGACAGTGCGCGCGAATCCTCGTCGGGCAGGAATTCGTAGTCGGCTTGCAGCCACAGCAGCCGCCAGGTATCGGTCTCGTCGGCGGGCACGATCTCCGGGTCGAGTCCGATGAGCTGCCCGACGTAGCGCCACAGGTGGTAGACGGCCGCTTTCTCCTTGCGGGAGAACGTGAGTCCGACGGTATTGCAGCCCGCGATGGTGGCCAGCGAGAACAGCATGAGGGTGCCCGCGGTCAGTGACTGGTTCACCGGCTCGTCCCACTGCTCGTAGTCCCAGTCGGGTCGCTGCTTCATTCCGGCGCGGACCTGCGCGTGCATGATCCGCACCCGCACCGTGTTCTTGAACCCGGGCGCGAACCGCTCGAGCCCGCCGCGCGCGGTGGTGTCCATCCACCAGCCCACGGTCTCGGCCACCCGGCGCGGGGCCATGTTCCGCGCGGACAGGTTGCCGGTGCCGATCAGCACCTTTCCGGCCCGGGAGGCCAGGTAGCCGCCATTGAGCGCGAACATGGACAACGCCAGATTGGTCGCCCACGGCCCCACCCGGCCGCTGACCCGGGCGGCGAGGTCCAGCTTGTCCCGGTCGAGCCAGAACGGCAGCGAATCGAGTTGCGCGAAAAGAGCTTTCAGCTCGGCGGGTGCGTCGGGCACCTGGTCGATGCCGCGTTCCAGGGCCGTCTCGAACATGGCCCGGCCCTGTCCGGTGGGCAGTCGCTTGAACATGGCGACCACGTCGTCGGCCAGCGGATCGCCCATGGCGGTGAACTTCCGGTACGCCGCCTGCTGTTCGGCGGTGGGCCGGATATCGCCGGGGCCGAGAACCTTGACCCCGAGGTTGAAGGGGAACTCCCGGAAGATCACCGGATCGGGCAACTCGGAACGCGTCATTGCGTGCCTCCTGGGTGCGATCGGTTCTGGTGAAGGATGTCACCAGAACTTTGGTGATAGTCTTCACCAAAGTTCGCGGCATGGCAATGGACAAGGCGGAAGAGTGGACGTACCTCGTGGCCGATACGCCGGGCTCAGCGCCGACGAGCGCCGGGCCCAGCGCCGTGAACAGCTGCGGGCGGCGGCCCTCGAGATCATCGCCGAGGAGGGTCTGGCCGGATTGAAGGTGCGCGCGCTGTGCGTGCGCGCCGGCCTCAACGACCGCTACTTCTACGAGATCTACAACCACACCGATCGGCTGCTCTACGAGTTGGTCGAGGAGCAGCTGGCCGAGGCGGTCGCGGCGGTCATGACCGCCATCGCCACCGCGCCCGCCGACACCCGCATCCGCCTACGCGCGGTCGTGGAGGCCGGGATCACCGCCATCGCCGATCATCCGGCCCGGCGGCGGCTCACCATCGACATGCAGCTCACCGACGAATTGCGGCACCGCAGAACCGAACTCGTCGGCGTCGTCGCGAACGTCATGCTCGACCAGGGCCGGGAACTGCTCGGCGAGGAAGCCGTCACGGGCATGCACGCGGAGCTGTCCGCCCGCACGGTCGCGCACGGCGGCCTCGAGATCCTCACCGAATGGCTGCGCGGCGAACTGGCCATCGACCGCGCCCAGCTCGTCGACTTCCTGGTGGCCATGATCCTCACCGCCGCGCAGATCACCACCACCGTGCAACGCGAAATGGCTACCGGCTGAGGACGTCCGCGGCGATCAGTACGTGCTCCCTCGGTCGTCGGGTACCTGGACGAGCTTGTCGGACATCGCGCTGGCGATGAACTTGGGGATGGCCGGGGCGAAGATCTGCAGGTAGAAGTCCATCCATTCGTGGCGCGAGTTGAGGAACGGGAAATCGGTGGGCGCCATGTAGCGGATGGCGAGCATGGGCAGCGGCGCGTCGAGGGCGGGGAACGACGGATTGTGCAGCCCCGGAACGGTGCAGCCCGGATAGAACTGCCCGAGCATCAGACCCTGCTGGACGAATTTCGTCTTCTGGTCGTGCTGAACGGATTCGATGTCGGTGTACTCGGTGAGGTCGGGGAACACCGCCAGGACGGCCTTGAGCCTGGAATCGGGTTCCTTCAGGGGCGGCAGGGTGGGGAACAGGTCGTACAGATCGGCGACGATCTCGCTGATGCGCGAGCGGTCGATCGCACGACCGGTGATGAAGGCGGCCCACAGGGAATTGATGGTGATGGCGTGGCTGGTGTAGGGACAGACCGCGCCGGGACGGCCGAGGTCCGGGTGGGAGTGACACAGATAGTCGACCATCCACCGGCGCAGTTCACCCGCACGCGGGTACGCACCGTTACCCGCCGCGATATCGGGGTCGAACAGGTTGACTGGTTCGACGCCGGAACGTGTTCCGACGAATCGGTCGGTGTTCATGATCGGCTTGTCCTTGCTGGTGTTTGTGACTCTGTGGGGACAGTGCGGGGCGACCGGAAGTGCTCGGTGAGCACGAAGCCGATGGCGCGCAGCGCCTCTCGTTCGGTCATCCGTTCGTGCCGGACGGGAATCCGGTGCTCGGTGATTCGCCCGGTGACGTGGTCGGCCCAGGCGTGGGCGGGCGAGGACCCGTCGACGTGGTGGTCGTCGGCGCCGAAGTAGATCAGCTCGCCGTCGAACGATCCCGGCCGATGCTCCCAGGTGAGGTCGATCAGCCGGGTGTAGTCGCGTTGCAGGCGCACGACGTGCTCGGCGGTCACCGCGGTGAAGAGTCCGCCCTGCTGGTGCAGCAGCTCGGTCGCGGCGTCGACGGTCAGCTCGGTGGAGCTGTCCGGAACCGCGATGCCGCCGAACTCGGTGAGCATCGTCGCCACCGACGGTGTCGGAGCCCGTACGCTGCCGGCCGAGACGACGCGGGTGTCCATCATGGCCAAGGTGTCCACGGACTCGCCGTCGCGGCGGAGCTGGACGGCCATCGCGTGCGCGATGGTGCCGCCGAGCGAATAGCCGAGCAGATGATAGGGACCGTGCGGTTGGACGGCCCGGATCTCCCGCACATAGCGGGCCGCCAGTTCGTCGAGGGTGTCGAACCGCGCGGCGGGGTCGGACAGCGCGGGGGACTGCAGCCCCAGGAGGGGACGCTCGGGATCGAGGTATTGCACCAATCCGCTGAAACCCCACGCCAATCCGATCGCCGGGTGCACGCAGAACAGCGGCGGTTCGATGCCGTCCGCCCGCAGGGGCAGCAGGACCGCGAGCGCCTCGGCGAGATCCCCTTCCCCGGCCTCCGGTCCCTCGAGGCCGGCGCGGCGGTTCTCGATGCGGCGCGCCAGCGCTAGCGGCGTCGGATCGGTGAACAGCCACTGCAGCGGCACGGTGACGCCGGTGGACTCCGCGAGCAGCGCGACCAGTCGGGTCGCGGCCAGCGAGTTGCCGCCGAGGGCGAAGAAGCCGTCGTCGACTCCGACGCGTTCGGTGTCGAGGGTTTCGGCGTAGGCCGCGCAGACGGCGACCTCGATCGGGGTCGAGGGCGGCCGGAACCGGGCCCGGCGCAGGTCGGGCACGGGCAGGGCGTGGTAGTCGAGTTTGCCTGTGGCCGTGAGCGGTAACCGGTCGAGCGTGATGATGGTGGTCGGGATCATGTGGGTCGGCAATCGGGTAGCGAGGTGCCTGGTCAGCACCCCGGCATCCGGAGTCGAGTGCGGGGTGGGCACCACATAACCGGTTAGCACGTCGCCGCCGCCCGGCCGGGTGTGGACCGTGACCGCGGCCCGGGAGACGTCGGGGTGACCCCGCAATGCGGTTTCGATGTCGCCCGGTTCGATCCGGTGGCCGTTGAGTTTGATCTGGAGATCGCTGCGGCCCAGGTAACGCAGTCGCCGGTCGCCGTCCCAGGTGACCAGATCGCCGGTCCGGTACATGCGCGTCCCCGGCGGCCCCCACGGGGCGGGGACGAATCGCGAGGCAGTGAGACTGGATTGCCCGTGGTAGCCGCGGGCGATGCCCGGTCCGGACAGATACAGTTCGCCCGCCACTCCGGGCGGAACCGGCCGCAGTCCGCGGTCCAGGACCACGGCGGAGAATCCGCGGGCCGGGCTGCCGATCAGCAGTGGACTGTCCGTCATCGTGGTCACGGCTTCGTCGCCGAAACTCACGACGGTGGTCTCGGTGGCCCCGTACGAGCTGATCAGCGCGCGGCCCGGCACCCATCGGTTCAGCAGATCCGGTGGGCAGATCTCGCCGCCGATGATCAGGGTGCGCAGGGAGTCCAGTTCGGCGGCGGGCAGGGATTCGAGCACCGTCGGGGTGAGCGCGGCGTGGGTGACCTGTGCGGCGGTGATCCGCTCGGCCAGTTCGGCACCGGCGACGACTCCTTCGGGGGCGACCACCAGGGTGGCCCCGGCGGCGAGGGCGCTGACCCATTCGAGGATCGACACGTCGAAGCTCGGCGACGCCGCGGCCAGCATGCGAGACGAGGCGGTGAGGCCGTACCGCTCCTGTGCTTCGGCGGCCAGATTCGAGAGCCCGGCATGGGTGACCACGACGCCCTTGGGGATTCCGGTGGAGCCCGAGGTGTAGATCAGATAGGCGGGATGCTCGGGCCGGAGCGTGGCCGTGCGCTCGCGATCGTCGATCGCGGTGGCGCGCGCGAAGGCCGCCTTCGTGGCGAATCCGGGACTGTCGACGCTGAGCCAGGAGGTGGTGTCCGGCAGTCGATCCCGATAGGACTCCGCCGTCAGCCCGACGATCGGGTCGGCGTCGGCGAGGATGTCGCCGATCCGGTCCAGAGGCTGGCCGGGGTCGATCTGGACGAACGCCGCACCGGTCTTGGCGACCGCCCAGAGGGCGATCATGGCGTCGATCGAGCGCGGGAAGCCCACGGCCACCAGCGTTTCCGGTCCGGCTCCGGCGTCGATCAGGATGCGCGCCCACCGGTTCGAGGTCTCGTCGAGTTCGCGGTAGGACAACACGTCGCCGTCGCAGATCACCGCGTCCGAGCGGGAGTCCGCCGCGGCCGCCAGCAGCTGCGGCAGCGTCGAGGTCGGCGCGCCGGGCCCGCCGCGCACGGGCGCCGAGTCGGCCAGCTCCTCCGGTGACAGCAGCGGGACGCGCAGGAGCGGCAGATCGATGTCGTCGGTGATGGCGTCCAGTACCCGCCGCACCCGGTCGGCGAGGGCGTCGATCTGCTGCCGGGTGAACGAATCGGGCAGGTATTCGAAGGTCAGCTGTAGTCGGGCGCCGAGGTGCACGATCAGGCCGAGCGGGTAGTGCGCGGCGTCGCGTCCGTGCACGTCGAGGACGCGCATCCCGGCGATGTCGGTGTCCTCGGACAGACCTGCCGTGTCGACCGGGTAGGACTCGAAGACGGTCACGGTGTCGAATATCGCGCCGGTCCCGGCCGCCTGCTGGATCCGGGCGAGGCCGAGGTGGTCGTGGTCGAGCAGCGCGGCTTGTTCGGTCTGGATGCGCCGGAGCAGCTGGGCGAGGGTTTCGCCGTGGTCGAGCCGGACCCGGACCGGCACGGTGTTGACGAACAGGCCGACCATCGATTCGATGCCGGGGAGCTGCGGGGGGCGGCCGGAGACGGTGGCGCCGAAGACGACGTCCTCGCGCGCGGTCGCGCTCGCGAGCACGATCGCCCAGGCCGCGCGAACAATGGTGTTGAGGGTGGTCTCCTGCCGGTGGGCCACGGCGACCAGGGCCGCGGTGCGGTCTTCGCTCAGCCGCACCCGGACCTCGCGCGCGGCGTCGGCGCCCCGGCCGCCGTCCGCCCGGGCCAGCAGCGTCGGCTCGGTGACGCCCTCGAGCGCCCGGGTCCAAGCCGCTTGCGCCGCTTCCTGATCCCGGGTTTCCAGCCACACCAGGTAGTCGCGGTAGGGGCGGGTCGGGGGCAGCGCGGCGGGGTCGCCGTCGGCGGCGTAGAGGATCAGCAGTTCCCGGATCAGCAGCGGGGTGGACCAGCCGTCGATCAGGATGTGATGCATGCTCAGCACCAGCGTGTACCGCTGTGGCGAGATGTCGGCCAGCGTGAGTCGCAGTAGCGGCGCGGCGGTCATGTCGAAATGCCGGTCGGCGTCCATGAGTTGCTCGAGCGCGGCCTCGGCGTCGGCGCGTGCCGTGAGGTCGATCCTGTTGAACGGCACGTCGACTCGGCGGTGGACCAGCTGCACCGGTTCGCCCGTGCCGTCGCGCGCGAACGAGGTGCGCAGGTTCGGGTGCCGTCCGATGAGGGTCCGCAGGGCGCGGCGCAGCCGGTCCGCGTCGACCAGTCCGCCGAGTTCCATCCGGAGTTGCACGATGTAGTCGTCGCGGGCGCCGTCGGCGAGCTGGGCGTGGAACAGCAGCCCCGCCTGCAGCGGTGTGAGCGACCAAATATCCTCCAGCTCCGGGCATTCGGCCTCGATCCGGTCGATCGCGGTCTGATCGAGGTCGACGAGGTCGAGGTCGGAGGGCGTCAGCCCGCCCGCGCCGGGGCGGGACGCGTGCGTCGCGAGGGCCGTCACCGCGTCGCTCCACAGTTCCGCGAGGTCGGTGACGTCGGCGGCGGTGATCAGTCCGGCCGGGTAGTCCCAGGCGGCGGTCAGGGCGGGTCCGTCCGGAGTGTCCATGGTGGCCGCGTTGATGCCCAGTACGGCCGCCGCCGACGCGTCGGGAGGCTGCGCGCCGCCCGCGGCATCGGCGCCGGCGGGCATCCATCCGAACTCGAGCGCCGCGTCGGGAATCGTGTCGAACCGGCCGAGATAGTTGAAACTCACCTGGGGGTCGGGCAGCGCGCCCAGGACGCGGGCGGTCTCGGCGTTCAGGTAGCGCAGCAGCCCGTAGCCGGCCCCGTCGCCGGGGACCCCCCGCAGCTGTTCCTTCACCGACTTCACGGCCGCTCCCGCGGCGGCTCCCGCGTCGAACGCGTCGTCGATGTCGATGTCGGACAGGTCGATTCGCACCGGGTATGTGGTGGTGAACCACCCGACCGTGCGGGTGAGGTCGGCGCCGGGGAGCGCGGTGTCGTCGCGCCCGTGGCTCTCGAGGGTGAGCAGCGCCTCGGCGACGGTCTCGCCGCGGCTTCGCCGCCACCGGGTCAGCGCCAGGGCGAGCGCGGTGATCAGGGCGTCGTCCACCTTGCCGTTGAACGCGTGGGGCAGGGCGGTGAGCACGGCCCGGGTCACCGTGGTGGGCAGCGTGACCCGGACGGTGGCCACGGTGGCCTGTTTGTCCACGGCCGGGTCGAGCGGGCGCGCCCCGATGGGCGGATCGGCGGCGGCGAGCGTGGAACGCCACCGGTCGAGTTCGTCGAGATTCGCGGCGGCGGTGTCGAGGGCGTGCGCCCAGCGGCGCATGGACGTGCCGACGGGTGTGAGCTGCGGCGGCTGCCCGGCGGTCACCTGGCCCGCGGCGACAGCGAAGTCGGGCACCAGGATCCGCCAGGACACGCCATCCACCACCAGGTGGTGGGCGACGACCAGCAGTCGGCCCGGCCCGCCGCCGCAGTCGAACCAGACCACCTGCAGCACAATGCCTTCGGCGGGGTCGAGGCGCTCGGCGGCGGCCCGCGCCTCCACGTCGGCGATCGCGGCGAACGCGCCGCTGTCCGGCGCCGCCTCCACCGACACGTGCCGGATCAGGTCGGCGGCGGACACCTCGGTCGGCCGCACCTCCACCGCCCAGCCCGACGGATGCGCGGGATCGGGCGCCAGCCGGGCCCGCAGCATGTCGTGATGGTCGAGCACGGCCTGCACGGTCGCCTCGATGACGGTCCGGTCGACGCCGGCCGGCAGCGTGAGCATCACCCACTGGCAGAAGGACTCGAATCCGCCGCGTTCGAGCATCCAGCACATGATGGGCGTCAACGGCATCGGCCCGACGCCCCCGCCGGGCAGTTCCTCCGGAAGGGCGGCGCTGTCGTGGACGGCGATCCGGGCCAGTCCGGCGACCGTCTTGTGCTCGAACACCTCTCGTACCGAGAGCTCCAGGCCCGCCGCCTTGGCCCGGGTGACCAATTGGATCGACATGATGCTGTCGCCGCCGAGCGCGAAGAACGAATCGTCGAGCCCGATCGTGTCGATCCCCAGGACTTCCGCGAACAGCCCCGCGAGCGTCGTCTCGGTCTCGGTGACCGGCGCCCGGAATTCGACTCGGCCCGTGCTGAAGTCGGGTTCGGGCAGTGCGCGGCGGTCGATCTTGCCGGTCTCGGTCGTCGGCAGCGCGTCGAGCACCATCACGGTGGCGGGGACCAGGTGCGGGGCCAGACGCTGCCCGGCGACGGTGAGGATCGCGACGGGGTCCAGTTCGGCGCCGGGTTCGGGCACGACATACCCGATCAACCGATCACCGGTGGATCCGTGGTGCACGGCCGCCACCGCGCGGGCCACGCCCGGGCAGGCCAGCAGACCCGATTCGACCTCGCCGAGTTCGATCCGGAAGCCGCGAATCTTGACCTGGAAGTCCGTCCGCCCGACATAGTCCAGCGTCAGACCTCCCCCCGGCAGCCGCAGCCACCGCACCAGGTCCCCGGTGCGGTACATGCGCTGCCCGGGGTTCGCGAACGGATCGGCGACGAACCGGGACGCGGTCAGACTCGTCCGGTTGCGGTATCCGCGCGCCAATCCCGGTCCGGTGAGGTACAACTCGCCGACGACTCCGACCGGCACCGGGCGCAGCCACGCGTCGAGCACGATCTCGCCGACGCCGCGGATCGGTCCGCCGATGGTCGCGGTCTCACCCGGCACCATCGGCTCGCCCGCATCGGTCTGGATCGTGGCCTCCGCGGGACCGTAGGTGTTGAAGAGGTTCCGGCCCGGCGCCCACCGCGACACCAGTCGGGGCGGGGGCGCTTCGCCGCCGATCACGACCGTCCCCAGGTGCCGCAGCCCGGCGGGGTCGACCGTGCCCAGGGCGGTGGGGGTCAGCGCGGCATGGGTGACCGCGTGCCGCGAGATGATCTGCGCCAGTTCGCTTCCGCCGAGGACCGTCGGCGGCGCGATGACGAGGCGTCCGCCGGACGCGAAGGCCCAGAGGAGTTCCAGGATGGCCGCGTCGAAAATGGGCGACGCGGCGTGCAGCACCCGCGCGCCCGGCCCGATGTCGAACCGCGAGCACTGCTCGGCCACCAGGTTCGCCAACCCCCGGTGCGAGACCACCACGCCCTTGGGCACTCCCGTCGAGCCGGACGTGTAGATCACGTACACGGGGTGGTCGAGTCGAATCGGCCGGACGCGCTCGGTATCGGTCACCGGCAGCGCGGGTGACCGCGCCACCTCCGCCGCGATATCCGGGTCGTCGAGGACCAGCCACCGCACCGAGCCCGGCAGCCGATCCTTCCACTCGGACAGCGTGATTCCGATCGTCACACCGGAGTCGGCGAGCATGTGCTCGACCCGTTCTCCGGGCGTGCGCGGATCCACCGGGACGAATGCCGCCCCCGACTTCGCCACCGCCCATACCGCGAGCACCGACTCGTAGCAGCGCGGCAGTCCGATCGCGACATTCGTCTCCGGTCCGGCACCGAGACCGATCAGCGTGCGCGCCAACCGATTCGACTCCGTCTCGAGCTCGCCATAGGTCCACTGCAGGTCCCCGCACACCACCGCCACCGCGTCCGGATCCCGGGCGTGGGTGGCCGCGAGCAGTTCCGGCAACACCCGCTCCGGCACCGCGGGATCCCCCGAGACCGGCGCCAGTTCGCGGTATTCCCGCGGCGCGAGCAGATTAAGCCGGGCGAGCGGCACATCGGGGTCTGCGGCCAGCTCGCCCAGGACGTCCAGGATCCGATGCAGGGTCGCCGCGATCGTGTCCCGGTCGAAGAACTCGGGCAGGTATTTGATCTCCAGGTGCAGTCGATCGTCGACGCGTCCGACCACGCCCAGCGGATAGTGGGCCGCGTCGGAACCGGTCACGTCGACCAGCCGCATACCGGCGATATCGGTGTCCGCGGTCAGCCCGTACCGGTCGACGGGGAAGGACTCGAACACCGTCATCGTGTCGAAGACCGCGCCCGGGCCGACCACGCGCTCGATCTCGGCCAGCCCGACGAACTGGTGGTCGAGCAGCGCCGCCTGCTCGGCCTGGACGCGGTCGAGCAATTGCCCGACCGTCTCCCCGGCGTCGAGGCGAACGCGCACCGGCACCGTGTTGATCAGCAGCCCGATCATCGATTCGACGCCCGCGAGCTGCGGGGGCCGCCCGGAGACGACCGCGCCGAACGTCACGTCCTTCCGAGATGTCAACGCGCCCAGCACTATCGCCCACGCCACCTGGATCAGGGTGTTGAGGGTGATGCCGCGGGACCGCGCGCGGCCGATCAGCGCGGCGGTCTCCGCCTCGCCGAGTTCTCCTGACAGCTCCCGTGATTCGGTGTAGCGGCGGCCGGGATCGGGTGCGGCCACCAGCGTCGGCTCGTCGGCGCCCTCGAACGCACGCGCCCAGGCGTCGAGCGCCGCGGCCGGGTCCTGCCGGGCGAACCAGGTCAGGAAGTCCCGGTACGGACGCACCTCCGGCAGCGGGGTGGGGTCGCCGTCGGTGGCGTAGAGGACCAGCAGCTCCTTCAGGAGCAGCGGCGTCGACCAGCCGTCGAGCAGCAGGTGATGGTTGGTCAGCACCAGCCGGTACCGCTCGGGCTCGATGGTGGCCAGCATCCAGCGCAGCAGCGGGGGACGAGCCGGGTCGAACCGGGTGGTGCGGTCGGCGGTCAGGATCCGCGTCCACTCGCGATCGCGGGCGTCGGCGTCCAGGCCGGACAGGTCCGGTTCCGACCAGGGCGCTTCGGCGGCGGCGTCGACCACCTGCACCGGTTCCGGATCGGTGACGAACGCGGCGCGCAGGTTCGCGTGCCGGTCGAGCAGCAGCGCCGCGGCTCGGCGCAGCCGCTCCGCGTCGACCCGGCCGCGCAGCTCGAGCACCAGTTGGGTGATGTAGGCGTCCACCGACTGCTCGGACACCAGCGCGTGGAACAGCAGGCCCTGCTGGAGTGGGGCCAGGGGCCAGACGTCGCTCAAGGCCGGGTACCGGTGCTCGAGTCCCTCGATGTCGGATTGCCCGAGCTCGGCGGTCAGATCCGACGGCGTCCGTCCGCCACTTCCGGCGCGGCGGACATGCGTCGCCAGCGCGGTCAGCGCCGACCGCCAGTTCTCGGCGATCTCGCCCACCGCTTCGCCGGTGAGCACCCCTGCGGGGTACGACCAGATCGCCTGTAGCCGAGGCTCTTTCGCGTCGTCCAGGACGGTGACTTCGATATCGAGTACCGCGGTCACCGGCATGTCCGGGGGCCGGGTGCCGAGGAGCTCCGCCTCGGCTGTCCCGGTGGCGACGCGGCCGCGGTAGGTGAACGCGATCTGCGGCGGCGCGGTCGCGAGAGCCGGTCCGGCGTCCTCGTCGAGATACCGCAGCAGGCCGTAGCCGATCCCCTGTTCGGGGACGGCGAGCAGTTGCTCCTTGACGGACTTGACCGCTGCCCCTGATGCGGGTCCGCCCGTGTGGGCTTCGTCGAGATCGATGCCGGACAGATCCAGGCGCATCGGATAGCTCGTGGCGAACCAGCCGACCGTCCGCGCCGGATCCGAGCCCGGTACAACGTCTTTCGCGCGGCCGTCGCCTTCGAGGCGGATTGTGACGTCCGCGGCGGCCGCTGTCCCGTGCTCGCGCCGCCACCGCGCGATCGTGACCGCCAGCGCGGTCAGCGGCCCGTCGTTCACGCTGCCGTGGAAGGCTGCGGGCACGCTGGTCAGCAGGGCCTCGGTCACGTCGGGGTCCACGTCGATCCGGACGGAGCGGGTAGTCGCGACCACGTCGATCGCCGGGTCGAGGGGCCGTGTGCCGAGCGGGGGATCGTCCCCGGCGGTCATCGCTCGCCACAGTTCGAGCTCGGTGGCGCGTTCCGGCCGCCGGGCCGCCTCGACCAGCCCGTGTGCCCAGCCGCGCATGGACGTTCCGGTCGGGGCCGGATCGGGTGGTTCGCCGGAGTCGACCGGTGCCCACGCGGCCGTGAGGTCCGCCGCCAGCACCTGCCAGGAGACGGGATCGATCGCCGAACGATGAACCACCAGCAGCACGGTTCCCGGTTCGGCGGAGCCGGCCGGATCGAACCAGACCACCTGCGTGACGATCCCGGTTCCCGGATCGAGCCGGTCCGCGGCGGCCTCCAGCTCGGCCGCCGCCAACGCACGGAATTCGCGTCGGCCCAGCGCTTCGATCGGCACTCGCACGAGGATGTCGTCTGCGCGAATCATTCCGGCGGGCAACACCTTCCATGCCCACTGCCCGTCGCTGCCCGGGTTCAGCTGCGTACGCAGCATGCCGTGCCGATCCAGGACCCTCTGCACGGCATCGGCCAGCCGTTGCCGGTCGATCCCTTCCGGCAGAGGCAGCATCGTCGCTTGGGCGAAGCGGGCGCACGCGGACCCCGTCCGTTCGAGCAACTCCCGCATGATCGGTGTCAGCGGTAGCGGGCCCGCGTCGGGCAGTTCCGCCGAAAGCTCTGTCGCGGAGTCGCTCTCCCGGGTGGCGACCAGGGCGAGCCCGGCCACGGTCTTGCGCTCGAACACATCGCGTGGCGAGAACGTCACGCCCGCGGTTCTGGCCCGGGTCACCAGCTGGATCGACATGATGCTGTCGCCGCCGAGGGCGAAGAAGGAATCGTCCGCGCCGACCCCGTCGGAGCCCAGGACGTCCGCGAAGCAGCGGGCGATGATCTGCTCGGTCGGCGTCTCGGGCGCTCGGAAAGGCTTGTCCGCAGCGAACACCGGCTTCGGCAACGCCTGCCGATCCAGCTTCCCCATCGGCGTCAACGGCACCCGATCCAGCACCATGATCGACGCCGGAACCATGTAGGACGGGAGCCGGTCGCCCAGATACTCGGTCAACACCGACGGATCGATCGAACACCCCGGCGCGGCAACGACATACGACACCAGCGATTGCGCCCCCGACTCGGCGCGACTGCCGACGGTCGCCGCGTAACTCACCGCCGCGTGCGCCGCCAGCGCCGCATCGATCTCGCCCAGTTCGATGCGCAGACCCCGGATCTTCACCTGGAAATCGGACCGACCCACATGTTCGACCGTCCCCGCGGACGTCCACCGGGCCAGGTCTCCGGTCCGGTACATGCGTTCGCCCGGCGCCCAGGGGCACGCGATGAAACGTTCGGCCGTCGCGCCCGACCGGTGGTGATACCCGCGCGCCAGTCCGCCACCCGCGACATACAGTTCGCCCGCCACGCCGACCGGAACGGGCTGCAGCCGCTGGTCCAGAATCCACCCCGACACACCGCGAATCGGGCCACCGATCGTCACCGCGTCACCCGCCGTCAGCGGTGTGCTCAGGGTCGCGGCGATGGTTGTTTCGGTGGGCCCGTAGGTATTGAGCAGGGCGTGGCCGGCACCCCAGTGCTGGACCACGTCGGCGCCGTAGTCCTCGCCGCCCACCATGAGGTGGGTCAGATCCGGTAGCGGCCAGCGGGTGTGGTCGATGGTCGACAGCGTGGACGGCGTCATCAGGACATGGCTGACGTGTTCGCGGGCGATCAGGTCGGCGAGTTCGTCACCGCCGTAGACGTCGCCGGGCGCGATGACCATGGTGGCGCCGGAACCCAGCGACAGCAGCAGTTCCAGAACCGACACGTCGAAGCTGGGTGAGGCCATGTGCAGGGTCCGGGAATCGGATTCGATGCCCATGGCGGCGCGGTGCTCGATGGCGCAGTCGTACAGACCGCGATGGGTGACCGCGACGCCCTTGGGCAGTCCGGTCGATCCCGAGGTGTAGATGAGGTAGGCGAGATCGTCGACTCGCAGCGGCCGGGTCCGCTCACCGTCGGTGATGGGCCGACCGTCGGCCACGTCATCGGCGTGATCGAGGTCGTCCGGTGTCAGCCAATCGATCCCGTCGGGCAGCCGGGAGCGCACGGCCGGCACGGTCACACCGATGACCGCCTCCGACTCGGTCATCAGGTGCGTGATCCGTTCCCTCGGATGACCCGGATCGATCGGCAGGAACGCCGCCCCCGATTTCGCGACCGCCAATTCGGTCAGCACCGAGTCCGGGGACCGCGGCATCCCGATCGCGACGATGTCCTCGGGGCCGATGCCTCGCCGAATGAGCGCTCGCGCCAGACGATTCGAACGCTCATCCAACTCGCGATAGCTCAATCGCTCCCCTGCGAACACGATCGCCGTGGCGTCGGGATCCTGTGCTGCCGCGGCCAGTAGATCCGGCAGCGTCATCGGGGCCGCGGCGAGAGCACCGTGGTGGCTCAGCAGATCGGCGCGCTCGGCGGGCTCGAGGACCTCGATCGCCCCGACCGGAACGGTCGGATCGGCGACCACCGACTCCATGATCCGGATCCACCGGTGGACAAGGGAATCGACCGTCGCGGCATCGAACAGGTCCGTGGCGTAGGTGACCGTCATCGTCATGCCGCCGCTCGCGTGGTCCGGCGAGAGGATGAATTGCAGGTCGAAGCGGGACGCGGTGCCGGGCAGATCGATCACCGACAGCTCGAGGCCGGGCAACACCAGCGTCACCGGTTCCAGGTTCTGGAAGGCCAGCAGCACCTGGAACAGCGGATGGCGAGCCTGGGACCGCTGCGTGACCAGCTGGTCCACCACCAGCTCGAACGGGATATCGGCATGATCGAACGCGTCCAGATCCACCTGCCGGACCAGGCCGAGCAGGCCGGCGAACGACTGGCCCCGATCGACGGCGGTCCGCAAGACCAAGGTGTTGACGAACATCCCGACCATCTCGTCGAGCGCCGCCACGCCACGCCCCGCGATCGGTGTGCCGACCGGTATGTCGGTGCCGCCGCTCATCCGGGCCAGCAGGACCGCCAACGTCCCGTGCACCACCATGAACAACGAGGAATCATGCTGTCGCGCGCAGGTCTCCAGCCCGCCGACCAGGTCCGCGCTCAACGAGAAATTGGTGGTCGCACCACGATTCGACATGACCACCGGCCGCGGCCGATCGAACGGCAGCGGCAGCTCGTCGATCATGCCGTCCAAGGTCTCGGTCCAGTAGCCGAGCTGCCGGGCGCTCAGCGACTCCGGCTCGTCGGGCGAACCGAGGACGTCCCGCTGCCACAGCGCGTAGTCCGCGTACTGGATGGGCAGCGGTGTCCACGAGGGGGTTTCACCGCGCAGCCGGGCGGCGAAGGCCATGGTCAGATCGCGGGCCAGCGGAGCCATGGAGAAGCCGTCCGCGGCGATGTGATGCACGACGACGGCCAGCAGGTGTTCGGGTTCCTCGGCGTCGGCCACCCGGAACAGCCGGGCGCGCACCGGCACCCGGGTGCTCACGTCGAAGCCCTCGGTGACGAATTCGGTGACCGCCGGGACCAGTTCGCCGGACGGCACCATCGTCAGCGCGGGATCCGAGTCCAGGCGGTCGACGGATTCGACCACCTGGATCAGCACGCCGTCATGGTCCGGGTACCGGGTGCGCAGCGATTCGTGTCTGGTCAGCACGTCGATCAGGGCCAGTCGCAGGGCCTCGACGTTCAGTTCGCCCCGCAGCCGCAGGGCGATCGGCATGTTGTACGCCCCGGAGCCGGTGTCGTACTGGTTGAAGAACCACATGCGTTGCTGCGCCGGGGCCAGCGGCACCAGATCCGGGCGCGGAGCGGCGATCAGCGGTGGCCGGGATCGCCGCTCCGATCCGGCTTCCTGCTCGATCCTGGTGGCCAGTTCGGCGGTCGTGGCCGTGTCGAACAGCAGCCGCACCGGAATCTCGGTGTCCAGCGCGGCGCCCAGGCGTGCCGCGACCCGGGTGGCGACCAGGCTGTCCGCGCCGAGGGCGAAGAACGAGTCGTCGATCCCGAGGGCGTCGATGTGCAGGACGTCGGCGAAGGTCTCGGCGATGAGACGCTCGGTCGGGGTCCGGGGCGCCCGGTACGGCTTGTCGTCGGCGAACACCGGTGCGGGCAAGGCTTTTCGATCGAGCTTGCCGGTCGGCGTCAACGGTATCCGGTCCAGCACGACGATCGCGGCCGGAACCATGTAGGGCGGCAGGCGATCGGCGAGATGATCCGCCACGAGTGCGGTATCGATCGTCCGGCCCGGTGCGGCAACGACATACGAGACGAGCTGCTGGGCTCCGGAATCGGCGCGATAGCCGATCGTGGCGGCGTAGCCGACACTCGGGTGACCCGTGAGCACGGCGTCGATCTCCCCGAGCTCGATACGCAGACCGCGGATCTTGACCTGGAAATCGGACCGGCCCAGATGTTGGATCGCACCGTCGGCCGACCAGCGGACCACATCACCGGTCTGGTACATGCGCTCACCGGGCGACCATGGACACGCCACGAACCGCTCCGCGGTCAACCCCGCCCGGCGGTGATATCCACGAGCCAGAAGACCACCGGCGACATACAACTCACCCGCCACACCGACCGGCACGGGCTGCAATCGCTGGTCGAGGATCCAGGCCGAGACGCCGCGGATGGGACGGCCGATCGTGACGAGCTCACCCGCCGACAACGCGGTCAGCGTGGCCGCGATCGTGGTCTCGGTGGGCCCGTACTCGTTGTACAGCCGACGGGTTCCGCTCCACCGTTCGACCAGCTCGGTGCCGTAGTCCTCGCCGCCGACGACCAGATGTCCCAGATCCGGTAGGGCCCACCGGGTGTGGTCGATGGTGGAGAGCGTCGAGGGCGTCATACACGCGTGGCTGACGTGTTCGCGGTCGAGGAGTTCGGCGAGTTCGTCGCCGCCGAAGCTGTCGCCGGGCGCGACGACCATGGTCGCGCCCGCGCACAGCGCCAGCAGCAGTTCCAGGACCGAGACGTCGAAGCTCGGCGAAGCCAGATGCAGTGTGCGAGAGGACGGTCCGATGCGCAGGGCCTCCCGGTGTTCGACGGCGCAGGTGTGCAGTCCGCGATGGGTGACGGCCACGCCCTTGGGCAGGCCGGTCGATCCGGAGGTGTAGAGGACGTACGCGATATCGTCGACCCGCGGCGGCCGCACCCGATCACCGTCGGTGATCGGCCGAGCGTCGCCCTGGTCGAGGTAATCCGTTGTCAGCCAGTCGATGTCGTCGGGGGACCGGGCGCGGGCGACCGCCGCGGTCAGGCCGACCGCCGCCCTCGAATCGGTCAGCATGTGGGCGACCCGTTCGGCGGGATGGCCCGGATCGATCGGCAGGAAGGCGGCCCCCGACTTGGCCACCGCCCACACTGCCAGCACCGAATCGGCGGACCGCGGCATGGCGATCGCGACGATGTCCTCCGGACCGATGCCCCGCTCGATCAGCTTCCGGGCCCACCGATTCGAGCGTTCGTCCATCTCCCGGTAGCTCGCCGTCCGCCCCCCGGCGACGATCGCCGCCGCCTCGGGATCCACCGCGACCGCGGCGGCCAGCAATTCGGGCAGGGTGACCGGCGCGGTCGCGGGCGCGCCGCGGCGCGTCAGCAGATCCTCGCGCTCGGCGGGGTCGAGCACGTCGATCGACCCGACCGGAACGGCCGGATCGGCGACCACCGACTCCAGGATCCGGATCCACCGACGGACAAGGGAATCGATCGTCGCGGCATCGAACACATCCGTGGCGAAGGTGACCGCTCCGGTCGTATCGTCCGCACCGGCGGGCGTCGACAGGTTGAATTTCAGGTCGAAGCAGGATGTTTCGCCTACCTGTCCGATTGCGAGCAGCACTTGGCACGCGGGGTTTCGCGATAGTTGCTCCGCCACTTGTTCGAACGGGATATCGGCATGGTCGAATGCATTCAGATCTGCCTCGCGAACCCGGTCGAGTAATTCGGTGAACGGTTCTCGAGGATCGACTTCGGTGCGCAACAGGACAATATTGCCGGATTGCCCGACAATATCGTCGGCCGGTGTGCCGACGGGAATATCGGTGCCGCCGCTCATTCGCGCCAGCAATGCCGCCAATGCGGCGTGCGCCACCATGAAGAACGAAGAATCATGCTCCCGTGCGCAATTCTCCAATCCTCGAACCAATCCCGCGGGCAAGGAGAAATTCGCGCTCGCGCGCCGATCCGACATCACCGTCGGCCGCGGCCTGTCGAAGGGCAGCGGAAGCTCTTCGGGAAGGTCCGCGAGGGCCGTCCGCCAGAACGTCAGATTCTCACGGTTGCGGCGGATCCCGGCGCCTTCGGCGGCGCTGCGGGGATCGACCTGTCCGAGCGCGGCATCCGGGACGGCGGCGAACTCGTCGAGGAACTCCGCGAATCCGGTGCAGTGCGCGGACAGTTCGCGGTCGGTGTAGAGGTTCGGATTGGCCAGGAACTGGAGGACGGTCCGCGGCGGATCCCCGGTCCGATACACATCGATCAGCAGATCCTCGACCGGGCCGGAGCTGAGGATGTGGAACTGTCCGGTCACCGAACCGAACTCGAGCTTGTGGTCGAAGATCATGACGTTCACGACCGGGCCCGCGAACCTGCGCTGCGTACCGGGGATCCCCAGGGCGGCGCGAATGTCGGGGAGGCCGCACCGCTGATGCCGCAGGACGCCCACCAGATCGGCCTGCACCCGCAGCGCCAGCGTCGCGACGGTGTCGGCCGGCTCGAGGGTGATCGGCAGCGGCGCCACATTGACGAAGACCCCCGCGGATCGCCGCAGCACGGCGGTCGTGCGACCCGACACCGGAATATTGACCAACACGTCGTCGCGGCCGGTCTTGCGGGCCAGATAGCAGCCGAACGCGGCGATCACCAGTGCGGCCGGGCTCGCCCCCACCGCCGTCGCCGCACGGTCGATCCGGTCCATCGTCGCCGCCGACAGTTCGGTGATCACGACGGCACTGTCCGCGCAGGGGGGCGCCTGCCTGGCGGCCAGACTGGTCTCCTCGTCGATCCCGGCGAGCTTGTTCGCCCAGTACGCCTGGTCGTCGGCGAATCGCTTCGACTCCCGGTAGCTGCGATCGGCCTCGTACAGGGCGCGAATGTCCGCGGGCTGGTTGGGCTCCGCCTCCTGGCCCCGCACCGCCGCCGTGTACAGCGCCGCGATCCGGTTCACGATCACCATGGCGCCGTAGCCGTCGAGCGCGACGTGATGACACCGGCTGTACAGCAGATAGTCCTGATCGCCCACCTGCAGGATCGCATTGGCGACCAGCGGGCCCCGGGCCATGTCCAACGGTGCCGTGTACTCCCGGCGCATCCAGTCCACAGCGGCCGCGAAGGGATCGGGTGAATCACGGACATCGATCAGCGCTGCCGCCAAGCCGAGAGCCGGGTCGTACAGCAGAAACGGCGCACCGTCGGCCTCGACCAGTCTCAGGTACCCCGACTGGAACTCGTGGCCCGCTCGAATCGCGGTATTGCACAGCGTTTCGATGTCGAGGTCGCCGTGGAACTCGATGTATTGTGCCTCGGATATCGGCACATCGGGGCTCAATTTCTGGGCCAGCCACAATCCCTGCTGTCCGGCGGACAGCGGTATGGGCAGCGGTCGCGGTGCAGTCATGGTTTCCCTTTGAACTCTGACCGCGCTTTATTCGCGCATTATCTACTGCAAAACCCCGACCGCGGCCAGTATATGCCCGCGGGTAGTTGCTGTACACCGCCCGAGGCCGAAATGGTTTCAGCTTCAACACAAATGGTTTCAGCTTCAATTCAACTTCTGTTTCGGCGTTCAGCTCTGGAGTCGATGCTCCATGAAACGCCGGACCTGGCGACGGTGGACGGCGGACCAGGCCTGGACCCGGACCGCCCACCAGGGCGCCACCTCGCCGGGTCTGGCGGTGACGGCGTGCGCGACGAGGTCGGCGGCCTCGTCGACGGTCAGGGCCGGGATCCGGTGGAAGTCGGTGGGGGCGCTCATCCGGGTGTGGACCAGCGGCATGTAGACCGAGGTGATGGTGACGCCGTCGGCGGCGATCTCCGCGGCGACGCTGCGCAGCCAGACGTCGAAGGCCGCTTTCGAGGCGCCGTAGGCCGCCCAGCGCGGACTCGGCGGCATGAGCACACCCCAGGTGGAGACGTTCACGATGTGTCCCTGCCCGCGGGCGCGCATGGCGGGCAGCAGGGTCAGCAGCAGCCGCACCGGGCCGAGGTAGTTGATATCGATGGTGCGGGTGAAATCGTGGAAGCGGTCGTAGGACTCGGCGATCGGGCGCCGAATCGACTTGCCCGCATTGCTGATCACCACGTCGATGTGCCCGTGCTCGGCCAGCAGCTTCTCACCGAGCAGGCCCACGGCCTCCATGTCGGTCAGGTCGGCCGGGTAGACGTGGGCGATGCCGCCCGCGGCCGTGATCTCGGTGGCCAGCTGTTCCAGTTCGGGCCGCGAACGCGCCACCAGCAGCACTTCCGCGCCCGCCGCGGCCAGCTTGCGCGCACTGGCCTTACCGATGCCGTGCGAGGACCCCGTCACCAGCACGATCTTGCCGGTGACAGCCGTCCGCAACGACTCCTCGGCGGGCCGGAATGTCGGGTACAGCAGCCGGATCGCCAGCCGCTCGGTGCGTGAGCGCCGACGGTGTGGGACCGGAGTCTCCTCCACCAATCGACTGTATCCCTCGGCGCTAACCCCCGGAACCGATGATCCGCTCGATATTGCGCTCCGCCAGCGCGGCGATCGTCAGGGAAGGATTGACCGTTCCGGTGCTGCCGGGCACGGCCGCCCCATCCATCACGTACAGGTTCCGGTAGCCGCGCACCCGGCCGTATTCGTCGGTCGCGCGTCCGATTACCGCGCCGCCCAACGGGTGCGCGGTGATCGAGGCGTTCGCGTCCAGGTCGGGTCGCGGGATCAGCTCGCAGTGGCAGCTCATGGTGTCGTTGACCTCGCGGGCTCGGGCGAGATACCCGGCGGCGCCGTCGGGCGGCCACAGCAGGTCCACGCGCCCGTCGTCCGCGTAGACGAACCGGCCGCGGGTGTCGTCGAGCACCATCCCCAGCGATCCGACGAGGCCGGTGTCGAAGGGCGTGGTGCCGGGAACGAACCAGCTCTCCAGCGAGACCGGCGCGCCCGCCTCGTCCAGGATCCGGCTCGCGGACGGCGTGCCCTGTGTGCCGACCTCGAGCGTGGTGAGCGGCCGAGCCAGGGCGACATCGCCATTGCTTCCCCAGCCTTCGCCGATGTGCTCGTTCAGGTTGGGCAGCGCGCCGGTGGCCCGCGCGCGTACCAGGAGTTCGGAGGTGCCGACCGAGCCGGCGGCCAGGAACAGCATGTCGCAGGTCAACGTGCGGGTGCGGAGGACTTCACCGGTAGGGGCCAGCTTGCTCACGGTGACGGCATGGCGGCCGGGTTCCGCGGCGATGGCGTCCACCCGATGACCCGGGTAGATCCGGGCGCGGCCGGTGTCCTCGGCCCAGCGCAGATAGTTCTGGTTCAGATCGAATTTCGCGCCGTTGGAGTTGCCGAGGTCGGAACAGCCCACCGTCGCCGACGGCAGCGATCGTCCGGCCAGCTCGTCGCGAATCACGTCCCACCGCCAGGTGCCGTCGATGGGCTGCGGGTCGTAGCCGGCCGCGCGGGCCTGTGCCTCCCAGGCGCGGGAGTGCGCGAACGCGGGGGAGCGGTAGATGTCGTCCGGTATCGTGCTGGGCCGCAGCATCTCTCGCACCCTGGGGTAGTAGATGTCGTGCATCTCCCGGTAGTCGACCACGCCGCGGAATACCTGGTCGAAGAACCGCTCTTCCGGTTCGATCATCACCCCGGTGAACACCACCGAGCCGCCGCCGACGCACGCCGCCCGCCACACGTCGATGCCCGGGTAGTTGCCGACATCGAGGACCCCGCCGAACGAGTCGACCGCCACCGGGATCCGGTTCGCCCCGGTGAAGGTGGTCCGATGCCAGAAGCCGCGGCCGTCCGGGATCGTGTCCACGGCGAAGATAGGGCGCCACGGATCGTTCGGCCAGCGCGATCCGCGCTCGAGCACCGCGACGTCGACCCCGGCCTGCGCCAGGCGCAGCGCGGTGACCGCCGCCCCGAACCCGGATCCGACGACGATCGCGGAAACGTGATCGGCCGGGTCCGGCAGGGGCGCGAAGATCTCCGGCACCAGCGCGCGGTAGATCGGCGTGTTCGGGCTCTGGCCGGGGGCATCCGCCCGGGCGAGCGATGCCGCCGCGCCCGTTCCCGCGAGGCCCAGCAACGCCGCGGCCGAACCGATGCCCGCGAGGAAACAGCGCCTGTCCATAGTGGTCCGCCCGCCCGATTCGACCGTCATACCAGCACACCTGGCAATCTCATAGCGAATCATTATCATAAAGGGCAGGTCAGGGGGTGGACGAGGTGAAGATGTTGACTCGCACATGGACACGGTGGCTGCTCATGCACGGCTTCCTGCGCACCTTTGCCCGGGTGTCGGCGCGCCGAGGTGAACCACTCGGAAAGCTGGCCCTCGGACCGGACGGCCTGCTCGGCTCATCGCCGTACATCGAGGAGATCCGACAGCGGGGCCCGATTCCCCGGATGTCCGGTGTGTACATCAGCGCCGATTACGAGGTGTGTCGAACCGTCCTGCGAGACCGCAGCTTCGGCGTGGTCTCGCCCACTCATCCCAGCCTGCCCAAGCCGGTCCGCTGGCTGCTGGCCAAAACGGATCTGGGACTGCCGAACCTGGGGGAACCGCCCTCCATGCTGGTGACCGATCCGCCGGATCACACCCGGTATCGACGCATCGTCGGGCAGGCGTTCGGGCCGAAGGCGATCGCGACCCTGGAGGAGCGCATCGCCGAAGTGGCCGATGATCTGATCGATCGCCTGGAATCGAAGCCCAACCCAGATCTGATCGCCGACTTCTCCGCGCGGATGCCCGTCACCATCATCGCCGAGATGCTCGGACTGCCCGCCGAGATGCATTCGACCCTGTTGAAGTGGGGCGACTCCGGAGCGCCGCTGCTCGAACGCGGGTTGGCCTGGACTACCTACCGCGACGCCGTCGACGACTTGATGGAGGTCAAAGAGTACTTCGACCGGCAGTTCGACGAACTCGACGACGAACCGCGCGATGACGTGCTCGGCATGCTGGCGGCCGATGACGCCCTGACCCGCCGCGAGCAGGTGGCCAATGCGGCCCTGCTGCTGGACGCCGGCTTCCTGACCACGGTGAACATGCTCGGCAATGGAATCGCCCTGCTGGCGAGCCATCCCGAGCAGCTGGAGCTGCTGGCCGACGAGCCGTGGCGGTGGCGCAACGCGGTCGAGGAGATCCTGCGCTACGACGGTCCGGTGCGGATGACCGGCCGGGTCGCGAACCACGATGTCGACCTCGACCATGAGCGGATACCGGCCGGTTCCCTCGTCCTGCTGTCATTGGCCGGCGCCAACCACGACCCCGAGGTCTTCCCCGACCCGCATCGATTCGACGTGACCAGGGACAACGCGGCGGAACATCTCGCGTTCGGCAGCGGGATCCACGGGTGTCTGGGATCCCGGCTCGCCAGGCTGGAAGGCAGCATCGCGCTGCCCGCCCTCTTCGATCGGTATCCGAACCTGCGCCTGGACGGCCCGCCGATCCCGCATCCGCTGCGCAATCTGCACGCCTACCGCTCCATGCCCGTCGAGCTGGGTGCGGAAGCGCGCTGACGAAACACAGCCGGTCCTCGATTCCGAGGACCGGCTGTGCGACCACCGTCCGACGTCGGATCAGACGGTGGGTAATTGGTTGCGGCGCAGCACGATGTACACGCCGACCACCAGCGCCCAGGCGGGCAGAATCCAGGCGATGTGGATCGAGGTGGTCACCGCGATCAGCATGAAAAGCGCTGCCGCCGTGGACAACAGCGTCAGACAGCGCGGGAACGCGCCGCTGACGCGGGCCAGATTGGCCAGCGAGAGCATCAGGACCGCCCCGAGCCGGGGCGCGATGACGGTCACCAGATTCATGCCCAGGCCGTAGCTCACCGGATACGCGTCTGCCGCCGCGTCCGGACTCACCCGGCTCGCCAATGTCGCCGGAATCGAGAAGGCGCTGATCGAGGTGAGCAGGGTGGCGATCAGCACCAACCCGCTGCCGAGGAACACGGTGGCGAACAGCTGATCCTCACCGCTGCCGAGCCGCCGGCGGATGGTGCCGATGAACCACAGCAGCGCGATCGAGGCCACCACCATGACCAGCACGACGACCGTCATCCGCGTGCGATTGCCGGACTGCGCGAACCACTGTTCCACGGTCGCGTGATCGGCGTTCCAGCCGGGAAGCTCGCGCAGCATCTCGATCGCGATCGCGGCGAGCACCGCGAAGAGGATGCCGGTCAGGCCCATGGCCTCGTACGAGGCCGCGCGGCCCGGGGGCGGCGGCGCGGTCTGCGATGTCGAGTCCGTGGTCATCAGGGCGTGACGATCGCGAAGTTGGGGTCGGACTTGTCGAGCAGCCCGGCGAGCCGCTGCCAGACTCCGGCGTCGCCCGTGGTCTCCAAGCCGTCGAACTTGCCGGTCGCCATCAGCTGCAGCAGGCCCAGCTTGGTGAGCGTGACGTCGAGGTCGGCGTCGCGCTTGCGGGTGGCCGGGTGGTGGATGAGCGCGCCGTGGCTCAGCTCCATGCGGTAGTCCTCGCCGCTGTCGGTGAAATGCCAAGCGATGCTGAACTTCTCCGACCAGGCCTTGGAGCCGACAATGTTCAGCGACAGGGTGTCGAAGAGCTGGGTGACGCTCATCGCCATGGCGACGGCCGGGCTGGCCGACATCGGAGTCGGCTGGATGTCGTTGCTCAATTCGTAGGCGCCGGTGAGGAAACAGTTGCGCCAGGTGGCGCATTCGGAGCCGAAGCCGAGCTGCTCGAGGATCCCGGCGAGGGTCTGCTTCGCCCCCGGGTGCGAGGGCTCGGCGAAGACCGCGTGGCTGCCGAGTTCGGCGGCGAAACGCAGATCGCCCTTGTCGGCGAACTCCTTCACCTTGGCCACGGTGGCATCCACACCGCCCAGCAGTTCCACGTAGCGGGTCGCCTGCGCCTGCGGGGGGTGCTGCCACAGGTGTGCCGGGTTGGCGTCGTACCAGCCGAGATACCGCTGGTAGACGGCCTTCACGTCATGGCTGATGGAGCCGTAGTACCCGCGGTTGTTCCACTGCGCCTCCAATTCCGGTGCGAGCGGGAAGTTCTCGGCGATCTCGGACCCGATCTCGCCCTGGTTCATCCGCCGCACGGTCTGGTCGTGCAGGTAGGCGTAGGTGTCGCGCTGCTGGGTGAGGAACTCGACGATATTGTCCCGGCCCCAGGTCGGCCAGTGGTGCGAGGCGAACACGACGTCGGCCTTGTCGACGAACAGCTCGATGGCCTCGGCGATGTAGCGCGACCACGCGCGCGCGTCACGCACCTGCGCGCCGCGCAGGGTGAGGATGTTGTGCAGAGTGTGACAGGCGTTCTCGGCCATGCACAGGGCATTGTGGTCGGGCAGCAGGAAGTTCATCTCGGCGGGAGCCTCGGTGCCCGGCGTCATCTGGAAGATGAATCGGACGCCGTCGATGGACTCCTCCTGCCCGGTGGCCGTGATGTCCATAGTCGGTGCGAGCAGACCGAATTCGCCGGCCGAGGCGTTCGGACCCAGACCGATGCCCGTCGAACCGCGTGGGCCGCGCGGCAGATTCGCGCCGGCGTAGTAGCCGCCGCGGCGGAACATGGCGGTGCCCGCGTACACGTTCTCCGAGATGGCGTGTTCCATGAAGTGCTCGGGCGCGATGATCGGCACCTTGGTGTCCTGATCGACCACGCCGAGCACGCCGCCGAAGTGGTCGGCGTGCGGGTGGGTGTAGATCACCGCGGTCACGGCCCGATCGCCCCGGTGCTTGCGGTACAGCGCCAGCCCGGCGGCCGCGGTCTCCGCGCTCATCAGCGGGTCCACCGCGATGACGCCGTTGTCGGACTCGATCAGCGTCATGTTCGAGATGTCCATGCCGCGAATCTGATACACGCCCTCGCACACCTCGTACAGGCCGTGGATGTTGCACAGCTGGGACTGCCGCCACAGGCTCGGGTTGACCGTGTCGGCACCATCGGCGTTCAGGAACTGGAAGGCCTCGGCGTCGAAGACCACGTGTCCGTCCTGCGCCTTGATGGTGCAGGGGTCGAGCCGGTCGATGAGTCCGCGCTCGGCATTGTCGAAATCGGTGCGATCGACGGGTGCTGCTGTCATGGTGCTGTCACCTCACTGTTGGGATTTCCGACTGTCGATCCAGGTGGTTCCGAGGTCGACGGCCTTGGCGACCGGCCCGAAGATCTCGGGCTCGGACCCGACGATGCCGTCGACGCCGAGCTCATCGGTGAGCCCGGTGTGTTGCAGGACCCGCGTCAGTTCCGGTTCCACGCCCGCGAGCACGAGTCGCCCACCGGCGCTGTGCAGTTGGCGGTTGTAGCGTTCGAGCAGGCGCAGGATGGCCGAGGAGGGGATGTCGGGCATGGCGCGCAGCACCAGCACCAGCACCGAATTCCGCGCGCCGGAGACGTCGGGCAGGGCGGCTTCCAGGCGGGGGAGTTCGGCGAAGAAGCTGCTGCCGCGATAGTCGAGGACGGTGACCTCACCGGGCGGAAGGGCTTGCGGCACCGGCGAAGTGCACCACTTGCCCGCGTCGTTGCGAGTCAGTCCGACCAGCTGCACCTGTCCGGCCGCCTGCACGCAGTACAGCAGCAGTGACAGCATCGCGCCGATCACGATGGCCTGCTGCAGCGGCAGCTGCGTGGTGGCGGCGAAGGTGGCGATCATGGCCGCGGTGGACAGCTTCGAGGTGCGGGCCACCAGCTCGATGTCCTTGACCTTGCCCCAGATCAGCTCGCCGCCGACGACCAGGATGAGGCCGCCGATCACCGGCATCGGGATGCGCTCGGCCAGGCTGCCGCAGACGACCACCACCAGCGCCAGGAAGACGCCGGAAATGATTCCCGCCCAGCGGGTTCGGGCCCCGACCCCGGCCGCGACGCCGGTGCGGGACAAGGAGCCGCCCGACGGCAAGGAGGAGAACAGGCCGCCGCCCAGATTCGCGATGCCCTGGGCGGTGAAGTCGGCGTTCACGCTGGAGCGGCTGCCGTCCGGGTTCGGCATGGACGGCGCCACGCTGGCGGCCTGGGCCAGCGCGACCAGCGCCACCGACAATGCCCCGGCGGCCAAGTGCGGCATGGCATCCCAGTTCGGCAGCGACAGGCCGGGCAGCGCTCCCGGAATGCTGGCGATATCGGAGACCAGTTCGACGTCGGTGCCCAGAATCGCCACCGCCACGCTCACCACGACCATGGCGACCAGCAGGGCCAAGGCCTCGATCTTGGGTATCAGCCGGGCGACCGCCCAGACCAGGATGGTGCCGACGGCGACCCAGGTGGCCGACGACTGCCAGTTCCCGATGCCGGTGAGCCAATTCCATACCTGCACAAGCTTGTTGTGCCCTGGCGGCTTGTAGCCGGTGGCGTCCTTGAATACGCCGGTCATGATCTGCAGGGCGATGCCGGTGGAGAAGCCGACCATGACGGCGTTGGACACGAAGCTCATGACCACGCCCAGGCGCAGCACGCCCATGAGCACCATGACCACGCCGACCAGCAGGGTCAGCGCCGCCAGATTGCCGGCATCGTGCGGATCGAGTCCCGCGGTGGCGATGGCGGATTGGCCGGTGAGGGCGATCGCGCTGGTCAGGGTGGTGACCATGAGGACGGTGGAGGCGGTCAGCGAGCCCAGGATCGGCGGCACCACGCCCGCGTAGAGTCCGGCGACCGGATTGAATCCGGCGATCGAGGCGTACGCCATCCCCTCGGGAATGCTGAACAGACCGGTCGCCATACCGGCGGTGACATCTTTGGCTGTTGGTTTGCCGATGCGTTGCCGAATACGTGCCACGCTTACGCCCACGCGTGTGTCTCCTCGCTGCCCGATCAGCCGCCGACAAGGTGGAACCCAGATCAAGTAGAACGCGGCACACCGCGTCCGGAAACAGCCTTACATAGAGCGGGCGAACTTCCGGCAAATTGAGACCGGTCTGTTGCTCAGATTGACCCCTGGACGAATCCGGACGTACGTCTCAGGATGAGACCTGATCTTCACCGGTGAGGAGTGGGCATGGTGGCCGAGCAGCGCGTGGACTGGCTGACGGGTGGGGTGCGGCGATCGGTCGCCTCGGATCGGATCGTCGCGGTCGCCTCGGAACTGTTCCAGACGCGGGGCTTCGACCGGGTGGGCATGGACGACGTGGCGGGGGCGGTCGGCTGTTCGCGGGCAACGCTCTATCGGCACTTCCCGGGCAAGGCGGCGCTGTTCGACGCGGTCATGGCCAAGTCGGCGGTGGGAGTCGCCGAGCGGGTGGCCGCGACCGTGCGGCGCTACGAGGGCTCGCGGCGGATCGTGGAGGCGATCCTGGCCTCGGTGGCCGCGGTGCGCTCGGATCCGGTGCTGGCCAAGGGATTCGCCGGCACCCGGGCCGGCGGCAGCGACGGCGCGTTCGCCAGCTCGCCGGAGCTCGGGCGGATCGCGACCCTACTCACCGGCGTCGCGCCGGATGACGAAGCGGTGCAATGGATTGTGCGCATCGTGCTCTCGCTGCTGACCTGGCCGCTGGCCGATGCCGCGAGCGAGCGCCGGATGGTGGAGCGCTTCATTCGCTGAAGCCGGGCCGGACGCGCCCTTGTCTACTGTCTGGGACAGTTCTACACTTGGTATATCGAACACGCGGTACTAGGTACTTCGTGTCGCACCAAGGATGGTCCAGATGGCGAATACCCTTCCGGCGCAGACCTATCCCCGGGCCCGCCGCATCAGATTCCGATTCGATCGCGCTTCCAGCGACAAGTACTTCGTCGAGAACGACATGGTCTACAGCCATTTCGTGGCCGGCATGTCCGGTGGCTTCCCGGCGGGGGAGGAGTCCTTCATCCGCTCGGTCCGCCGGGTGGCCGACCGGGTCGTCGATCCGGTGCTGAAGAAGCGGGTGACCGGCTTCGTCGGGCAGGAGGCCATGCACGGCCTCGAGCACCGCAAACTCAACGAAAAGCTGGTCGAGCTGGGCTATCCCATCGCCTGGCTGGACTCGCCGCGGGCCGTCGAGCGCATGCGGTGGATCGAGGAGCGGGTATCGCCCGAGGTGCACCTGGCCATGACGGCGGCAGCCGAGCACTATACGGCGGTCCTGGCGCAGCGCATCCTGTCCAGCGATGAGATCCAGGCGATTCCCGGGGATCCGGAAGTCTGGAATCTGCTGAATTGGCATGCGCTGGAAGAACTCGAGCACAAGTCGGTGGCCTTCGACGTCTTCCGTGCGGTCGGCGGCAGCGAGCGCACCCGCATCGCGGTCATGCTCGCCATGTACTCGCTCACGCTGCCGCTGACCTACGTGACCCTGGCGCTGGCCGTCGGGCGCGATCCGGTCGCGCGGCAGCAGCCGATCCGCGTTGCGCGCGAGGCGTATCGGCTGTTCACCGGTCCGGTCTTCCACCGGCTCATGCCGGAACTGGGCAAGTATCTGCGCCCCGGCTTCCACCCCGACGACATCGACACCTCCGCCCTGCTGTCCCAGTGGCAGTCGGAGCTTTTCGGCGACGACGGCCAGCTCGTCGACCACCTGAAGTAGTCACAACTCCATTGCCAGAAAGGACCGGCCAATGACGATCGGTCGGCAGGACTCCACGTCCCTCATGCCCTACCCGAAGGTCCGGCGCATGCGTTTCCGGTTCGGTGACCCCGAGCCGATGGCGCACCAATTCGTCCGGGGCGATATCCCTTTGACGCATTTGATCGCCGTGCTCTCCGGCGCGTTCCCGCCGGGCGAGGAGTCGTTCATCCGCTCGGTGCGCAAATTCTCCGGGCAGGTCGGCGATCCGGTGCTCAAGAAGCGGGTGGCCGGGTTCATCGGGCAGGAAGCGGTGCACGGGCAGCAGCATCGGCGATTGAACGAGCAGCTGGTCGAGAACGGCTTCCCGATCGTGCGGCTGTTCACCTTCGCGCCGGGCGCGCTGCGCGAACGCGGGGTGATGGCGATCGAGAACGCGGTGCCGCCGGAGGTGCATCTGGCCTTCACGGCCGCGGCCGAGCATTACACGGCCACGCTGGCCAAACGGATTCTGAGCAGCCAGGAGATCCAGGACATTCCGGGGGACCCGGAGGTGTGGCATCTGCTGAACTGGCACGCTTTCGAGGAACTCGAGCACAAGTCCGTGGCGTTCGACGTCTTCCGGGCGACCGGCGGGACCGAGGCCGTGCGGATCGGGGTGATGGCGGGGATGTACGTGTTCACCATCCCGGTGGTCTCGCTCGGCGTCCTCGCCTCGATCCTCAGCGATCCGCGCAGCTGGCGGCCGTGGCAGGTGGCGCGGCAGACGGTGCGGCTGGCGCGCGGGCCCATTGTGAAGGGCCTGCTGAAGGAGATGCGGCCCTATCTGCGGCCGGGCTTCCATCCCGACGACATCGACACCGACGGGCTGCTCGCGCAGTGGCAGCGAGAGCTTTTCGGCGCGGACGGCGAACTGTCCGACCGTATCGGCTGAGCCGGAGGAGACCGACATGGCAACACAGCGCGGTGGCACGGGTGCGCCGTCCGCAGTCCGGCCCGACCACGAGGTCATCGTGGTCGGCGCCGGATTCGGGGGCATCGGCAGCGGGATCGCACTGCAACGGAGGGGAATCCACGACTTCGTGATCGTGGATAAATGGGATCGGGTCGGCGGCACCTGGCATGCCAATACCTATCCCGGTGTGGCGGTGGACATTCCGTCGTTCATCTACAGCTTCTCCTACGAGCAGCGCGGGGACTGGTCGCGGATCTTCGCGCCCGGCACCGAGCTGCGGGACTACGCCGAGGGCATGGTCGACAAGTACGGGCTGCGGGAGAAACTGCGGTTGAACACGACCATCATGGCGGCCGACTTCGACGACCGGAACAGCCTGTGGCGCTTGCACACCGACGGCGGGGGGCAGCTCACCGCGCGGCACATCGTGCTGGCCATCGGCGGGCTGGAACGGCCCAAGATGCCCGACATTCCCGGACTCGACGACTTCGGCGGGACGCTGGTGCACACGGCGCTGTGGGATCACGATGTCTCCCTGGCCGGGAAGCGGGTGGCGGTCATCGGCACCGGAGCCACCGCGCTGCAACTGATTCCGGCGATCGTGGACGAGACCGAGCATCTGACCGTGTTCCAGCGGACGCCCATCTGGGTGTTCCCGAAGAACGACGCCGAGGTGGGGCCGCTCGGGCGGATGGTGCTGGGCAATACACGGATTCGCGCCGCCTTGCGGCTGGCCGGAAATCTCGGCACCGAGGTCGCCATGAGCGGCATGGTGGCCGGACCGGCCTGGCTGACCTCGACCGTGCGCCGGGCCGCCGAGGTGCCGATCCGGCGCTGGATGCGGTCCCAGGTCCACGATGCGGACGTGCGGGAAAAGCTCACGCCGCGTTATGGATTGGGCTGCAAGCGGCCGTCCATGTCCAATGACTACCTGCGGACCTTCAACCGGTCCGACGTCAGCCTGATCACCGACTCCATCGCGCGGATCACCGAGCGCGGGGTGGTCACGGTGGACGGGACTGAGCACGAGGTCGACGTGCTCGTCTGCGCCACGGGGTTCAAGCTGTGGGAGAAGGGCTCCATCCCACCGTTCCCGGTGCGCGGGCGCGGCGGACAGGATCTCGAGAAGTTCTGGGACGAGCACCGATACCAGTCCTACCAGGGTGTTTCGGTGCCCGGATACCCGAACTCGTTCACCATCACCGGCCCGTACGGCTTCGTGCTCGGCTCCTACATCTGGATGATCGAGGCCACCTCGGCGCATCTGGCGCGGGTCATCGCCGAGTCCAAGGTGCGCGGCGCCACCGAGGTCGAGATCCGGCAGGAGGTGCACGACGAGTACTTCCGGCAGTGCCTGCGGCGGCAACAGAAGAACTTCCTGTTCACGCCGGTGTGCGAGGGCTCCAACACCTACTACCTCGACAATCACGGTGATTCGCCGTTCCGGCCGTCCACTCACGGCGAGATGTACTGGCAGAACCGGCATTTCGATCTGGACGTCTACCGCTACACGGTGGGTGCGCCGGTCGCGGCCGAGACGGTCGCGTTCTCGGAGGAGGTCTCGTGAAACTCAATGCCATCGATCCGAAGCTGGTGGTGGTCACCGGCGCGGGCAGCGGGATCGGGCGGGCGACGGCACTGCGGTTCGCGCGCGGGGGATCCCAGGTGATCGTCTCCGATATCGACAAGGACGCGGCGCTCTCGACGGTGGCGCTGATCCAGGCCGAGGGGCGGCGGGCGGTCGCCGCCCAGCTCGATGTGACCGATCCGCACGCCTGGGCCGCCTTCGCCCGGGACGTGCACGCCGATCACGGGGTGCCGGACGTGCTGGTCAACAATGCCGGAATCTTGGTCAGCGGGGCGTTTCTGGATCTGGAACCCGACGACTGGGTGCACCAGCTGGACGTGAACCTGCTCGGGGTGGTGCACGGCTGCCGGTCGTTCGGGCGGCTCATGATCGACGAGGGCAAGCGCGGGCACATCGTGAACATCGCGTCCGCGGCCGCGTTCACGCCGACGCCGGTCATGTCGGCGTACTCGGTGTCCAAGGCCGGGGTCAAGATGCTCACCGAATGCCTGCGGCTGGAGTTCGCGCCGAAAGGCGTGGGGGTGAGCGCGATCTGCCCGGGCGTGATCAACACCGATATCGCGAGGCACGCCACCACCGTCGGGGTGGATCCGCGGCTGGTGGAGCGCGGACAGCAGCTCACCGCACAGATCCAGGAACTCGCCGAACGCCTGCCGTTCTCGCCGATGAGTCCGGATCTGGTGGCGCGCGCCGTGGTCCGCGCGATCCGCTACGACCTGGCGGTGGTCCCGGTCCGCACCGAGGCGTGGCTGGGCTACTTCATGCTGCGGCTGGCGCCGGGCGTGAATCGTCGCATGACCCAGGCCCTGTCGATGGACCGCATCCAGGCGGCCGGTGAGCTGGTCTTCGGCAGGAGAGCGCCGTGACCGCTCGCGCCCACCAGCTGAAGGTGCGTGAAGTCATCAGCGAGACCGCCGACGCGGTCTCGCTGATCTTCGACATCCCCACCGACCTCACCCCCCGCTTCGCCTATTCCCCCGGCCAGTACCTGACCCTGCGCGTCCCCAGCGACCGCACCGGCTCCGTGGCCCGCTGCTACTCCCTGTCCAGCAGTCCCCACTGCGACGACCGCCCCACCGTCACCGTCAAACGCACCCCGGGCGGCTATGCCTCGAACTGGCTGTGCGACAACGTCTCTCCGGGAGACATCCTCACCGTCCTCGAACCCGCCGGAAACTTCGTACCCCGGGTCTGGACCCACGACCTGCTGCTCTTCGCGGCCGGCAGCGGAATCACTCCCGTCATATCCGTCCTGAAATCCGCCCTCACCCTGGGCCGGGGCGATGTCGTCCTGCTGTACGCCAATCGCGACCGCGCCTCCGTCATCTTCGGGGCCCAGCTGCGAGAGCTGGCCCGTCGCCACCCGCGTCGCCTCACGGTGACCTACTGGCTCGAATCCGACCGCGGCCTGCCGACGCCCCGTGCTCTGGCAAGCTGGGCCCGGCCGTACCGACGCCACGACGTATACCTCTGCGGTCCAGCGGGATTCGCCGCGACGGTCCGTCAGGGACTGGGTCAACTCCGCATCCCCGATCGGGCGATCCACCGCGAGGACTACCGCTCCCTGGCCGACAACCCCTTCGAACACCACGAACCCGCGGCCACCCCACAACCTGCCGACCCCACCGCTGCCACCGTCCGAGTCGACATCGACGGCGAATCCCACACCCTCCCTTGGCCCCGCACCAAAAGGCTCCTCGACCTCCTCCTCGATCACGGCATCGACGCCCCTTATGTTTGCCGCGAATCCGCCTGCGCCACCTGCGTCTGCACCGTCAAACACGGCCGCACCCGAATGCTCCAGAACGAATCCCTCATCGAGGAGGAACTGGCCCAGGGCCAAACCCTCGCCTGCCAAACCCTCCCCGAATCGGATGAACTGCACATCTCCTTCGAATCCTGACCCCGACCGGATTACCGATCCACCGACGGATTCGACTATCGGACAGCGGTGTCCCGCACTTCGTATGCTGCCGGACGTCGCCGGTGCACCATCGCCACGGACGCCTTGCAGGTCGGGGTGACCTACACGGTCACCGAACTCACGGTGAAGGATTCCTGCACCGCGACCCTGTACTACATCGATTCCGGCAGGCGGGTTCTCATCGACCGGGGCGCCGGCCGCGGCGAACTCGGCTCGGCCACGGCCACCCTGCACTGGACACCCAAGGACGCGGGTTCGATAGAACTCATCTCCTCGGTGACCTGTCCGGGCGGCTACTACACCGACCAGGGCAATATGACGGTCACCGTCGCTCCGGCCTGGACGCCGCCGTCGACGACGACCACCGTGCCGCCGACCACGACCACGACGGTCCCGCCGACCACCACGACGACCGTGCCGCCGACGACCACGACCGCACCCCCGACCACGACGACGAAGCAGTGCGCGCCGTGGGATTGGAGTTGCGGCCAGACCACGACGCCCGCGCCGACCACGACGGCGCAATGTGCTCCGTGGCAGTGGAATTGCGCCCCGGCGACCACGACCGCGCCGCCCGCCACGACCACGGTCCCGCCGGTGACCACGACCGCACCGCCGACGACCACGACGGCGCCGCCGACCACCACCACGCCGCCGAAGTGCGCATGGTGGCAGATCTGGTGCTGACCTAATTCCAGTAGAAGATCTCGAGCCCGGTATCCACTTCGCCTGTGCGGCAAGGGATACCGGGCTCGCCAGTTATGGGCGGGTGAGTTCGGCGCGGGCCGCCGTCAGCATGGTGGTGATGGCGGCGGGGAGGGCTTGGGCGGGGTCGGGGGCGAAGTGGGGGGAGTGGTTGGAGGGGTAGTGGGGTGGGAGGGCGGATTCGGTGAGCATGTAGTGGAGGTCGTCCTGGGTGAAGCGGGCGGGGTCCATGCCTCCGATGTGCCAGAAGACGGAGGGGACCTCGGCGGCGGTGCCGAAGGCGCCGAAATCCTCACTGCCGGTGATGGGGTTCTGCATGGGCATGACGGGGAGGTCGGCGGCGGTGAGGGCGGCCAGGACGCGTTCGGTGTCGCCGGGGGTGTTCTCGGTGACCGGGAAGTGGTCGTAGAACTCGACTTTCGGTTCCTGGGGCGCGCCCGCGGCGGCGGCCTCGGCCTCGGCGAGGCGCTGGATGCCCTCGATCATGCGGGAACGGGAGCCGTCGGTGAAGGTGCGCAGGCTGAGCAGCACCTCGGAGCTGTCGGCGATGATATTGGGTCGGGTGCCCGCGTGCAGCGCCCCGGCGGTGAGGACCGGCGTTGCGGCGGTGGCGGTCTGGCGGGCGGTCAGCGCCTGCATGCGCACCACGAATGCCGCCGCCATGAGCAGCGGGTCGATGGCGGTGTGCGGCTGGGAGGCGTGGCCGCCCTTGCCGAGGAAGGTGATGCGCACCGAGTCGGAGGCGGCCATCAGGGTGCCGGGGCGGCTCAGGATCAGCCCCGCGGGCAGCGGGCCGACATGCTGGCCGAGCACGATGCGCGGCTTCGGAAACCGCTCCAGCAGACCGTCGTTGAGCATGCCCTGCGCGCCGGAGCCGGTCTCCTCGGCGGGCTGGAACAGTGCGACCACGGTGCCGGGCAACGGATTCGCGGACAGTTCCGCGCACGCGCCCAGCAGTGCGGTCACATGCACGTCGTGGCCGCAGGCGTGCATCACCCCGGGCACGGTGGAGGCGTAGTCGAGGCCGGTCTCCTCCTGCACCGGCAGACCGTCCATGTCCGCGCGCAGCCACACCACCGGCCCGGGCCCGCTGTGCAGCACCCCGACCACGCCGGTGCCGCCGACGTTCTCGGTCACCTCCCAGCCGGGCAGCGCGCGCAGCTCGTCGGCCACCAGTCGCGCCGTGGCCCGCTCCTCGCCCGACAGCTCGGGGTGGGCGTGCAGATGCCGGTAGACCTGCTGCCAGTGCTCGATCATGGGAGACGCTCCTTCGACGGGACGGCCGCCGCGGCGCGCCGGGACACCATCGTCCGGAACGCGTCGGCGGTTTGCGGAACCACCAGCGCCGCCAGCAAGGCCAGCAGCGGCCCGATGGCCATGGTTTCGAAAGCCGTTGTGTACGAAACATGATCGGTGATGAACCCGAAGGCGAGCGGACTCGCCACGCCCGCCAGCTGCCCGCCGAAGACGATCACGCCGGTGGCCCCGCCGATGTAGACGCTGGGCAGCGCCCGCAGCGGCACCGAGAACGCGGGCATGTAGGCCAGCCCCGCGACCAGGCTCATCACCACGCCCAGCACCACGAAAAGCGGGAACGATTCCGCCCGCGGCAGCGCGAACAGCATGGCGGCGGTGAACGCCATGGCGGGCACCACGATCACCCGTGGCCGTCCGCCGAGCCGATCCGAGAGCCGTGCCCCCAGTACCACCCCGGCCGCCGCGGCCAGCGTGGTCGGCACCGCCGCGAAAGCGATGCCCGCCATGGAGATTCCGCGCTGCTCGTGCAGGAAGGTCGGCGTCCACGCGGTCACGCCCCACACCAGTACGTCGTAGCCGAAGAACATGACCGCGAAGCCGAGCAGTGCGGGGGAGAACAGCACCGAGCGGCGTTCGGCAGCGGGCCCGGCGTGCGCGACCGGAATCTCGTCCTGGGTCAGCGGTTCCGGCATCCACCGCCGCCAGGCCAGGATGACGGCCACCCCGAGCACCGAGATGACCGCGAACATGACCCGCCAGCCCACCGTGGGCAGCAGCACGCCCGCGATCACCGCCGCCAGCAGCAGGCCCGCGGCGTTGGAGGAGTTGGTCCAGCCGGCGGCCGTGGTGCGCTGATCGGGATGGCTGCGTTCGGCGAGCGCCTTGATGGCCGCCGCCGGGAACACGCCCTGCACCAGACCGAAGAGGAAGCGAATGGCCAGCAGCACGCTGAACGACCAGGCGAGCGCGGTCAACCCGGTGAAGATCGACCAAGCGGTCAATCCGACGATCCCCACCCGCAGCGCCCCGTACCGATCCGCGAGCAGACCCCCGGGCACCTGGATGATCGCGTACGCGAGAAAGAACACCGACACCAACAGCCCCTGCTGCATGTGGTCCAGCCCCAGGTCCGCACCGATCGACGGCAACGCGAAATTGATCACGGTCCGATCGATGTAGTCGACAACCCAGGCCGCGAACAGCAGCATGACGGTTATCCGTGTGGTGCGCGGCATCAGGCCCCTTCACAACGGGAGTGGCTGCATGCCACAGTGGCCCCCGAATCCGAGAATAGGGGCGATTTGCCCGATATTGCCATATGAACCGGGCCCCGCGACCGGCCCGGCGGCGGCTGACCCGCCGATGCCGCTACCGGCCCGAAAGCCGGTCCCCGTAGGCTCGCCGGCGATGAGCGAGATGATGCAGCACGGGTACGTGGCCGAGGGCTACGGCCGGGTCGCCGACGCCTTCCGCCGCAATTTCCGGCACGGCGAGATCGGCGCGGCGGTCGCGGTCTTCGACGGCGACACCCCCGTGGTGGACCTGTGGGGCGGCTCGCGTGACCCGGTGCGCGGACTCCCGTGGGAGCGCGACACCATCGCGCCCGTCTTCTCGTGCACGAAAGGCGTCGCGGCGCTGATCCTGGCCGTGCTCGTCTCGCGCGGACGGCTGGACTACGACGAGCCCGTGGTGCGGTACTGGCCGGAATTCGCGGCCCACGGCAAGGACGAGGTGACCGTCCGCCAGCTCATCGACCATCAGGTGGGCCTGCACATCCTGCGCGACACCCGGATGACCCTCGACGACCTGCACGATCTGGACGGCGTGGCCGCGGTGCTGGCGGCCCAGCGTCCCGGGTGGACGCCGGGTACGCGGCAGGGCTATCACCCGGTCAGCATCGGGCTGTATCTCAATGAACTGGTTCGCCGCGCGGACCCGGCCGGGCGCAGCATCCGGACGTTCATCGCGGAGGAGATCTCCGGTCCGCTCGGCGTCGATTTCACCCTCGGCCTGGACGCGGAGCTGGGTGGCGACCGGATCGCCCACCTGACCCGCACCACCGGCCTGGACCTGCGGCACGAGCGGAACCTGCCGTGGAATCAGGCGATTCCGGCGCTGCTGCGCCGCGGTCAGCTCTTCCGCGCCCTGTCGGTGCCGGAACTGGGGATGCCGGAGGATTTCGTGCGCCCCGAGGTCATGTCGATCGAGCTGCCCGGCAGCAATGGCGTCGGCTCGGCGCGCGGCCTGGCCCGCATCTACGCCGCGGGCCTGACCGGCGAGTTGCCGATCGCGCCGGAGGTGCGGGCCCGCATCGCCGACCCGGGCCCGGTGCCCGCGCCGGACGCCGTGCTGCGCACCCCGACCCGATTCCACCTGGGCTTCCGGAAGTCGTGTCCCGCCTTCCCCTTCGGCTCTCCCGACCACCGCGCCTTCGGCACACCCGGTCTGGGTGGTTCGCTCGGTTTCGCCGATCCGGCGACCGGGCTCTCCTTCGCCTACGTCCCCAATCGGCTGGGCCTCACCCTCAATGGCGACCGGCGCTGCCTACGCCTGGCCCGCGCGGTGTTCGACTCCTCGACACGCCGAACGGGCACGCGCACTGAACCGCGGCGGACCGCCGATCGTTGATCCGGATGTACCGGCCGCCGAGCCGGTAGCCGTCCAGATGCGGTCCGGATTTCCCCCTGTGCCCGGACCGGGGCCCCGCCGGGATATCCCCGGTGGGGTCTTCGCATGACCAAAACGCCTGTACAGCAGCATCTTTCGGGCAAGTGTGTGACCTGAGACACATTGATCGAGTTCGTTCCGGCCAGTTACCTTGTGTGCGATGCATCGCGGACAAGGCAATACGAACGGGGGATCGTGAACCAGAGCGAACGCACGGCCCGAACCGTCGCCGACCTCGTCGTCGAACGGCTCGCGATCCACGCCGACCACGTCTTCGGCGTCGGCGGGGCCAATATCGAGGACGTCTACGACGCCCTGCACCGGCATCCGGAACTCACCGGCATCATTGCCAAACACGAGTTCGGCGCGGCCACCATGGCCGACGGCTACGCCCGCGCCACCAACCGGCTCGGTGTCGTGGTGGCGACCTCCGGCGGCGGTGCCATGAATCTGCTTGCGGCCCTGGCGGAATCGTTCGACTCGCGGGTCCCGGTCCTCGCCCTGGTGGGTCAGCCGCCGCTGGGGCTGGAGGGCCGGGGTGCGTTTCAGGACACCAGTGGGGTGCCCGGCCGCATCGACGCCGAGCGGCTCTTCGCCCAGGTCGCCCGCTACTGCGTGAAAGTTCGCCGACCGCAGGACATCTCGGTGGAGCTCGACCGGGCGATCGCGGCGGCGCGGGCCGGTGGTCCGGCTGTCCTGCTGCTGCCCAAGGACGTTCAGGCGACTCCGATCGTCGAGGGTGACGAGGTGACGGCCGAACCGCAGGCCACTGCCGCGGAGCAGTCCGATGATGGGGAGCTGCTGCCCGATGACGTCGTGGACCTGCTGGCATCGCTGCCGCGGGGAAGTCACGCGGTAGTCATCGCCGGACCCGAGGTCGCCGCGGCCGACGCGCGTGCCGAACTGGCGACCGTGGTGCGGGCCCTCGATGCGACGGTCCTCGTCGCCCCGGACGCCAAGGACGCGTACTCGAACGCGGATCCCCGCTTCGCCGGTGTGGTCGGCGTGATGGGTCATCCGAACGCGGCCCGCCTGGTGTCGGAGGCGGAACTCTGCCTGCTGGTGGGAGCCCCGCTCTCGCTCACCGCCCGCGCCGGCCTGGATGCCGCCCTCGCCGCCTGCCCACGGGTCGTGTACCTGGGGATCGAGCAGCCTTTCGTCCCGGTGCACGCCGAGGCGCGTGGTCCGCTGGCCGCCGCGCTGCGCGGTGTCGCGAATTCGATCCACGGGACCGAGGGCGCGCACCTCGAGCCGGGATCCACTGGCGCACAACCCGATCGCCTTCCGCTCCCCGAGTTGCCCGTGCCGCCCGCGTCCGGACCCGGCGTCCGGTACCGCCCCGCCGTGGCGGCCATCGAAGCGGCACTGGACGCCGGCATCGATGTGGTCGCCGACGCCGGGAACACCGGCGCGGCCGTCGTGCACCACCTCGGAATCCCCGAGGGCGGACGGTTTCTCATCGCGCTGGGCATGGGCGGTATGGGTTATGCGTTCGGCGCCGGCATCGGCTGTGCGCTGGGCCGGGGCCGCCGCACCGTGGTGATCGCCGGGGACGGCGCGTATTTCATGCACGGCCACGAGGTGCACACCGCGGTCGAGTACCAGGCGCCGGTCACCTTCATCGTGTTCAACAACAATGCCCACGCCATGTGCGTGACCCGCGAGCAGGTCTTCTACTCCGGCGAGTACAGCTTCAACAGATTCCGCGCGTCGGAGATCGGCGCGGGCGTCGCCGCCCTGTACCCGGAGCTCCCGGCCTGGACCGCGCGCACCCTCCCCGAATTCGAGCAGGCCCTGGACAAGTCGCGGGCAATACCGGGGCCCGCCTTCATCGAACTGCAGTGTGACCCGGACGAGATCCCACCGTTCGCACCATTCCTGAAGGAGTCTTTCGCATGACCGAGACCGTCGCCGACGAGCCGATCGAAGTCCCGGAGCTGGATGTGCCGGGCGTGTACCGCATCGAGACCATGGCCCTCAAGGAGGGCATGCCGCTGGTCCTCGATATGACCCGCGCCGTGTACCCGCACGACGAGATCTACGGCCAGTACTGCACCGTCACCGAATACGTGGCCGCGCCGCCGGACGAGGTGTACGCCTACCTCGCCGACACCCGCAGCCTGTGCGAATGGACCTACAGCATGCGCGGTTTCGAGCGCACCGCCGATCCCGAGGTGTGGGTGTCCGACGACCGCATCGGTTCGCACACCCGCATCTTCACCCGTACCGTCGCCAACCCCGAGGCCCGCACCGTCGACTACCACTGCGCCTGGGACCAGGCCGACCACCTGTGGATGGTCTACCTGATGCGCGTGGTGGACGCGCAGGTGGTGCTGAACAAGCCGGGTTCGGTCGTCACCTGGACCAATTGCCACCACCCCTTCTACGAGGACAACGCCTACCCCGAGTCCGCGCCCGAGGGCCGCCCGGTGTGGGTCGGCGACTTCTGGCACCTCTTCGCCGCCGGGCACCTGCTGGAACTGCGCAATCTCAAAGCGATCTGCGAACACCGGCATGCCGCCGGGCAGCCGATCAAGCCGGAATGGATGGACTGATCATGAGCGCCGACACCGTGAGCCTGCTCGATGTCGCCGGGTACCTGCCCGAGACCATCGTCTCCGCCGACTATTTCGCCCAGTACGCCGACCCGGACGAGGTCACCGCGAACCTCATGTTCAAGGCCCCCAAGTTCCGCCGCCATGTCGCGCCGGGCGAGACCCCGGCCGATATGGCCGAGCGCGCGGTCGCCCCGATCCTGGACCGGCACGGCCGGGACGTGTTGCGCGGCATCGACATTCTGATCGTGCACACCCAGCTGCCCGACATCGGCATCGTCGGCAGCGGCGGGGATGTGGCGGCCCGGCTCGGCATCGCCCCGGAGTGGCTGATCGACCTGCACAACGGCGGCTGCGCGTCGTTCGTGTACGGCATGAAGCTGGCCCGCCAGATCCTGCTGTCGTCGGACGCCCGCTCGGCGCTGGTGGTCACCATCCAGAACGTGGCCGGTCAGGTCTTCACCCAGGAGCAGGTGCGGGGCAAGGCGCAGGCCGCCATTCCGGGCGACGGCGCGGGCGCGGGACTGCTGGTGAAATCCGGTGATTCGCCGATTCTCGATATCGAGACCCGCCACCTGCCCGAATTCGCCGGGCAGATGACGGTGATCGCCGACCCGCCGCGCCGCTACTGGGAGGCCGGCAGCGGCGAGATGCATGTCGGCTTCACCGAATCCAAGATCGCCAAGGTGTTGCAGCGCGGCAACCGGCTGGTCCCCGAGGTCGCGTCGGCGGTGTGCGGCCGGATCGGCGTGCCCACCCAGGACCTGGACTTATTGGTCACCAATCAGCCCAATAGAGCCTTCCTGCGCAATTGGCGGGACGCCCTGCAACTGCCGCAGGAACGGCATCCCGACACCTTCGACGACTGCGGAAACCTGTTCGGCGCGGGCATTCCCGTCACCTTCGACCGCGCGGTCGACGAGGGCCGGGTGCCGGCCGGATCGCTGGTCATGTTCGCGGGCTTCGCGCACGCGGGCGATTTCGCGGGGGCCGCCGCCCTCCGCTGGGGCGGACGCTGAGCGGGGCGGCGCCGTGAGCCCCCTGGTGACGGCCGGACATCGGCTGCAGCTCAACGAGATTCCCTACGGCCCGCCGCCCTCGGTGCAGGAGGCGCTCAGCGCGGCGCTGGCCTCGGCCAACCGGTATCCGGAATTCCTGCCGCGCCGCCTGCCCGGGCTGATCGCCGAACGGCTCGGCTGCCCGCCCGATCGGATCGTGGTGGGCGCGGGCGCGACCGGCGTGATCATGCACATCGTCCAGGAATTCGGCGCCGGTGGCGCCGAGGTGGTGATGGCGACGCCCACTTTCGACGGATTCCCCATCCTGACCAGCATGGCGGGCGGGCGGCCGATCGCGGTGCCGCTCACCGAGTCCGGGTGCCAGGATCTCCCGGCGCTGGCCGCCGCGGTCACGGCGAGAACCCGGCTGCTGGTGGTCTGCAGTCCGCACAACCCCACCGGAACACTGGTTCCGGCAAGGGAATTCGAGAATCTCCTGAAGGAAGTTCCGGACACCGTCACCGTGGTCCTCGACGAGGCGTATGTGGACTTCGTGTCGGACACCGATCGCATCGACGTGTTCGAGCTGTTGGATCGACATCCGAACCTGCTCGTCCTGCGCACCTTCTCCAAGGCGTACGGTCTGGCCGCGCTGCGGGTCGGTTACGCGCTCGGGGCCCCGCGGCTGATCGCGCGAATCGCCCGCTGGCAGTTGCCTTTCGGCATGACCGCGCTGGCCGAGGTGGCGGTGCGGGCCTGCTACGAGGCCGAATCCGAGATCGAGGCGCGGGTCGCGACCCTGGCCGCGCACCGCGACCGGCTCACCACCGGACTGCGCGCGCTCGGCCTCTCGGTGCCCGACAGCTACGCCAACTTCTCCTACCTGACCCTGCCCGGCCCGGAGGCCGATCGGGTGGCGACCGCGCTGGCGGGCGCGGACATCCACGTCAAGTCCTATCCCACCGGTATCCGCATCACCGTCGGCGATCGGGCGGCCACGGACGCCGTGCTCGTCACGGTCCGCAGTACAGTGCAGTAATGCAAGAACATCCGCCTTCCGCACCCGCTGGGGCCGGAGCGGACGAGGAGATCGATTACGCGCTGCTCTCGCTCAATGCCCAGCTGTGCTTCGCGCTGTACTCCACGTCGCGATCCATGACCGCCGCCTACCGGCCGTTCCTGGACGATATGAGCCTGACCTACCCGCAATACCTGGTGCTGCTGGCGCTGTGGGAGCGTCCCGGCATCGCCATGAAGGACCTGGGCGAACAGGTACACCTCGACTACGGCACGCTCTCCCCGCTGGTCCAGCGACTACAGGCGCGCGGCCTGGTGGAGAGCGTGCGCAGCGCCACCGACGGCCGGGCCGTGGTCCTGCACGCCACCGAGTCCAGCCGCGAACTCCAGCAGGGCGCGCAGCAGATGATCCGCACCGTGCTGGATCTGGTGGGAGTTCCGGTGGAGGACATCGAAGTCCTGCGCGACCAGGTCAAGGCCCTCGGTGCGCGCCTGGACGCCGCCGCGGCCGCCGCCCGCGCCCGCTGACCCCCGTCACCGCACGGAGTCGGCGAGCGCATTGCGGTCCACGCTGAAGTAGGTCTTGTCCTCGCGCAGCAGCCAGTCCGGACCGACGAAGTAGCGGGCGGCGTCGGGATCGCCGAAGCCCAGGTAGCGCAGCCACGCCACGGCGGTGCCGGACGAGCGATAGGCGTCCGTCCCGTCGACCGGCGAGAAGTGGCTCACGCCACGGGCATTCGCGATCCAGGCCGGGGCGTTCCAGGTCAGGTTGTACTGCCACCACCGCACCCAGGCGAAGTCCGGGACCACGAAATCGTTGACGCCGGTGAGATACAGCGTCGGGACGGTCAGTAGCGGGCCGAGGGCGATCGGCCCGGGTTCGATGGCCAGTACGCCCGCCACGTGCAGGGCCGGATCGATGAGGCCCGCCACCGGGGTCAGCATGGGCACCAGCTGTTGCGCGGCCCCGCCGCCGGCGGAGTGCCCGGCGAACACGGTGTGCGCGAGGTCGACCTTGCCGAACAAGGGCGAGGCCGGATCGCGGTTCGACCAGATCCCCAAGGCCAGGCCCGCGGCCGGGACATAGGCCAGCGAGTTGAACCACTCGTAGGGGATGGTGACGACGAAACCCTGGCCGGCCCACTGCCGGGCGAGCCGGTCGTACATGCCGGGATTGGCGTCGATGCCGCCGGTCAGCACGATCAGCGGGGCACTCGGCAGCTCGGCGATATCGGCCGGGTAGTAGGTGTTCACACCGGCGGGGGAGTCGAGGCCGTTGGGGAAGGCCGCGGTGCAGGTCAGGTCGTCGGTATTGCCGAAGATGTGGACGGCCACGTTCTGGACGAAGCCGACGATCGACGCCTGGCACGGACCGACCTGCGCGTTCGTCGCGACGGGGTGCGGGCCGGTGTCGCCGTAGCGGGACTGGGCCGTCGGTTCCGGACCGGGCGGATCCTCGGCCGAAGCCGTTGCGGCCGTCCATGATCCGGCCGCCAGCACGACCGCCGTGAGTGCCGCCGCGAGCGCGCGCCGACCCACCCGAATCCTCCGCATCGAGGTCCCTCCGTTCCCTGCACCGGCCGGACTGTGTGAGACCGGTCAGTGTCAGAGGAGCGTAGGCGACTGTGGGCCAGGACACAACGGTCCTGGATCGATCAGGCGAATTTGGCCAATGCGTCGGCCACGATGGCGTCCAGCCGCGCGTGGTGCGCGCCCTTCCAGTAGGTCTGGCCGCAGTCGACGCACTCGGCGAAGGTGTCGTAGCTCTGGCCGGTGTTGTCGGGCAGGCGGTCGCGGACCGTGGCCGGGTCGGCGGGGCGGAGCGCGCCGTTGCAGGAGGTGCACCGGGTCCACGGGGCCAGGCGGGGGGCGAAGCGCGACAGGATGTCGTCCAGCTGCTCGGCCGGGTGGTGGCTGTAAACGTAGGCGCCGGAATAGATTTCGCGACGCCGCAGCAGGCCGCGGTCGCGGGAGAGCAGGACCCGCTGCTCGGCGGCGGAACGGGAGGCCAGCGCGGCGTCGCCGATATCGGGATTCTCGTAGGCCGCATCGATTCCCAGCAGGCGCAGGCGGCGGGCCAGGGTACCGAGATGGATGTCGAGCAGGAAGCGCAGCGGCTCGGCGCACACCTGCGGGCGAGCCACGGCCGACACGGTGATCTTCTCGCCGCCGCGCGGAATGTGGCCGGTGGCAGCGGATTCGCCGTCCACCAGGACCGTGCCCACCTCGGTGAGCGGCACACCCAGCGACTCCACCACGTGCCCCAGCGTCGAGGTGCCGTCCACCCGGACCGGCGTGCGGTCCCGCTGACCGACGAACACGCGCAGCTCCGGCGCGAACTCGACGGTGATTTCCCCTGCGTTCACCAGCCCAGGATCCCAGAAATCGGGTACCCGCGAGCAACTCGTTTTCCGCCCGGGCCCTGGCGGCGGTCGGCGGCCGAATGTGAAGTGGAGGCGAATTCCACCGGTGCAGTGGCCTGAAGCACAGTGGAAGGGTGTGAGAACAGTCCGTTAACCAATTGTTTGCGATCAGGCTGGTTGCGGAGTTGGTCGGTAGATGATTTTCTTGGGATCGCAGGTCATCTACCCATCGGGTGAAAATCCTCGGCAGCGTCGCCAATCGCAATTCGGACCTGTCCACCCAAGTCGCCGCTCTCGGCGCACTTGTCCTGATGAAGGTGAAAGGAAATCGGGCCATGTCTGCATTCCGATCGGCTCGTGCGGCCGCAGTCCTGCTGGCGGGAATCGCCGTGCCCCTGCTCGTGCCCGTCCTGGCCACCGCCGCACCAGCGGGCGGTGACACCCCTGCCGGTGTGAGCCCGGCCCCCGAACAATCGATATTGCCGCAGCTCGGAACCGGTAGCGCCGCCGTGGGCACCGGGTCCGCCGGGAAATAGTGCTCGACAGCACAGTTGGCGGGGGGATTCCGATGTGCCGAATCGCCGTCGACCGGCATATCACCATTCAATAGCTTCTAATTCGCCGGATAGCTCAGAAACGGGTTCGATCGCGCTGGTTTCGCGCACCGTGAATTATTTACGGAAATCGAACGGCCGCACCGGCACCGGCGAAGTCTCGATGAGGGAGACGGTCATGGATTACACCCACCTATCCGAATTCGCGGTACGCCCGGGCGCACTCACCCTGTGGCGGGCCGAACTGGCCCCCGGCGCGGCGTGGACCGCCGACGCCCGGCCCCTGACCAGCGTGCACGTCCGCCACTGCCGGGCGACGGACGCCGCGGACCCGCGACCGGGCCGGGGCCGCTGGATCGGAACCATCTTCGAAATGGACGCGCCGTTCCACGCCGCGCACTGGCGCGAGACCACGCGCCGCTGGCACGTCCGCCACGAGGGCCTGCGCACCACCTTGGCCCGCCACGACGTCCCCGAACCCGAGCGGCTGGTCTGCGCGGCCGCCGACGTGGACGTCACCGCCGAACCGATCCACGGCGTCACCGGATCCGGCGCGATCAACGAATACCTCACCGCCACACTGGAATCGAAACTCTCGCCCCTCCAGTGGCCGCACTGCCTGCTCGCCACCGTGGAGCACGCCGACACCGGTGACTTCACCGTCCTGGTGGCCGCCGACCACTCCGTCCTGGACGCCTACTCGCAGGCCATCGTCATCCTCGAACTCCGCGCCCTGTACGCCGAGGTCACCCGCGGCGAGCCGCCCCGTGAATCGCCGACCTTCGGCAGCGCCGCGGACTTCGCCCAATGGGAACGCGACACCGCCGCCGCCCTCACCCCCGACTGCGAAGCGGTCCGCTACTGGCAGCGCTTCCTCGACGGCTCCGGCGGCATGCTGCCCCGCTTCGAACCCGCGATCACCGCCGAGGGCAGGGCGAGTGTGGTTCCCGGCGTGGGGACGGGCACGGTCGTCGGCGGGGGCGAGCCGGCAGCGCTCCCGCAAACTTCGGTGTCGCGAAAGCTGTTGTCGCTCAGCGACCTCGAGCAGGTGGAACGCGGGGTGACCGAGCGCGGCCACCGCCTCTCGGTGGCGGTCTTCACCGCGCTCGCCATCGCCTACCGCCGGGCCTTCGGCTACATCTCGCTGCGCGCCATCATGCCCATCGCCACCCGGCCCGACCTGCGCTGGCTCGAATCCATGGGCTGGTTCGTGAACGTCGTCCCGCTCGACCTCACCCTCGCTCCCGACCTGGATCTCGACTGCGCCCTGGAGTCGACGCGTACGGCCCTGCGCCGCTCCCGTACCGCTAACGACGCCACCTGGGCCCGCGTCCTGGAACTCCTGAACTGCACCGACGAGCCCCGCTTCGGCATCTCGTTCCTCGACATCCGGGCCCTACCCGACCACGAACTCGTCGAATCCCTGCGTGGCCACACCCTCCGCTCCGAGTCCTACTCGCCAGACGAGGTGTTCTTCTGGATCGTCCGAGCCACCGACGGCCTCCGCCTCTCCACCCGCTTCCCGGCCACCTTCCCGGAGGTCGAGATGGACCGCTTCCTCGCCGAATTCACCCGCGCCATGCGCGAATTCGCCGGTCCCGGTGACCACGGTGACCGAACGGCGGCCGCGCGAGCGCCTTTCGCGCTTCCGCCGACCGTGCACGACCGCGCGCCCGCCCCTGTGCCCTCGCGGGTCCCGACTCCGGCGCAGGTGTGACGCGTGGACGCGCTCGGGGAGTTGTCGAGCGACAGGATGCGGAGGGCGACATGAAGATTCTGCTCGCTTTCGCCGGGAGCCGGGGTGACGCGCAGCCCGGCGTGCTGCTCGGCCGCGAACTGCTGGGCCGCGGTCATGACGTAACCGTGGCGGTATCGCCCAATCTGGTGGAATTCGCGGAGCGCCGCGGCGTTCCGGCCGTGCCCTTCGGCCTCGACAGCGACGAACTGCTGCGCGCCCAACGGGATGATCGGCGCTTCCGGCACCCGAACCCGGTCCAGCGCGTGCGCGCCGTGCTGGATCTACAACGTCGCGGATTCGCCGAAGCGGCAGGTGATCTGCTCGCTGTCACAGGTGGGCACGATGTCCTGGTGACCGGCATGGCGTGTGAGGAAGCCGCCGCCGAAGTCGCCCGCGAACACGGTGTTCCGCTCGCGGCCATGCATTTCTTTCCCATCCTTCCCAATGGCAGCGTCCCGGTGGTGCCGTCGGGGTGGGGTGGGCGGATACCGCGCCCCGTGAACCGTACGGGTTGGCGAACCCTGACCGCCGCCCGCGCCCGGGCGCTGGCTCCCTGCGCCCTCGCCTTCCGCGAGTCGGCCGCCCCGGCGGGCGAGAGCGGGCGGAAGATCCCCTCGTACACGGCGATCCAGGCCTACGACCCGGAACTGTTCCCCGGGCTGGCCGGTGAGCTGCCCGACGCGCCGTTCACCGGGTTCCCGGTGGCTGCCGACGGCGTGACCACCGCCGGGCTGGACCCCGAGCTGGCCGAGTGGCTGATCGCGGGCCCGGCTCCGGTGTACGCGGGGTTCGGATCGATGCCGGTCGCCGACCCGGTGGCGGTCGAGGCCCTGGTCCGGGAGGCCGGTCGCCGCATGGGACTGCGAGTTCTGTTGGTGGGAACGATGTTTCGTGGCCGGATCGGCGATCAGCTCGCCGTGGTCGGTCAGGTGGACCATCCGGCCGTGCTGCCCCTGTGCGTCGCGGCCGTGCATCACGGCGGGGCCGGAACGACGGCGGCCGCCCTGCGCGCGGGCGTGCCCTCGGTGATCTGCTCGGTGCAGGCGGACCAGCCGTACTGGGGCAGGCAGGTGGCGGCGCTCGGATTGGGAGCCACCGCGACCTTCGCGGGTCTGACCGCGAATCGGCTGGAGCGGCTGCTGATCCGGGCGACCGCGCCGGAGGTTCGGATGCGGGCCGCGGTCTACGGTGCCCGGTTCCGGGACGACGGCGTGCGGCGGGCGGCGGATGTCGTCGAATCGCTGTCGCCGGAGCGGCCGCGGGCAGTCCTCGATCCGGGGGAACTATCGGCTTCGACCATGATCGGAGGTGTGCGATGAGCGGTGAGATCGCCATCGAGACACGGGGACTCGGCAAGAGTTTCGGATCCATGACCGCGGTGGACGCCGTCGACCTGACGGTTACCGCGGGCACGGTGTTCGCGCTGCTCGGGCCCAATGGCGCGGGGAAGACGACCACCGTGCGGATGCTGGCCACCCTGCTGCGGCCCTCACACGGCACCGCGACGGTTTTCGGGCACGATGTCGTGTCGCAGGCTACCGCGGTGCGGTCGATGATCGGTCTCACCGGCCAGTACGCGGCTGTGGACGAGAACCTGACCGCGTGGGAGAACCTGCGCCTGTTCGGGCGGCTGCTCGGCCTCGGCCGGCGCGGGGCGCAGGATCGGGCCGCGGAACTCCTGGACGAGTTCGAGCTGACCGCCGCCGCTGACCGCCGGGTGGGATCGTTCTCGGGCGGCATGCGGCGGCGGCTGGATCTGGCGGCGACGCTGATCACGGTGCCGCCCTTGATCTTCCTGGACGAGCCCACCACCGGCCTGGACCCGCACACCCGCGAACGCATGTGGTCGGTGGTGCGCGGCTTGGTCGGGCGCGGCGCGACCATCCTGCTCACCACGCAGTACCTCGAGGAGGCGGACGCCCTCGCGGACCGGATCGCCGTCATCGATCACGGCACCGTGGTCGCCGAGGGCACGGCGGGGGAGCTGAAGTCCTCCATCGGCGAGGAGATGCTGCGCCTCGACCTGGCCGATCCCGCGCAGCGCCCGCTGACCGACGCTGTCGTTGAAAGACTCACCGGCACTGCGCCTCTGCACGGCGACAACCCCGCCACCGTGGCGGTGCCGCTCACCGATATTGACGCCGCCGCCGACATCGTCGCCGCCTGCCGCGACGCCGGGATCCGCCTGCGCGGCTTCGGGGTCGAACGCCCCGACCTGAATTCGGTGTTCCTGGCGCTCACCCGGCGCCCGGCCCGCACCACGCCTCCGGCCGAAAGGCGGACCGCATGACCGTCCTGTCCGACACCCCGGTGCTGCTGCACCCCACCGCCCGCATCGCCCGGCAGCCGCGCCTCACCCGGGTCGGCCTGCGCGCGGGTCTGGCGCAGTCGCTGTTCATGGCCCAGCGCGGCCTGCTGACCTTCCGGCACAGCCCGCAGCTGCTGTACGACGCCGTGCTGTTGCCGATCGTGGGTCCGCTGCTGTTCGGCAGCGTCTTCGGCAAGGCCATCGCGGGCAGCCTGGACGCGTACCTGCCCACGCTGATTCCCGGTGTGCTGGTGCAGATCGTGCTCACCTCCTCGGTCGCCATGGGAGTCCAGTTGTCCGAGGACATCCGCTCGGGCGTCTTCGACCGCTTCGTCTCCATGCCGATCGCCCGCTTCGCGCCGGTGGCCGGCGGCCTGCTGGCGGGCGCGACCCGCTACGTCATCGCCGCACTCATGGTGCTGCTCGTCGGCTTGGGCATGGGCTACCGGCCGGACCACCCCTTGGGCCTGGTGGCGGGCGCGGCCCTGGTGGTGTTCGCGACCACCGCCATGAGCTGGCTGTTCGCCTTCATCGGCGTGACCGTGGCCAAACCCGCCGCCGTGCAGGGCATGTCGATGCTGGTGCTGACCTTCGCCAGCTTCGCCTCCAATGCCCTGGTCCCGGAGGCGGCCATGCCCACCTGGCTGCGCCATGTCTCCGACTACAACCCCGTCTCGCATCTGGTGGCGGCGGTGCGCACCCTGGCCGAGTCCGGTTCGGTCGGCTCCGACTTCGCCTGGTCGGTGGGTTCCGCGCTCGTCGTCGCGATCGTCTTCGCGCCCTTGACCGTTCGCACCCTGCGTGCCCAGTGATCCGGAGATCGTCATGCCCGCAGTGCTGAACCGGCTCACCGCCGACGACGACCTGTTCCTGAAACTGCACGACCTGTACGGCAACGCGCTGGTCAACCAGCTGGCCTGGCGCTTCGACGAACCGCTGGATCCCGTTGCGCTGGAACGCCTGCACGCGCACCTCGCCCACGGCTTCCTGGCGCGGCGGGTGATGACCACGTCGGTGCCCTTCGCTCGGCCGTGGTGGGTGTCGGCCGCGACGGCGGAACCGCTGGCCGTGCACCAGCGGCCGGTACCCGAAACAGGGGTCCTGGATTGGCTTTTCGAACAGAGCAAGGTGGAGTTCGACCCGGTGACGGGCCGGGTGTGGCGACTGTCGGCCGCGCCCACCACCTCCGGGGGCACCCTGCTGTCCCTGGTCACCTCGCACGTGGGCGCGGACGGCGGCGCGGTGCTCTACGCGCTGGGTGACGCGCTGCGCCGCCTGGACGCCGGGGACGCGCCGGATATCGCGACGAGTTCGGGTCGTCTGGTGGGCTCGATCCCCACCGGCGGCCTGTTCCGCGCGCACCTCGCCGACGCCGTCGGCCAGCTGCGCGCCGCCGCCCGCGGTGTCCGCGCCGCGTTCGAGGCCCGCGACGTCCGCGAGCCCGACCGCAACCCGCGCCCCGCCGCACCGCGGCTGCCGCTCCCGGAACGCCACTCCGCCGCCGACCTCGTCGTGGAAGTCGATGCGGCCGAATGGAATGCCGTCGCCGCCGCCCACGACGGCACCGACAACGGCCTCATGGTCGGCGTCGCCGTCGGCCTGCTCGGCCGTAGCGGTCGGATCGAGGACGGCGCCGAGGTCCGGGTCGACATTCCGCAGTCTTTGCGCGGCCTCGACGATCCCCGCGGCAATGCCACCACCGGCCTGCCCATCGCCGTGCCCTACCGCGCGGGCGTGCGCACCGATCTGCGTCAGGTCCGGACCGCCGTCAAACAGGCGGCCCGCGCCTACTCCGATCCGGCCACCACCCCCGCGCTGCAACACCTCCAGCCGGTCCAGATGATGCTGCCGAAGTTCGTCCTGGGCTTCTTCTCCCGCACGGCCAAGGCCCCGGAGTGCCTGTGCACGAATCTCGGCGCGACCGGTCAGGGCGTGGCGACCATCGCGGGGGTACGCGCCCGCTCGGTGCTCATGCGCCCGGTGGTCTGCACCGCCGACACCGATCTGTTCCGTCGTGTGGAGGTGGGCCTGAACCTGTCCTGGTCGAGCGACGGCGACACGGTCACCCTCGCGATCACTGGTGCGGATCCGGATCGTTTCCCGACTCGGGAAGCCCTTCGCGAGCTGGTCGGAGCCGAATTCGAGGCCTGGGGACTGCGTCCGCTCTTCTGGAGTTGAACCCTACTGGTCGGTACCTGTTGACGCGGCGCCAATGTACGCGTAACCATGGATTACAGATACTTAGGTCCATTTCCGAAAGAGGCTCTGACAATGACGTCAGCACATGCGACGGACGACCCCACGGTCGCGCTTGCCCGGCAGTACGCCGACAAGCTCATGCTGCTCTCGCAGGGGTCCGTCGACAAGAATTTCGATCCCTTCACCGATATCGATTGGGACCACCCCGATTTCGAGGTCAAGGCCGACGACAAGCGCTGGATCCTGCCCGTCTCCGGTGACATGTTCGCCCGGCATCCCTGGTATCAGGCCCAGTCCGAGGCGCGCAAGATCGCCATCGGTCTGTGGCGGCAGGCCAATATCGCCAAGGTCGGCCTGCAGTTCGAGACCCTGCTCATCGGCGGCATGGTGCAGCACACCTTCAAGCTGCCCAATGGCTCGCCGGAGTTCCGGTACTGCACCCACGAGGTCATCGAGGAGTGCAACCACACCCTGATGTTCCAGGAGATGGTGAACCGCATCGGGATCGACGTGCCCGGCATGAGCACGATCCTCAAGCAGCTCACCTACCTGGTGCCGCCGCTGGCCTCGGTCTTCCCGAATCTGTTCTTCATGGCCGTGCTGTCGGGCGAGGAGCCGATCGACCATATCCAGAAGGCGATCCTGCGCGCCGGCGAGGACATCCACCCGATCATGCGCGGCGTCATGGCGATTCACATCGCCGAGGAGGCCCGCCACATCTCCTTCGCGCACGAGTTCCTGGAACACCATGTGCCGCAGGCGAACCCGTTCGACAAGTTCGTGCTGTCGCTGGCCTTCCCGATCGTCATGTGGATCGGCGGCCGGGCCATCCTGGTACCGCCGCGCGCCTTCTTCCGCGAGTTCGACATTCCGAGCGAGGTTCGCAAGGAGGTGTTCTTCGGCTCCGATGACTCGAAGGAGGCCTTCGCGGGCTTCTTCGGTGACGTGCGGTCGCTGGCCAAGAAGATCGGGCTGCTGAACCCGGTGTCCAAGCGGGTCTGGAATGCCCTCGGCATCGGCGGCCCGACCACCCGCTACCGCTCGGAGCCGGATCGGCCGGGCCAGGTCCGCGCGGCCTGACCCAGCCGATGGTAGACGTTACCGCGAATAACATGTAATACTCGGTACGCCCGGACGCCGGTGTCCGGGCGCGACCAGAAGCGAGTTCCCCCATGACGCGGCATGTCGACGTACTGATCATCGGCGCGGGCCTGTCCGGTATCGGCATGGCCTGCCACCTGACCAGGGAGAAGACCGGGCGCAGCTACCTGATCCTGGAGCGCCGGACCGCCATCGGCGGCACCTGGGACCTGTTCAAGTACCCCGGTATCCGATCCGACTCGGACATGTACACCTTCGGCTACGGCTTCCGGCCCTGGCACGGCACCAAGGTGCTCGCCGACGGACCGCACATCCGCCAGTACATCGAGGACACCGCCGCCGAATACGGCGTCACCGACCACATCCGCTTCGGTCGCAAGGTCACCAAGGCTTCCTGGTCCAGCGACGACAGCATCTGGACCGTCGAGGTGCTCGACGAGCGCACCGGCGAGACCGAGACCTACACCAGCGACTTCTTCATCGGCTGCACCGGCTACTACGACTACGACAACGGCTACCGGCCCACCTTCCCCGGCGAGGAGAGCTTCGGCGGCCGGATCGTGCACCCGCAGCACTGGCCCGAGGATCTCGACTACCAGGGCAAGAAGGTCGTCGTCATCGGCAGTGGCGCCACCGCCATCACCCTGATCCCGGCCATGAGCAAGGACGCCGCGCACGTCACCATGCTGCAGCGTTCGCCCACCTACATCGCCGCGCTGCCCGCCGACGACCCGGTCGCGGTCGGCTTCAAGCTGGCCAAGATCCCCGCGGCCATCGCCTACAAGGCGGGCCGCGCGCGCAATATCGGACTGCAGCGGGCCAGCTACCAGCTCTCGCGCACCAACCCGAAGCTGTCGGCCAAGCTGATGCTGGCCGCGGTGCGCGCGCAGGTCGGTCCCAAGATCGACATGAAGCACTTCACCCCCAGCTACAACCCGTGGGACCAGCGCCTGTGCGTGGTGCCCAACGGCGACCTGTTCAAGGTGCTGAAGCGCGGCGAGGCGTCGATCGCCACCGGCGCCATCGAGACCTTCACCGAGAAGGGCATCCGCCTGTCCTCGGGCGAGGAGATCGAGGCCGACATCGTGGTCAGCGCGACGGGCCTCACCGTGCAGATGCTCGGCGGCGCGGCGCTCGAGGTGGACGGGCAGACCCTCGCCACCCGGGATCTGGTGGCCTACAAGGGCGCGCTGCTCGGCACCGTCCCGAACATGATGGTGATCCTCGGCTACACCAACGCCTCCTGGACCCTCAAGGCCGACCTGGCCGCGGAGTACTTCTGCCGCCTGCTGAACCACATGCGCGACAACGGTTTCAGCGAAGTGGTCGCGGTGCCCGAGGAGGGCGACCGGTCCGAGGCGTCGCTCATGGGCGGCGCGCTGACCTCCGGCTACATCCAGCGCGGTGACGGCGTCATGCCGCGTCAGGGCACCCGGGGGCCGTGGCTGGTGATCAACAACTACTTCCGCGACCGCGCCATGCTGCGCAAGGCTCCGCTGGAGGACGGTGTGCTGCGGTTCCGCCGCGGCGCCCACAAGGCGGCTCCGGTCGCGGCCGAAACCCGTTCGGCCTGATCGGATTCCGGATCTCGAACCCGGCCGTGCAGGGTGCGGCCGGGTTCGTCATTTCCGGGGCGTCGTGCGGTCCTAGACCGGCTGGAAGCCGCTGCCGACGCCCTTGCCGGCGTCGACCGCGGCGCGCACGGTGTCGAACGCGACGGCGATGACGGGGGAGTGCAGCGGATTGTTGGCGTCGGTGCAGCTGAACCGGAGATTGCGGGTGTCGCTGATCAGCGGTGCGGAGATCATGCCGACCAGCTTGTCGCCCATGGTGACCGGCGCGCCCGAATCGCCGTAGCTGGAGCAGGCCTGCTCCAGCAGCCCCACCGGGCTCGACGTCCACACCACGCCGCAGGCGTGCCCGCTGGTCCGGCCGTTCTGGCACACCACGCTCCAGGCGGGCGGCGTCGGCGCGAACCCGGCGATGGTGGTGCCGTCGAACGAGCGCAGCGGGGTGACCGCGGCCGGATCGAATTCGATGACCGCGTAGTCGAGCTGCGCGTCCGCGGCGCGGACCACCCCGACCACCCCGGCGTCGGGGAACTGCTCGCCGTGTACCGGGGTGCCGGCCTCGGCGCAGTGCCCGGCGGTGAAGCCGACCAGTCGCCCGGCGGCGTCGTAGCCGATGGTGGTCAGGCTGCACTTGGCGGTGTGGCCGCCCTGGCCCAGCACCAGCCCCGAACCGCCGCCCAGCGCGGCCTGCGTGTCACCCGGCGCGGCCTGTGCGGCCGTGACGGTCGACAGCCCACAGGCCACGGCCACCGCGGCCGGTGCGATCCAGCGCTTCACCTGCATTGACCGACCCACCTATCCACGATTCGACTCGACGCGTATTGCTCCACGGTAGCCCGCGGGATCAGCGCAGCCAGATCGGGCGTTGTGCGGCGAAGGGATCGGACTGGACGTGCGGCGAATCCGACCAGATCATGGTCTCGCGCCGGTCGAGAGTGTAGCGAGGCCAGCCGGCGCCCGGGTCGGCGTTGCTGATGAAAGCGACCCACGCCCGGTGAATGGCATCGGCCAGCGCCTGCGGCGGATGCTCACCGGTCACCGCGGTCACGCCTTTCGCCCGCAGCAGGTCGAAGGCGAAGGGGACGTCGAGGCAGTGGAACGACATGCCCTGATACTCCGAGGCGTTCGAGGTCCAGGTGAACTCGTACAGCCAGGTGGGCTGCCCGTGGCCCGCCCGCATCTCGGCCACCCGGTAGGACGGCATCCGGATCACGGCATCGCTCTGCGCCTGTCCCGCAAGCTGATCCGCCGACAGCCCCGGGTAGGCGAGGTGCCAGTCGGCGGCATGGGAAGCGTCGAAACCGAGCGCGCCGAGGGCGGCGGGCAGCGTGGTATCGGTGACCGGCGGCCGTTCCCCGGCCAGCGGCGCGGCATTGAACTCGTGGGCGGTGAAGCCCAGCATGAGCGGAACATCCTGGTCCGCACCGGATTTCAGCACGTCGGCACTGGTGGCCGGGATGAGTGTGCCGTCGGCCCACGGGGCCAAGCCGAGCAGGGTGGCGGCGCTGCTGTCGGGTCCGGGCATGCGCAGCTTGTCCTGGAGGTCCTGCAACCCGGACTTGCTGAGGTCCCGCAGCGCCGCGGCGGTGGCGGGCAGGCCGGTGCGCTTGGTGAACAGGGCCGACATGGCCAGCGCGGTGGCGCGATCATTGGGCTGGGTGACCGCGCCGGACTCCGAAATGCCCGCGCGGAAAAGACCTTTCGCGGACGGGGTGTTCATGAGCGCCCACACCGCGCCGCCGCCCGCGGACTGGCCCGCGATCGTCACCTTCGCCGGATCCCCGCCGAACGCGGCGATATTGTCGCGCACCCAGGCCAGCGCGGCGATCCAATCCAGCACGCCGCGATTGTCGGGAGCATCGTCGAGATGCAGGAAGCCTTCGATGCCCAGGCGGTACCCGACCGACACCAGTACCACGCCGTCGCGATTGAACGCGGCGCCGTCGTACCAGGGGCTGGCCGGGCTGCCCGCCACGAACCCGCCGCCGTGAATCCACACCAGCACAGGCAGTTTCGCGTCCGGATCCGGCTTCGGGGTGAATACGTTCACCGTGAGGATGTCGTCGCCGGGAATCGACGGCTCCGGAATCGCGGTCACCTCGGACAGCTGCTTGACCTGAGCGGTCGGACCGTACGTGGTGCAGTCCCGGGTCTCGGCCCACGCGGCGGCGGGCACCGGCGCGGCGAACCGCAGCGCGCCCACCGGCGGCTGCGCGAACGGGATGCCGAGGAAGGCGGCGCCGGTTTCCCGCCGCACGCCGCGCACCGCTCCTGCCGCGGTGGTCACGACCACCGTCTCCGTCGGCTTCTCGGACTCCGACGTCCCGCGTGCGCACGCCGCCGTGAAGGCCAGCGCCCCCGCTCCGAGCAGCAGAGTTCGTCGTCCGATCCGTTCCACGCCCATGCCAACCTCTGATCCCGAATTAACGTCAACACTTGAAATAATTACCTGACACCATAATCTCGATCCCGTGGATCCCGTACCGCCCACCCGACGGCCCGCCGCCCCCGGCGGCCCGACCGTGTCGCCCCCGACCGACGCGGCCGCCATTCGCCGTCGCAACCTCGGGCTGGTGTTGGGCCACCTCGCCGACCACGGCCCCTGCCCGCGCACCGAGGTGGCGGCCGCCACCGGACTGGCTCACGGTTCGGTCACCGCCCTCGTCGCCGATCTCGCCGACCGCGGCCTCGTCGCCGAGGACGACGCCCAGCGTTCCGGCGCTCGCGGCCGCCCCGGCCGCCCGCTGCGACTGGTCCCCGGTCGCGCCGCCGTGGCCGCCATCCAGGTCACCTCCGAACAACTCCGCGTGGCGGTCTGCGACCTCGCTGGAGGCATCATCTGGCGTGACGCCATCGCGCACGACCTCGCTCCCGGCACACCCCGCGCCATGGCCGCCGCCATCGCGTCCATCATCGCCCGCGCCACCGCCACGCTCCCCGAATCGGTTCCCGCCCCCATCCTCGCCCGCGCGGTGATCGCCATGGCCGGCCCGGTCCTCGACGACCCCGGCCAAACCGTGGTGGTGGCACCGAATTTCGGCTGGCTCGAATCGGTCCCCCTCCGCGACCTGATCGCCGCCCACCTCCCGGCCCCCGCCGTGGCGATCGACGTGATCAACGACGCCAATGCCGCCGCCCTCGCCGAATTCCACGCCCGCCCTGGCGATTCCCGCGGCCTGGTCCTCATCGAGGCGGGCACCGGCATCGGCGGCGGCGTCGTCCTCGACGGCCGCATCCACACCGGCAGCCACGGCATCGCCGGCGAACCCGGCCACGTCCCGGTGGCCATGTCCGGCCCCGACTGCGTCTGCGGCGCTCGTGGCTGCCTGGTCACCTTCGCGGGCCCCGAAGCGGTCCTCGAATCCGCCGGCCTCACCGCTCTACTCCACAGCCAGGGCCTGCACGCCGCCCACTCCGAACTCCTGTCGATGCTGAGACAGTCCGCACCCCAAGCACTCTCGGCAATGGACGCCGCCGCCGCTGCCATCAGCACGGCGATTCTCTCGATCACAGCCCTCCTCGATACCGACGAAGTCGTCCTCGGCGGCCTGCTGGCGGACTGGTTCCCGTGGATCGCGCCGACCATCGAGAATCATCTCCGTGGCCGCCGGGCCCTGGCGCCCACACTCGGACTTCGGATCGCACCCGCGGTGCTCGGCGACGACGCCATCCTCGTCGGCGCCCTCGGCTTCGCCCGCCGCGCGGTCCTGGCCGACCCCGCAGTGGTCCCGCCGCTGCCGATTCTGCGTGTCGCTGAAGATTCGCGGTGAACTGACGCCGGGCGGTGGTTCGATGGCGGAATGGACCTGCGCCAGGATCTGAGCGGTACTGTCGACGGACTCATGCCGGAGTTGAAAGCACTGCTCGGACAGCTGGTGGAGATCCCGTCCATCGCGTTCCCGGACTATCCGAAGGAGAACGTCCAGCGGGCGCACGATCTGGTCGCCGAGGAGTTGCGGAAGTCGGGGGTGGGGGAGATTCGGGTGTTGGATCTGCCCGACACCTCGCCGGTGGTGTACGGGCGGATTCCGGCTCCGGAGGGGGCGCCCACCGTGCTGTTGTACGGGCATTACGACGTTCAGCCGTCGGGGGACGAAAGTCAGTGGCACACACCGCCGTTCACGCCCACCGAACAGGATGGTGCGATCTACGGGCGGGGTGCGGCGGACTGCAAGGCCAATGTGGTGGCGCATATCGGGGCGTTGCGGGCGTTCGGGGGCAGGCCGCCGGTGGGGGTGACGGTGGTGATCGAGGGGCAGGAGGAGTACGGGTCGGTCTTCGACGACTATCCGGCCGAGCATCCGGAGTTGTTCGCGGCCGACGCGTTGTTGATCTGCGATGCGGGCAATATTCGCGCGGGGCAGCCGACGCTGGTGACCGCTTTGCGTGGGGTCGCGGACGTGTTCGTGGAGGTGCGCACCCTGGCCGCGCCGGTGCATTCGGGGCAGTTCGGCGGTGCGGCGCCGGACGCGCTGCTGTCGTTGATCACCGCGTTGGCCACGCTGCACGACGCGGACGGGAATGTCGCGGTGCCGGGGCTGCGCCGCGATCACTGGACGGGCGCGAACTACACCGACGCCGAATTCGCCCGGGTGACGGGGATGCGGCCGGGGATGCCGCTGCTCGGGACCGGTCCGATCGGTGAGCGGATCTGGTACGGCCCGGCGATCACCGTCATCGGGTTGGACGCCCCGCCGACGAAAACCGCTGCGTCCGCCGTGGTTCCGTACGCCAAGGCGTACCTGAACGTGCGCGTGCACCCGGAGCAGGACCCGGCCGAGGGGCAGCGGGCCGTCATCGAGCATCTGCGGAAGGCCGAGCCGTTCGGGGTCGAACTGGAGGTGACCGGCGGCGATATCGGCACCGGATTCGCCGCGCGCACCGACGGTCCCGCGTACGCGGCCATGGGGGAGGCCATGACCAAGGCGTGGGGTGTCGACGCCATCGATTCGGCCATGGGCGGTTCCATTCCGCTGACCAATTCCATGGCCGCCGCCAATCCCGGTTCCGAGGTGCTCATGCTCGGTGTCGAGGATTCCGAATGCAATATGCACGGCTTCAACGAGCGGGTGCTGCTGAGCGAGTTGCGGAATGTGGCGCTGGCCGAGGCCGAGTTCTTCCAGCTCTTCGCGGACCGGATGCGCGCATGAGCGAGACCGCGACGATCGAGGACGCCCCGAAGCCCGTGCGGCACAAGAAGAAGCGCGGCTTCCCGTCCACGTACACGATCCTGGCCGGAGTCACCCTCGCGGTGTGGCTGGCGGCCTTCGTGATTCCGCCGGGCGCGTACGACCTGGACGCGCAGGGCCGCCCGATCGCGGGCTCCTATCACCGCATCGCGGACGCCAAGGACTTCTCGGCGCGCATCCGGGACCTGTTCCTGGCTCCGGTCAACGGCCTCTACGGCATTCAGGACCCGAAGACCTCGCAGGTCGCCCCGGACCTGAGCGGCTCGCTGTACGGCGCGGCCGCGGTGTTCCTGTTCGTGCTCGCGGTGGGCGCGTTCATCACCGTCGCCTTCGCCACCGGCGCGCTGGACAGCGGGATCGGACGCCTGGCGTTCAAGCTGCGCAACCGGTCGATCCTGCTGATCGTCGGCATCATGGTGGTGTTCGCGATCGCCGGCACGGTCGAGGGATTCGCCGAGGAGACCCTGGGCTTCTACGCCCTGCTGGTCCCGTTGACCCTGGCCCTGGGCTACGACCGCATGACCGCGGTCGGCGCGATCATCTCGGGCGCGGGCATCGGCGTGCTGTGTTCGACGGTGAACCCGTTCGCCACCGGCACCGCGTCCTCGGCGGCGGGCATCGCCATCGGGGACGGCATCGTGTTGCGCCTGGCCATGCTGGTGGTCCTGACGACGGTCACCGTCGCCTACGTGATCTGGTACGCGCGCCGCGTCAAGGCGGATCCGAGCAAGTCGTGGTCCGGCTGGCAGCCCGGCGACAGCGAGGTGAAAGCCGATGAGCACGAACCGGATCCGATGACCCGCCGTCAGGTGTCGGTGCTGTGGCTGGTCGGCGTCACCTTCGCGTTCATGATCTTCTCGATCATCCCGTGGGGCACCGTCATCAAGGGGCCGGACGCGAAACCCTACAGCTGGGAACTGGGTTGGTATTTCCCGGAATTGACCGCACTGTTCCTGGTCGGCGCGATCGTGGTGGGTCTGGTGGGCGGCCTGGGCGAGGCCAAGATGTCGGAGAACATCGGCAAGGGTTTCAGTGATTTCGTGGGCGCGGGCTTCGTCATCGTGCTGGCTCGCGGCGTCACGGTGATCATGAACAACACCCAGATCACCAGCACGGTGCTGCACGCGCTGGAGGGCGTGGTGTCGGGCACCTCGTCGGCGGCGTTCGCGGTGGCGGTGTTCCTGGTGAATGTGCCGCTGGCGTTCCTGATCCCCTCCACCTCCGGGCACGCCACGCTGGCCATGCCGATCATGGCCCCGCTGGCCGACTTCGCGCACGTGCCGCGGTCGCTGGTGGTGACAGCCTGGCAGTCGGCGTCGGGCTGGGCGAATCTGGTGACGCCCACGACCGCGGTGGTCACCGGTGGTATCGCGCTGGCCAAGGTGCGCTACGACCGCTACGTGAAGTTCATCGTCCCGCTGATGGGCATCCTGTTCGTGCTGATCGGCGTGTTCCTGGCGATCGCGGCGTGGCTCGGCTAGCCGACGTCGGGCTCGACGCCGGTGAACTGGGTCCAGCACTGCCGTAGGTAGAACTCCATGTCGATGGTCGGGTCGATGAGCCACCGCGCTTGCAGACCGTCGGTGAGAGCCATGAACGACGTCGCCATCACGTCGGGGTCGACGGCGGACGGGACTTCTCCGGCGCGCTGCAACCCGCGGATCAGTTCGGCGAAGGCGGCGGTGCCGAGTTCGTAGTGCACCCGCATGTATTCGTGGGCGGGATGGTTGGGGTCGGCGGCCGCGGCCTGCATGTGGGTGAACAGTTCGATGAGTCCGGGGACCTGGGTGTTGTGGCGGATGAGCCGGATCAGGGCTTCGGGCGTGGCCTCGTTCAGATGGGCGGCGGCGTCGACCTGATCCCGCTTGAGCAGCACCGCGACGAACAGTTCCTCCTTGGAACCGAAGTAGTGCAGCAGCCCGCTCTGGCTCAGCCCGACGGCCTCGGCCAGTTCGGCCACCGAGGTCGCGAGGAAGCCGCGTTCCGCGATGGTCTTCAGGGCGGCTTCGAGGATCTGCTCCCGCCGTTCGATGCCCTTTCCGTAGGGTCCGCGTTTCGCCATCGCTCGAGTCTAAGGGGATTGTGAGAGATCCTTGTCCGTCAAAACCGAGCGGTGTACGGTTTTCGACATGCGCTTCCGCCGCCCCACCCTCGCTCTGCTGGTCATGGCCGCCTCCGCTGGAATGACCGTGACCGCCGCACCCGCGTTCGCCCGGCCCGAGCCGCCCGCCCGAATCGCGCCGCTGGGCCCGGATTTCCTGTGGGGCGTCGCCAATTCCGGTTTCCAGTCCGAAGGCCATGCGCCGGACAGCAATTGGTCGCGATACGCCGCCTCCGGGCAGACCGAGGACGCCTACCGCGACTCGATCGACTTCTACGACCGCTACGAGTCCGACATCCAGCTGGCAAGGCAGCTCGGGGTGAAGGTGTACCGGATCAGCGTCGAATGGGCGCGCGTGCAGACCCAGCCGGGGGTGTGGGACGAGGACGGACTTCGCTTCTACGACAAGGTGATCGGCGCCATCCGCGCCGCCGGAATGCGGCCCATGCTCACCCTCGACCACTGGGTGTACCCCGGCTGGGAGGCCGATCGCGGCGGCTGGAACAACCCGGACATGGTGTCGGACTGGCTCGCCAACGCCCGCACCGTGGTGGATCGCTACGCCGCCGCCGATCCGCTGTGGGTGACGTTCAACGAACCCACCATGTACATGCTCAACGAGCTTCGGATGGGCGCTGTGTCCGCGGCCGCCATGCCGGTCATGCAGGATCGAATCGCGCAGGCGCACAACACCGTCTACGACTACATCCACCAGGTGCAGCCGGGCGCGATGGTCACCAGCAATGTCGCCTACCTGCCGAGTATCGAGGACGCGGTGGACGGGCCGCTGATGAGCCGGATCGCGGCCAAGCTGGACTACATCGGGATCGACTACTACTACGGCATGTCCCCGGACGCCCCGTACTCACCCGATATCGCCTCGCTGTGGAAGAACCCGCTCCAGCCCGAGGGCATCTACTACGCGCTGGACCATTACGCGCGCGCCTTCCCCGGCAAGCCGCTCTACATCGTCGAGAACGGCATGCCCACCGAGAACGCCGCGCCCCGCGCCGACGGCTACACCCGCGCCGACGACCTGCGCGACACCGTCTACTGGGTCCAGCGCGCCAAGGCCGACGGGATGAACGTGATCGGCTACAACTACTGGAGCCTCGCCGACAACTACGAGTGGGGTTCCTACACACCGCGATTCGGCCTCTACACGGTCGATGTCGAGACCGATCCGACCCTCACCCGCCGGCCCACCGACGCGGTCCCGGCGTATACCGCCATCACCGGCGCGGGCGGCGTTCCCGCCGGCTACCGTCCGACCCGCGAGCCCAAGACCTGCTCGCTGCTGGACGCGCCGTCGAGCTGCACCGACCCGGTCGTGCTGCCGCGCTGACCCGTCAGCGCAGCGCGGGAATCACCTCACGCTCGAACAACTCCGCACCCGAGGTGTCGTAGGCGGTCTCGGGGAAGTAGTGGATGGAATATCCCAGCCCCAGATCCTTGACCCGCGAGAGCCGTTCGACGATCTGCTCGGGCGTGCCGACGGCGGGGGAGTTGCGGAACAGATCCTTCACGTGCTGGGCCGCGCCCTCCGCGCCGACGAACGGGGTGAGCCGGGACTCGAGCTGCGCCAGCCGCTCCTCGACCTCGGCCTCGGTCGCGCCGACCAGCGTATTGAAGTTGGAGCTGCGGGTGATGGCGTCGAAATCCGTTCCGACCGCGGCGCAGTGGCCGCGCAGCAGCTCCGATTTCTGCGCGAAGGTCTCCGGGTCGCCCGCGAAGTTGGTGTACCGCGCGTACTTCGCCGCGATCCGCAGCGTCACCTTCTCGCCGCCGCCCGCGACCCAGATCGGAATCCCGCCCTCCTGCACGGGAAGCGGCCGCACGATCGCGCCGTCTACCCGGTAGTGCTTGCCGTCGAGGGTCGCCTTCCCCGTCGTCCAGGCCTGCTGGAAGATCTGCACGCCTTCGTCGAGCCGGCCCAATCGCTCACCGGCGGACGGGAATCCGTATCCGTATGCGCGCCATTCGTGCTCGTACCAGCCGCCGCCGATGCCCATCTCCACGCGTCCGCCGGAGATGAGGTCCACGGTGGCGGCGACCTTGGCCAGGTAGGCCGGGTCGCGGTAGCTGACGGCGGTGCACATCTGCCCCAGCCGGATTCGCGAGGTGCTCGCGGCCAGCGCCGACATCAGCGTCCACGCCTCGTGGGTGGCCTCCTCGGTGGGTACGGGGACGGTGTGGAAGTGGTCGTAGACCCACAGCGATTCCCAGGCGTCCCCGGAATCCGCGCGCGTGGCCAGGTCCCGCATCACTCCCCACTGCGCGGCCGGGTCGATGCCGACCAGGTCGAGCCGCCAGCCCTGCGGGATGAAGATGCCGAAGCGCACGAGATGTCTCCTCTGTTCGAATCCGGTCCGATCGAATCGATTCCGGCATCCACTGTTCCCGTCACCCCGCCCGGCGGCAACCGTTCTGCACAGCCCGCGCCGAACTACGGCGTGCCGCCCTCGGGCCCGGCGATATCGGCCGGGGCCAGCACTTTCCGCAGCGCGGACGCGAGGGTCTCGAGCTCCTTCGCGTCCAGCTTCTCCCCGAAGCGCCGTTCGATGCCCGCGAGATAGTGCGGCGCGGACTCCCGGAATCTCCGCCGGCCCTGGTCGGTGATGGCCACGAACGCCGACCGTCCGTCGTCGGGATTGGCTTCGCGCCGGACCAGCCCCTGCATCTCCATCTCGGTCACCAGCCTGCTCACCCGGGTGCGGCTGAGCACCACCCGTTCACCGAGATCGCTCATCCGGAGCCGGTGCGGCGCATCGAGTTCCAGCAGGACGTCGTACCAGCTCAGCGGCAGCCCGGTGGCGCGGCGCAGTTCGGCGTCGAGCTCGGGCACGAGGAGGGCGTGGACCTGGAGCAGGGCGGCCCAGGCGTGCACGGCCGAATGGGATCGGGAGGACACCGCCCCATCGTAACCCAGTTGCGTGCGCGCACACCTAAGTAGTAGCGTGCACACGCACATAAATTTCCGTGAAAGGAACTCCCATGACCGCACTCATCACCCGCGAGGAACTCGCCCAGGAAATCGCCGCCGGAACCGTCACCGTGCTCGACGCCCTCGGCGGCACGTACTACGCCACGGCGCATCTGCCCGGCGCGCTCGCCCTGATCGAGGCCGACGTGGAAACCGAAGCGCCGCGCCTGCTTCCGGACCGCGACGCCGCCATCGTCACCTACTGCTCGAACGCGGCCTGCCCCAACAGCCAGAACGTGGCGACCAAGCTGGAGCGCCTGGGCTACACCAACATCCGCAAATACCGCGACGGCATCGAAGACTGGACCGAAGCCGGCCTCCCCACCGAAAACTGATCCCCCCACTCCGCCGAGCGGCACGCCGTGGAGGGGATTTGTCTGGTTATGCCGCCATAATGTGCCACTCGGCGGCTCGGGTGGGTTAGTCCTTGACTGTGATGGACAGGCGGGGGCGGGTGGGGTTGTCGGGTGAGACGCGCTCCCAGACGGCATCGAGCATGGGTGCCAGGAGGAGTTCGCCGAATTGGCGGAGTAGGACGGCCACGATCTGGTCCGATTCCGGTTTGTCGGTCGAGGCCAGGCCCGCCGCGCGGAGTCCGGCGACCTCGCTGCGGGTCAGTTCGACCACCGCGTCCAGCAGGTGGATGCGGGTCTCGGAGGGCTCGAGCAGTGACCGGCGGATGTAGTTCACCACGGCGGGGTTGGCGTGCAGCATGTTCCGCACCGCTTCGTCGCGGGCGGAGGCGACCTCGGCGTGGGTGCCGGTCGGTGGGATCGAGGCGACGGCCTGTGCGAAGTATTCGACGACCAGTTTGTCGACCGCGTCGCGCAGGCCGTCCTTGGTCTTGAAGTGGTGCTGAACCAGCCCGAGGGTCACGCTGGCCTCGGCCGCGACCGCGCGCAGCGACACCCGGGAGTCGCCGTACTGGGCGAACAGGTCCATGGCGGCGTTGCGGATGCGGGCCTTGGCGGTCAGGTCCTCATTGGTGGCTCGTGGGTTCAGCATCGCCCCTCAATTTAGCGGTTCCGGGCCGTGTGCCCGGTAATTGATGTGATTGACCGGTTCACGATACAACTGTATCGTTCGCGATATGGAGGAACCAACGCTGCGGCCCCTGGTCGGAGTCGAAGTCGTGTCCCTGGCGGTCAACCTGCCCGGCCCACTGGCCGCCGCGCGGCTGGCCGAGCTGGGCGCACAGGTGATCAAGGTGGAGCCGCCGACCGGTGACCCGCTGGCCGCCGCCGCGCCGCAGTGGTACGAGCACCTGGTCGCGAGCCAGCAGGTCGTCACCCTCGACGTGAAGCAGGACGCCGACCGCGCCAAGCTCGACGAGCTGCTGGCCACCGCCGACCTGCTCATCACCTCCATGCGGCCCTCCGCCCTGGCCCGCCTCGGCCTGGCACAGCCGCAGCAGCGCTTCCCGGAGCTCTCGCTCATCGAGATCATCGGCCACGCCGACGAGCCCGAGGTCCCGGGCCACGACCTGAATTACCAAGCCGTACACGGCACCCTGACCCCGCCGCACATGCCGAAGGTCCCGATCGCCGACATGCTCGGCGCGGAGCGCGCGGTCTCCACCGCCCTGGCCGCCCTGGTGCGCCGGGCGACAACCGGTGCGGGACAGCCGTATCGGGTCGCCCTGGAGGAAGCCGCGGCCCGCGCGGGCGACGCCGTGCGCTACCGCCTCATGGGCGACGGCGCGGTACTGGGCGGCGCGTTCCCCGGCTACGGCATCTACGAATGCGCCGACGGCCACGTCGCGCTGGGCGCGGTCGAGCCGCATTTCTTCCTGGGCGCGCTGGCCACCTTCGGCGCCGACGGGACCCACGAGGCCTTCCGGAAGGCCTTCGCCGACAAGACCATCGCCGAGCTCGAAGCCATCGCCGCTCGGGAAGACCTGCCGCTCAACGGCATTCGACGCAACAACGGAGAGTGACACCGATGTCCGAACTGTTCCCCGACTACCGGCCCACCTGGGAGACCGATCAGCACCGCGAGCTGCGCAAGCACGCCGCGGAGTTCTTCCGCAAGGAGGCCATGCCGCATCGCGAGCGCTGGACCGCCCAGCACATGGTCGACCGCGAGTTCTGGAACAAGGCCGGCGCCGCGGGCCTGCTCGGCCTGGACTTGCCGGAGGAATTCGGCGGCGCGGGCGGCGATTACGGCATGCAGGCCATCGTCCAGGAAGAGCTGGTCTACGCCCACGACAACGGCTTCGGCTTCTCCGTGCACTCGCCGATCGTGTCGCACTACATCTACAACTACGGCAATGACGAGCAGCGCGCGAAGTGGCTGCCGGGCATCATCAGCGGCGAGCTGGTGCTGGCCATCGCCATGACCGAGCCCGGCACCGGATCGGATCTGCAGTCGGTGCGCACCACCGCGATCCGCGAGGGCGACCACTACGTCGTCAATGGCTCGAAGACGTTCATCTCCAACGCCACCCACTGCGATCTGCTGGTGATCGTGGCCAAGACCGACCCGTCCAAGGGCGCGGCGGGCGTCTCGCTCATCGTGGCCGAGACCAAGGATCTGCCGGGCTTCGAGCGCGGCCGGGTGCTGGAGAAGATGGGCCAGCACGCGCAGGACACCCGCGAGCTGTTCTTCTCCGACATGCGCGTGCCGGTGGCGAATCTGCTGGGCGCGCAGGAGGGTCTGGGCTTCTATCAGCTCATGGAGCAGCTGGCCCGGGAGCGGCTGATCATCGCCAGCCTGTGCTCGGCGCTGGCCGAGGCCGCGGTGCTGGAAGCGCTGCGCTACTCCAAGGAGCGCGAGGCGTTCGGCCGCCCGATCGGCAAGTTCCAGCACAACGCGTTCACCCTGGCCGAGGTCAAGACCGAGGCGCTGGCCATCAAGACGCTGGTGGACTACGCGATCCAGCAGTACATCGACGGCAAGAACGACCCGTCGACCGCGTCCATGGCCAAGCTGTTCGCGGCCGAGACCTGCGACAAGGTGGTCGACCGTTGTCTGCAGCTGTTCGGCGGCTACGGCTACATGATGGAGTACCCGATCGCGAACATGTACACGGGTTCTCGCGTGAACCGCATCTACGGCGGCACCAGCGAGATCATGAAGGAGATCATCTCCCGCTCGCTGTAAGGCGGGGCCCGGCGGCGGGCGGTTGGGGGCCGCCGCCGGGACCTCCGAGCTCAGGCCGGGCGGGACCGGCTCACGATGGCCAGGCACACCGCGCAGGCGGCGGCGAGGACGCCGAACATGGCGGGGTAGCCGACGCCGAGGCCGTTGTGGCAGACCGCCATCAGTGCCGGGACGCCGAAGCCGAGGTAGCTGACCGCGTAGAAGACGGCGGTCAGTCCGGCCAGGTCGTCGGGGCGGGCCATACGCTCGATCTCCAGCAGGCCCGCGACCAGGCCGCTGCCGAATCCCATGCCCAGGGCGACGGCGGTCAGCACGGTCAGCCACAGGGTGAGGGTGGCGGAAGCGGCTGCGGCGAGCAGCATTCCGAGGATGACCAGGCTCAGCGCCAACATCGGCAGCCGCAGCGAGCCGGGGCGATCGATCTTGCGCGCCACCGACTGGATGCCGAAACCGCAGCCGAGGGTGATCACGGTGATCAAGGCGGAGAACGCGATCGGGGCGCCGTGTACCTTGGGCATCATGAGCGTCGGCATGATGGCGTAGGCCGCCGCCGACGAGGTGAACAGCCACAGGCACACCGGCAGCGCGATGGTCCGGAAGCGGTGATGCGCACCGACGGGGACCTTCAGATCGTCGAGTAGTCGCCCCGGATTCACCTGTGGCGCGATGGTTTCCGGCGCGCGGAACAGCAGCGCCGCCGCCATCGCACACAGCGTCACATTGATCAGATAGGCGAGCGAGTCCGGCCACGGACCCCACTGCGCCAGCACGCCCGCCACGCCCGCGCCGACGCCGAAGCCGCCGGTGAGGCTCATGGCCGAGCGGCGCGCCCCGGTGCCGGAGGCGGTGCCGGCGGTGAACGGCGGCTGCGACAGCTCCTTGAGCCAGCTGCTGCCCACCGCCATGGCCAGGCCCAGCGCGATGCCGCACAGCACGCGGCCCGCGGAAAGCATGGGGACCGAATGGGATCCGAAGGCCAGCAGCGTCGAGCCGGTGGCCGCGATGAACGGCGCGGGCCGCATGAGCGGACGGCGGCCGTAGCGGTCCGAGAGCGGGCCGCCGATCAGCAGGGCGGGCACGATGCCCAGCACGTATTCGAACAGCAGCAGGTCGACGGTGGTGACCGGCAGCCCGTCGCGCTTGTACATGACGAGCAGGGGCGTGAATTCGTTGCCGCCCCAGGCGATCGCGAAGATGGCCGTCGCGACGCCGAGCCACGCCTTCGGGTGCGTGCCCAGCCGATCGACGCGGGTGTCGAGGGTGGTCAGGGTCGCCATCACAGGCCCCTCGGGGTGACGCCGTGCACGTCGGTGAGGTGTTCGGCGAGGGCCTCGGCGAATCCGGCGCCGTCGGCGGCGTCGATCAGATCGGCGAGGCGGGTGTGCTGCTCGATGATGCGGTGCGGGTTGGTCTCGCCGCGTTGCAGCGCGACGCTGTTCATCCGGCGCTGCCGTTCGCGCAGCGAGTCGTAGAAGCCGATGAGCAGCGGGTTGTCCGCGGCCACCACGTACTCGCGGTGGAAGTCGGCGTCGGCGATGGCGAATTCCTCGAGGTTGCCGGCGTCGGCGAGTTCGCGTTGGCGGTCCAGGGATTCGCGCAGCCGGGGGATGAGGCCCGCGCGGGCGATGCGGGTGAGCGCGTCCACCGCACCGGTTTCCACAATGTAGCGGGCGTGGATCACATGGTCGGCCTCGTGCGAGGGGACGGGCACCACGAGGGCGCCGCGCTTGGGGTAGAGCCGCATCCAGCCCTCGGTCTCGAGCCGCAGGAAGGCCTCGCGGACGGGGGTGCGGGAGGTGCCCAGCTCGCCGGCCATCTCGTTCTCGCTGACCAGCTCCCCGCCGGGGAGGTCGCCGCTGAGTATGCGTTCCTTGATTTCGCGGTAGGCCCGCTCGGCGGCGGAGAAAGTCTTGGACACGACTTGCATACTAGAGGTGTCGTGGGATGATTTGCCTGGATGTGGCGGGTTTCACGGGCTGGGATGAAAGAGTTGCGCGGCAACCCTCTCAGGCGGAATGATTCACCTTGTTGGCAGCACGTCAGTAAGTGGCGCCAAAGATGTCAGAAACAGCTGGGACGAGGAGGTCCGCATGGCGAACGAAGCCCCGCCGCTGCACGAGATCGTGAACGGTGCCCTGGAGCACACGATTCCGATCGCGCACAAGATGGGCGTGCAGGCGCAGGAGGTGCGGCCCGGGTACGCCGCCACCACGGTTCCGATCGAGGGCAACGGCAATCACTTCGGCGTCATGTACGCCGGTGTGCTGTTCACGGTCGCGGAGATCCTGGGCGGCGCGATCGCCATCTCCACCTTCGACACCGCCAAGTACTTCCCGTTGGTGAAAGACCTGCACGTGTTCTTCCGCAAGCCCGCCGCCACCGATGTGCGCGCCGAGGCCACGCTGTCGGAGGCGGAGATCGCGCGGATCACCGAGGAAGCCGACATCAAGGGCAAGGCCGACTTCACCTTGAAGGCCACGGTGACCGACGCCAACGGGGTGGTCGTCGCCGAGACCGAGGGCCTCTACCAGCTGCGCACCCACGGCAAGTAGGCCGCGGAAACGATCGAGCCCCGGGATCGCTCCCGGGGCTCGATCGTTTTCCGGACCGCTGATCAGGCGACGATGATCCAGCCCTTGCAGCCGGTGCCCTGGCTGCCCGGCCACTCCGAGCCCGACACCTCGAACGGGATGGCGCCCGGCATCGGGGTGCCCAGGTCGACGGTGGTGGTGACCGCGCCGTAGGTGTCGGGCAGCGGGGTGCGCTTCCCGGCCATGTCGATCTTGGCGTCGTCGGTGAAGTTGCTGGAGGTGGTGATCTCCAGCGTGGTGGGTGTGAACGAGTGCGCTATCAGCGTGGTCTGGCCGCACTGGCCCTTGGCGTAGTCGAGCGTGATCTTCTGCGGCGCGGCGTCGGCGGCGGCCGGCGCGGCCAGCGCACCGGACAGGGCACACGCGGTTGCCGCCAGGGTGATGCGGCGGACGTACACGGTCTTCACGAACAAAACCCCTTTCCTGTGGTCACAGCTGTGGATGCCCCCCTGATCGATCGACGACGATCATGCCGTGACCACGCCCCCGGCACGCGGCGGACGCGCGGAAGAATCCGGGCGAGTCCGCGCGGGCTCACGTGTTTCGGATGTGGAGGCGCAGCGGCAGGGTGCGATGGCGGCGCACGAAGATGCTCGGAAACCACTGCGGCGGGGCGTCTTCGACGAGGGTGAACGCCGTGGTCCGTTCCAGCAGGGCGGTGAGCGCGGCGGTGGCCTCCAGCTTGGCCAGCGCCGAGCCGATGCAGAAGTGGATGCCGCGCCCGAACGCGAGATTGTTGGCGCCGCTGCGGCGGTCCAGGTCGAGGGTGTCCGGATCCTCGAAGCGGGCCGGGTCGCGATTGGCGGCGCCCCACTGCAGCAGCAGGTGGCTGCCCGCGGGAATCGCGATGCCGCCCAGCACGGTATCGGTGGTGACGTGCCGATGATGGCCTCGGAACGGTGATTCCAGGCGCAGCGCCTCGTCCAGGAAGGCGGGCAGCAGGGCGGGTTCGGCGCGCAGCTCGTCCTGGAGGTCGGGTCGGGTGGCCAGCAGGTGGGCGGCATTGGCGATGAGGCCGGCCGTGGATTCGCCGCCCGCGCCGACGAGTTGGACCAGGATCAGCACGGCCACCACGTCGGTGATCTGCCCGTCCGCGCAGGCGCGGGCCAGCACGCCGAGCAGGTCGTCGCCCGGGTTGCGCTGGGCGGCCGCGAATTCGGTGTGCAGATAGCCGGTGAGTTCGGTGGCGGCGGTGACCAGCTGCACGAAACGGTCCGAGTCGACCACGCCGCCCAGCATCTCGGTGCTGTCGTAGGCCCAGGTGAGCAGTTGCGGCACAGCGGCGTCGGGGAGTCCGATGATGTCGGCGACGAGTGCCAGGGGGAGGCGGTCGGCCATGCCGGTCGCCCAGTCGATGCGATCGTCGTGCCGTTCCTCGGTCCACAGCCGGTCCACCAGTTCCTCGGCGGTCGGTCCGAGGCCGCGAATCCGTTTGGCCAGCAAGGGTTGCACGAGTTTGCGCTGGGCCTGGTGGCTCGGGTCGTCGGCGGTGGCGAGCACGTGGACGGCCTGGCCGCCGCCGTCCATGTCGAAGGTGACGGGCGGCTGCCCCTCCTGCCGCAGCAGGGCGCCGGTGAGGTTCGAGGAGAACTCGTCGCCGCGATTCACGGCCTCGGTCACCAGATCCCAGGACGTCACCAGGTAGAAGTCGGTGCCCGGGATGCGGTAGACAGGGGATTGCTCGCGCAGCCGCCGGTACAGCGGGTAGGGGTCGTCGATGTGCGCGGGGTCGAACACGTCGAGCGCATCGGGGGAGGTGCGGGTCATGGGGCCACCGTCGTCCCGACCTGAATCGAGTGTCAACAAGCGTCTCGCCGTGAGACGGATCCGCGGTGCGGACCCGTCCGTACGCAGGAGTTTTCCCGGTTTCGTGAGACTTCGGACCCCCGTCCGGACCGGCCGACTAGTATCGAACGACTACGCGATAGCGCTTGCTGGCCCAGGAGGCTCGGGTGATCGTGCGTGAACAGGGGTGGATGAGGCGGGGATCCGGCGCGGTGTTCGCGGCGGTGGCGCTCTTGGTGGTGATCTTCGCGGTGAACGGCCCGGTGGCGCGGGCGTATTCGGGGCCCGCTCCCGACACGGTCACCATCGATAGTGGTGCGTTGCATGGTGTCTCGACCCCGTCGTATCGCTTGTTCAATGGGATCCCTTACGCCGCACCACCGGTCGGTGCGCTCCGCTGGCGGCCGCCCGAGCCGGTCGCGCCGTGGCCCGGTGTTCGTGAGGCCCGCGATGCGGGCCCGAACTGCGCCCAGCCGACCGGGTTGGGCGGCCTGCGCACCACCGTCGAAGACTGCCTGTACCTCAATGTCTGGACGCCGCCGACCCTCCCCGCCGACGGCCGCGCCCTGCCCGTCATGCTGTGGATCCACGGCGGCAGCCTGCAGACCGGCACCGGAAGCATGTACGGCGCAGCCCCTTTGGTCTCCCAACCCGACGGTGACGTCATCGTCGTCACCATCAACTATCGCCTCGGCCTGTTCGGCTTCCTGGCCGCCTCGGCCCTGGACGACGGTTCCGGCTCCGGCGACTACGGGCTCATGGACCAGCAGGCCGCGCTGCGCTGGGTCCACCGCAATATCGCCGCGTTCGGCGGCGACCCCGACCGCGTCACCCTGGACGGCGAATCGGCCGGCGGCGTCTCGATCTGCGCCCACATGGCCACCCCGTCCTCCAAGCCCCTCTTCCAGGCCGCCATCCTCCAGAGCGGCCCGTGTGCGAGCCAATCCCTGCCGGACGCGGAGGCCGAAGGCGACGCCTGGGCTGCCGCCGCGGGCTGCCCCGCCACCGACGACGCCACCTGCCTGCGCGCCCTCTCGCCCGACATCCTGGTGGACCGCGGCCCCGAGGACACCAATATCGTCCACGGCAACGCCTACCTCCCCGAAAGCCCGCTGACCCTGCTGAAATCCGGTGGCATGTCCCACATCCCCACCTTCGTCGGTTCCAATCACGACGAGGTGGCCCTCTGGGTCTGGATCAAATACGGCATCCCCCTCGGCCCGGTCATGACCGCCGCCGACTATCCCCGCCTCCTCGCCGCCAAGATCCCCGACCTGACTCCACCTCGAACAGACCAGGTCGTCGCCGAATATCCGGTCACCGACTACCCCCAACCGGCCTTGGCTCTCACCCGAGCCTGGACAGACCAACTAGTCTGCAAACTCATCTCCCAGGTCTCCGACCTCTCCCGCCAAAACCCCACCTACGTCTACGAATTCGACGACCGCGGCGCCTTGGCCCCACCCAGCACCTTCCCCATGGGCGCCTACCACGCCGCCGAACTCCCCTCCCTCTTCGACCTGGTCCAAGCCGGCTTCGCCCTGGACGGCGTCATGACCCCACCCCAACGCCGCCTCCAATCCGACATCCGCCGCTACTGGACCCGCTTCATCAACACCGGCACCCCCGACCCCGTCGGCCTCCCCGCCATCCCTCAATACACCCCTGCCGCCCCGACTTTCCTCTCCTTCCGCCCCGCCGGAAACCAATTCTCCGAGACCTTCACCGCCGACCACCGCTGCACCTTCTGGAACACCCTGTTCCAATAAGGCAGGCGCACGGCCCCTTTCGGGCCTAACCGGCCCTTGCGGCTGACGCCTGTTCCAATGCGTTGTACAGCCAGTCGTGGGCGCGGCCGATCGTGACTCGGGGTCCGAGGAGTCGGTCTGTCAGGGACCAATAGCGGTGGATTCGGGGGTCGGAGTCGGTTGCGTCGCGGAGGAGGTGTTCGCGGAATTGCCGGGTGTCGCGTTCGCCGCGGGCGGTGGCGTGGGCGGTGACGAATCGGTCGAGTTCGTTGCCGGGGTGCGGGGGAATGCCGTCGGCTACGAGGGGCACGACGTCGATCATCAGCTCGCCCATCTCGTGGTAGAGGGCTCGCGGGTCGCGGATCAGGTCGGGCCGATCTCGCCAGTATTGGTGTCGGACAGCCTTGTTCAGGTCCGGGCTGGAGGCGAGGGCGGCCAGTTCTGCGTAGGTGACGACCTCGTCGACTGATGGGTCGGTGGGCGGCTCGGGCACGTTCCAGCACACCCAGCCGTCACTGTCGGACCGCGGAATCGGCGTGAGAATGCGGTGCCAGAACCGGATGAGGCACTCGTGCAACGCATTACCGTCCTGTGCCACGGCCAGTAGGGCGAGCCGGTCGGCGCGTTGTTCCGGGGCGGCCGCCTCCATGGCCCGTACCGATGCGCGACGCCAGGCCAGCGACCTGAATTCGATATCGAGCTTGGCGCTTTCGGCGGCGATGGCCTCCTCCATCGACTGTTCTTCGCGCAGCACGCCGGTGATCGAGTCCAACCCGAGTCCGAGCGCCCGTAACCGCCGCACGAGTAGCAGTCGTTCGGTCGCGCTGTCGGCGTCGAACATTCGATGTCCGCCGCCGCTGCGCTGGGATTCGAGAATGCCTTCGTCGCAGTAGAACCGGATTGTGCGCACCGGCAGCCCTGAGTTGCGCGCCAATTCCCCGATGCTCATCAGCGCAGCGGGCTTTGTGTCGTCCGTCACAAGTCCTTGAACCTCCACCCCACTGGAGCTTTTAGCGTACTGGCACTGCCGTTCAGGTATATGTCGTCACATCGAGGAGAGTGTTTCGTGGCCAGCACCCAGGAAGAAATCGTCACCGGGATCGCGGAGATCGTCGAAGAGGTGACGGGAATCGATGCGTCCGAAGTGACGCTCGAGAAGTCCTTTGTCGAAGACCTGGAAATCGATTCGCTGTCGCAGGTGGAGATCGCGGTACAGCTGGAGGACCGGTACAGCGTGAAGGTCCCCGATGAAGACCTCGCGGGTCTGCGGACCGTCGGTGACGCGGTCGCGTACGTCCAGAAGATGGAAGCCGAGAAGCCGCAGCTCGCCGCGGAAATGGAGGCGAAATACAAGGAAGGTCAGGCGAATTGAGCGAAACGATGATCGCCGATACGCGGTTGAATCCCGCCGCTGTCGAGCTCGGCAGCTTCTTCCGGCAGCCTCCGGACGCGGTATGGCGGGCCCTGACCGAACCGGATCTACTCGAGAAGTGGCTGCTCCGGCCGACCGGGTTCGTAGCATCCGCCGGAACCCATTTCCGATTCACCACCACGGATTCGCCGATAGACGAGATCCTCTGCGAGGTCCTGACCGCGCGTCCCTCCGACCAACTGTCCTACACCTGGACATATCCACGGGCCGACTATCCCACCCGATGGATCGTCGACTGGACGCTGCACCCGCAGGGTCATGGCACCCGACTCCTGCTGACGCAGACAGGTTTCGACATCGAGGACCGCCGCCAGAAGATGGCCCGCAATGCCGTCGAACGCAGTTGGAAACGACTCCTGCTGCCCCGCCTCGGCCAGGTGCTCCACCACTGACCTGACCAGCTGGCATCCGGTGTCGCAGGCGATCGCCTCG